>NZ_JBNYXP010000013.1:0-143708 GCF_051380725.1 Janthinobacterium glycogeni | reverse complement strand
GCTTCCGCCGATTACGCATCCGCTACGAGCGCCGTGCCGATATCCATCAGGCATTCCTCTCGCTTGCCTGCATACTCATCTGCTGGAGATACATTCAGCGGTTTTGTTAGGCGTTCTAAGTGTGTGTGTGGGGGGGGGCTACAGAGTAGACTCGGTAATACGCCTAAGACAGTCGGTGTAAGTCATGGTGATACCCGAGGCACTCTTGTTAGGCATGCCTATGGTCAGCAGCTGAAGTGGTGTCGGTGAGGTGTTGTTGCCGTGGTATGACGTAATTGTGCATATTAAACAGCGAATGAATCATCGTCTTTGTAGGTGGAGGCGCGTGTTAGTTTGATGGCTGCGTTCTGGTAGCTGACACAGAGCAACTCGCTTGCTTCTTCAAATTCAATCCTGAGCATGTATTTTCTGGCTACAGAAAGGTGATGTTAGCACTGCGCAGTTTTATATACCCTGTCAGTACTCTCCTTCTGCGCGATTCGCTCTAACTGGTGCAGCGCCTGCATGCCGAGGAGGCGTTCACACTCCAGTGAGGTCAGATCGTAGTTCAAAAGTCATGGTGAAGTCCGGGTCATTGCGGCGCAATCGTGCCAGTGTGACGGCAAACTACGGCGCGATCAACTGCGTACGCACATTACAGACATGCGGAAATGAAAAAACCCGCCGCTGCACGGGGCAGTGGCGGGTTTTTCGATGCTGCTAATTCTTGGTGGTGATAGGTGGACTTGAACCACCGACCCCAGCATTATGAATGCTGTGCTCTAACCAACTGAGCTATATCACCAAACAGACCGGTCAGACCGGATGCTGGTTTTGACCAGGGCAAACCTGATCGATGTTCTTTGGTGGTGATAGGTGGACTTGAACCACCGACCCCAGCATTATGAATGCTGTGCTCTAACCAACTGAGCTATATCACCCAACAGCCGAGCATTATCCAGTCTTCCCATTTCCTTGTCAATGCCGGCGCAAAAAAATGTGCGGATTTTTCACGCGCCGGCACGGGCATGATTATTTTTGTAACGGCGTCAGCAACGGCCGGATCTGCGCCAGCATGGCCGCGGCCGGATCGGTCCCGAGGCAATCGATGACGATGCGTTCCGGCATGGCGCGCAGCCAGGTCAGTTGTCGTTTCGCCAGTTGGCGCGTGGCAATGATGCCCGTCTCGCGCAGGGTGGCGCGGTCGATGCGGCCGTCCAGGTATTCCCAGGCCTGGCGGTAGCCCACGCAGCGCATCGAGGGCAGGCCCGGATGCAGGTCGCCGCGCCGGCGCAGCTGCTCCACTTCGTCGAGCAGGGCGTCGTCTTTCAGCATGAGGTCAAAGCGCGTGGCGATACGCGCGTGCAGCACGGCGCGGTCGGACGGCTCCAGCGCGAACGATTGCAATTGAAACGGCAGCACGGTTTTTTCGCGGCGGTCCAGCAGGGCCGACATGGGCTGGCCGGACAGGGCGATGATTTCCAGCGCGCGGCCGATGCGCTGCGCGTCCTGCGGCGCCAGGCGCGCGGCCGTGACGGGGTCCTGCTGCGCCAGGCGCGCATGCATGGCGGGCCAGCCGATGGCGGCCGCGTCCTCTTCCAGCCGGGCGCGCAGCACGGGATCGGCGCCGGGCAAGTCGTCGAGACCGTCGGCCAGGCCCTTGAAGTACAGCATGGTGCCGCCGACGAGCAGCGGTAGCTTGCCGCGCGCGGAGATGTCCGCCACCAGGCGCAGGGTATCGTTGCGGAACTGCGCCACCGAATACGCATCCAGCGGGTCGATGATGTCGATCAGGTGGTGCGGTACCTGGGCCAGTTCCTCTTGCGACGGCTTGGCCGTGCCGATATCCATGCCGCGGTAGACGAGGGCGGAATCGACGGAAATGATCTCGGACGGGATCGCTTGCGCGATGGCCAGCGCGCTGGCCGTCTTGCCGCTGGCCGTGGGGCCCATGATGGCGACGGCCAGGGGGAGGTGTGGGGTGGTTTGCATGGTGACTCGTGTAAGGTGGTGTGTAGGTCGGCTTAGCGCAAGCGTAAGCCGACACTGCGGCGGCGGCATCACGTCGGATTACGCTTGCGCTAATCCGACCTACTGGCCGCGCAGGAACAGTTTATCCAGCGCGTTGATCTCGACCTGCACCCACGTGGGCCGGCCATGGTTGCACTGGTCGGCGCGTTCCGTGCTCTCCATCTGGCGCAGCAGGGCGTTCATCTCCTGCACCGACAGGATGCGGTTGGCGCGCACGGCCGTGTGGCAGGCCAGGGTGCCCAGCAATTCGTTCTGGCGCTCGATCAGCACGCGCGAGCCGCCGTATTCGCGCACGTCGCGCAGCACGTCGCGCGCCAGGGTTTGCGCGTCCGCGTTCTTGAGCAGGGTCGGCACCGAGCGCACGGCCAGGGTGGTGGGCGACAGGGCGGCGATATCGAAGCCCAGCGCTTTCAAGGTGTCCTGGTTTTCATTCGCCGTCGACACTTCGATGGCGTCCGCGTAGAACGTCACGGGGATCAGCAAGGATTGCACCTGCATGTCCTGGCCGGAGACCTGCGCCTGCAGCGCGTTTTTCAGCTGTTCGTACAGGATGCGCTCGTGTGCGGCGTGCATGTCGACCAGCACCAGGCCCTTGGTATTCTGCGCCAGGATGTAGATGCCGTGCAGCTGGGCCAGGGCAAAGCCCAGCGGATATTCTTCGCGCGCCATCGCTTCGGGCGAGGCGATGTAGGGCTCGACCTGCGTGATCGGCGAGTTGGCGGAACCTGCGCCGCCGCCGAACAGGGCGCCGTAGGCCGCCGTGTCCTGGGCCACGCCCGGCGCGTCGGCAAAGAAGGGGCGGGCCGCGCCGGGCGAGGCGGGCGCGAAGGTATTCGTAAATTGCGCGCCGAACGACGTTTGCGTCTGCTCGCGGCGCCAGATGCCGGGGCCGCCGTTAGCTGAGCCGGCGTCGCCGCCGCCCAGGGTGGAAGCGGCCGGCAGCGGTGCCGGCACGCTGCCGAACGCCGTGGCCGATGTCTGCGCCAGCGCGCGCTGCACGGCGTGGAAGACGAACTGGTGCACGGAACGGCTGTCGCGGAAGCGCACTTCGATCTTCGACGGGTGCACGTTGACGTCGACCAGGGCCGGGTCGAGGTCGAGCGCCAGCACGTAGGACGGGAAGCGGTCGCCGTGCAGCACGTCCTGGTAGGCCATGCGCACGGCGTGCACCAGCAGCTTGTCGCGCACGAAGCGCCCATTGACATAAAAGAACTGGCCGTCGGCACGCGCCTTGGACGCCGTTGGCAAGCCGGCAAAGCCGTGAATGCGCAGACTGCCGGCCGACTCGTCCAGTGCGAGACGCGCTTCGGCAAAGTCGTTGCCCAGGATGTGGGCGCTGCGCTTGGCCAGTTCGCTGATATTCCATTGGTCGATGGTGCGGCCGTTGTGCGACAGCGAGAACGACACGTCGGGCCGCGCCAGCGCGATGCGCCGCACGACTTCGGCGCAGTGGCCGTACTCCGTCTGCTCGGATTTGAGGAATTTACGCCGCGCAGGCGTGTTGAAATACAGGTCCTGCACGTCGACCGTGGTGCCGTGCGCGCCCGAGGACGGAGAGACGCTGCCATTGTGCGAGCCGACGATTTCCCACGCATGGGCCGCGTCGGCCGTGCGCGAGGTCACGGTGACGGCGGCCACCGAGGCGATCGAGGCCAGCGCTTCGCCGCGGAAGCCCAGGGTGCCCACGTTTTCCAGGTCGTGCAGCGAGGCGATCTTCGAGGTGGCGTGGCGCGCCAGGGCCAGCGGCAGCTGGTCTTTATCGATGCCGCGCCCGTTGTCGGTGATGGCGATGCGTTTCACGCCCCCTTCTTCCAGCCGCACCGTGATCTGCGTGGCGCCCGAGTCGAGCGCGTTTTCCAGCAGCTCCTTGACCACGGCCGATGGCCGCTCGACCACCTCGCCGGCGGCGATTTGCGAAATCAACTGGTCAGGCAGGGCCTGGATCGGGCGGTGGGGCGTGATGGGAGCGTTCATGCCCTGATTATAACGGGTTCGCAAGGGGAGGCGCTGCTGTGCTGATGCCCGTATTTGGGGGCAGACCCTCAACGCCGCTAACGCAAAGTTCAGCGCCAACGTACCCGGGGGTCTGACCCCAGCTTTAGCCTCGGGTTGCGTTACTTCCCCACCTCCCGCACCGGTATCGGCGCATTGCACAGGTCGACGTGGCCGGCCGTGACCTTGCTCCACGGGCCGCCGCGGTGGCGCTGGGCTTCCAGTACGGCCTGGTAGGCGGCGCTGTCGGTGCGCATCACTTCCAGGTTGCTGCGCTCTGCCAAAGGCACGCTGGCGGCCAGGCGGATGGCCTTGATCGGCACGTTTTTCTCGGGGCTGTCGTAAAAGCCCATGGGGCCCGTGCCGCGTGGCAGGGTGGACAGCAATGGCATGCCGGAGACGACTCGGCCAACGACGGTGATGTCGCGGTCCAGGTGGCGCGGCGACTGGCCGATGACGGCGTACAGCTCGGTGCCGCCGCCGCTGTCGCTGGCGCTGTCGCGGCCCACGCCCACGGTGGCATAGCAATGCGTGAGCCAGGCCGTGCCGGTTTTCGGATCGCGCGCGGACGGGAAACCGTTCGAATGGCCGACCTGCGGCGCATAGCCGTCAACGTCCGGCAGGCGCGTGAAGCTCTTGACGTTTTTCAACGGCACGGTGAATTCGCCGGGCAGGGTGCGCTGCGCGTGCTGGATGGGCTTGGGATTTTTCTCGTTCGGATCGCCCCACTGCACCACCCAGTTGTCCTGCGCGCGCGTGATGGCCAGGCCGTCGTAATACTGTTCCGCCACCAGGGCCTTGATGTTGGCCACGTGCTTCGGTGCGAAGTCGGGCGCCAGTTCGATCACCACGCGGCCGGCGGGAATGTCCAGGTACAGGGTGTTGTCCGGGTCCAGCGCACGCCAGTCGGACGGTTTCGAGGCCTTGATCACGTCGGCCAAGGTCGCCTTGGCGGGCAGTTCGGCGGGCGCCCTGATCTGGACAGGCGCCGCGTGGGCGGTCAGCTGTGCAAGGCCCAGTACGGTGGCCATGGTCAGGCCGCTCAATGGGTGTCGATACATGTTTTCTCCTGGTGGGCGCGGGTTGCGCCGTGCAGAAAGTGTATACCGGAATGGCAATATTTCGCTGTAAAGACATTACAGATGGCAATCCTGATAGTTGCCTGCCGATATGGCGTTTCCTTAACCTTTACTTAAAATGCCACGCCGCCAAGGGCGCTGCCGAATTAATCACGAAATATCGGCCAGGGGACTGCCGTTGCGCTGGCCGGGTGGTGTATGATTCCGCCGCTACCTTTAGGGAAAAATATATGGATTTTGTGCAATTCCTCGACATGATCGTGCATGTCGACAAGACGCTGGGCCTCTTGATCGAGCAGTACGGTACTCTCGTGTATGCGGTGCTGTTTGCCATTATTTTTTGCGAGACAGGCCTCGTGGTGCTGTTTTTCTTCCCTGGGGATACCTTATTGTTTATCGCCGGCGCGTTTTGCGCGACGGGACAGATGCACCTGGGCCTGCTGATCGCTTTGCTGGTGACGGCCGCCGTCACGGGCAACACGCTCAATTACTGGATAGGCGAGGCCATCGGGCAAAGGGTGTTTACCCATGATTACCGCTGGATCAACAAGGATGCCATGCGCCGCACGCATGAATTCTTTGAAAAGCACGGCGGCAAGACCATCATCCTGGCCCGTTTCGTGCCGGTGGTGCGCACCTTCGCCCCGTTCGTGGCCGGCATTTCCGACATGACGCATGCGCGCTTCCAGATGTACAACGTGACGGGCGCCCTGTTGTGGGTGGTCGGTCTGGTGACGGCGGGCTACTTCTTCGGCAATATTCCATGGATCCGCGACCACCTGACCTTGATCGTGCTGATCGGTGTCGGCGCCGCCGTCGTACCGGTGGTACTGGGCGGCTTGTGGAAACTCTACAAGCGCATGGTCGGCAAGTCGGCGTAAGGCCGCATGGATCCGGGGCCAGCGCGCTGCGGCACAGCCCGCAGCCGGCCCCGGATCCCGTTTTTCGTTGTCTTGTTTCTGTTTTACTCCTGCGCTGATTCAAGTTTTGTTGCTTTCCAGCCGTAAACCAGAAGGTATTCTCACTTTCTGGATTTCCATGCGACATTTGAGCGCCCTGTTAGCTTGCAGCCTTGCCGCGATGGCGGCCATGGCAAGCGCCAAAGATGCCCCCGCTTCGGCGAGCGCCGCCGCATCCGCGCCGATGTCGGCGTCGGCGCGCGCGGCCGCCATGAAAACCCTGACCGAATCGGTGAAGGGCAAGGAGGCCAAGGCGCCTGTCGTCGTCGCGCCCACGGCGCGCGAGAAGGAAGAAGCGGCCGAAGTCGACCTGTCCGAACGCATCGCGGCGCGCCTGGCGGAAATGCGCGCCACCCAGGCGGCCCGGGCCGCCGCCCGCGCCAAGCGCGCCGCCGTGGCGAAGGCCGCGCCGCCGCCACCGCCGCCCGTGGCGCGCGGCACGCACTGGTCGTACGAAGGCGAGAGCGGTCCGGCCAACTGGAGCAAGATCAATGTCGACTGGGCCAAGTGCGGCAATGGCAGCCGCCAGTCGCCGATCGATATCCGCGATGGCATGAAGGTGGAACTCGAGCAGATCAGCTTTGACTACCATCCGTCGTCGTTCAGTGTGGTCGACAATGGCCACACGGTGCAGGTGGGCGTGAGCGGCGGCAATTACATCACGGTGCAGAACCGCATGTTCGAGCTGCAGCAATTCCATTTCCACCGTCCGTCCGAAGAGCGCATCAATGGCAAGGCATTCGAAATGGTGGTGCACCTGGTGCACCGCGATGCGGAAGGCCGGCTGGCGGTGCTGGCCCTGTTGCTGGAACGGGGCGCGCCGCAAGCGACCATCCAGACCGTGTGGAACAACCTGCCGCTGGAAAAATTCGACACCATGCAACCGACCATCCTGCTCGATCCCGCCGAGATGCTGCCGGCGCGGCGCGACTACTACACGTATATGGGATCGCTGACTTCGCCGCCGTGCAGCGAGGGTGTGCTGTGGCTGGTGATGAAGCAGTCGGTGCAGGCGTCGCCGGCGCAGATGGCGCTGTTCAGCCGTTTGTATCCGCTCAATGCGCGTCCGGTTCAATCCGGTAACGGTCGCATCATCAAGGAATCAAATTGAGGTGGGGGCAGACCCGGCGGATCTGACCACAATGTGCTGGCGGCCCGTCCATTCGGCGCCGGCGGCCAGCAGGTCGGGCTGGATCAGGGCCGGCTCGATGCAGATGAAGCGCGGGTATTCGTCGTCGGCCAGGTCGGGCAGGGCGGCCGCGTCCTGCGCGCCGGGGTTCCACACGACGGCATCCGTGAAGCCCTGCTGCTCCAGGCGCAGCAAATGGCCGCCGGATTGCAGGGTCAAGGCGCCCGGCAACTGGTAATAGATGCGGTCCAGCTTGTCCGAAAATTGCAGCTCCTCTTCCGCCTGCAAGGCATCTTGCGGCGTCTCGTCCGAATAGCGCACGCGCTGCAGGCCGCCAACGCGGGCCTCGCTCAATCGATCGATTGCAAAATAGCTGTGCAGGGCGGCCGAGAACGGAAACGCCTGCTCGCCCGTGTTGTGCACGGACAGGTGCAGCTCCAGCGCCTGCGCCTGGACGGCCACGCGCAGGCGCAGGGTAAAGGCCCAGGGCCAGCTGGCGGCGATTGCCTCCGGCAGGTCCGTGTGGTGGAGGATGAATTGCGCCCATGCGGCCCCATCGGCGTCGCCCGTCGATTCCAGCTGCCAGGTCGCCACGCGCGCAAAGCCGTGGCGCATGCCCGTGCCGCGCGCGCCGAACTGGGGGAAGATCACGGGCACGCCGCCCCGGATGGCGCGGCTGCCGTCGAGGGCGGAGTCGCGGCTGCAGAACAGGCGCTCCTGGCCATCGCTGGTTTGCCACGAGACCAGGTGGCCGCCGTACAGGGTGACGGTCGCTTGCGCGCCATCGGCGGCGTGGATGGTCACGGCCGGCAGCTCGCCAAAGGTACTCTCGCTCATGCTAGGCTTTCATGTCAGGTCAGGCGGCTTTTCGCCAGCGGCGGATTCTTGGCAAAGTAATTCTTGATGCCCGTGACGATGGCGTCGGCCATCTGGTCCTGGTAGCCGTTGTCGGTCAGCTTGGCTTCTTCCTCCGGATTCGAGATGAAGGCCGTCTCGATCAGGATGGACGGGATGTCCGGCGCTTTGAGCACGGCGAAGCCGGCCTGCTCGACGGAACCCTTGTGCAGGCGGTTGATGCCGCCGATTTCGCGCAGCACGGCCTTGCCCAGCTTCATGCTGTCATTGATCTGCGCCGTCGTCGACAGGTCGAGCAGCACGCTGGCCAGCTGCTTGTCGTGGTTCTTCACGTTCACGCCGCCGATCAGGTCGGCCTGGTTTTCCTTGTTGGCCAGCCAGCGCGCGGCCGTCGAGGTGGCCCCTTTTTCGGACAGCACGAAGACGGACGAGCCGCGCGCCGTGGGCTGGATGAAGGCGTCGGCGTGGATCGAGACGAACAGGTCGGCTTGGACCTTGCGCGCCTTTTCCACGCGCATGCCCAGCGGGACGAAGAAGTCGGCGTCGCGCGTGAGCATGACGCGCATGTTGGGCTGCAATTCCAGCTTGGTCTTGAGGCGCTTGGCGATGGCCAGCACCACGTCCTTTTCGCGGCTGCCACGGCTGCCCATGGCGCCCGGGTCTTCGCCGCCGTGACCGGGGTCGAGCGCGATGGTAATCATGCGCACCACCTTCTGGCCCGGCAGCGGGCGCGCTTCGGGGCGCTGTTCCGGTCGGAGTTCCGGCGCGATCGGCGCCACCGGCGGCGTCACAGCGGCCACGGGCGGCTTGCCGCTCTCGGGCAGGGGCAGCGCGGGCGGCGGCGTATGCGTGTCGGACATCAAAGGCTTGGCCGGGTCGCTTGACCAGTCGCCTTTTTCGATCATCTGCGCGATCAGGTCCGGCTCGCGCACGGGATACAGGTCGAAGATCAAACGGTGGTTGTAGGAGCCGGCCGGCGGCAGGGTAAACAGCTGCGGCGTGACTTCTTCCTTCAGGTCGAACACGAGGCGCACGACGTTGGGCCGGTTCTGGCCCACGCGCACCTGCTTGATGTACGGGTCGTTCGACTGGATCTTCGCCACCAAACCCTTCAAGGTGGGATTGAGTTCCAGCCCTTCGATGTCGACCACCAGCCGTTCCGGGTCCTTGACGATGAAGTGGGTCGCCTTGAGGATGCTGTCGTTTTCCAGGGTGACGCGCGTGTAGTCCTCGGCCGGCCAGACGCGCACGGCGAGAATTTGCGCCGCCATCGCCGACATGGGCGCGAACACGGACAACAGCAGGGTGCCGCCGGCCTTGAGCACCGTGCGCCGGGTGATGGGCGAGGAGATCAAAGGTTCGGGGCGAATTTGAGACGGTGAAGGCATGACAGACCCAATTCAGAAGACGCTTGCAATTCTACATCACGTCCTGTACCCGCAACGTTCAAATAAATATTCAGGTCGGCCGGCGGCAGCACCGGTTCGGCTTTTTCCGGCCATTCGACGATGCAGATATTGCGGCCGTCGAAGTCTTCGCGAAAGCCCGCGTCGAGGAATTCCTCGGCGCTGCCCATGCGGTACAGGTCGAAGTGGATGACGTTGACGCTCTGGCCGTCGAGCTGCACCGTGTACGGTTCGGACAAGGTGTAGGTGGGGCTTTTGACGTGGCCAGCATGGCCGGCCGCGTGCAGCAGCGCGCGCGTGAGGGCCGTCTTGCCGGCGCCCAGGTCGCCGTGCAGGTAGATCGCCAGGCCCGGCGCCAGCGCGCGCGCCAGCGCGGCGCCCAGCGCGGCGGTGCCGGCTTCGTCGTGGAGGTGGGCTTTGAAGTGTTCGGTCATTATCTTCGGTATCGCATAAAATGGAGGCTGCTGTCATTGTAACCGCCCGCGCGCCTGCCGTTTTCCGTAAAGTCCCCTATGTCCGCCACCGTCACTGATCTCGCCGTCCTGGCGCGCACCATCAAGGAATGGGGGCGCGAGCTGGGTTTTGCCGAGGTGCGCATCGCCGACGTCGACCTGTCGCACATGGAAGCGCCCTTGCAGGCCTGGCTCGATGCAGGGTACCACGGCGAAATGGATTACATGGCCAGCCACGGCATGAAGCGCGCGCGCCCGGCCGAACTGGTGCCGGGCACGGTGCGCGCCATCAGCGCGCGCATGAACTACCTGCCGCCCGCGCTGGGGCCCGACTGGCGCGCGCACGAGGCGGCGCGCGAGGCCGACCCCGCGGCGGCCGTGATCTCCGTGTATGCGCGGGGCCGCGATTACCACAAGGTGATGCGTTCGCGCCTGCAGCAGCTGGCAGACCGCATCAAGGGCGAGATCGGCGACTTCGGCTACCGTGTCTTCAGCGATTCGGCGCCCGTGATGGAAGTCGAGCTGGCGCAAAAGGGAGGATTGGGCTGGCGCGGCAAGCACACCTTGCTGATCAACCGTCAGGGCGGTTCCTTCTTTTTCCTCGGCGAGATCCTCGTCGACGTGCCGTTGCCCGTGGACCCGCCGGAGACCCCGCGCTGCGGCCAGTGCTCGGCATGCATCACGGTGTGCCCCACGCAAGCCATCCTGGGACCGTACCAGCTCGACGCGCGCCGCTGCATTTCCTACCTGACGATTGAGCTGAAAGGCGCCATTCCCGTCGAGATGCGTCCCTTGATCGGCAACAAGGTGTACGGCTGCGACGATTGCCAGACCGTCTGCCCGTGGAATAAGTTCGCCCAGCGCGCCGTCGTGCCCGACTTCGACGAGCGGCACAGCCTGGGCAGCGCCAGCATGGTGGAACTGTTCGCCTGGACGGAAGAGGAATTCAACCGCCGCATGGAAGGCAGCGCGATCCGCCGCATCGGCCACGAACGCTGGCTGCGCAACCTGGCCGTCGGCATGGGCAATGCGGCCGCCCAGGCCCGGGGCCAGGCCGACATCGTCGCGGCCCTGCTGTCGCGCCGCGAGCATCCGTCGGCCATCGTGCGCGAGCACGTCGAATGGGCGCTGGCCTTGCACGGCCTCGCCTGACCTTCGTTTAAACCTGTTTCAGACGCAGCGCCGACCAGTCGGCGTCGATGGCGACCATCGCCACGCTGTCGAGTCCCATTGTTTGCGCAAAACTGCGGATATCGTCGCGATGGATGTTGCTGCCCGCCTTCGCGCCGCCCTTGCGGTACGCCACCCAGACCGCGCCACCGGGCGCCAGGCGCGCCTGCGCCATCGGCAGATACTGCTCCAGTTCCGCGCGGCTGCGCGCGAACAGCAATATCCAGTCCGCGCTTCCTCCTTCACTCACCAGCCTTTCCGCCGGCAGCTGCGCCAGCAGGGCGGCATGCCCGCCGCCGTCATTGAACACGGCCAGCGCCTGGGCATTTTTCACATACATTTTTTCAGCAATGGTTTTGTCAGGCATGGCAGGGGCGTGTCGATTGGGAAAAGACGAGCATAACAAATTTCTCCTTGACTTATCGATATATCGTTATAAAATGACGATACCTACTAACGATATATCTTTAAAGAGAAAACATGAGAAACTCACACCACGCAGAACACGGCCATCACGGCCGTCAGCACCACCATCATCACGGCCATTGCGGCCAGCAGCAGCACCACGGCGAACACCGCCATGAGGACCGCAGTGACTACTATATGCATGGCCGCGGTCCGCGCGGCTTCGACGAGCGCGGCGACGGCATGGGCCATGGCGGCCCAGGTGGCCGGGGCGGGCGCGGCGAACGGGCCGAGCGCGTCTTCGGCCGCGGCGATCTGCCGCTGATCGTGCTGGCGCTGATCGAAATCAGCCCCCGCCACGGCTATGAAATCATCAAGGCCATCGAGGAGCGTTGCGGCGGCGCCTACGCCCCCAGCCCGGGCGCCGTGTATCCGACGTTGACCTTGCTGGAAGAGCAGGACCATGTAACATCTTCCGAAAGCGCCAGCGGCAAGAAGCTTTACACGATCACGGACCTGGGCCGCGCGTATCTCGACGAGAACCGCGCCCAGGTGGACGGCATCCTGGCCCGCCTCGACATGTTCGCCCGCGTCCAGGCGCGCAACGCCTTGCCCGAGCGCGTGCGCCAGGCCATGCACACGCTCAAGCATGCGCTGTTGCTGAACAAGACCAGCTGGAGCGAAGCGGAAGCCGAGCGCGTGTCCGCCGTGCTGGAACAGGCGGCGAATGCCATCGTCGATGGCCACTGAGCCCACTTTACAAGGATAAGCAATGACTACTGCATCCCCTACAGCGCCACGCCCGCACGCCATCGAGCGCGTGCGCCATGACTTGAAACTGCGCGTGCTCACCGTCGTGCGCATCGAGCAGCTGACGCCGCACATGCGCCGCATCACGCTGGCCGGCGACGACCTGGAAGGCTTTGTCTCGCCCGCGCACGACGACCACGTGAAAGTGTTCTTCCCCGCTCCCGGCGAAGACAAGCCCGTGTTCCCCGTGCTGGGCAACGGCGCCAACCCGATCCAGTATGCGGAAGGGCCGCGCCCCATCGCCCGCAATTACACGCCGCGCCGCTACGATGCCGCGCGGCGTGAGCTGGAAATCGACTTCGTGCTGCATGGAGACGGCCCTGCGTCGCTGTGGGCGGCGCAAGCCGCACCCGGCCAGACCCTGGGCGTGGGCGGGCCGCGCGGCTCGATGCTGGTGCCGCTCGATTTCGACTGGTATGTGCTGGTGGGCGACCAGACGGCCTTGCCGGCCATCGCCCGCCGCCTGGAACAGCTGCCGGCCACGGCGCGGGCCACCGCCGTGATCGAGATCGTCGAAGACGGCGAACAGATCGCCTTGGACAGCGCGGCGCAGCTGGACGTGCGCTGGGTAGCGCGCAATGGCCGCAGCGGCGCCTTGCTGCTGGAGGAACTGGCGAAGGTGGCCTTGCCACAGGACGGCTACGGCTACGTGTGGGTGGCGTGCGAGCATGCGCAGGTGCAGGGCTTGCGCGGGCATTTCATCGAGGCTGGCGTGCCGAAGCAGCACCTGCATGTGGCCAGCTACTGGAAGCATGGGGCGGCGGAGCACCACGAGCACCATGACGCATAATTACTGAACAGTCCCACCAGTCGGCCCGTACTGCGCATAAAATGATTGTCTGGTTTTTAACTATCCTATTGCATATAATTATTTTTCTATAGAAATAATATCCAAGGGGAAAATGTTGAACATACTGTCTTTGAGCGTGCTGGCCGTGTTGTTGATGGGATGTTCGACGCTGCGTCCGCCTGTTGTCATGCCGGAATTCCAGCAGGCGGAATATGATGTCTTGAGTAAAACCGGTAGTGGCGGCGTCAAGGGACAGGCCTTCATGAAGACCAAAGGCGGCGAATTCAAGGAGGCTGGTGGCGACAGGGTCACCTTGCGTCCGAAGACGGAATATGCGCGCAAGCTGGTGATGTTGCCGGCGTCGCTGTATAAATGCCAGGTAGTCAGCACCGTCATTCTGAAGGTCTGTGACTATGACCGTACGACCATGGCCGACAGCGAAGGAAGGTTCGAATTCACGGATGTGCCCGATGGCACGTATTACGTCACCACCGAAGTGAGTTGGTTGGCGTACTATCCCGGCGCATTCTCCTCCGTCGAAAGCAAGCAAGGCGGTACGATCCCGACGGAAGTCACCGTGGCCGACAGTAAGGTCTCGACTATCATGCTGACGCGTTAAGCGTACAGGACGCTTTTTACTTCAACAACCCCGCCAGTTCCACCGCCGTCTTGACCTGCATCTTGTCGAAGATATGCGCGCGGTGGACTTCCACGGTGCGCATGCTGATGCCCAGCTTGTCGGCCACCACCTTGTTCATCTTCCCCGCCAAAATCAGGTCCAGCACTTCGCGTTCGCGCGTCGACAGAGTGGCCAGGCGCGCGTGCACGGCGGCCAGTTCGCCCGCCTGGCGCGAATTGGCCAGGCCCTGCTGCACGCGGTCCATCAGGTCGTTGTCGTTGAACGGTTTTTCAAAGAAATCGAAGGCGCCCCGTTTCAGGCTGTCGACGGCCATCGGCACGTCGCCGTGGCCGGTGAGGAAAATCACGGGCAGGCGCGCCGTCAGGTCGCGCTTGACCAGCTGGTCGAACAGGGCGATGCCGTTCATGTCGGGCATGCGCACGTCGAGCAGCACGCAGTCGCCATTGGCGTCGAACGTGCCGTCGAGGCTATCGAGAAATTGCTGGGCGCTGGCGTAGTTGCGCGCTTCGATGCTGCGCGAGGCGGCCAGCCAGGACAGGGAGTCGCGTACGACCTCTTCGTCGTCGATGATGTGCAGCATGGTGTCTCCGGCTTGTCGTTATGCGTTATGCGTTAATGGTTAGTGCGGCGCGCGCGGCGCAGCCGGCACGCTGAATGTAAAGATGGTGCCGCCAGCGGGGTTGGCGCCGAAGGTCAGCGCGCCGCCGTGAAATTCGATGGCGGTGCGGCAGATGTTCAGGCCCATGCCCATGCCTTCGGACTTGGTCGAGAAAAACGGCGAAAACAGCCGCTCGGCCACGTCCACCGGGATGCCGTGGCCATGGTCGATCACGTCGACCGTCACCATGCCTTGCTGTGCGTCGTGACTGGCCCGCAGACGCATGATACGCCGTCCCGGCGCCGCATCCTGCATGGCCTCGATGGCGTTGCGCGTCAGGTTCAGCAGTACTTGCTCGATCATCACGGGGTCGGCGCGCAGCAGCGGCAGGTCCGGCGGCAGCTCTTCCTGGATGGTGACATAGTATTTGCGCGCCTGCAGGTCGATCAGCGCGCGGATGCCGTCGATCAGGGTGCGGAGGGCGATATCCTGGCGCTGCGGCTCGCTCTTGCGCACGAAATCGTGCACGCTGCGGATGATCTGGCCGGCCCGCTGCGCCTGCGCGCTGGCCTGTTCCAGCGCCGGCTTCAGGGTGTTCGGCTCGACGGGCGCGCCGCTGTCGATGGCGCGGCGGATCAAATTCAAGGCCCCTGTCGTGTAGCTGGAAATGGCCGCCAGCGGCTGATTTAATTCGTGCGCCAGCATCGACGCCAGCTCGCCCATGGTGGCCAGGCGCGAACTCGTTTGCAGTTTTTCCTGCTGCTGGCGATTCAGTTCCTCGACCCGTTTGCGGTCCGAGATGTCGAGCACGGAGCCCATCCAGCCCGTTTGCTGGCCGTTCTTGTCCACCAGCGGCGCTTCGAAGATCAGCACGGGCACGCGCGTGCCGTCGGGGCGCTGGAAATAGGTTTCGAACTGCGGCGTGGGATTGCCGGCCAGGGCCTTGACGAAGCGCTGCTGGTATTCCTCCAGCGCTTCGGGTACCCAGTAGGGCATGGGCGGCAAACGGCCCAGGATTTCCTCGGGCGGATAGCCGACGATCTGGCAAAACGCGGGATTGACGTACGTGACTCTTCCTTCCAGGTCGCGCGCGCGCATGCCCGTCACCAGCGAGTTTTCCATCGCCGTGCGGAACAGCATCTGCTGGCGCAGCGCGCCTTCGGCCACCAGGCGGCGCGAAATATGCCGCCACAGGGCCAGCAAGCTCCACAGCAACCCCAGCGACAGGGCGATGACGGAGCCGACCAGCAAATTGGGCAGCAGCTTGGGCTGGCTTTTCACGCTGTCGGTAAACAGGGTGATGGTGGCGCCAGGCACGTCGAGCGCGCGCTTGTGCGTGTACACGCCGTGGCCGGGACCGGCGGCGGCGCGCCGCGCCAGCACCTTGTCGTCGCGGTCGATCAGCGAAATCTGGTTATCCTGGGCGAACCACCACGGCACCATTTCATCGAGCAGGCTGCTGATCTGATAAGTGGCCACCAGGCTGCCGACATAGCGCTGGCCATCGAACAGGGGCTGGTGGTAATCCATCAGCATGGCGCCCGGCGGCGCGTCGGGAAAGCCCGTCTGCTGCGAAGGCTGGGCATATTGGCCCCGGTGCAGGCGGCGCGCATTGTCAGCCGCCGTCAGCGAGGCCGGTGAAAACGCCAGCGCATGCGGCAGGCTGTTGTCGCTGGTGGCCAGCACCTTGCCGCTGGTGTCGAGCCACAGCACGCGTTGCAGTTCGCGGCCATTGCGCAGCATCTGCTGCAGCCGTTCGTGCACTTTTTCCGCCGACAGGGAGCTGCTGGCGATGTCCACGCCCAGGTTGAACAGGCTTTCCTCGTTGCGCGCCAGCTGGAAGCGGATGGTCTGTTCCACCCACAGCGTATCGGCGATCAGCTGCTCCTGGCGCTCGTTGCTTTCCATCTGGCGTGCCTGCCAGGGCAGCCAGAACAGGATGGACAGGAACAGCAGCAGCAGGATGACGGGCAGCAGCCAGCGCATCGGACTCGATAGCTTGAAGCGGCGCGCAAGGGTGGGGGGAGTCGGCATGGCTGGCAGGGTAGCGGCTTATCGGGAACCGGCTATTGTGGTTAACCACAATAGCCGAGGCAGTTTCTTTGGCACAATATTCAAGTAGACAAATAATAAAGTTTTTCTAAAAACCATTCAGGAGACAAAAATGCAGATGAAAACCATGTTCGTCGCGCTGTGCGCGGCCATCGGCGCCACCGCCGGCGTCCACGCTTACGCACAAGCCCCCATCGTCATCAAGTTCAGCCACGTCGTGGCGACGGACACGCCGAAAGGCCAGGCCGCCGAGCGTTTCAAGCAGCTGGCCGAGAAAGCCACGAATGGCAAGGTCAAGGTCGAACTGTACCCGAACAGCCAGCTGTACAAGGACAAGGAAGAACTCGAAGCGCTGCAGCTGGGCGCCGTGCAGATGCTGGCGCCGTCGCTGGCCAAGTTCGGCCCGCTGGGCGTGAAGGAATTCGAAGCGTTCGACCTGCCCTACATCTTCCCCACCAAGACGGCGCTGTACAACGTCACCGAAGGCGAAATCGGCAAGAGCCTGCTGAAAAAACTCGAGCCCAAGGGTATCACGGGCCTGGCCTACTGGGACAATGGCTTCAAGGTGATGTCGGCCAACAAGCCGCTGCATAACCCGGCCGACTTCAAGGGCCTGAAGATGCGCATCCAGTCGTCGAAGGTGCTCGACGCGCAGATGCGCGCGCTGGGCGCCAACCCGCAGGTGCTGGCCTTCTCGGAAGTGTATCAGGCGCTGCAGACGGGCGTGGTCGACGGCACGGAAAATCCGCCGTCGAATATGTACACGCAAAAGATGCATGAAGTGCAAAAGCACGTGACCGTGTCGAACCACGGCTACCTGGGCTATGCCGTCATCGTCAACAAGAAATTCTGGGATGGCTTGCCGCCCGAGATTCGCACGCAGCTGGAAAAAGCCATGCGCGAGGCGACCACGTTTGAAAAAGCCATCGCCCAGCGCGACAACGACCAGGCGCTCGACGCCATCAAGAAAGCGGGCAAGACGCAGATCTATACCTTGACGGTGCAAGAGCAGGCCGAGTGGCGCAAGGCGCTGGCGCCCGTGCAGAAGGCCATGGAAGGGCGCATCGGCAAGGATCTGATCTCGGCCATCAACAAGGAAAGCGCGAAGTAAGCCTTTAGCGCGCCGCGCCGCCTGGCGCGGCAGGCAGGGCATCCCTGCCAGTCCGTTTGAACGACTCCCGCGCGTCCTGCGCGGGAGTGCGTGCACCCGCATTCTTTGAAAGTCCACCATGAAATTTCTGGATCACCTGGAAGAGTGGCTGATCGCGACCCTGATGGGCGCGGCCACCTTCATCATCTTCGTCGCGGTCGTGCACCGCTACCTGGCAGGCTTGCCGATTCCGGGCCTGCAAGACTTCCTGATTCAAATCAACACCAGCTGGGCCCAGGAACTGTGCATCTACATGTTTGTCTGGATGGCCAAGTTCGGCGCCGCCTACGGCGTGCGCACGGGCATCCATGTGGGCGTCGACGTGCTGATCAACCGCATGAACCCGCGCTGGCGCGACCGTTTCATCGTCTTCGGTCTGGGCGCCGGCGCCCTGTTTACGGGCATCGTCGGGACCCTGGGCGCTAGTTTCGTGTGGTCGATCGGCCACACGGACCAGACGTCGGCCGACATGGAAGTGCCGATGTGGCTGGTCTACCTGGCCGTGCCGCTCGGTTCCTACCTGATGTGCTTCCGTTTCCTGCAGGTAATGGTGCATTTCATCAAGACGGGCGCCTTGCCGAAACACGACCACTCGCACGTCGAGGGCCTGGAAGATGAACTGACTGCGGAAGAAAAAGGAGCCAAGGCATGAACGCGCTGATCATTTTTGTGTTGCTGCTGGCGCTGATGCTGACCGGCATGCCGATCTCCATCTCGCTGGGCCTGACAGTATTGACGTTCCTGTTCACCATGACCAGCGTGCCTATCGAATCGGTAGCCCTGAAGATTTTCACGGGCATCGAGAAATTCGAGATCATGGCCATCCCGTTCTTCATTTTGGCGGGTAACTTCCTCACGCATGGCGGCGTGGCGCGGCGCATGATCAACTTCGCCAGCTCCATGGTGGGCCACTGGCATGGCGGCCTGGCGCTGGCCGGCGTGATGGCGTGCGCGCTGTTTGCGGCCGTCTCCGGTTCCAGCCCCGCCACCGTGGTGGCGATCGGCTCCATCATCCTGCCGGCCATGGTCAAGCAGGGCTATCCGCGCGGTTTCGGCGCAGGCGTCATCACCACCTCGGGCGCGCTGGGCATCCTGATCCCGCCCTCGATCGTGATGGTGATGTATTCCGTCAGCACGAATACGTCGGTGGGCAAGCTGTTCATGGCGGGCGTGATTCCCGGCATGATGCTGGCCATGCTGCTGGGCCTGACCACGTGGTTTTTGGCGCGCAAGCACAATTATCCGCGCATGCAGAAGGCCAGCTGGGGCGAGCGCTTCGTGACGTTCAAGAAGAGCGCCTGGGGCCTGCTCTTGATCGTCATCGTCATGGGCGGCATCTATTCGGGCGCGTTTACGCCCACGGAAGCGGCCGCCATGGCTGCCGTGTACGCCTTCATCATCGCCGTCTTCGTCTACAAGGACTTGAAGATCAAGCAAGTGGGCAAGGTCTTGCTCGATTCGGCCGCCATGTCGGCGATGCTGCTGTACATCATCACCAATGCCGTGCTGTTCTCGTTCCTGATGACCAGCGAAAACATCCCGCAGGCGATGGCTGAATGGATCACGGGCAAGGGCCTGGGCGTGATCAGCTTCCTGCTGGTGGTCAACGTGCTGCTGTTGTTGGCTGGTAACGTCATGGAGCCGTCGTCCATCGTGCTGATCATGGCGCCGATTCTGTTCCCCGTCGCCATGAAGCTGGGCATC
Source organism: Janthinobacterium glycogeni (assembly GCF_051380725.1). Taxonomy (NCBI): domain Bacteria; kingdom Pseudomonadati; phylum Pseudomonadota; class Betaproteobacteria; order Burkholderiales; family Oxalobacteraceae; genus Janthinobacterium; species Janthinobacterium glycogeni. Next base: position 124,507 of record NZ_JBNYXP010000013.1, on the reverse strand, counting down.
GATCCCGTGCACTTCGGTATCCTGATCGTGGTCAATATGGAGGTCGGCATGTGCCATCCGCCCGTGGGCCTGAACCTGTACGTGGCGTCCGGCATCACCAAGATGGGCATCTCGGAGCTGACCGTGGCCGTGATGCCATGGCTGCTGACGATGCTGGCCTTCCTGGGCTTGATCACCTACGTACCACAAATCTCGCTGTGGTTGCCAAATTTAATTTACAACTAAAACAGTTGTCCCCGCCATGGTGCAAAAAAAGTCGATCCGGCCGAATAAATGCGCTATGATGGGCAGCCTTAAGGGGAAACACGTATATGCATATGCGCCCCGGTAGCAAGGCTGAAATACAGAATTGGTAACAAGGTTAGTGGGGGAGTGGTCTATAAAAACGGTATTGATACCGGGGATATATTGAGGAGACACACGTTTCACAGAAGTTGTTGAGTCATAGCTGTCTGCGGCCACAAGCCGGCACCGGCGGACCCAAACGACCGGGAACGTGAAGCAATATTTGAAGCGCACCGGCTGGTGCGCTTTTTTTTCGTGCGCAGGAAACGTCCGCCGACACGCTCAAAGTCGGTGCATAATTCCCGTGGCGCCGTTTCCGGCGCCGGCAAGTTGCATATATGCCACACTTGAATAATGATCAGCAGATGAAAAAACAACAGGGCAGTGAACTGTTCAGCGCCATCGTGGCCGCGCCGTTCGGCGCCATGGGCGTGCGCGCGCAGGACGGCCAGCTATGCGAACTGGTCTACCTGCCGCCGCACTTTGCCGAGAAAGACGCGCAGGATGCCGTCTCGGAGCGCGCTTGCGTGCAGCTGGCGCGCTATTTCCACGATCCCGATCATGTTTTCGACCTGCCGCTGGCCGCCTCGGGCAGCGCCTACCAGCAACGGGTATGGGCGGCGATCGCCGGCATCCCGCGTGGCCAGGTGCGCACGTATGGCGACGTGGCGCGCCTGATCGGTTCGGCACCGCGCGCCGTGGGCCAGGCCTGCGGCGCCAACTGGTTTCCCGTAGTGATCCCCTGCCACCGCGTGACGGCCGCTGGCGGCCTGGGCGGCTTTGCCCACCATGACGATGCGACGGGTTTCCACCTGGGCGTGAAGCGCTGGCTGCTGGCGCATGAAGGCGTGGCGGGCATGGGCTGGTCAACACGATGATGAACAGCCTGCTGGCGCCCGACAACGCCACCCTGATCGACGAATTCTGCGACAGCCTGTGGCTGGAAGACGGCCTGTCGAAAAACTCGCTCGATGCCTACCGGCGCGACATGCGGCTGTTCGCCCGCTGGCTGGAAGTGGCGCGGCCCGGACGCGAGGGCCTGTACGAAGTGTCCACGGCCGACATCGAGGCGTATTTCGCCGCCCGCCACGACGAGAGCAAGGCGACGTCGTCGAACCGGCGCCTGTCCGTGCTCAAGCGTTTTTACCAGCTGGCACTGCGGCACAAGCATATCGCGGCCGACCCGTGCCTGAAGATGGTGTCGGCCAAGCAGCCGGCGCGCTTCGTGCATACCTTGAGCGAAGCACAGGTGGAAGCGCTGCTGGCGGCGCCCGACGTGAGCACGCCGCTGGGTTTGCGCGAGCGCACGATGCTCGAACTCATGTATGCGAGCGGCTTGCGCGTGTCGGAACTGGTGGACTTGCAATCCGTGGAGCTGAGCCTCAACGATGGCGTGCTGCGCATCACGGGCAAGGGCAGCAAGACGCGCCTGGTGCCGTTCGGCGAACAGGCGCGGCTGTGGATCGAGCGCTACCTGAAGGAAGCGCGCGGCGTCATCCTCGACGGCCAGATGGACGATGCGCTGTTCGTCACGCGGCGCGGCGGCGCCATGACGCGGCAAATGTTCTGGGTCATCATCAAGAAACATGCGCTGAACGCCGGCATCACGGCGCCGCTGTCGCCGCACACCCTGCGCCATGCGTTCGCCACGCATTTGCTCAACCATGGCGCGGACTTGCGTGTTGTGCAATTGTTACTGGGGCACTCCGATATTTCCACCACGCAGATTTACACGCATGTGGCCCGCGAACGGCTGAAACTGCTGCATGCGCAGCATCATCCGCGAGGCTAAACATTTGGTGTTTGGTTCAATTACGTCATAATGTGCCTTATGTGCTTATCTGTAACATCTAAAAACTAAAGAGGTAGTAAATGGCCAAGACAAATTTCCAATACGAAAAACGGCAAAAAGAGCTGGAAAAGAAGAAGAAAGCCGAGGAAAAAGCCAGGCGCAAGCTGGAAGCGAAAAACAATCCGAAGCCGGCCGATGGCAGCGAAGGCGATGAGCCGGAAGCGGATGAGAGTGACGCAGATCCGGCCGCCGAAGACGACGCGCCCGCCCAGCCCCAGTAATTCCCCGTTCCTGACGACCGGTGCGGCATGGCCGCGCCGGTCTCCCTTCGTTTTCTCCTCCCCCGCTACAAGCGCGGCCGCTGGCCGATCGCCAGTTGCAGCTGCGTGCTGGCAATGGCCGCATCGGCGCGCGCCTGCACATAGCCCTGGTATGCCTCATCGGCCGAACGCTGCGCCGCCAGCCATTCCAGCAGCGAAGCATTGCCGCTGAAGTAGGACAGGCGCATGCCGTCGACCACCTTTTGCGCATCGACCAGCACGCCGTCGCGGTAGCGCGCCAGCCTGTCCTGCGCCGCGCGCAGCTGCCGCTGCGCCGTGCGCACCTGCGTTTCCGCCTGCAGTTCCGCCTGGCGCAGGGCCAGCATCGCTTGCGTGACGCCCGCTTCCGCCTGCACGATGTCGCCCTTGTCGCGCCGCGACAGGGGGATGGGAATGGCCAGCGATACGCTCAAGGCGCGCGAGCGGGGCGACCCGTCGACGGGATTGCCGCTGGCGTCAAAACCGTCATGGTAGCCGCGCGCGGCGGCCAGGCCCACGGTGACGGTCGGGTCGACGGCGCGGTTGGCGCGCACGAGCGCCGCGCCGTCGCGCAGATGGTCCACGGTGGCGCGGGCGATGCGCACGTCGCTGCGCGCTTCGAGCGCCTGCGGCACCAGCACCGTGGCATCCCTGTTCTCATATGCGGCGAAGTCGCAGGCCAGCTGCGCGTCCGGAAACAGACTGCCGAACTGGCGGCCCAAGGACGGCGACAAATTCAACATGGCGCTGTCGGCCTCGCTGCGCGCCTGCGCCAGCTCGGCCTGGAACTGGTCGCGTTCCACGCGCGACTGCAGCAGCTCGATGCCGCCCACGTCGCCCGCCTTGCGCCGCACGGCATTCGCTTCGACGACTTTCGACAGGGCCGCCATGGTCTGCTCCTTGCGCGCGAGGACCTCGCGCGTGCGGCACGCTTCCGTGAACGCGGCGGCGGCCGTGCCATACAGTTCGCTTTTGAAGCCGGCCACCGTTTCCTCGGCCAGCGCGACATTGCTCTGTGCGGCTTTGACGCGCGCGGCGCGCTTGCCGCCTGTCTCGATAGCCATGCTGAGGGCCGGATTCCACGTCACGGGACGATGCTCGACGCTGCGCACGGTCTCGCGCGTGGCGCCCAGGGTGAATTCGGGATCGGGACGCAGGCCGGCGATGCCGATGCCGGCCTTGGCCGAGACGATGTTTTCCTGCTGCGCCTGCAATTCCAGGCTGTGGCTTTCCACGGCGGACAAATAGGTCTCGAAGGTCAACGGGGCGGCGCTGGCGCAGGGGGCCAGCAGCCAAGCCGCCAGCAGGACTTTAAAACGTGTCATGGTTCACTCCTTCGGTATCGATCCGGCGTTGTTGTACATACGCCTCGATCAGGTAATACAGGGCCGGCAACAGCAGCAGGGTCAGTGCCGTCGCCGACACCAGCCCGCCCACCACCACGGTGGCCAACGGGCGCTGCACGTCGCTGCCCAGTCCCGTGGCCAGCATGGCGGGCGTCAGGCCCAGGGCGGCCACGGTGGCCGTCATCAGCACGGGGCGCATGCGGTCGCGCGCGCCTTCCAGCACGGCGTCGCGCAAGCTCCTGCCTTCGTCCGCGCGCAAGCGGTTGATCTGTGCCAGCATCAGCACGGCGTTCAGCACGGCCACGCCGAACAGGGCGATAAAGCCGACGGCGCTCGACACATTCAAGGTCATGCCGCGCAGGTGCAGCGCGGCCAGGCCGCCCAGCATGGCCAGCGGCACGGCCAGCAAGACCAGCGCGGGCTGGCGCAGATTGCGGAACTGGCCAAACAGCAGCAGGAACATGGCGCCCAGGGTCATCGGCAGGATCAGGGCCAGGCGGCTTTGCGCGCGCTGCAGGTTTTCGAACTGGCCTCCCCATTCGACGCTGATGCGCTGGTGTTCGCCCGCCACGGCTTGCGCGACCAGCGGGCGCGCTTCGGCCAGGAAACCGGCCAGGTCGCGTCCGCGGGCATTGAGGCGCACGATGATGTGGCGCCGTCCCATTTCGCGCACGATCACGCTTTCTCCCGAGGTGGTGCTGATGCTGGCCACCTGCGCCAGCGGAATCCTCGCGCCGTTGGCGGCCGTGAGCTTCAGGCTGGCGATGGCGTCGGGGCTGGAACGCGTGGCGGGCGGAAAGCGCACGGCGATGTCGTAGCTTTTCTCGCCCACGTAGACCTGGCCGACGGGCGCGCCGCCGATGCCGGTGGCAATCAGGTCGGCCACGTCGGCCGCATTGATGCCGTAGCGGGCCGCCTTTGCCCGGTCCAGTTCCACCTTCAGGTTGGGCAGCGGCGGCTCCACGTCCACGGCCACGTCGGAGGCGCCGTGGACAGTCTTCAGCACATTTGCCACCTTGCCGGCGATGGCGCGCACCTCATCGAGGTCGTTGCCGAAGATTTTCACCGTCAGGTCGCTGTGCGCGCCCGACAATTTATCCTGCACGCCGTCGATCATCGGCTGCATGAAGGCCACCGTGACGCCGGGCAGGCGCGCGAAGCGCGCGTTCATCTTCGCGATCAGCTGCTGCTTGCTCATGCCCGATTTCCAGCTTTTATACGGATGCAGTCCCACGCTCGCCTCGATGTGCGACGGCGTCCAGTAATCGGTGCCGTCGTCGTTGCGTCCCGTCTGGGTGACGATGGTCGACACTTCCGGGAATTCCAGCGCGGCGCGGCGCAGTTCGCCGGCCATTTCCGATGCCTTGTCCAGCGTGATCCCGGGCGGCATCTGCACCTGCAGCCACAGCGAACCTTCATCGAGGTAGGGCAGGAAGTCGCGCCCGATGCTCGCGCCCAGGATGGCAAGCGTCGCGAGCGATCCTGCGCACACCATCGCCACCCAGCGCTTCCTGCCCACCATGCGCTCGAGGAAGCGGCCATACGCGCCCGCCAGCTTATCCAGCACGCGGTTATGGGGCATGCGGCGCGGCTTGCGCAAGGCCAGCCAGGCCAGGCCCGGGATCAGCACCAGTGCCACCACCAGCGCGCCCACCAGCGCAGCGCCCACCGCGTACGCCATCGGCGAAAACAGCTTGTATTCGATGCGCTGGAAGGCGAACAGGGGCAGGTAGGCGGCGATGATGACGGCCATGCCGAACATGATGGGGCGCGCCACCTGCAAGGTTGCGTCGATGGCGTCTTGCAGGGTCAGGGGGCGTTCCTGCTCGCGTTCGCGGCGGCGCAGCATGTTTTCCAGCACCACGACGGAACCGTCGACGAGGATGCCGAAGTCGATCGCCCCCAGTGACAGCAAATTGGCGGGAATTTTAAAGTGGTGCATGAAGATGAAGGCGATCAGCAGGGCCAGCGGAATCGTCAGCGCGACGATGGCGGCCGCGCGCGGGCTGCCCAGATACAGCAGCAGTACGAGGGCGACGAGCAGCATGCCTTCGCCCAAGGTAAATCCGACCGTGTGCAGGGTGGCGTCGATCAGCGAACTGCGGTCCAGGTAGGGCACGACCTTGACGTCCTTCGGCAGCACGTTGGCGTTCAAGTCGTCGACGGCCGCATGGATGCCGGCCAGCGCTTCGGACGGATTGAAATCCTTCAGCAGCAGGGTGATGCCTTCGATGGTGTCTGGGTTGTCATCCTTGCCGAGGATGCCGCGCCGCTCCACGTTGCCGTAGGCGAGCTTGCCCAGGTCCTTCACCAGCACGGGCACGCCGTCCTTGCTGCTGACGACGACATTGCCCATGTCGTCGAGCGAATGCAGCAGGCCCACGCCGCGCACCACGTACGATTGCTGGCCGCGGTCGATGACGCTGCCGCCGCCGCTGATGTTGTTGGCGTTGATGGCGTCCTTGACCTGCGCCAGCGAGAAGCCGTAGCTGTCCAGTTTTGCGGGATCGAGTTCCAGCATGAACTGCGTCGTCAGGCCGCCGAAATTGCTGACGTCGGCCACGCCGCGCACCTGCTGCAGGCGCGGTATCACGGTCCAAAACTGCAGCTCGGACAGTTCGCGCAAGCTGCGTGATTTCGATTCCAGCGTGTAGCGGTAGATTTCGCCCGTCGGCGAAGTGTAGGGATCGAGGCCCGGCTTGGCGTCGTACGGCAGGTTCACGCTGGCCAGGCGTTCCTGCAGCCGCTCGCGCGTGAAATAGCCGTCGCTGCCATCTTCGAACACCACGGTGATCAGCGACAGCGCGAACAGGCTGCGCGTGCGCAGCACGTGCATGCCGGGCGTGCCCAGCAGGGCGCGTTCGAGTGGTATGGTGATCTGCTGCTCGATTTCCTCTGCGCCCAGGCCCGGCACCTGCGTGACGATCTGCGAAGTGACGTCGGCGATGTCGGGATAGGCTTCGATGGGCAGCTGCTTCCAGCAGTAGACGCCGTAGACGGCGACGAACAGCAGCACCAGCCAGACGATGCCGCGCCGCTGGCAGCAGGTGGCGATGAAACGGTCAATCATTGAGCAGCACTCCTTCCTTGACGACGATGCGTTCGCCCGCTTTCACGCCGGCGAGGATTTCCACCTGGTCTCCATGGCTGGCGCCCACTTCCACCGTGCGCGGCGTGAATACCAGCGCGCTGCGCTCGACCATCACGCGCGTCGAGGGCCCGCTTTGCAGCACGGCGGACGCGGGCACGAGGAGGGCGCGGCGCGGCGCGCCGGCGAATCCCGCGTGGGCGAACATGCCGGGCTTGAAGGTGCCGGCGCGGTTGTCGATGGCCACGCGCACTTTCACCGTGCGCGTCTCGGGATCGAGCACGGCGCCCACATACGCGACCTTGCCCTCGAAAGCCTTGCCAGGCCAGGCATCGATGGTGATGCGGGCCGTCTGACCCACGGCCACCTGCGCCAGGTCCCTTTCGGCCACGTTGGCCGACAGCCACACGGTGGAGAGATCCGCCACCGTCATGACGGGCGCGTTGATATCGTTCCAGTAGCCGCCCTGGGCGCCGTCCATGGCGATCACGGTACCGGCGATGGGCGAACGCAGCACGTAGTCGCGGCGCGAACCGCGCGCGCCGGCGCCGTACTGGGCCAGCTTGTCGGCGCTGGCCTGGGCGTCGCTGCCCGCCTGCGCAAAGGCTGCCTGAGCCGATTCGTACTCCTTGCGCGCGGCGATGTCCGCCTCGAACAGGGTTTTCTGGCGCTCCAGTTCCTGGCGCGCCTGCAGCAGGGCGGACTTCGCCTTGCTGTCGTCCGCGTAGGCGGCGCTCAGTTCCGCCGAATCGAGCGTGAACAGCGGGTCGCCCGCCTTCACGCTGTCGCCCAGCGCGCGCTGCAAGCGCGTGATGCGCCCGGCCAGGGGCGGCGTGATTTTCACCAGTTTTTCCGGCATCGCCTCGATGCTGCCCGGCGCCTCCGTCTGCGTGGCGATCTCCTGCTCCTGCACGGCGGCGATCTGCAGGCGCTGGCGCAGCGGCGACATCTTGTCGACGGCGATGCTGCCGTCGTCCAGATGCATCGATTGGGCGGGCGGGGTGGCCGCCGCCGTCGGTTTGGCGCAGCCGGCCAGGGCCGAGCAGGCGAGAGCGAGGGCGCAGCTGGCGCCCAGGGCGTTGCGGGTGGTCGTGTTCATCCCGTGTTTCCTTGTTATTGATGGTGATGGGGCATGCGTGGATGCCGTGCCCAGGCGGGCGGTCAGAGGGGGCGCGGGTAGCGTCATAAGAACGGGGTCACTACAGCGCCGGGAAAGCATAGCAATGGCGTCCTGAAGAAGCGCCCAAGAATGCCTGAATCATTCTTCAGGTTCGGTGCGCGCGGGCGAGGGCGCGGTAAAATGCAGGCATGAAAAATCCGGCGCAAAGGGAACGGCAGGCATGAGAATCCTCCTGGTGGAAGACGACCGCAAGGCGGCGCGCCTGCTGGCCCGTGGCTTGCAGGAAGAAGGCTTTGTCGTCGACGTGGCGCACAGCGCGGAAGAGGGCGAGGACGAAAGCTACGCCGTCGATTACGACGCGATCGTGCTGGACTGGATGTTGCCGGGCAAGCAGGGCATCGATTTTTGCCGCGACTTGCGCGCGCGCGGCATCCAGACGCCCGTGCTGATGCTCACGGCGCGCGACGCCACGGCCGACCGGGTGGCGGGCCTGAACACGGGCGCCGACGATTACCTGACCAAACCGTTCGAATTCGAGGAGCTGCTGGCGCGCATCCGCGCCCTGCTGCGCCGCTCCGACATCAGCCGCCCGCTGGTGCTGGCGCTGGCCGACCTGACGCTCGATCCCGTCAGCCACCAGGCGACACGGGGCGGCGCGCCGCTGGTGCTGACGCCCAAGGAATACGCGATTTTATTGATACTGCTGCGCCAGGCGGGCGAAGTGGTCAGCCGCGCGCGCCTGGCCGAGCAGATCTGGCAGGCGGACCTGATCGGCATCGACAACCTGATCGACGTCCACGTGCGCAACCTGCGGGGCAAGGTCGATGCGCCGGGCTTGCCGCCATTGATCCACACGGTGCGCGGACGCGGTTTCCGCCTGGCGGAAAACAATGGTGGCTAGCTTTCGCAAGCGATTGCTGCTGGTGCACCTGGCTGTCATCCTCGCCATCGTCGCCTGCACGGCGCTGGCCGGCTACTGGGGCCTGTCGCGCGCCGTGCATGGCCAGCTCGACGCTGCCCTGCTGGCGCTGGCCGAGACGGAAATGGCCATGCTGCCGGCCGCGCCGCGCCAGCCCGTACAGGTCCACGAGGTGGCGCCGGGCCTGGCGCCGCCGTCATTGACGCGGCTCGATCGCCTGGTGCAGATCATCGATGGCGAGGGCCGCGTGCTGGCGCGCAGCCGCAACCTCGAGGCGGCGCAGCTGCCGGCGCCGCCCGCCCTGCTGGCGCGCCTGGCGGCCGGTGAGACCGTCTTCGAGACCCTGCCCAAGTTCGGCGAGGAGCCGCTGCGCATGGTCTCGATTCCCGTGCGCTCGTCCGGCGGGCGCCTGGCGGTGCAGGTGGCCGGTTCGCTCGACGACACGGACCACGTGCTGGCAGCGGCCACCGTGCTGTTTGGCGCCATGGCGCTGGCCTTGCTGGCGGCCGTGGGCCTGGCCGGCGAAATGCTCACGCGCCGCGTGCTGGGCGCCATCGACGACGTGGTGGACCAGGCGCATTCGATCGGCGAATCCAGCTTGCACCAGCGCCTGCCCCATCCCGGCACGCAGGACGAGATCGGCCGCCTGGTCGATACCCTGAACGCCATGCTGGACCGCCTGGAACACGGCTACGATGCGCAGCGCCGCTTCACGGCCGACGCGTCGCACGAACTGCGCTCGCCCCTGTCGCGCCTGCGCACGGAAATCGAAATCACCCTGCGCCGCCCGCGAGAAGCGCCCGAGTATGTCGATGCGCTGGCGTCCTGTCTCGATGAAGTGCAGCGCCTGACGACCCTGGTGGAAGAATTGCTGATGCTCACGCGCCTGGACGTGGGGCAGGAGCGCAATGCCGTGGAAATCATCGCGCTCAATCCGCTTGTGCGGTCGGCCGCGCAGCGCCTGGAAAAACCGGCAGCGCAGCGCGGCATCCGCATCGTCTTCGATGACAGTGTGGCCGTGCACGCGCGCGTGGCGGCCGGCCCCGTGGACTTGGTGCTGACCAATCTGCTCGATAACGCCGTGAAGTTTTCGCCACCCGGCGGCAGCATCACCGTGCACGTGGCGCGCGAGGGCGAACATGCGCTCGTGGGCGTGGCGGACGCGGGACCGGGCATCGGCGTGGAAGACTTGCCGCATCTGTTCGAGCGTTTTTACCGGGGCGCGCAGGCGCGCGCGGGCGAGGCGCCCGGCTTCGGCCTGGGCCTGGCCCTGTCGCAAGCCATCGTGCACGCGTACGGCGGCAGCATCGAGGCGCAGAACCGCCCGCAAGGCGGCGCGCTGTTCCTCATGCGCCTGCCCGCTTCAAGCTGAGGGGGCCACGCCTTCCCAGCGCACTTGCCGCACTTGCGGCCAGGCGCCCGCGCGGTTGACGAAGCGCACCAGCACGGCGCGCTGCACCAGCTGGCACAGCACCGTGGCGATCAGGCGCACGCTTTGCCTGCCTTCTTCCCAACTGCGCACGAGCTGCGACGGCGCCAGTCCCGCGCCATGCAGTTCGGCCAGCAGCAGGCGCACCACGTGGTCGGCTTGCGCCGCGGGGCAGGTGACGGTCAGGCGGTAGGTGGCCACGGCAGGGCCGCGCCGGGAAAACCAATGGAAGAATTTTTTCATCATCACACTCCCCGTTCGGCGACAAATTCCGCGTTGTTCACCAGTGCCCAGCGCACGGCCGAGACGCTGCCTTCCAGGCTGACCTGGCTGACGATCTGCTCCAGCAATCCCAGGCTGGACAAGGGCGTGAGCAGGTCGGCCCGCACTTCGATGCGCCCGGCCTGCGCCGCGTCTTCGCTGTGCAAGGATTGCAGCATCAGCGCCGGCATGCCGCTGATCAGGCGCAGCATCAGCTTGCGCACCTGCACTTCCTGCTCCGCCTCGCACACGGCCGTCACGCGGTAGATGCTTTCCGTCTCGATGCCCGCTTCGCTGCCGTGGGCGTTGATCCGTTGCGCCAGGTGGCGCAGCACCAGGTTGGCGATCAGCACGAAGCCTGTGCCGATGGCCGCTTCCAGGGCAAACCCCAGGCCGCACAGGATGCCGATGGCGGCCGAGCACCACAGGGTGGCGGCCGTGTTCAGGCCGCGCACCGTCATGCCCTCGCGCATGATGACGCCGGCGCCGAGAAAGCCGATGCCCGATACCACCTGCGCGGCGATGCGCATATGGCCGGCGCTGTCGCCTTCGAGCACGGAAACCATCACGAACAGCGAGGCGCCGACGGACACCAGCGCATTCGTGCGCAGGCCCGCCATGCGCTGGCGCAGCTGGCGTTCGGCGCCGATCATGGCGCCCAGGGTCAATGCCGCGGCAACGCGCAGCGCAAAATCAAATACCACCATCAGTTTCTCCCGGCTGGGGAGGAACAGGCGAGTGCAAGGGCGAAGACAATCCGCCCGCAAGGGGGCAGCAGACGATCACGGTGGAACGATGAGGGGGAAGTGGCGGCGAATGGACATCGCCGCTGGTAAAACCGCACCTTGCCGAGGGCAGGGCGGGCGGAATGCGCGCGTCTTGCCTAAGGCTGATCGCCGATGGTCAATCGACTACTGTCACTGGAACAAGCACCCACGAGTCACTCCATATCATTGATAACGGGGACAGTCTAGCCAGTGGTGCCGTATTGGTCAACTGAAGCTCTCTTCAGGCAGCCGCCGCGTCGTCCCCGCCAATGCGGGGACGGTGAAGGCGACCGGTCAATCAGTGGGCGTGTGCTTTGCCATCGTCGGTGGATTCAGCGTGCGCATGCGCGTCGTCGCCGCCGCCGAAAAAGCGCGCGGCGCGCTTGCCCAGGCTGTCGAGATAGGTGTAGGCGACGGGCACCACCACCAAGGTCAACAGGGTCGAGGTGATGACGCCGCCGATGACGGCGCGGCCCATCGGCGCCTGCGATTCGCCGCCGTCGCCCATGCCGATGGCCATCGGCAGCATGCCGAACACCATCGCCAGGGTCGTCATCAGGATGGGGCGCAGGCGCACTTGCCCCGCTTCCATCAGCGCCTCGAACTGCCCCAGGCCCTCGCGCTGACGCTGGTTGGTGAAGTCGACCAGCAAAATCGCATTCTTGGTGACCAGGCCCATCAGCATGATGAAGCCGATCACGGAGAAGATGTTCAGGGTGCTGCCCGTGATCAGCAGCGCGGCCAGCACGCCGATCAGCGACAGCGGCAAGGACACCATGATGGCGATCGGCTGCAGGAAGCTGCCGAACTGCGAGGCCAGCACCAGGTAGATGAAGATCACGGCGATCCCCAGCGCCATCATCGCGCCGCCCATGGTTTCGGCCATCTGCTGCGCATTGCCAGCCACGTCGAAGCGCACGCCCGGCGGCAGGTCGATGGACTTGATGGCCTTCTGCACGTCGGCGTCGACGTCGCCGGCAGGGCGGCCCTGCACGCCCGCATAGATGGCGACCCGGCGCTGCAAGGCCTGGCGTTTGAGCACCTGCGGGCTCGATGACGGCACGAATTCGACCACCTGGCGCAGCGGGATCATGACGGGCTTGCCATTTGCGTCGAACTTGCTCGACGCGAGCGACAGGTCGGCCAGGTCGGCCACTTTCTGGCGGCCCGATTTGGGCAGCTGCACGTTGACGTCGTAGTTCTGCCCGTCGGACGCCAGCCAGTGGCTGACCGTGTCGCCGGCCACGAACGGCCGCAAGGCATTGCCGATCTGCTGCACCGACAAACCCAGGTCGCTGGCCAGCTCGTTGTTGATCTTCACGGTGGTCGACGGATTGGCGCCTTCCTGGCTGTATTCCATGTCGGCCAGGCCCTTGATGTTGCGCATCTTGTCCATCAGGGTGTGCGCCACCGCATCGAGCTTGCCTTCGTCCGTGCCCAGGATGGCGATGAAGATGGGACGCTGGCCGACGGACAGGGTGATGCCGGCGATCGGCGCCAGGCGTTCGCGGATCAGTTTTTCCAGTTCCTGCTGCGAGCGGCGCTTGTGCGTCTTGATGTCCGTCAGCTTCAGGTTCACCTCGGCCGCGTTGCGCCCATCGGGCGTGCCGATATTGGCCACCAGGCTGTCGATCTCGGGAAATTCCTTCAAGGCCGTTTCGATCTGGCGCACTTTGCTGTCCGTGTATTCGAGGCTGGAGCCGACGGGCGTCTTGAAGCGCAGGTTGACCCAGCCCTGGTCCGTCTCGGGGAACATCTCGCCGCCGATCATGGGCACGAGCATCAGGCTGCCCGCGAACAGCGCCACGGCCGTGGCCAGGGTCGTTTTGCGCCAGCGCAGGGCCACTTTCAACACCTTGCCGTACCAGACATGCAGGCGGTCGATGCCCGTCTCGATCCAGGCCATGAAGCGGCCCAGCCACGGCGCGTACTTGAAGCGGTCCTTGACGGGATCGCGCCAGACGGACGACAGCATGGGGTCGAGCGTGAAGCTGACGAACAGCGAGACGAGAACGGCGACGGCCACAGTGATGCCGAACTGCAGGAAGAAGCGGCCGATGATGCCGTCCATGAAGGCGACGGGCACGAACACGGCGACGATGGCGAAGGTGGTTGCCATCACGGCCAGGCCGATTTCATTGGTGCCGTCGTTGGCCGCCTGGTAGTGGTTCTTGCCCATGCCCAGGTGGCGCACGATGTTTTCGCGCACCACGATGGCGTCATCGATCAAGAGGCCGATGCACAGGGACAGCGCCATCAGAGTCAAAAAGTTCAGGGTGAAGCCGAAGGCCTTCATGGCGATGAAGCTGGCCAGCACGGAGATCGGCAGGGTCAATCCCGTGATGATGGTCGAGCGCCACGAGTGCAGGAACAGGAAGACGATCACCATGGTCAGCACGGCGCCTTCGATGATGGTGCGCTTGACGTTATTGAGCTGGCTTTGCACGCGTTCCGACTCATCGTCCAGCACGCGCAGGGTGATATCGGGCGGCAGCGTCTTTTGCAGGTCCGCCGCCACTTTCAGGATGCCGGTGCCCACTTCGACCACGTTGGCGTCCTGCACCTTGGTGATTTCCATGGTCACGGCCTGCTGGCCGTTCATGCGCGAAATCGACAGTTCTTCCTGCTCGCCGTCGACGACGGTGGCCACCTGGTCCAGGTAGACGGGACCGACGGCGCGGCGCGCGACGATGATCTTGCCGAATTCGCGCGCATCCTTGATCTTGCCTTCCACGCGCACCAGCTGTTCGGCCGCGCCATGGCTGATGGAGCCGGCCGGCAAATTGGTATTCGTCGCCTGGATGGCGCGGATGACTTCATCGACGCCGATGCCCTGGGCATTGAGTTCGATCGGCTTCATGCTGATGAGGATCTGGCGCGCGCGCAGGCCGCGCAGCTTGACCTGGCCCACGCCGGCCACGCCCTGGAAGCGCTTGCTGATGATCTGCTCCGTCATGGTCGACAGCGAGCGCAGGTCATGCCCGGTCGAGGTCAGCACGATGGTGGCGATGGGACGCTCGTTGTCGCCTTCGGCGCGCGCGATGAACGGGTCCTTGGCTTCCTTCGGGAAGCGCGGGCGCACCAGGGCTACCTTGTCGCGCAAGTCCTGCATGGCCTTGTCCATGTTCGTCGACAGCTCGAATTCCAGGTAGACGCCGGCGCGTCCTTCCCACGAGTTGGCGCGGATGGTCTTGATGCCGCTGACGGTGTTGACGGCGTCCTCGATGGGGCGCGTGATGTCGTTTTCCACGGCTTCGGGCGAGGCGCCCGGGTAGTTCACTTCAATGGCGGCGAACGGGAACTGCACGCTGGGCATGCTTTCCACGCCCAGGCCCCGGTACGAGAAGATACCCAGCACCACCAGCGCCACCATGACCATGGTGGCAAAGACGGGGTTTTGAATACTGACTTTGGTCATCCACATGGCTTAATCCTTCCGTGCCAGCACGGCTGCCGGCGCGGCGGGGGCGGCGGGCGTAGCCGATTGCGCGGCGAAGGTCACGCTGTGGCCCGGCTTGACGCCATCGAGCTTGGCGACGATGACTTTCGCGCCCGGCACCAGGCCGGACTTGACCTCGGCGTAGCCTTCATCTTCGTTGCGCAAGCCCAGGGTGACGGGCTGGGCGACGACCTTGTTGCCCACCAGCGCATACACGACGGGGCCCTGCTTTTCATTGCGCACGGCCGTCAAGGGCACCAGCGGCGCCACGATTGATCGCTCGGTGACGATGCTGCCCTTGGCGAACATGCCGCCGCGCAGCGCGCCATCGCCATTGTCGACGGCGATGTAGACGAGCATGGCGCGCGAGCCGCTCTCTGTGGTGGGGTTGATGCGCGTGACCTTGCCGGCGAAGTCGCGCGCGCCGAAGCCGTCGACCTTGAAGTGCACGTCCTGGCCCAGCTTGATGCGGGGGATGTCCGCGCTGGGCACGGGCGCTTCCAGCGTCAGCTGCGCCAGGTTGACGATGGTGTAGACGGGCATGTCGGGCGAGACTTTTTCGCCGGCCTGCAGGTGGCGCTTGCTGACGATGCCGGCCATCGGCGCGCGGATCACCGCATCGGCCAGCGCGATGCGGGCGATGTCGACCATGGCGGCGGCGGACTTGACGTTGGCGCGCGCCAGGTCGACCGAGTTTTGCGTCGTGTCGTAGGCCGTCTGCGAAATGTATTTTTGCTTGAGCAGCGCCTGGCTGTTCGCCTCATTCTTGGCCGCCATCGACAGGCGCGCCTGCGCTTCGTCCAGCATGGCTTGCTGCTGCGTGAGGCGGGCGCGCAGGTCGGCCGCGTCCAGGCGCACGAGGACTTGCCCGTTGGCCACTTGCTGGCCTTCCTGCAAGGTCGTTTCCTGGATCACGCCGGAAACCTTGGCCTTGATGGTGGCCTGGGTCACGGGCGCGAGCGAACCGGACAGGGGCAGGCTGATGCTGAGGGCGCGCGCATCGATGGCGGCCACGTCGCCCTGCGCCAGTTCATGCACGGGCGTCTTTTCCTGCTCCTTCTTCTTGCTCGCTTGCTGTTCCGCAGCCTTGGCCGCTTGCTGCTTCGATTGCAGCACCGTCCAGCCGCCGCCTGCCAGGCCCAGCACGACGAGGATCAAGAGGGGCGTGCGCCAGCGCCGGCGGCGCGTGGCGGCAAGGGGAGAGGCGGGGGGCAGGGTCTCGTTTTTCATAGGTTTTTTTCAGGAGCGGCGCAGGGTTTCGGCGCCAGGTCTCGGTGCGGCCGGCCTGCGGCAGGCCGGGGGAATTCGGGTAGCGCATCACCGTGGCGGCCGCAGACAGCACGCCTGCCGCTGCGGCCGTCCACGGCGATGCGCATGTTGCCACTTTAGGAAGATTCAAGTCCGGCCGCCATCGCCGTGCGACAGATTGCACAAAATCGGGGCTGGAATGCAAAAAACGGCGACCAAAGACCACCGCCAGCATGCGCGCCGTCCACGTCACGATGCTTGCGCCTTCTCAAGAAGCCGATTCGCCGGCGCGCAAGAATGGTCGGGATGGTTGCGCCACCGGACAGGCCACACGCCCGCCGGTTGCCGCGCGGCCGCGCCACAGGGGGCCTGATGTCTGATCGGATTGCCGGAGCCGCCCCGTCGCCTGGCCGTTTGCTGGCCCCGGTCGAACCGCAGGCGGGGGCGGCCGGCAAGGCGCTCGATTTGCTGTCCATCATCGTTGCTGCCGTCGAACAGACACCGGGCCTGGCCATGCGCGGCATCGACCGCGACGGCATCGTGCGCTACTGGAGCGCGGGGGCATCACGTCTGTATGGCGTGGCGGCCGAGCTGGCGCTGGGCCAGCCGTGGGCCAGGGTGGCCGCCTCGCTGCCGGACGCCGCCAGCCTGGCCGAGGAGGGGGCAGACGAACTGGCGGCCGTGTGGGAGAGCGGCAAGGCGCGCGGCATGCGCCTGTGGAAGCTCGGCGCCGACGGCGCCGCGCCGCGCTGCATCTGTTCCACCGTGTTTCCTGTCATCCAGTCAGGAAGAGTGCGGCAAGTGGTGTGCATCGATGTCGACATCACGGCCAGCGGCCAGGATGGCGCGGCGCAGGGCGCCCTGCTGCTGATGGGCGACAATTTCCGCCAGCTGTACGAGAAATCCGCCGACGCCATTCTGCTGCTGCGCGACGAGCATATCGCCGAGGCGAATCCGGCCGCCATTGCCTTGTTTCAATGCGAAGACCGGCCACGGCTGCTGGGGCGCCGCCTCAGCGACTTTTCACCCTTGCGCCAGCCCGATGGCGCATTGTCCTCGTTGCGCGGCACGCAGCTGGCGGCGCAGGCCCATGCCGACGGCAACTGCCGCTACGACTGGCGCTATCAGACATGCACGGGCCAGCTGTTCTGGGGCGAAGTGCTGCTCACCTCCGTCACGCTCGACCATACCTATCTGTTTTACGCCGTGATCCGCGATATTTCCTCACGCAAACTTGCCGAGCGGGCCCTGTACCTGTCGATGCAGGTCATCGAGCATGCCAGCGTCGCCATCGTCGTGATGGACCCGCAGCAGCGGGTCGTCAGCATGAATCCCGCATACAGCGAGATCAGCGGCTACAGCCTGGACGACATGCTGGGCAAGCCCTTCGTCCCGCACGGCGTCGAGGCGGACGTGCCCGCGTTTTTCGACCACGTGTGGGACGAAGTCGATGCCAACGGTTACTGGCAAGGCGACATCGTGGGCCAGCGCAAGGCGGGCGGGCGCTATCCGGCCTGGCTGTCGCTGACGGCCATCCGCGACCCGCAGGGGCAATTGAGCAATTACCTGGCCATCCTCAGCGATATCAGCGAGCGCAAGAAAAACGAGGAACACACGCGCCACCTGGCCGAGCACGATTTCCTCACCGACTTGCCGAACCGCGTGCTGCTGCTGGACCGGCTGTCGCTGGCCCTGGCGGCGGCGCGGCGCAAGCTGAGCATGCTGGCCGTCCTGTACCTGGACCTCGACCACTTCAAGCATATCAATGACAGCATGGGCCACCACGTGGGCGACCTGCTGCTCAAGGAAGTGGCGCGGCGCCTCGTGCGCTGCGTGCGCGGCGTCGATACCGTCAGCCGGCATGGCGGCGACGAGTTCGTCATCATCCTGGCCGAGGTGGGCGGCATCGACCAGGTGGCCCATGTGGCGGCCAGCCTGCTGCATGCCGTCACGCAGCCCTATCAGCTGGGCGAATACGAATTGCAGGTGTCGACCTCGATCGGCGTGGCCATCTTTCCCAGCGATGGCGACAGCATCGATAGCCTCGTGCACAACGCCGATGTCGCCATGTACCACGCCAAGGAAAACGGGCGCAACAATTTCCAGTTTTTCAATGCCGAGATGAATGCGCAAATCGTCGAGCGGGCCAGCCTGGAGCAGGGCTTGCGCGAGGCGCTGGGGCGCGACGAGTTCGTGCTCGAATTCCAGCCCGCGCTCGATGTGGCCAGCGGGCAGATCCTCGGCGCCGAAGCGCTGTTGCGCTGGCGCCACCCGCAACTGGGCCTGCTGCCGCCCGAGCGCTTCATCGCCGTGGCCGAGGAGTGCGGCTTGATGGTATCGATTGGCAACTGGGTGCTGCAGCAAGCCTGCCGGCGCGCACGCGGCTGGCACGATGCGGGCCATGCCTGGCGCGTGGCCGTGAATCTGTCGCCGGCGCAATGCCTGCACAATAATTTGTTGCTCAGCGTGCAAGACGCGCTGGCCGCGTCGGGCTTGCCCGCCGCCAGCCTGGAACTGGAAGTGACGGAGTCCTTGCTGATGAAGGGCGGCGCGCGTCTGGCCGGCGTGCTGGCGCAATTGCGCGCGCTGGGCGCCAGGCTGGCCATCGACGACTTCGGCACCGGCTATTCGCGCCTGGCCAATCTGCGCCACTACCCGGTGGACAAGCTGAAGATCGACCCGTCCTTCCTGCCTGCCGCGGCGGGCGAGTCCGACACGGCCGTGGCCGCCACCATCATCGCCATGGCGCGCGAGCTGCAGTTGACGGTGATCGCCGAAGGCGTGGAAACGGCGCAGCAGCTGGCGTATCTGCGGGGCCAGGGTTGCCAGCAGTACCAGGGGCGCTACGCCAGCGCGCAAGTCGCGGGCAGCGCGCTGGCGGCACTATTGAACTAATGAATGTTTCCCAGCAGCTTGATGCGTGCCAGCACCTGGCCATGGTCGGAGGCGTGCGGCAGGCCCAGCAGCAAATGGTCGTTGAGATAAGTCACTTCCTGCAGCACGCCGATGGCGCGCGGCGAGGCAGGATGAAAATGGTCGGACACGAGGATATGGTCGATCGTCATGTAGGCGCTGTCGTGAATATTCGTGTAGCCCGCGTGGCGCAAGGCGCCCTGGCGCAGCTGGATGGCGTTGGCGTCGTACAGGCGCGCGCGCATTTCCATGCCAGGTTCGCACGGCGCGCCGGCGCCCATGACGATGGCCGTGGTGACGGCATTGGCGATGTCGTTGAAGTCGCCCAGCACGATGCGGGGACGGCCACTGTGACCCAGTTCGCTTGCCAGCACGCGCAAGGCCACGGCTTCCGCGCCGCGCCGCTGCAGCGAGCGCAGGTTGGCCAGCGCGTAGGCGATGGCATCGTTGCCGTCGCCATGGCGGTAGTCGGGCCGGCGCGATTTCAAATGCACGACGACCACGTCGGTGAGTTGTCCGCCCGGCAAGATGACCTGGACATGCAGGGGCGCACGGGCGAAGCGGCAGGCGTTGTCGTCGGCGCCCGGCCTGTCGGCGGACACGGTCACGCCGGCTGGAAAATTCGCCCAGGCAACACCAGCGCCGGCCAGCGGCAGGCGCGATACGAGCGCCACCGTGGGCAGCATGCGTCCGGCAGTATCCATCGCATCGTAGCCGGCCAGCGTGGCTGCGCGGTAGTGGCGCGTGCGCGACAGCACGTCGCGCAGGGCCGTTTGCGAGAAAATTTCCTGGAAAGCGATCACGTCGGCGTCGAGCAGGTCGATCTGCCGCGCCGTCCATTCCGCCTTGGCCTCGTATTGCGCCGGACTCAACGGTTCCAGGTTGTCATACAATTTCGCCCCGGCGGGGGCAAGGTTGCAGACATTGAATGTGGCAAAGCGAATTTCTTCCTGCATAATTAGCACTCCTCACTGAACGATCAGCGTATCACGCATGGCTAAAAAAGAGCATATTTCCGAAACCCAGGCGACGCAGCTGCTGCGCAAGCACCAGGTTTCCTTCGAAGAACACCCGTATCCCTACGAAGAGCATGGCGGCACCAGCGTCTCGGCGCGCGAGTTGGGCGTGCCCGAGCACGATGTGATCAAGACCCTGGTGATGCAGGACGAGGCGGCCAAGCCGCTGATCGTGCTCATGCATGGCGATTGCAAGGTGTCGACCAAGAACCTGGCGCGCGCCATCGGCTGCAAGTCCGTCGAGCCGTGCAAGCCCGAGGTGGCGCAGCGCCATTCCGGCTACATGATCGGCGGCACCTCGCCGTTCGGCACCAAAAAGACCATGCCCGTGTACGTGGAGCAATCGATCCTGGACTTGCCGCGCATTTACATCAATGGCGGACGGCGCGGTTTCCTCGTCTCGCTGGCGCCGCAGGTCTTGCTCGACTTGCTCAAGGCCAAGCCGGTGCAGTGCGCGCTGCAAGATTAAGAAAACCAGACGCCGCCCTGTTCCCGGACTGGACGCTGGTGTATATTCTGCTGCGCCAGCCTCGATGCTGGTGCAATAAACACAATAAAGGGAAGAAATGAATCCAGTAATCACAACCGTGGCAATGACAGTGGCCGCTTACTTGCTCGGCTCGATATCGTTTGCCGTGGTGATGAGCAAGGTCTACGGCATCGCCGATCCGCGCACCTATGGCTCGAAGAATCCGGGCGCCACCAACGTGCTGCGCAGCGGCAACAAGGGCGCCGCCATCATGACCCTGCTGGGCGATGGCGCCAAAGGCTGGCTGGCCGTGTTCCTGGCCGACCATTTTGCCGGCGCGCTGGGTGTGGGCGATACGGCCGTGGCCCTGGTGGCCATCGCCGTCTTCCTCGGCCATCTGTGGCCCGTGTTCTTCCGCTTCGTCGGCGGCAAGGGCGTGGCGACGGCCCTCGGTGTGCTGCTGGGCATCAATCCCTGGCTGGGCCTGGCAACCCTGGCCACCTGGCTGATCATCGCCTATGCCTTCCGCTATTCCTCGCTGGCGGCCCTGGTGGCGGCCCTGTTCGCGCCGTTTTACTATGGCTTGCTGTTCGGCGTCGACCCGATCTTGCTGGCCGTCATCGTGATGAGCGTGCTGCTCGCTTACCGCCACAGCCAGAACATCGCGAACCTGCTCTCTGGCAAGGAAAGCAAGATCGGCGGCAAGAAGGATGCGGGCAAGGCGCCCGTGAAGAAGAAGTAAAATGCCGGGGTCAGATCCACCGGGTCTGACCCCAACCTTGCGGCGCCGCGCGGTGCGGCCGCCACCGACTCGCGCAAAGGCTGCCCACCATGAGTTCCACTCCCGCCACACCCGTTCCCATCCGTATCGACTTCGTTTCCGACGTTTCCTGCCCCTGGTGCGTGGTGGGCCTGAAATCGCTGGAACAGGCGCTGGACAAGCTGCAAGACACCGTCCAGGCCGACATCCATTTCCAGCCCTTCGAGCTGAACGCCAATATGCCGCCCGAAGGCGAGGATATCGGCGAACACATCGCCCGCAAATACGGTTCCAGCCCGGAACAGATGGCGCAGTCGCGCGAAGCGATCCGCGCGCGCGGCGAGCAGCTGGGCTTTACCTTTGCCATGGACAAGCGCGGGCGCATCTACAACACCTTCGATGCGCACCGTCTGCTGCACTGGGCCGCCCTGGAAGGGCGCCAGAAGGAACTCAAGATGGCGCTGTTCGATGCCTACTTCACGCAAGGCCAGGATCCGTCCTCGCATGAGGTGCTGCTGGCCGTGGCGGACAAGGTGGGCCTGGACACCGTGAAAGCGGCCGAGGTGCTGGCGTCCGGCGCCTATGCGGACGAGGTGCGCGCGCAGGAGCGCTTCTACCAGCAGAACGGCATCAATTCCGTGCCCGCCGTCATCATCAACGAGCGCCACCTGATTTCCGGCGGCCAGCCGCCCGAAGTGTTTGAGCAAGCCTTGCGCCAGATCATCTCCGGCGCCTGAACGGGGCGCCAATGGCGCGCGCCATGGCGGACTTTTTGCGCTACACTCGGCGCAGAAGGAGGGTAGTCAAATGCCAACAGCCAGCTGGAATGGCGCCGTCATCGCGCAAGCCACCGATGCGCAGGTGCAAGTCGTTGAAAACAATGTGTATTTTCCTTTGTCGGCGGTGATGCAGGCCTATCTGCGTCCCAGCAGCCACACGAGCATCTGCCCGTGGAAGGGCACGGCCAGCTATTACGATGTCGTCGTCGATGGCCAGACGAATGCCAACGCGGCCTGGTATTACTCCCAGCCCAAGGATGCCGCCAAGCAAATTGCCGGCCACGTCGCCTTCTGGCGCGGCGTGAGCGTCGAGCGCTGACCCGACTTCTTCTATTTCTCTCCTATTTCCTGATACAGAAAGCAGACGATGGATTTACGCCTCGCCGTGTACCAACTCGCCTCGGCCCATGCGCTCGATGCCCAGCAGACCCGGCAGTTGCAGGAAGCGGCCGGCTTCCAGCGCGAACCGGCGCGCCTGGCCTACTGGCTGCCGCGCGGCGTGGCCGTGCTGGGCGCCGCGCTGCTGGGCATGGGTCTGATCTGCTGGGTCGCCGCCAA
Organism: Janthinobacterium glycogeni; assembly: GCF_051380725.1. Classification (NCBI taxonomy): domain Bacteria; kingdom Pseudomonadati; phylum Pseudomonadota; class Betaproteobacteria; order Burkholderiales; family Oxalobacteraceae; genus Janthinobacterium; species Janthinobacterium glycogeni. Next base: position 102,019 of record NZ_JBNYXP010000013.1, on the reverse strand, counting down.
CTGGGAAGACCTTGGCCGCATGGGCCGCTTTGCCCTGTTGCAAGGCGTGTTTGCGGCCGCCTGCGTGGGCGCCTTCGCCGTGCCCAAGGCGCGCATACCGCTGTTGCTGATGGCCTTGCTGGCCATCGGCGGCCTGTTCGCGTATTTCGGCCAGACCTACCAGACGGGCGCCGATCCGTGGCAGCTGTTCGCCCTGTGGGCCGTGCTGGCCTTGCCCCTGTGTTTTGTCGCGCGCAGCGACGTGCTGTGGACGCCGTGGATGCTGATACTGTCGACGGCCGCCGCCCTGTGGATGCAGGCGCATGCGCGCCACAGCTGGCGCATCGATTCGGCCGATCTGAGCATTTTCGTCAGCGGCTGGCTGGCCGTGCTGCTGGCCTGTGCGTTTGTCTCGCCCCTGCTGGCGCGCTGGACGGGCGCGGGCAGCTGGGCCTTGCGCCTGGGCCTGGTGCTGGCCACCATCCTCATCACGGGCACGGCCGTCAGTGCCCTGTTCGGCAGCGAGGTCGGGTCGCCGTACTGGGCTGGTCTCGGCTTGCTGGCCGTCGCCGCTGTCCTGCTGGCCACGCGCCGCTACTTTGACGTGTTCGGCCTGAGCGCCGTCGCGCTGGGCCTCAATACCCTGCTGGTGGGAGGATTGATGTACTTGCTGTTCAACGGCGGCGGCGGCAGTGATGTGGGCAAGCTGATCATGCTGGGATTGGTCGCTGCCGTACTGCTGGCGCTGACCGTGCAAGGCATTTTGTGGCGCGCGCGCCAGGAGGCGGCATGAGCAAGATGAACAGTCAGCGAGCCGATGCGCTCGCCACCCTGATCGACGACGCCACGCGCGCCGGCCTGTTGCCGCCCAACGCCAGCCGCCCTGTGCAGGATGTACGGCCGTGGCCGCTGGTGCTGATGACGGCCTTCGGCGCCTGGCTTGCCGCCATCCCGCTGATGATTGCGCTGGGCGTGGGCCTGGAAAGCGTCGTGCGCCACGGTCCCGGCGCGTATGTCGTGGCTGCCATCGTGCTGGTGGTGTCCGTGCTGCTGATCCGCACGCGCGGCGTGGCGCTGTTTGTCGAGCAGCTGGCCGTGCCCTGCCTGCTGGTGGGCGGCGGCTTGCTCGGCTATGCCTTGTACCGCGACTATTCCACGCAGACGGCGTCGCTGCTGCTGTGCCTGGCAAGCCTGGTGGTGGCCGCCGCCTTGCCGCGCGACTGGCTGCGCGTGCTGCTGGGGCTGGTCGCCTGCGGCTTGCTGGGGCTGGGCATCGTCGACAGCACGCGCGACTGGATCTTCGACAACGATCCGACGCAACTGTATCTGGCGTGGATGCTGGCCCTGGCATGCTGGCTGGCGGCCCACTGGCTGCAGAAGCAAGCCTTCAACGATGGCCGCGGCGCCCCCATCGCCGCCTTCCTGGAATCGCTGTCGACGGGGTGGGTCCTGGCCATCTTGCTCGGGCTGGTCTTCTGGTCCGGCATGACCTTCATGCTGGGCGGTGCATTGGGCGGCGGCTTCACGGGCGAGGTGGCGCGCGAAGTGAGCCGGCACCAGAGCGCTGCCTGGTATGCGCAGGCCTTGAACGGCGTCTCGCTCGTGCTGGCCGCGGCGGCCGCCGCCTGGACGGGATGGCGCTGGCCCGCGTTGCGCCAGTTGCCCGCCATCGGCGTGGCGCTGGTGCTGATCGTGCTGGCGTGGTTCATGCCGGCGCTGGGGCCCGTGCTGCTGATCCTCGCGTATTGCGTGACGAGCGGACGTTCGCGCGTGGCCGTCGCGGCCTCGCTGGCGGCGGCGTGGATCATCGGCAGTTTTTATTACCAGCTGGCCTGGCCGCTGGCCAGCAAGGCCGCGCTGCTGGCCGTGGCCGGCGCCGTGTTGTGTGCCCTGTCGTGGCTGGCCACGCGCGGCGCCGTGCTGCACCTGGTGGAAAACAAACCACCGGGCGTGGCGGCCGAATATCGCGCGGCGCGACTGGGCGTGCTGGGCGGATTGCTGCTGGTGCTGCTGGTCGCCAACGGCGGCATCTGGCAGAAAGAGCAGCTGATCGCCAAGGGCGAGGCCATCTTCGTGGCGCTGGAACCCGTCGATCCCCGTTCGCTGATGCAGGGCGATTACATGCGCCTCAATTTCGTCAACCTGGGCGTCCTGTCCACCCTGGCCAGCGTGGAGCGGGCGCCCGGCCGGCCCTTCGTGGTAGCCCGGCGCGATGCGCGCGGCGTGGCCGAATTGCTGCGCCCGTACACCAGAGAGGCGCTGGCGCCCGGCGAATTCCTGCTCGAACTGACGCCGAAGGATGGCAATTGGGTGCTGGTCAGCGATGCCTGGTTCTTCAAGGAAGGCGAGGCGGCGCGCTGGGAGAAGGCCCGCTATGGCGAGTTCCGCGTGCTGCCCGATGGCCGCGCCTTGCTGGTGGGCATGCGCGGCGAGCAGCTGGAAAAACTGTAGCGCAAGTAGTCGCGCGACAGCGCACCGGGGCGGTCATCCTGTAAAATTGCCCGATGGATAATATTACACATTCGGTCATCGGCCTCGGTGTCGGCGAACTGGTACATCGCAGCCTGCCGCCCGAGCCGCAAGCCCCCGCACAGCGCACCCGGCGCGCGCTGTTTCTGTTTACGGCCTGGTTTGCCAGCAACGCGCCCGACCTCGATCTGGTGCTGACCAAGCTGCTGCCGCGCCCCTTCGGCTACATGCTGCACCACCGCGGCCATACGCATACCTTGCTGCTGGCCTTGCCGCAGGCGCTGCTGTTGCTGGCCCTGCTGTGGCTGCTGTGGCCCGGCGCACGGCGCTTGCTCAAGGAAAGCATGCCCGCCCGCATCGGCCTGGCGGCGTGTCTGCTGCTGGGATTCTGCTTGCACATGGGCATGGATTTTCTCAATTCCTATGGCTTGCACCCGTTCTATCCGTTCGATAGCCGCTGGCTGTATGGCGACATGGTCTTCATTGTCGAACCCATGTTTTGGGTGCTGCTGGGCGTTCCCGTGATCATGTCCTTGCGTTACGGCATCGTCAAAAGCGTACTGCTGGCGGGGCTGGCGGCGGCCCTGTGCTTCTTTACCTATAAGACCTATCTGGCGCCCGCCTCGCTGGCCGTCTTGCTGGGGCTGGGCGCGGTGCTGGCCGTGCTGCAGGGACGGGCTGGCGAGCGAGGGCGGGGGGCGCTGCTGCTGGCCTTCGCGCTGGCCGCCACGTTTATCGGCACGCAGGGCGTGGCCTCGGCCCTCGGCCGTACGCGCATCGAGGCGGCCGTGCAACGGCTCGATCCCGGCACGCGCGTGTGGGATGTGGCGATGACGGCGTTTCCCAGCAACCCCCTGTGCTGGATCTATGTCTCGCTCGACAGCAAGACGGACGTGTACACCTTGCGGCGCGGCACCCTGAGCCTGCTGCCCGCATCGCTGGCGCCCGCGGCCTGCCCGGCGGGGCTGGCCGAGACGGGCAAGCGCGAACAGCAACTGGCGCCCGGCATTGCCGTCTCCGCCAAGGCGGCGGGCAGCCTGGCCGCCTTGCGTGCGCTGCAGGAAGACAATTGCTATGTCGACGCCTGGTTCCGCTTTGCCCGCATGCCCCGCTTGAACGCGGACAAGCTGACGGACGTGCGCTTCAACCCCGGCTTGCTGCCCAATTTTACGACCGTCGAGCTGCAACAGTTCCGTGGCAGGCCGTGTCCCGCCTATGTGCCGGGCTGGGACCGCCCACGCGCCGACATGCTGGCGCCGCCAGCGGCGCGCCCGTAGCGTATTTGTTGCCTTGTGGAAAAATATCACGTGTGCACTTACTTCTCTGTCGCCCAGCATGCGACAATTATCAATTCGGCATGGATACCATTGAGTTAGGACTATTTTGGAAGAGCAACACGCCTTACCGTATTTGCGGGAAACCCTGCTGTTTCTCGCCCTGGCGGGGATTTTTATTCCGCTATTGCAACGTCTGAAAGTCAACCAGGTGCTCGGCTTCCTGGCCGTGGGCGCCCTGTTCGGCCCGTTCGGCTTCGGTCTGTGGGCCGGCGACTTCCCGTGGCTGACGTATTTTTCGTTCGTGCGCGCCGAGCAGGTCAGCGGCCTGGCCGAGCTGGGCGTGATGTTTTTGATGTTCATGATCGGCCTGGAACTGTCGACGGAACGGCTGTGGGCGCTGCGGCGCTGGGTGTTCGGTGCGGGCGTGGGGCAGGTGGCCGTCAGCGCCTGCCTGATCGGCGGCGTCGCGTATTACTTCGGCTTGTCGCTGGAAGCGTCCATCGTGCTGGGCCTGGTGCTGTCGCTGTCGTCGACGGCCGTGGTGATGCAGCTGCTCACGGACCAGCGTTCCCTGCAGACGCCGGCCGGCCAGGCGGGCTTTTCCATTCTGATGTTCCAGGATCTGATGGTGGTGCCGCTGTTCATCCTGATCGACGTGTTCGCCAGCGGGCGCAGCGACGACCTGGCCTACCTGCTCAGCTTTGCGGCCGTGAAATCGGCCGGCGCCATTTTGCTGATCTACCTGCTGGGACGCCGCGTGATTCGCCCTCTGTTCCAGTTTTTCGTCAAGAAACGCCAGCCCGACGTGTTCATGGCCTTGACCCTGCTCAGCACCCTGGGCATCGCGGGCCTGACCTATCTGGCGGGCCTGTCGATGGCGCTGGGCGCCCTGCTGGCCGGCCTGCTGCTGGCGGAAACGGAATTTCGCCATGAAGTGGAAGTGACGATAGAGCCCTTCAAGGGCTTGCTGATGGGCCTGTTCTTCATGTCGGTGGGCATGCAGATCGACGTGCGCGAAATCCTCAAGTCGCCCGTCTTGATTCCCCTGGCCGTGCTGAGCCTGTTTGCCTTGAAAACCCTCGTCATCGGCGTGATTTTCCGCATCGGCGGCTTTCACTGGGGACGCGCCGTGGAAACGGGCGTGCTGCTGGGGCAGGGCGGCGAATTCGCCTTCATCGTCGTCGCGTATGCGCTCGGTACCAAGTTAATCGGCCCGCAGGTGGCGCAGTTCGTCATGCTGGTGGTGGGGCTGAGCCTGTTCGCCACGCCGGCGCTGGCCAAGGCGGCGCGCGCCTTCGGCAACTGGTGGGAACAGCGCCACCACCATCAGCTGGCCGACCTGGCGCACGGCGCGCTGCCGCCGCAGGGCAGCACCGTCATCATCGCCGGTTTCGGCCGGGTGGGGCAGTTGCTGGCCAAGGTGCTGACGGAGCAGGATATCGCCTATGTGGCGATTGAAAATGACGCGCGGCTGGTGACGACCCTGCATCCGCGCGGCTTTCCCGTGTATTTCGGCGATGCGTCGCGCGCGGAACTGTTGCAAAAGGTGAATGCGGACCGGGCCGCCGCCGTCGTGCTGACGATGGACCATGCGGCGTCCGTGCTGCATGCCGTGAAATCGATCCGCCGCGAATATCCGCAGTTGCCCGTGTATGCGCGGGCCCGCGACGAGGCGCATGCGGTGGCTCTGATCCAGGCGGGCGCCACCCTGGTCGTGCCCGAGGCGCTGGAGTCGGCGCTGCAGCTGACGGCCACCGTGCTGCACACGGTGGGCCTGTCGGAAGCGCGCACGACTGACATCGTGCAGGCGGAGCGCGACCGGCGCAATGCCGTGTTGCTGGCGAAGAAGTTGGCGTAGCGCAAACCTTATTGCAATCGTGCGTGTCGCCGTGCTTTGTCAATTATCTATACAATAATAGTATATGAGCACACTCACCACATGAAAGCCGCGACGAAGAGCGGTGCGGCACCCCTGACGCCGCAGCAACTGGCGGCGCAGGAAACGCAGCAAAAATATGGCAAGCCCGAGCGGGGCTGGCGCGAACAGGTGTACACCGTCATTTTCGAGGCGGAAACGCGCACGGGCCGCGCCTTCGACTTGCTGCTGATCGCCGCCATCCTGGTCAGCGTGACGGTGGTCGTGCTCAGCAGTGTCGCCTCCGTGGCCGAGCGCTATGGCGTCTGGCTGACGGCGCTGGAGTGGTTTTTCACCATTTTATTTACCATCGAATATGTCGCCCGCCTGTCGTGCCTGCGGCATCCGGTGCGTTACGCGAAGAGTTTTTTCGGCATCATCGACTTGCTGGCCATCGTGCCGACCTACATCGGCTTGCTGCTGCCGGGCGCGCACGTGCTGATCGACGTGCGCATTTTGCGCCTGCTGCGCATGTTTCGTATCCTCAAGCTCACGTCGTATGTGCATGAATACACGGTGCTGGGGCGGGCCTTGCTGGCCAGCCGGCGCAAGATCCTCATCTTTTTATCGTTTGTCATGATGGTGGTCTTTCTGCTGGGTACTGTGATGTACGTCGTGGAAGGGCCCGATAACGGTTACAGCAGTATCCCCACGTCGATCTACTGGGCCATCAGCACCATGACTACCGTCGGGTTCGGCGATATCACGCCGCGCACCGATATCGGGCGCACCATCGCTTCGCTGATGATGCTGCTCGGCTGGGGCATCCTGGCAGTGCCTACCGGCATTATCAGTGCCGAAATGACGGTGCAGCGCAGTTCCAAGCTGGTCACCACGCGTACCTGTCCCACGTGCCTGAAAGAAGGGCTCGATGACGATGCCAATTTCTGCAAGAACTGCGGTGTTGCATTGCCGCCGCTGGCACGTGATTAATTCATCACCATATTTACTCTGTTAAGGCCAACATGATTCCAGTTCGCCTGATCGCGACGGGCAAAGCCGTGCCGTCGCATAGTGTGACTTCCGCCAGCCTGGACCTGACATTGGGTCATCCGGCCGGCTTTACCCTGCGCAAGAGCGGCGTGCTGTCGCGCTTTGTCGCTGCGCCCGATGAGTCGCAAAGCCAGCTGGGCGCCGCCGCCCTGCTCGACGCGCTGAAGAACGCCAGCCTGCGTCCGGCCGACATCGACCTCCTGATCTGCGCCAACGGCGTGCCAGAACAGGCATTGCCGAACACGGCCTGCTTCGTGGCCGAACACGCGGGCTTGCCGCCAGGCACGCAAAGCTTCGACGTCAACGCCAGCTGCCTCAGTTTCATGGCCGCCTTCCGCGTGGCCGCCTCGATGCTGGCCGGCGGCGCCTACCGGCGCATTGCCATCGTTTCATCCGACCTCGCTTCGCGCGGCGTTGACTGGAGCGAGCCGGAAGCGTCGATGATCTTTGGCGACGGCGCCGCCGCCGTCATCGTCGAGCAGGGCGACGGCAGCGCCGGCATCCGCGCTTACAAGATGGGCACGTATCCGGAAGGGCGGCGCTACTGCGAAATCCGCGGCGGCGGCACCGAGCGCAACCCGCGCAACGGCTGCGAACCGGGCGACTACCTGTTCCGCATGGATGGCAAGGCCGTGTTCCGCCTGGCCGTCAAGGTGATGCCGGATTTCCTGGCGGAACTCATGCAGGAATCGGGCGCGGGACTGGAAAAAATCGACGTGGTCGTGCCCCATCAGGCCAGCCCGCTGGGCCTCGCGCATGCGGCGCGCATCCTCGACGTCCCCGATGCTAAAATCATCAAGATCTTTGAAACGCATGGCAACCAGGTGGCCGCGTCCCTGCCCACCGCCCTGCACGAGGCGGTGATGACGGGGCGGGCCGTGGCAGGCCAGCGATTGCTGATGATGGGGACGGCCGCGGGCCTGACCATCGGCGGCATGATTCTTGACCTGTGAAGGTGGTGCGATGAGGCGGATATTGGTCACGGGAGCGACGGGCGGTCTGGGGCGCAATGCCGTGCGCACCCTGCTGGCGCAAGGCGTGGAAGTGCGCGCCACGGGCCGCAACGCCGCCGTGGGCCGCGAACTCGAACGCATGGGCGCGCAATTCGTGGTGCTCGACCTGGCGCAGGCCACGCCGCGCCAGGTCGACGAGCTGGTGCGCGGCATGGACGCCGTCTGGCACTGCGCCGCGCTGTCGTCGCCCTGGGGCGCGGAACGCGACTTCATCGCCGCCAACGTCACGGCCACGGCCCAGCTGTTGCGCGCGGCCGCCAGCCTGCACGTGGCGCGCTTCGTGCATATCTCCACCCCGGCCATCTATTTCGATTACCGCAACCGCTACGAGGTGCCGGAAACCTTCCGCCCCGATTCTTTTGTCAACGCGTATGCGCGCAGCAAGGCGATGGCGGAAAAACTGGTGCAGGAGTGCGTCGACCGCCACCGCGGCATGACGTGCGTGATCCTGCGCCCGCGCGCCATCTTCGGCCCGCACGACCAGGTGCTGATCCCGCGCCTGGCGCGCGTGCTGCAGGAGCGCGGCGGCAAGCTGCCGCTGCCCAACGGCGGCGCGGCCACCATCGACGTCACCTATGTCGACAATGTCGTGCATGCGATGTGGCTGGCCACCGTGCACAAGACTATCGCTTCGGGCGCCGCCTTCAACATCACGAATGGCGAGCCGGCGCGCCTGTGCGACATCTTGCGCAGCCTGTTCCGCGACCATCTGCAGCAGCCGTTCGAGATCGTCAGCGTGCCTTACCGCGTGCTGGCGCTGGTGGCGCGCTTGATGCAGTTCGCCTCGCGCTTCACGCGCCGCGAACCGTCGCTCACGCCCTACAGCATCGGTGCGCTCAGTTTCGACATGACGCTCGACAGCGCCAAGGCGCGCAAGGTGCTCGGCTACCGTCCCGTCGTCAGCCTGCAGGACGGCATCGCCCGCACGGCGCAGTGGATGCGCCAGGAAGCGGCGGCGCACAAGGTGGGCAAGGAGCGCAATGGCTAGCATCACCGCGTTTCGCGTCGGCCACTGCACCCATCCTTCGTGCATGGTCTTGAAAGGCAGCGGACTGTCCAGCCGCTGCTTCCCCTCGCGCGCCTACCTGATCGAAACGCGCGCGGGCCTGTACCTGTGGGACACGGGCTACGCCGAACACTTCCGCGCCGCCACGTCGAAAGGCGTCTACCGCATGTACGCGTGGGTGACGCCGATTTCCTTCGACGAGCAGGAATCGCTGCAGGGCCAGCTTCGCGCGCATGGCGTATCGCCCGGCGACATCCACACCTTGCTGCTGTCGCACTTCCACGCCGACCATATCGCCGGCCTGCGCGATTTTCCCGGCGCGCGGCTGATGGCCTCCAAAACGGGCTGGGACGCCGTGCGGGGACTGTCCGGCGTGGCCGCCGTGCGCCAGGCCTTCGTGCCCGAACTGCTGCCGAACGATATTTCTGATCGCCTGGATTTCGTGGAAAGCGTGCCCGAGACGGCCTTGCCGGCGGCCCTGCTGCCATTCACGCACGGGCGCGACGTCAGCGGCACGGGCGAAATCTACATCGTCGACCTGCCCGGCCACGCCATCGGCCATCTGGGCGCCTTCGTGCTGCAGGACGAAGGCTGGACCCTGCTGGCGTCGGACGCTGCCTGGGTGCCGGAAAGCTTCCAGCAGCTGCGCGGACCGTCCGAACTGTCCTTCCTCATCCAGCACAAGCGCGCGCCGTACTACGCCACCCTGAACCGGCTGCACCAGCTGCACCAGTCGGGCAATGCGCGGATCCGCATCACTCATGAAGACACGGCGGACTATGTTCCTGTGACGGGCCGCCCGTGAAGCGTATTTTCTGGCTGTTGCTGTCGTACTGGCGCACGCGCCGCCTGCGTTTCACAAGCCGCGCGCAGCTCGACGCCTACCAGCGCAAGCAGCTGGCGCGCTTCATCGACACCCTGTGCGCGCGCAGCCGCTACTTCGCCGCGTACCGCGATCTGCCCCTGGCGCAGTGGCCGACGATGAACAAGGCGCTGATGCTCGAGCATTTCGATGCCATGAACACCGAGGGGGTGACTTTGGCGCAGGCGATGGACGCGGCCATGGCGGCCGAGCAGAGCCGCGACTTCACGCCGGCCGTGGGCGACATCACGGTGGGCCTGTCGTCGGGCACCTCGTCGCGGCGCGCCGTGTTTACCGTCAGCCCCCGCGAAAAGGCGCAATGGGCGGGCGTGATGCTGGCCAAGGCGCTGCCCGAGGGCCTGTTTTCCGGCGAAAAGGTGGCGCTGTTCCTGCGCGCGAACAGCAATCTGTACACGGCCGTGCGCTCGCCGTGGCTGACCTTTGCCTTTTACGACTTGTTCGCACCGTTCGACAGCCTGTGCGCGCAGCTGGCGCGCTATCAACCCTCCGTCATCGTCGCGCCGGCCCAGGTGCTGCGCCAGCTGGCCTTGCGCGTCATCGATGGCAGCCTGGCGCTGGCGCCGAAAAAAGTCATCTCGGTGGCCGAAGTGCTCGAAGCCCAGGACCGCGCGCTGATCGTGCAGGCGTTCGGCGCCGTGCATGAAATCTACCAGGCCACCGAGGGTTTCCTCGCCAGCAGCTGCGAACACGGCGTGCTGCACCTGAACGAGGAATACGTGCACATCGAGCCGCAGTGGCTGGACGACGAACAACGTCGCTTCGTGCCCGTGATTACGGACTTTACCCGCATCACGCAGCCCATCGTGCGCTATCGCCTCGACGATATTTTGCTCGCGCGCGCAACGCCATGCCCGTGCGGCCGCGCCACGCGCGCCATCGACGGCATCGAAGGACGCTGCGACGACATGCTGTTCTTGCCATCCTTGCCGTCGGCGGACGGCGGCGCCCCTGTCGCCGTGTTTGCCGACGTGCTGACGCGCGCGTTCGCGCAAGCCTTGCCGGCGGATGCCGATTACCGCCTGCTGCAGTCGGGCGACAATGCCTTGCAGCTGCACGCGGCCCTCGACGACGCCGGCCTGGCCGCCCTGCGCGCGCACCTGACAGCGGTGCTGCGCGGCCTGGGCGTGGCCGTCGACGGCCTGGCCTGGACGGTGAGCGGCGACCTGCCTCCCTTTGACCCCACCATGAAACGGCGCCGCATCCGGCGCCTTGCGACCGCATGAATCCTTCTTCCATGACCGTACGCGGCCGCCTGCTGCACCTGCTGGCCGGCTGGGGCAGCGTCGGCCTCGTGTATTTTTCCAGCGACCTGCTGCAAGGCCAGGGCGTGCTGCTGCCCGAGACGGCCATCGACCGCGCCATCCCCTACACGGACGCCGCCATCTGGCTGTACCTGTCCTTCTTCATCCTGATTCCCTACGCCTACCTGGCGGCCGATGCGGCCCGCGTGCGCTGGCTGGCGCGCGCCATGGCGCTCTCCGCGCTGGCCTGCGGCGTGGTCTTCCTGCTGTATCCGACCACGCTCGCGTATCCGCCCGTGGCCGACGGCAGCGCCTGGAGCACGCAGGCGCTGCGCATGCTGCAGGCGGCGGACTCCACGCAAAACTGCCTGCCCTCGCTGCATGGCGCATTGACCCTGCTGTGCGTGTGGGCCTTGTGCGACAGGCGCCACCTGCTGCGCTCCGCGCTGGCCGTGATGCTGGGCGTGGCCATCTGCTACGCCATCATCGCGCTGCGCCGGCACGTGAGCATCGATCTGGCCGCCGGCCTGGCTGTCGGCATCGCTGGCGGCATGCTGGCGAAAATGCAGGTATCCTTGGCTGCCCGCCGCGCCGTTTCCATCAAAACCGCACCATGATGAATCCCTTTGCCCTGTCATTCCTGATCATGCTGGCCTTTGTGCTGGCCGAACTGCTGATCCTCAAATGGGTACGCAAGACCCCCGTGCCGTGGAAGGACGTGATCTTCAACCTCAATTCCGGCCACATATTAATGTGGGTGTTCCGCGGTGTGGAAGTGGCGGCGTTTGCCCTGCTGCTGCGCCATGTGAACCTGCACATCGTCGACCAGTGGCCCGTGGCCGCGCAGTGGGTCTTCGCCTTTTTTGCCTGGGACCTGTGCTTTTACTGGATGCACCGGCTGCACCATAAGATTCCCTTGCTGTGGGCCGTGCACGTGGTGCACCACCAGGGCGAGCATTTCAACCTGTCGCTGGGCGTGCGCAATTCCTGGTATTCGTCGCTGACGAATTTCCCCTTCATCGCCATCCTGGCCGTGCTGGGCGTGCCGCTGGAAATCTTCCTTGTCGTCTCGTCGCTGCATTACACGGTGCAGTTCTACAACCACAATGCGCTGGTGAACAAGTCCGGCATTCTCGATAGCTTCATGGTCACGCCGTCGCACCACCGCGTGCACCATGGCACGGACAAGCGCTATATCAACCGCAATTTCGGCGGCACCCTGCTGCTGTGGGACAGGCTGTTCGGCAGCTTCCAGCCGGAACTCGAGGGCGTGGAAATGCGCTATGGCGTGAAGGGCATGACGCCCACGCACAATCCGCTCCTGGCCAGCAACGGCAAGCTGTTCAAGTGGCTGCGCGCGCGCTTTCCCCACTGGCAGTCGCGCGGCACGTTCGAGGTGCCCGAACTGTTCATCGGCGTCGGCGGCGTGATCCTGTTTGGCCTGGTGATCTATTACGTCAACCATGAAGCGGTGCTGGCCGGCGCGCAGCAAGCGATCCTGTTCGCGCTGATCTTCGGCGGCACGCTGGCGCTGGGCGGCCTGTCGGATGCGCGCCGCTGGGGCGCCATCGCCTGGGTCGCCATCGCCGTGGCCATGCCGCTGCTGTTCCTCGGCTGGTATGGCGCGCGCGATGCGTGGGGCATGGTGTTCCTGGCCGCGTTGCTGGCGCATGGCCTCGACGGCGCGCGCCGCCTGTGGTGGCCGGCAGCGGCGGGGACGCGCGCGTGACGCAGCCTGTACCTTCGTTGCCGCCGCTGCGCTTCCAGCCTGCCCGCGATTCCGCCTTCCGCCGCGAACTGCGCGCGCGCGCCGACGCCTACCTGGCAGCCGAAGGAAAACACCGCTTCGGCGACTGGCGCCTGCATGCGAAGACCATCTTCCTGGCCGCGCTGGCGGCGGGGCTGTATGCGCTGGCCTTGAGCGCCGACAGCACCTGGCCGTTTGTCGCCAGCTATGTGGCTTGCCTGGTCGCGGCCATGGCGCTGGCCATGAATACCCTGCACGATGCGGCCCACAGCGCCGTCTTCCGCCAGGGACGCCTGAACCGCATGCTGATCCGCCTGGTGGGCATGCCCGTCGGCGTGGATACGGATTTCTGGACCATCCGCCACGTGCACTTCCACCATACCTATGCGAACGTGGAAGGCTATGACCTGGACACGGAACCGAACCCCTTCCTGCGCCAGACGCCGTTCCAAAGCTGGTCGCCCCAGTACCGCTATCAATACCTGTACTGGCCCGTGGTGGCGGCCCTGTCGCTGCCGTATTTGAACTGGTATGGCGACTGGCTGGACCGCTTCGGCAAGACGCCCGTGGCCGCGCACAGCCGCCTGCGGGGCTGGCGCGGCTGGCTGTCGTTCCTGGGCTGGAAGCTGGGCCACGTGGCGCTGGTGCTGGCGCTGCCCATGTGGGTGCTGCAGCAGCACGGTATCGGCTGGGGCGTGGTGCTGGGCGCGTATTTCCTGGGCCAGATGCTCGCCTCGTGCGCGCTGGTGGCGCTGATCCTCGGCACGCACTGGGCTGAAGTCGAGTTTTTCCAGCCGGGGCAAGACGGCACCTTGCCGCACGATTGGTACCAGCACACGTTTTACACGGCCTGCGACTGGACGCCGAAGCCGCGCGCGCTGCGCTGGCTCGGCTACTGGCTCGGCGGCCTGAATCTGCACCTGACGCACCATCTGTTCCCCACCTGGAGCCACCGCCACTACCCTGCGCTGGCGCGCATCCTCGCCGAACTGGCGCCGCGCCACGGCCTCGTCTACCGCGAGCTCGGTTACGGCCAGCTGCACGCCTCGCAGCAAGCGTTCCTGCGCGCCATGGGGCAGCCACCGGCAAAGCCCTGACGAATCGCGCTTGACTCGGTTTCCGTTTCGTCTTACATTTCTGTAACGACAGAAATAAGAGAAAATCATGGAATCAAGAACGTCTAACAGAACCGTAGCGAGCGGCAGTGATTTGTGGCCGAGAAGCGCAGCTGTGCGTGAGCACAGTGAGCATCGCAGACCGCAAAGCGCGACGCGGAGTAGATTATGGTAGGCGTTCTGAGTCCGACCACGCAAAAGTATATTCTGCACTGGGGCGAGATGGGTACCCGCTGGGGCGTCAACCGCACCGTGGCGCAGATCCACGCGCTGCTGTTCCTGGCCAACGCTCCCTTGACGGCGGAAGACATCGCGGCCAGCCTGAACGTGGCCCGCTCGAACGTCAGCAACAGCCTGAAGGAATTGCAAAGCTGGGGCCTGGTCCGCATCACGCATGTGATGGGGGACCGGCGCGACCATTTCGTGGCATTGCAGGATGTGTGGGAAATCTTCCGCGTCATCATGGAAGAGCGCAAGCGGCGCGAGATCGATCCCACGCTGACGGTGCTGCGCGAATGCGCGATCGAGGGCGAGCACGATGCGGCGATACCGCCAGAGACGTTGGCGCGCATGGGCGAAGTGCTGGCTTTCCTGGAAATGCTCAGTTCTACCTACAGCGACTACAAGAACCTGCCGCCGGCGACCCTGCAGCGCATGCTGTCGATGGGCGGCAAGGTGGCCAAGTTCCTCAGCCCGGACGACAAGCCGGGCAAGCGCGGCAAATCATGAACGGCCCCTCGGAAGGAGAATTGTTCAAGAAGGTGATGGGCGAGCAATGGCTCACCCTGCACCCGGACATCCGCCGCCGCTTCGAGAAAAATCCCGCGCCGGGCCAGCCCCTGTACTACCGGGGGGAACTGCGTGAACTCACCAGCTCGCGGCTGGGCAAGGTGCTGGGCTGGCTCACGCGCCCCTTCATCGACGGCGCCTTGATCCCGCATGACGATCACGACTTTCCTGTCGACATTGAAGTGTATTCGCGCCCCGGCTGTCCCTTCATCTTCAAGCAGCGCACCTACCGCCTGCATGGCCGCGCGCCCATCCGTTTTACTTCCTACATGGCCGAAAGCGCAAAGGGAGAAGTGCTCGAATACGTGGGCATGGGCCTGGGCATGAAGCTCGTGCTGCACGTGGAAGACGGCAACCTGCACTTCACCAGCGACGGCTATTTCTGGGATCTTTTCGGCTGGCGCATGCCGCTGCCCGGCGTGCTCACGCCCGGCAAGACCTATCTGTGCCACCGCAACGAGACGCCGCAGCAGTTCAACATCCGCATCGAGATCCGCCACGCCCTGTTCGGCACCACGTTCACCCAGGCGGGGGTATTCCGCGAGTCCGCCGCGCCGGAAATTCACAAGGAGACACCATGAATACGCATCTGCTGGCCCTGCAACTGATGGCGGCGCAAGGCTGCCTGGGCGCCTTTGACACCATCTACCACCATGAAATCACGGAAGCGCTGCCGCAAAAGGCTTCGGCGCGCCTGGAACTGACCATCCATGCCACGCGCGCGCTGATCTACAGCCTGCTGTTTGTCGGCCTGGCGGCCTGGGAATGGCATGGTGCCTGGGCCTGGGTGCTGGTGATCGTGTTTGGCGTGGAAATCGTGCTGACCCTGTGGGATTTCGTCGTCGAAGACCAGACCCGCCTCCTGCCCGCCACAGAGCGGGTCACGCACACGGTGCTGGCGATTAATGCGGGCGCCTTCATCGCGCTGCTGGCCCTGAACAGCAGCCAGTGGGCGACGTTGCCGACGGCCCTCGTATGGCAGCCGTACGGCTGGCTCAGCGTCTTCCTCGCCCTGTGCGGCGTGGGCGTGGGCCTGTCCGGCTTGCGCGACGCGTATGCCGTGTGGCAGCTGGGCCGGCGCAAGGTGCAGGAGACAGCGGAGCAAGAGGAGCGCCTGCGTTTTGCCGCCGCGCCGCAGTCCGTGCTGGTGACGGGCGCGACGGGGTTCATCGGCCAGCAGCTGGTCAGCGCCTTGCTGGCCGACGGCCATACGGTGACGGTGCTGACGCGCCAGCCGAAACAGGCTGCCTGGACCTTCGATGGCCAGGTGCGCTGCATCCGTACGCTGGACGAGCTGTCGGACGCGCAGCGCATCGACATGGTGGTCAACCTGGCCGGCGCGCGCATCGTCGGCAGGCGCTGGACGGAGGCGCGCAAGGCGGCACTGCGCCGCAGCAGGGTGGCGCTGACGCAGGATCTGGTGGCGTGGATCGCCCGCGCGCAGCACAAGCCGCGCGTGCTGCTGTCGGCGTCGGCCATCGGCTATTACGGCGTGCAGCCGCAGGGCGACGACACGGAATTGACGGAGGAGAGCGCGCCGCAAGCCATCTTCATGTCGCAGCTGTGCCAGGAATGGGAAGCGGCCGCGCGCCAGGCGGAGAAATTTGGCGTGCAGGTGGGCTGCATGCGCTTCGGCCTCGTCTTCGGCCACCAGGGTTCGCTGCCGCAGATGCTGCTGCCGATCCGCTTCGGCGTGGGCGGCCCGCTCGGCAGCGGCAAGCAGTGGGTCACGTGGGTGCACGTGCGCGACGTCATCCGCGGCATCGCCTACCTGGCGCGCCGCAGCGAAGCACAGGCAGTGAGCGGCGCGTATAACTTCTGCGCGCCGGAAGCCATCGAGCAGCGCCGCTTCGCCCGGGTGGCGGGCGCCGTGCTGCACCGCCCCAGCTTTATGCCCACGCCGGCCTTCGTCATGCGCGCCTTGCTGGGCGAGCAGGCCGACTTGCTGGTGGAAGGCCAGAGGGTGGCTCCGCGCCGTTTGCTGGCCGACGGCTTTGTCTTCCGCTATCCGCGACTGGAAAGCGCGCTGCGCAGTTTGTAGCCTGGCGTAGAATGAGGCATGCTCCGGGGTCAGACCCGGCGGGTCTGACCCCATCAGGAGACGCCCATGCCCTCATTCAGCCATACGATAGACAGCCATACCTATGCGTTTGCCAGCTTGAAGGAGCTGCTGGCCAAGGCCACGCCGCTGCGTTCGGGCGATGTGCTGGCTTGTGTGGCGGCATCGAGCGCGCGCGAGCGCGTGGCCGCGCAGCTGGCGCTGGCCGAGGTGCCGCTGGAGCTGTTCCTCAATGAGGCGCTGGTGCCGTACGAAGACGATGAAGTCACGCGCCTGATTTTTGACTCCCACGAGCGCGCCGCCTTTGCGCCGATTTCCCACCTGTGCGTGGGCGGCTTTCGCGACTGGCTGCTCGACGACGCGACGGATACGCCAACGCTGGCACGCGTCGCCGCTGGCATCACGCCGGAAATGGCGGCCGCCGTCTCGAAAATCATGCGCCTGCAGGACTTGGTGCTGGTGGCCCGCAAGTGCCGTGTCGTCACGTCGTTCCGCAATACCCTGGGCCTGGAAGGGCGCTTGTCCACGCGCCTGCAGCCGAATCACCCGACGGATGACGCCACGGGGATTGCGGCGTCGATGCTCGATGGCTTGATGCTGGGCAGCGGCGACGCCGTGATCGGCATCAATCCCGCCACCGACAATGTGGCGCAGGTGGTCGCGCTGTTGCACCTGCTCGACGCCGTCATCGATCAATATCAGATTCCCACGCAGTCGTGCGTGCTCACGCACGTCACCAATACGATCGAGGCGATCCGCCGCGGCGCGCCCGTCGACCTGGTGTTCCAGTCGGTGGCGGGCACGCAGGCGGCCAACCGCAGCTTCGGCATCGACCTGGCGCTGCTGGCCGAGGGGCAGGCGGCGGCCCTGTCGCTGGGGCGCGGCACGGTGGGCAACAACGTCATGTATTTCGAGACGGGGCAGGGCAGCGCCCTGTCGGCCGGCGCCCACCACGGCATGGACCAGCAGACGTGCGAGGCGCGCGCGTATGCGGTGGCGCGCGCGTATCGGCCGCTGCTGGTCAATTCGGTGGTGGGTTTCATCGGTCCCGAATACCTGTACGACGGCAAGCAGATCATGCGCGCGGGACTGGAAGACCATTTCTGCGCCAAGCTGCTTGGGCTGCCCATGGGCTGCGACGTGTGCTACACCAACCACGCGGAAGCGGACCAGGACGACATGGATGCCTTGCTGACCATGCTGGGCGTGGCCGGCTGCAATTTCATCATGGGCGTGCCGGGCGCGGACGACATCATGCTCGGCTACCAGAGCACCTCGTTCCACGACGCCCTGTACGCGCGCCGCGTGCTGGGTTTGCGCCCTGCGCCCGAATTCGCGGCCTGGCTGGCGCGCATGCAGATCACGGATGCGCGGGGAAATCTGAACGTGGCGCTGGCGCCGGCCTTCCAGGCGGCCCTGCTGCGCCTTGGCGATTAGGGGGACGCATGGACGACCATAAACCGTGGCAAACGCTGCGCGCGCATACGGCGGCGCGCATCGCGCTGGGGCGCCGCGGCGTGAGCGTGCCGACCCGCGCGCAGCTGGCGTTCCAGCTGGCCCACGCGCAGGCGCGCGACGCCGTGCACCTGAAACTCGATGGCGAGGCGTTGGCCGGAGCGCTGGCAGCGCAAGGGCTGGACTGCGTGCCACTGCATAGCGCCGCCGTCACGCGCGCCGAGTATCTGCAACGCCCCGACCTGGGGCGCAGGCTCGACGACGTTTCACGCGCGCGGCTGGCCGCCAGTGCCAGGGGAGTCGACCTGGCGCTGGTGGCGGCCGATGGCCTGTCGGCGCTGGCCGTGCAGCGCCACGCGGCGCCCTTCCTGGCCGCCTTGCGCGCACGGCTGGCGCAGGAAGCGTGGACGCTGTCGCCGCTGCACATCGTGGCGCAGGGGCGGGTGGCCGTCGGCGACGAGGTGGGAGAGTTACTGCAGGCGCGCGCCGTGCTGGTGCTGATCGGCGAGCGGCCTGGCTTGAGTTCCCCGGACAGCCTGGGCCTGTACCTGACGTGGGCGCCCCAAGTGGGGCTGCTGGACGAGCGCCGCAACTGCGTCTCGAACGTGCGTCCGGAAGGCCTGGCGTATGCGCCGGCCGCGTACCGGCTGCATTATCTGTTGTCGCAGGCGTTCAGCCGGCAGCTGTCGGGCGTGGCATTGAAGGATGAAACGGTGGAAGAGGGTAGCGTGGCGGTGGGCCGGAATTTTTTGTTGACGAAGTAGGCGCTGGAGAAAAAACGACAAATGGCAGGAGACAGGCCCGGCGGGACTGTCCCCAAACGATTAAACTTCGCGGATGTCGTCCAGCGGCCAGCGCGGGCGCACGTTGAACGAGTAATCGTGCTTGGCCGCGTCCGGATTGATTTGCAGGCGCATGGCGCCGGCAAAGGCGATCATGGCGCCGTTGTCGGTGCAGAATTCCAGCTCAGGGTAGTACACTTTAAAACGCTTCTTGGCGGCGGCCGCGTTGAGCGAGGCGCGCAGCTGCGCGTTGGCGCCCACGCCGCCGGCGATCACCAGGCGTTTCAAGCCCGTGTGCTTGAGGGCCGATACGCATTTGGCCGTTAGCACGTCGACGATGGCGTCGACGAAGCCGCGCGCGATGTTCGCCTTGTCCTGTTCGCAGATATTGGCGATGACTTTTTCTTCATGGTTCTTCACCACCGTCAGCACGGCCGTCTTCAAGCCGGAAAAGCTGAAATTGAAATCCTTCGAATGCAGCATGGGGCGCGGCAGTTTATAGGCGAGCGGATCGCCGAATTCGGCCAGGCGCGAAATGGCGGGGCCGCCCGGATAGCCGAGGCCCAGCAGCTTGGCCGACTTGTCGAAGGCCTCGCCGGCCGCATCGTCCAGGGTTTCGCCCAGCATCGTGTACTGGCCCACGCCATCGACGCGCATCAGCTGCGTGTGGCCGCCCGACACCAGCAGCGCGATGAAGGGGAATTGCGGCGGTTCGGACGCCAGCAGCGGCGACAGCAGATGGCCTTCCAGGTGGTGGATGCCCAGCACCGGCTTGTTGATGGCCAGGCCCAGGCTGCAGGCGACGGACGATCCCACGAGCAGCGCGCCGGCCAGGCCCGGACCCTGCGTGTAGGCGATGGCGTCGATCTCGGGCAGGGTGATGCCGGCCTTCGTCAGGGTTTCTTCCAGCAGCGGGATGGCGCGGCGGATATGGTCGCGCGACGCCAGTTCCGGCACCACGCCGCCATATTGCTCGTGCATGGCGACTTGCGAATAGAGGGCGTGCGACAGCAGGCCGCGTTGCGTGTCGTACAAGGCCAGGCCGGTTTCGTCACAGGAGGATTCGACGCCAAGAACAATCATGAAGGTGCTAAATAGGGAGGAGTAATCCGCCATTGTAAAGGAAAGCCGGGCAGTCCACCGTGTGGCCGGCGCACCATTTCGGCGGCAGTGTGCACTTGCGCAGTGCGCCGCGGGCCGGTTTTGCCCGGGATTGCGGTTGTTTTTCGCTTATGCAGGCATTGGCACCGCTCTTGCTTAGACAGGCGTGTGCCTTTCTCACGGGAGCTAGCAATGTCGGAACAATGGAAAATGATCTGTCGCCTGAAGGACATGCCGCTGTCGGGCGCGCGCATGGTGCAGCGGGGCCTGGCCTGGCAGGATTTGCCGGGCGTGGCGCTGTTTCGAGCGACGGATGACACGGTGTACGCGCTGCTTGACACGGTGCCGTGCCTGGGTGGCCCGCTGGCGCACGGGGTGCTGATGGAGAAAAACCTGATGGGGCCGAAGAACAGCTGGATCATCGAGCTCGATTCGGGTCGCCTGGTGGCGCCCGTGCAGGGCATGGCGCGCCTGTACGCCGTGCGCATCCTCGACGGGCGCATCTACCTGGATGTCAATGAACTCAATATCCCGGCCAGCAAGGCGGAACAGGCGCTGGCGGGATCGTTCGCCGTGCTGCCGCATGTGCAGATGGCGTGATGAAGGGAAAAGCAAAAACGGCGCACAGGGCGCCGTTCTTTGTCTGCAGTGATGTGTCGGCTTACACGCTACGCGCTAAGCCGACCTACGTTGCATACGCATGTTCATCGCGCAGCGTGGTGTTTTGGTCTCCTTCGACCGTAGGTCGGATTAGGCCCGAAGGGCCGTAATCCGACAACATCGCCGGCATTATTTTGGGCGATTGAGCAAATGCGCATGCGCATCGCGCAGCATGGTGGCCGTCGTGTCCCAGTCGATGCAGCCGTCGGTGACGGAGCACCCATAGGTCAGTTGCGACAGGTCTTGCGGGATTTTCTGGTTGCCGCCGACGATGTTCGATTCGATCATCACGCCCACCAGCGAGCGGTTGCCCTGGCGGATCTGGTTGACTACGTCGCCCATCACCAGCGGCTGCAGTTCCGGCTTTTTATAGCTGTTCGCGTGCGAGCAGTCGACCACCAGGTTGGCCGGCAGCTTGGCCTTGGCCAGCGCCTGTTCGGCGATGGCGATCGAGACCGAGTCGTAGTTTGGACGGCCGTCGCCGCCGCGCAGCACCACGTGGCCATACGCGTTGCCGCGCGTGCGCACGATGGCGACATTGCCTTCGGCGTTGATGCCCAGGAAGGAGTGCGGGTGCGCCGACGACAAAATCGCGTTGACGGCGATGCTGATGTCGCCATCGGTGCCGTTCTTGAAGCCGACCGGTGTCGACAGGCCCGACGACATTTCGCGGTGCGTCTGCGATTCCGTGGTGCGCGCGCCGATGGCCGTCCACGCGATCAGATCACCCAGGTATTGCGGCGAGATCGGGTCCAGCGCTTCGGTGGCGGTGGGCAGGCCCAGTTCGCACACGTCGAGCAGGAACTGGCGCGCCTTTTCCATGCCTTCGTTGACCTTGAAGGAATCGTCCATGTACGGATCGTTGATATAGCCCTTCCAGCCCGTGGTGGTACGCGGTTTTTCGAAATACACGCGCATCACCAGCAGCATCGTCTCCTTGACTTCCTCTTGCAGCGCTTTCAGGCGGCGCGCGTAATCGAGGCCGGCGACCGGGTCGTGGATCGAGCATGGGCCGACGACAACGAACAGGCGCTGGTCCTTGCGGTCGATGATGTTGCGCAGCGCTTCGCGGCCGCGGCTGACGGTGTCGAAGGCGCTTTCCGACAGGGGCAGCTTGGCGTGCAGTTCAGCCGGTGTCGGCATGGGCGCGAAAGAAGTGACGTTGATATTTTCGATGTCTGGCGTATTCATGATTCTGGCTCGGCTTTCGCTATTGCGTTCTTTAAGAGGCAATAGTGTAGCGGAAATGCGGCCTGGCGGCGGGGAAGGGGGTAAAACGGGAATGGCCGAGTTGTTTTTATGGCAGGGCCGGCACGCCGCCGGCCCCTTGCTCCCTCGCGCTCAATGGCCGCCGGCCAGGCTGGCGCCTACGCTGTAGCGGGCGATGCGCGGGTAGCTGCCGGCCAGTTCAGGCGGCCGGGGCAGGTCGGGATGGCGCCGCACATGCGCGACGATGGCGCTTTCGTGCTGGCGTATCTGCGCGTCCAGGCAGGCGATTTGCTGGCGCAGTAACTGATGCAGCGCAATCTGTCCCGCATGGAAGTGGCCTTCCAGGCGCGCCATTTCCTGCTGGCGCAACTGCCGCACGGCATGCAGACGGCGCAGCCATAGCCGCAATTCCACGTAGGCGGGCGAGGGCGGCGTCCAGGGAGCAGGACGTGCCGCCGCGCAATAATGGGCCAGCACCACGGCGCTGTGCGCCGCATCCTTGGGCAAACCCTGGCTGCGCAGATAGTCTGCCAGCGGCGCGGGCTGGGCGTCGCAGACCAGCATGCCCATGTCGGCCAGCATGCGCGCTGGCGCCTCGCTGTATGGGGCGTCGAGGCGCATGCAGACGCGCAAGCCCATGATGGTGACGTCGTTCTTCTGCAGCCAGCTGCGCAGCCAGCGGCAGCCGGCCAGGTCGTTCTCCAGCACCTTGCACAGCACGTCGCCGCCCGAGCGCAGCACGGCTTTCAGCAGCAGCTTGCTCGTTTCGATGCCGACGAAGGCGGTTTCCTGTTTGCTCGCGTGTTCCATGATGAGTTCCCCCTGTACCGTCTTATACGCAGCGGTGGCGCGTTTGGATGCGGTCGCGAGGCAGTTCCCCAAAAAATAGCGGGAAAGACTGTTGCATTGGCGCCTATGGCGTCTTCCAGCCCCTCTGCAAGGAAGAAAATCCGTGTAAGCTGGCGCCATGACGACTGTATCCATCCCCCATACCGATGTGGCCGGTGAGCCATTCCCCGCAGCACGTTTCATTAAGGAAATAGGACGCGGCAAGAACGGCGCGCGCAGCATGACGCGCGATGACGCCCGCGCCCTGTACCGCGCCATGCTCGAGGGCCGCGTGTCGGACCTGGAGTTGGGCGGCATTTTGTTATCGATGCGCATCAAGGGCGAGTCCGTGGACGAGATCGCCGGCTTCCTCGACGCGGCCGAAACGTCGTTCTCTCCGCTGGCCGCGCCGGCCGGCGAGTTCGCCCCGATCATCATTCCCAGCTACAACGGCGCGCGCAAGATGGCGAACCTGACGGCCTTGCTGGCGCTGCTGCTGGCGCGCGCGGGGGCGCCCGTGCTCGTGCATGGCGTCACCAGCGACCCGGGCCGCATCACCACGGCCGAAGTGCTGGCCGCGCTGGGCGTGCCCGCCTCGCAGGACCATGCGCAGGCCGAGGCCGCCATGGCGCGCGGGGAGGCGGCCTTCCTGTCCATTGAAGCGCTGGCGCCGCGCCTGGCATACATGCTGTCGCTGCGGCGCGTGCTGGGCGTGCGCAATTCCACGCATACGCTGGTGAAAATCATG
Organism: Janthinobacterium glycogeni; assembly: GCF_051380725.1. Taxonomy (NCBI): domain Bacteria; kingdom Pseudomonadati; phylum Pseudomonadota; class Betaproteobacteria; order Burkholderiales; family Oxalobacteraceae; genus Janthinobacterium; species Janthinobacterium glycogeni. The sequence goes on along the minus strand of NZ_JBNYXP010000013.1, from coordinate 78,750 downwards.
CAGCCGTTCGCCGGCCCGGCCCTGCGCCTGGTGTCGTACACGCACCCGGAATACCTGGAAATGCTCGGCGAATATTTCCTGACCGCCTCCGATCCCGCGCGCGGCGACGCTTTCCTGATGCGCGGCACGGAAGGCGAGACGGTGGCCAACGCCAACAAGGCGCAGCAGATCGACTGGTTTTACGGGAGCGAACGCACGCTGCTGGTGGAAAAACAGTTGCTGGTGGAAGAGTTGCCGCATTTGCCCGCCGAGCGCGATGCGGCCACCACGGCCGCCTGGATCGCCGCCGTGCTGCGCGGCGAGGTGCCCGTGCCGCCGTCGATCGCCGGGCAGGTGGAGCAATGCCTGATGGCGTCGCGGCAGATTGCAGCACGGCCGCGCTAGCCGCGTCGCCGCAGTTTACAATGGCGTCTTTGTAATCAGCGGTGACCGGAATTCTTATGGCAAAACAATTTGATGTGGCAGTGATCGGCGCGGGCGCGGCCGGCATGATGTGTGCGGCTGTTGCCGCCCAGCAAGGCAAGCGCGTGATGTTGATCGATCACGCGGCCAAGCTGGCCGAAAAGATCCGCATCTCGGGTGGTGGACGGTGTAATTTCACCAATATTAACGCCACCCCGCAAAACTTCCTTTCGGAAAACCCGCATTTCTGCAAGAGCGCGCTGTCGCGCTACACGCCGCAGGATTTCCTCGCGCTGGTGAAAAAATACCGGATCGGCTACCACGAAAAGCACAAGGGCCAGCAATTCTGCAATGAATCGGCCGAGCAGATCATCGACATGCTCAAGGACGAGTGCGCCGCTGGCGGCGTGCACTGGCGCATGCCGTGCAAGATCGACAATGTTGCTCAGCAAGCCGACGGCGGCTTCGTGCTGCAGACCGATAGCGGCGACATCGAGACGGCCAGCATCGTCATCGCCACGGGCGGCCTGTCGATCCCGAAGATCGGCGCCACCGACTTTGCCTACCGCATCGCCAAACAATTCGGCCTGGCGATGGTCGAACCGCGTCCGGCCCTGGTGCCGCTGACGTTCGACCCGGCCAGCTGGGCGCCGTTCGCGGAATTGTCCGGCATCGCGCTGGAAGTCGATGTGGAAACGGGCAGTCTGAAAGGCCGCAAGGCCACGGGCGCGCGTTTCCGCGAAGATTTGCTGTTCACGCATCGCGGCCTGTCGGGTCCGGCGATCCTGCAGATTTCCAGCTACTGGCTGCCGGGCGAGCCCATCGTCATCAATCTGTTGCCGGAAGTGGACGTGGCGCAGACCTTGATCGAAGGCAAGGGCACCCTGAAGAAGCAACTGGGCAATATCGTCGCGCAATGGCTGCCGCAGCGCCTGGCGGACTGCTTGCTGGCCACGAGCGGCCTGGCGCCGGACGCGCGCATCGCCGACATGCCCGACGCGCAGCTGCGCAAGCTGGGCCAGGCCATCAATGCCTGGTCCATCGTGCCCAACGGTTCCGAAGGCTACCGCAAGGCGGAAGTGACGCGCGGCGGCATCGACACGCGCGAACTGTCGCAGCAGACCATGATGGCCAATAAAGTGCCAGGGCTGTATTTCATCGGCGAATCGGTCGACGTGACGGGCTGGCTGGGCGGCTACAACTTCCAGTGGGCCTGGGCGTCGGGCGTGGCGGCAGGTATTGCCTTGCAGTAAGCTACTCTGTAATATGGGGTCTGGCGCCCGGTGCGCCGATCCCGGTGCGTGGTTTACGCCACATTCCGGCAGCGACCGCAGGCTGCATGCCGCACGCAAGTGGGGGAGGGGCTTCCCTTTCCGAATAAAAGCTGCTACTATCTATCTCTTCCTATACACCACCTCAACGGTTTGAATTTTACATGACCACTATTCGCCTTAAAGAAAACGAGCCGTTCGAAGTCGCAATGCGTCGCTTCAAACGCACCATCGAAAAAACGGGTCTGCTGACCGAATTGCGCGCTCGCGAATTCTACGAAAAGCCAACAGCTGAGCGCAAGCGCAAGCTGGCAGCTGCTGTCAAGCGTCATTACAAACGCATCCGCAGCCAACAACTGCCGAAAAAATTATTCTAAGACTGTTCAGTCAGAACCAACCCGGGTAGTTCGGCGCATTGTTCGCCACGGGTTTTGTTTTGATTCGCCTGAAGTGATACTTCAGATGAGTCGCATACCCGCTCCGGTTCGCCGCAGCGGGTTTTCGCTTTTGTGGCCGCCTGCTTAGCGTGCGCGGACAAGTATCGAACCCCACTTACCAACACGAGGATTGCCATGAGCTTGAAAGAACAAATTACCGAAGACATGAAAAACGCCATGCGCGCCAAGGAAGCGGGCAAGCTGGGCACGATTCGCCTGTTGCTGGCGGAAATCAAGCGCAAGGAAGTCGACGAGCGCATCGAATTGACGGATGCCCACGTGACGGCCATCGTGGAAAAAATGATCAAGCAGCGCAAGGATTCCATCACCCAGTTTGAAGCCGGTGGCCGCGCCGACCTGGCCGACATCGAAAAAGCCGAACTGGTGCACCTGACGGGCTATATGCCTGCCGGCCTGTCGGACGAGGAAGTGGCGGCCGAAGTGGCTGCCGCCGTGGCCGCCTCGGGCGCCGCCGGTCCGCAAGACATGGGCAAGGTCATGGCCATCGTCAAGCCGAAGCTGGCTGGCCGCGCCGACATGACCGTGGTGTCCGCCCTGGTCAAGAAAGCCTTGACGCCGGCAGCGTAAGCAACAATAGTAGCAAGGGCTGCCAGTCGTCGCACTGGCAGCCTATAACAGCCCACACGTTGACCTGGCTCAACCTCCGGCCACGTGCGGTAGTATAGTCTGACCTATAACAAGACCCGCCCTAGCCAGTGATACCTCAATCTTTCATTTCCGATTTGCTCAACCGCGTCGATATCGTCGATGTCGTGGGGCGCTATGTGCAGCTGAAAAAAGGTGGCGCCAATTTCATGGGTTTGTGCCCGTTCCACAGTGAAAAGTCGCCCAGCTTTACCGTCAGCCCCACCAAGCAGTTCTATCACTGCTTCGGCTGTGGCGCGCATGGCACGTCGATCGGCTTTTTGATCGAGTACTCGGGCATGGGCTTTGTCGACGCCGTCAAGGACCTGGCGCAAAACGTGGGCATGGTCGTGCCGGAGGCGGACGACAAGATCCCGCCGGCCCAGCGCGCGCAGATCCAGGCGCAAAGCATGGCCTTGTCCGACGCCATGACGCAGGCGTGCGATTATTACCGCGGCCAGTTGCGCCACGCGCCAGAAGCCATCGCCTACCTGAAGAACCGGGGCTTGACGGGCGAAGTGGCCGCTCGCTTCGGCATGGGCTTCGCGCCCGGCGGCTGGGACAACCTGCGCTCCGTCTTCCCCGACTACGACGTGGTGGCGCTGGCCGAGGCAGGCCTCGTGATCGACAAGGTCGATGAAGAGGGCAACAATCGCAAGCGCTACGACCGTTTCCGCGAACGCATCATGTTCCCGATCCGCAATACCAAGGGGCAGGTGATCGCCTTTGGCGGCCGCGTGCTCGACCATGGCGAACCGAAATACCTGAATTCCCCGGAAACCCCCTTGTTTTCCAAGGGATTCGAACTATATGGCTTGTTCGAGGCGCGCCAGGCCATCCGCGACGCCGGCTATGTGCTGGTGACGGAGGGGTATATGGACGTAGTGGCGCTGGCGCAGATGGGTTTCCCGCAGGCAGTGGCGACCCTGGGCACGGCGTGCACGCCCACCCACGTGCAAAAACTGCTGCGCCAGACCGATAACGTGATTTTCAGCTTCGACGGCGACAAGGCCGGCCGCCGCGCCGCCCGCCGCGCGCTGGAAGCGAGTCTGGCCCACGTGTCGGACAACAAGACCATCAAATTCCTGTTCTTGCCGTCGGAACACGATCCGGACAGTTATATCCGCGAATTCGGTGCCGAAGGTTTTGAGCAGCAGGTGCATGAAGCGATGCCGCTGTCGCAATTCTTGCTGAAAGAAGTGTCGGGTGAGCATGATTTGTCGGAACCGGAAGGGCGCGCCCGCGTGCAGTTCGACGCCAAGCCCCTGCTGCAGCTGATGGCGCCGTCTTCGCTGCGTCTGCAGATCGTGCGCGGCCTGGCGCAACTGACGCAGTCCACGCCGGCCGAGATCGAAGCCCTGTTCGAGCTGGCGAAACCCGTTGCCGTGGCGCGCCGCGCGCCGCCGAAATCGGGCCGCCCCGTGCCTGTCGGTCTTGAATTGAAGATCATGCGCATGCTGGTGGCGCATCCGCCGCTGACCCTGCGTATCGACGAGGCCGCGCTGGCCGCCTTCCAGCACCTGGGACCCGATGCGGCGCACAGCCTGGGGCAGCTGGTAGCAGTGGGGCAGGCGCTGGGCGAGCACGGCAGTTTTGCCGCCTTGGCGCAGCAGTTGAAGGAGCTGGGCAGCGAATACGACGAGATCATCGGCGAGATCGCGGCCGGCACGGAATCCGATTACGACAGTGAATTGTCGTGGCTGGTGAGCACCATCCGCGAGATCAAATTGAATGCATTGAAGGCGGAATTGCAGCAATTGTTCGCGTCGGGTTTGCCATCGGAGAAAATTGGTGTACGCTACCGCGAAATCATGCAGGAGCAGGGGGTGCTGGAGCGCGAGCGCGACGCCGAGTTGGTGAATCGCTAACCTTGCTCTCAGGCTATGGCGCGTACTGGAAAAACATTTTTCGCGTGCTATAATTAAATGCTAAGTATTGTGTGCTTTGGCAAGCTAGTTCTGTTTCGTAAATAGTATTTGTTTTCAGTAAGTTAGGCTCTTGATCGGCGCGGTGGATCGTGTCGGCAGCCAGGGCCAACTGGCGCTTTCGGCGTTGCGGGCAAGGCTCGCAGACGCTGGCAAGCCGCGCCAGGCTCTCGCTCCCAACGCGGTCGATGCAGGAATTTTTGCCGAGGCGGCTGGCAACAGCCGGTGGACAGGAATTGCTGCGCTTCCCGCGGATCGTGGCCGATGAGGTGTAAGTAACGTAACAGTGTCGAATTTGCGTAGTCGGCAGGTTCGAAGATGGTGGTTCCCGCAGGTAGACAGGGAACTGGCAGCAAACTTTATCCTAATCCACCGTAAAGCAAGTCGTTGTGTAATCGAAAGCGCCTGTGCCAATCAAGAAACCCGAATCCAAAGCGGCTGCAAAGCCCACTAAAGTTACCACGAAAGCCGAAAAGGCGCTCGACCGGCCAGAAGCGCGCGTCACCAGCGCGCCCGTGGTCAGCCAGACCACCGACGCCGCCACCCTGGCAGCCATCGATACGTCCGGTTATGTCTTGCCGTCGGTAAAAGTGCCAGGCCGCCGCGGCCGCAAGCCCAAAGAATTCCAGCCAGAAAATGATGAAGTCGCCGCCCTGAACGCCGTCGAACGGGCTGAACTGAAGGCCGTCGACAAGGCCAAGGCCAAGGACCGCAAGGCGAAGGAGCGCGCGCTGCTGAAGGACGCGTTCTCGTCCGACACGGAAGCGAGCGAGGAAGAACTCGAGCGCCGGCGCCAGAAACTCAAGACATTGATCAAGTTCGGCAAGGAACGCGGTTTCCTGACCTACGCGGAAATCAACGATCACTTGCCCGAAAACATCGTTGATCCGGAGGCCATCGAAGGCATCATCGGTACCTTCAATGACATGGGCATCGCCGTCTACGAACACGCGCCTGATGCGGAAACGTTGTTGCTGTCCGATAACGTTGCCGTCGTCACCAGCGACGACGAGGCGGAAGCGGCGGCCGAGGCCGCATTGTCGACCGTCGATTCCGACTTTGGCCGCACCACCGACCCCGTGCGCATGTACATGCGCGAGATGGGCTCGGTCGAGCTGCTGACGCGCGAAGGCGAGATCGAGATCGCCAAGCGTATCGAAGATGGCTTGAAAGACATGATCCAGGCCATTTCCGCCTGCCCCGTGACGATCGCCGAAATCATCGCCGCCGCCGACCGCATCGCCAACGACGAGATCAAGATCGATGAAATCGTCGACGGCCTCGTCGATGAAAACGAGCCGGTCGCCGCCGCCCCTGTCGTGGCCGCTCCCGTCGAAGAAGACGAGGAAGAGGGCGAAGCGGAAGAAGAGGAAGAAGAAGAGGAAGAAGAAGCGAGCGCGTCGGGCGCCGCCGGTTTCTCGGCGGAACAGCTGGAAACCCTGAAACGCACGGCGCTGGAAAAATTCGCCGTCATTTCTCAGCAGTTCGACAAGATGCGCCGCGCCTTCGAAAAAGAAGGCTACAACTCGAAACCGTACGCCAAGGCGCAGGAAGCCATTTCGCAAGAGTTGCTGGGCATCCGCTTCACGGCCAAGGTCGTGGAAAAGCTGTGCGACACCCTGCGTGGCCAGGTCGACGAAGTGCGCCATATCGAAAAGCAGATCCTCGACGTGGCCGTGAACCGCTGCGGCATGCCGCGCGCCCACTTCATCAAGGTCTTCCCGGGCAATGAAACCAACCTGGACTGGGTCGATGGCGAAGTCAACGCAGGGCACGCCTACAGCGCCATCCTGGGCCGCAACATTCCGACCGTCAAGGAACTGCAGCAGCGCCTGATCGACCTGCAGGCGAGGGTCGTCTTGCCGCTGCCGGACTTGCGCAACATCAACCGTCAGATGGCGGCCGGTGAAATGAAGGCGCGCAAGGCCAAGCGCGAAATGACGGAGGCCAACTTGCGCCTGGTCATCTCGATCGCCAAGAAATACACGAACCGCGGCCTGCAATTCCTCGACCTGATCCAGGAAGGCAATATCGGCCTGATGAAGGCCGTCGACAAGTTCGAGTACCGCCGTGGCTACAAGTTCTCGACGTATGCCACGTGGTGGATCCGCCAGGCCATCACGCGCTCGATCGCCGACCAGGCGCGCACGATTCGCATTCCCGTGCACATGATCGAGACGATCAACAAGATGAACCGGATTTCCCGCCAGATCCTGCAAGAAACAGGCGCGGAACCCGATCCGGCCACCCTGGCGATCAAGATGGAAATGCCCGAGGACAAGATCCGCAAGATCATGAAAATCGCCAAGGAACCGATCTCGATGGAAACGCCGATCGGCGACGACGACGACTCCCACCTGGGCGACTTCATCGAGGACAACAACACCCTGGCGCCGGCCGATGCAGCGCTGCACGCGTCCATGCGCGGCGTGGTCAAGGACGTGCTCGATTCCCTGACGCCACGCGAAGCGAAAGTGCTGCGCATGCGCTTCGGCATCGAGATGTCCACCGACCACACCTTGGAAGAAGTGGGCAAGCAATTTGACGTGACGCGCGAGCGCATCCGCCAGATCGAAGCCAAGGCGCTGCGCAAGCTGCGCCACCCATCGCGCTCCGACAAGCTGAAAAGCTTCTTGGAAGGCAACTAGAAGCCAATAGGGCTTGACGCGCGCCCCTGATACCCCTATCCTCGCGTGTCCGTTTCCAAAACGGCCGCGCGAGGCGGGCATCAACAGCGCCGCCACGCCGCAGTCCCCCGGGCCTCTAGCTCATGCTTGGTTAGAGCAGCGGACTCATAATCCGTTGGTGCCGTGTTCGACTCACGGGAGGCCCACCAGAATTTAGCAATAATAGATCAAGCCCCGGCGGGCAACTGCCGGGGCTTTTTTCGTGCTGTCGTACAATCGCGGCTTGGCGATTGATGAAGGGTGAAACGAGATGATGGCTGAAGTGAAGATGGACGATATTGTGGTGGGCGATGGCAAGGCGGCGGCGCGCGGCGCGCTGATTACGGCCCACTACCGGGGCTGGCTGGAAGATGGGGCGGAGTTTGACTCGTCGCACAAGCGGGGCGAGCCTTTTCGCTGCGTGTTGAGCAATAACAAGGTGATCCAGGGCTGGATTCTGGGTTTGCAGGGCATGCAGGTGGGCGGCACGCGCAAGCTGTGGGTGCCGGCGGCGCTGGGGTATGGCGAGCGGCAGGTGGGTTTGATTCCGCCGAACTCCAATTTGGTCTTCGAGATTGAATTGCTGGAAGTGCTGACGCGCGATTGATACGCGATAGTGCCATCAGGCGGGAACGACGTCGCCTCTTTGCCGCAACAGTTGCTCGACATCGGCGCGCAGCGCCTGCTGCGTGGGGAAGGTGGCATAGCGCAAGGTGACATAGCCGGCCAGCCTGAGCATGGCGTCGCGCTCCCTGTCCTGGCGTTCGCGGCCAGCGTGGCTGCTGTCGTCGAGCTCGATCACGGCGATGACGTTCAGTTGCTGGCTGCACAATACAAAATCGGCCACCTTGCGGTCGAAACGGTTTCTGTTCGCCCATCCCTTCGCCGTCACCAGCGCGGAAAAAGCCACCTGCGCCAGCACCGTGCATTCCGGCAAGGCCGTTTTCAGCAGGTGGTACATCTGTTGCTCGCGCGCCGTCATGACGGGTTTTCTGTGCAGTCGCAGCGGCGCACGGGATTTCGCGTTCCCGCGCACGGCCAGCATGGCAAAGAACAGGAGCAAGGCCGCGATGGCGAGCAGGATAGTGTAGGAGGGCATGGGCTGGCATCAGGATGGAAGAGTCCTGATGGTACGCGAACAGCGGCGTGTTTCGTGCCGCTGCCGGCGTATTTCAGGTGGTGCGCTTGTGGAAGATCAAGCCTGTTTCAGCTTGACTTGCATCGCGTCCAGCGCCGGCACGATGTCGTGCAGGCTGGCCACTTCACAGGTGGGAATGGCGGCCGAGGTATTGGCCATGCTGTCCGGGTTGAACCAGCAACTGTCGATGCCGTAGCGGTTGGCGCCCAGGATGTCGGCATCGAGCCGGTCGCCGATGATGATGGTCGTATCCTTGCTGAATGCGCGCGCCATGTCGGCCGCGTAGTCGAAGAAGCGCACGTCCGGCTTGGCGTGGCCGCACGCTTCGGAGGTGGCGACGAAGGAAATGTAGTCGCCCAAGCCGGAGGCGGCGATGCGGCGGTTCTGGATGGCCTCGACACCATTGGTGATGATGCCCACTTCGCCGATACGCGACAAGGTTTCGCACACTTGTTTGGCGCCATCGATGAGCACGACCGTGTCCGGCAGCGATTCCAGATACAGCCGGCTGGCCAGTTCCGGGGCGATGGCGATGCCGTTCAGTGCAAACGTCTTGCGGAAGCGCTCCACCTTCAGGAAATCCTTGCTCACGTCGCCCGTCTCGAAACGTTTCCACAGGTCGACGTTGATCGCCTGGTAGTGGGAAAACAGGCCGTCGATGCCGTCGCGCAAGCCCAGTTCATGCATGGTGTGCAGGAACGAGCGTTTTTCGGACGCCCTGAAATCGAGCAGGGTATCGTCCAGGTCAAACAGGAATAGCTGGTAGGTCATGGTATGTATTGAAAGGAACTTGTCTTGCATCGTAGCACGTAGTGTTGAGTTCGGTTGGCCATGTCCTGCGCGGGCGATCCGCTACAATCGCTGTCAGACCCATCCCCTCACTTCTTTTCTGCCCATGACCCAGCTCTCCGTCAACGTCAATAAAATCGCCCTGCTGCGCAATTCGCGCGGCCGCAACTTCCCCGACCTGCTGGCGTTTTCCGCGCGCTTTCTCGACCTGGGCGCCGCCGGCATCACCTTGCATCCACGCCCGGACCAGCGCCATGCGCGCTACGATGATGTTGCCTCGTTGCAGAGCCTGTGCGCGGACCGGGGGCGCGAGCTGAATGTGGAGGGGTATCCGGCGGCGGAATTTCTGCAAGTCGTGAAAAGCGCGCGCCCGGCGCAATGCACCCTGGTGCCGGACATGCCGGGGCAATTGACGTCCGATCACGGCTGGGACATCGAGCAGTCCGCAACACTATTGCGTCCCGTCATTGCGGAATTGAATGACCTGGGCATCCTCGTCAGTCTGTTTGTCGATGCCGACTACCCGGCGCTGGAATGGGCGCGTGAAGTGGGCGCGGCGCGGGTCGAGCTGTACACGGAGCGGTTTGCCGAAAGCCATGGCAGCGAGCACGGCGATGCCGTATTCGATACCTATCTGCAGGCGGCGCGGCGGGCGCAGGCGCTCGGCCTGGGCGTGAATGCCGGGCATGACCTCGACCTGCACAACCTGGCGCGCTTCCTGGACATACCCGGCATCCTGGAAGTGTCGATCGGCCACGCGCTGGTCGTCGAGTGTATCGAACTGGGCATGGACAAGGTGCTGGGCCGCTACCTTGAGATATGTCAATCGTAGGGGGCGCGGGCGGTGACGCTTGCAGGTGGCGGAATTGGGCTACAGCCCGTTTAACGGAATACGACGATCCGGTGGCGATAGCCGCTACGCTGAATCCCAGCCGCGTTGCCTACTTACACTGAAGCCTGACCATTTTTGGTCGTTGTTGATTGGCTGCGACGCACTGCCTGACGCCTGGCAAAGCCATGCGCAGGTAACGCTCGGTACCCGCATAAAGGCAGTCCACCTGAAACAGGTATTGGGGAGCATCGAAGTTGATATTCCAGCGTTGATACAAGGTGCCGTCGCGAGTCCATTCCCTGTCCGGGACCAGGATAGGCAAGGCTTCGCCATCTGCTGGCGGCTGATCCGCCGGGTAGGACAGTACGCGCACGCCGTCAAGTCGGCTACCGGGCAGGTTCCAGCTTGATGGAGCGGCTGGTGGACAAGAAAGGGGGGCTGCGGCAGTTGGCCGCATTGGCGCGGCAGAGATGGCCAATGCCAGCAGTGCGAGCGGCTTCATTCGACCACCGAATAGCGTTCGGGGCGATTCGATGCTCCGGCCGCCGAACGGCCGAAGTAGATCACGCGGGCGCTGGGCTTATGGTTACGCCACTGGTCGAAAATTTCTATGCCGCCAGGCACCTGACGGATGAACAGTGCCGCATGGTTGCCTTGCCGCAGATTCTGATAGCGGCCATTGACGAAGGTGGCAATCAGCGTGCCTTTCGCGATGCCGCCTTGTTCCAGCAGGTCCGGCACTTTGTCGCCTTCGCGCCAAAGCGAAGAGGCACGGGCGCCGGTGAGGTGCCTGGCCAGCGTCACACACTCGCCATTTCCCACGATTTCTTTTTGCTTCGCATAGTCGGCGCGTGCAATGTAGGGCATATCGTTGCTCTCTGTGGTTGACGATGGAGAGAGCGTACGCAAGTCACGGGCAAGCAGTTTGATGTGTGCCAGAGCAATACGGAGCATTGACATGTGTCATGGCCCCGCCTGTCGCACGGGCATGCTTACATACCCACCCACCAGTTGAGCAAGGTTTCATCATCGTCGTCATCGAGGTTGACGTAGATATTGGAGAAGTACCATTCCACGCCCGTCGCCGTGCGGAAGGCATCAAAGGGGCCGTTGACGTTGTAGATGCCGTGGTGGCCCGGCACGCTGAAGGTGAGGTTGCCCTTGTACTGGCCGTCCAGCGTGCCGCCCAACTGGCTTTGCACGTCGCGTTCGAGCTGGTCCACTGCCTCTTGCGGCACGTCATCGGCATAGATCTGGATGCAGAAATTGCCGCCGCGCTTTAAGACTTCGGCGGGGGCGAGCGGGTCGGCGATGCTGACGATGTCGCCGCGCGCCAGGTTCAGGGTCAGGCCTGGCGAGGCCAGCAGTTCGTAGACGTGCTCGTCAATCTGACGCGCCGGCAGGGTTTCATACACGGGGCCGTCTGTGTTTTCGCCTGCCAGTACGCGGATGTGCGGCAAGCCTTCGCAATTGATGTCTTCCATTTATTCTTTCATAGTGCCGGCGCGCTGCGTTGCGGGTCGCGTCAGCGAGGGAGGTATGGCAATATTGTAACGGGTACGTACCAGCTGGCGGGTACGCAACGGTGCAAACAAGGAGAGGCAATGGCGCATGTGATGCGGACAGGTGGCGGCTTATGTGGCGCCGTGTCGATCAAGGTACGGATCAGGTGCCCATGCCGCAATGCCTGGCCTGCGGCATCTCAAGAACACCGGATATGCAAAAGGCACGCCGCAGCGTGCCTTGATATCTTGCCTGGCGGGTTGGCGCCAGGGGGAGGAAAGGTGCTTAGAAGCGGTAGCTGGCGCTGATGCGCAGCACCGGATACGCCTTGAAATCCTTGACCTTGTCGGACAGTTTTTCGTTTTCAGCGGCAACGTCCGTTTTCAGGGCGGCGCATACCAATGGGTCGCAGCCGGTATTGCGCAGCGAGGTTTTCGGCGAGCCCTGGAACAATACACCGATGTCGCTGGAAATGCCCCAGCCAGCTTCTTTCACCGGATTGCCCCAGCCGATGCCGATGTAGGGCGCGACCTTGCGGAAATCGATGGTACCGTCCAGCTGGCCGGCGCTGGCTGCCGTGTAGGTGTTGCCGTTCAATGTGTAGCTGCCGCTTTTGTTCGGCTTGCCTTTGGCATCGATTTTATTGCCGTTGTACACGACGCCGGCGCTGACGCGGAACGCGCCGTCCATGGGGAAGTAGTCGAGCAAGGCGTCGAAGGTGCGCAGCTTGAGTTTCAGCTTGTAGTCGACGTCTTCGGTGCTGGAGTCGTAGGAGTAATTCAGGAAGCCGACGCCAAAACGGGCATTCAGATTCGATTGCAGCGGCACGCTCAGGTGCGCGCCGACGCCAGTTGTACCCACGTCGGCGGCGATGGCGATTTCTGCCTGGGCTTGGCTTGCGCAGAACATGCCTGCCAGCAGGGTGGCGATCAGGTATTGCTGTTTCATGCTTACTGACTCCAGTCGTAGGTCTAATTATGTACGCGACAATTTCCCAATTGAAACTAAAGTTTCAATTGGGAAATTTCAACGAGAATAATAGAGGCTGGATTGTTGCCAGGCAAGGCGAAGTGGCAAATGAGGGGCAAGGTGTTGCTTTCCTGCCGCATCAGCTTGCGACGTGGCTTAATTGTGCGCGCTGATGCCGCTGCGGAATTGTTCGAAACCGGCGCGTGCGGCTTTATAGCAATTGCCGGCGGCCGCTTCCAGGCCTTCGCGGTCGAGCACTTCGACCGTGCCGCGACGGTACTGGATCAAGCCTTCGTCCTGCAGCTTGCGCGCCGTGACGGTGACGCTTTCGCGGCGCACGCCGAGCATGTTGGCCATGGTGTCTTGCGTGACCTTCAGCTCGTTCGACAGGGAACGGTCGAGGCGGTCCAGCAGCCAGCGGCACAGTTTTTGTTCGATGCTGCAATGACGCCCGCCCACCACGTTCTGCGCCATTTGCGCAAACATGGCGCTGGTGTAGCGCATCAACAATTGCGCCAGCGCGCCGCCTTCATTGAATACTTCGCGCAGGAAGGCGGTTTTCAGGCGGTAGCCATAGCCTGCCGTCTGTACGATGGCGGTGCAGGTGGCGCGCTCGGCTTCGTACAACACCACGCCAGCCACGCCTTCGCGGCCGATGACGGCGATCTCGGTGGTGGCGCCGTCCTCCATCACGTACAGCAGGGAAACGATGGCGTTGGTGGGGAAATAGGTGTATTCAATCTTGCCGCCGCAATCGAACAGGTGCTTGCCGGCAGGCAAAGCGACCAATTCCAACTGGCAAAACAGGCGCTCCAGGTCGGCGCGCGACAAGGCGCGCAGCAATTCGTTCTGTTGGGCGCCCGTGATGCTGATCATGGGTGTGGCGGGAGCGGCTTGCCAGTTGTGCTGGGCGGCTGCGTGGCTATTCGTTGCGGGTGTCAGGTTGCTATAAGCTTTGTACATGGTAGGGCCTCGTCTTCTGATTTTGTTGGATGGCGCTGCTTTTCTGGCTTGCTAGCGTTGTGCTGAATCTTGTATCAACTATAGAACCAGGGGGGGCGGACGGGCATCGGATGAGCCGACGTGCTTATGTAGGCTAGGAACATTGCCTCGTGTCATCCAACTCCTACGCCTGCTTTTCATTTTCCCGTTTGGAAACAACAGTGTTGGAACACAATGCGCCACGCTGCCCGCTACCCCGGAACTTTGGAAGCATGCCGCGATCAAACCACTCTGCGCTGCAGTACGACGGTGATAAAATATTGCCTTGTGGAAATTTAACCGGCGTTTCGGTATGAGCCACCTCATTCCCTGCGCCGCGTTGCTGCGCGCCTGCCTTGTCCCGTTTACCTGTTAATGAAGAAAGCAACGCATGAAATGGTTTTTTGATCTGAAAATTGCCACCAAGCTGATCTTGTCGTTTGGCGCCGTGCTGCTGCTGACGGCAGCGCTGGGCGTGTCGGCAATCTTTTCCATGGCGCGCATCAATACGGCGTCGACGGACCTGTCCGACAACTGGATGCCCAGCGTGCTGGCGGCCATGTCCATGCGCAGCGATGTCAGCGATTTCCGCCGCTGGGAACTGGCGCACATGCTGGCCGCGCAGGATGCCGACATGGCGCAGGACGAAACGCGCATGACGGAAACCCAGGCCAGGCTGAAGGCCGATGCCGACAAGTACCGCGGCCTGATTTCCGAACCGGGCGAGAAGGAGGTGTTCGAGCGCTTCCTGGCGCTGAACGATGAATTCATGCGCCTGCACGCAACCATGCTGAGCCTGTCGCGCGAGATGAAAAAGGAAGAGGCGCGCGCGCTGGCCGTGGGGCCGTCGGCCAAGGTCATGACGGACATGATGGCGACGCTCGATAAACTGGTGTCGATTAACACGGACGGCGGCGTGCGCTCGAGCGCCAGCGCCGACGCCACCTATGCGGCCTCGCGCGCCAGCCTGATCGGTTTACTGGTGGGCATCGTCGTCATCGGCATGCTGCTGGCGCTGTGGGTGGCGCGCAGCGTGGCGCGTCCGCTGATCGCGGCCGTCGGCGTGGCGCGCCGGGTGGCGGCCGGCGACCTGACGGCGCATATTGTTGTGCGATCGCAAGACGAAACGGGGCAATTGATGCAAGCCCTGAAAGACATGAACGCCAGCCTGCAAAACCTGGTGGGCCAGGTACGCGGTGGCACCGATACCATCGCCACGGCGTCGAGCCAGATTGCCGCCGGCAACCAGGATTTGTCGTCGCGCACGGAAGAGCAGGCCAGTTCGCTGGAAGAAACGGCTTCGTCGATGGAAGAGCTGACCTCGACCGTGAAGCAGAATGCGGACAATGCGCGCCAGGCCAACACCATGGCGCAAACCTCGTCGAGCATCGCCATCGAGGGCGGCAAGGTGGTCAGCGAAGTGGTGGGCACGATGGCATCGATCAATGCCTCGTCGCGCAAGATCGTCGACATCATCGCCGTCATCGACGGCATTGCTTTCCAGACCAATATTCTGGCCTTGAATGCGGCCGTCGAGGCGGCGCGCGCAGGCGAGCAGGGGCGTGGCTTTGCCGTCGTCGCCACGGAAGTGCGCAACCTGGCGCAACGCTCGGCCGCGGCGGCCAAGGATATCAAGGTACTGATCGGCGACTCGGTCGAGAAAGTCGAGACGGGCTCGAAACTGGTCGGCCAGGCGGGCCGCACGATGGATGACATCGTTGCCAGCATCACCCGCGTGACGGACATCATGAGCGAGATCACGGCCGCCAGCAGCGAGCAGAGCGCCGGTATCGAGCAGGTCAACCAGGCGATCGCCCAGATGGATCAGGTGACGCAGCAAAATGCGGCCCTGGTGGAAGAGGCGGCGGCAGCGGCCGAATCGATGCAGGAGCAGGCTGCCAGCCTGAGCGCCGTGGTCAGCATTTTCAAGCTCGACGCGGCCAGTACCGTTGCAACCCGGCCGCGCACGACCGTCACCGTCAAGACGCCGGCAACTGCGGCGTCGGCAGCGGCGCCGCGTCAACTTACCAGCACGGCGCGTCGCGCAGCGCCAGTGGATGAGTGGGAAAGCTTTTAATGTAAATTAAGTCAAGCGCGCTTGCGCGGTTTCCTGACGCTCTGGACGGCGCGTGCGGCAGCGGCTTGCTGGCGCTGCTGCCACGCCCTCAGGGCCTCTTCGTAGGCGGCCAGGTCTTCCTGGTACATTTCCAGCACGCAAAAGGTGCAGCCGCTGTGGCAGCACTCGTCATTGCCCGGTTTGCTGGGCGGCTGCGGTTGCGGATCGAGAGGTAAAAGCGGGGTGGACATGGTGCGGGCAGGGGGCGGCGGCGGCGGCATCGAAGTTGGCATAGGAGCTGGCATGATACGGTATCCCGCCGTTCCGTTGCTGGAACGCTTTTTGCTCAAAAATCACGGTTTCCGTGTACAGTTGCGGTGAATTAGGGTATCGTTTACAGCACTGATATTGTATCTTCTGCGCGCGATGTTCCGCCGGCGCGATCTCCGCCGCCATCGCAGCACATCTCTTCGACGCTCCCGCATACGCCCTACAGCATGTCCCGGAGCACGGAGGTGCCGCAAGAGCAATGATCCATGGCTTGCAAGACGGAGCTGCCTGTGCCCCGAAATGTTGTTTATTGAGAAAGCATGGCTTCCGCAGTGCGGAGGCACACCAGAAAATTTATGTCTGAAACCGAATCGACTCCTACGCCCAGCCCAGCGATTGCCCCTGAAGCGGCGCCCGTCGCCGCTGCGCCTGCACCAGCACCTGCCGCATCCGCTGCTCCCAGCCTGACTTTTGCCGACTTTGGCCTGGCGCCTGAAATCCAGCGCGCATTGACCGACCAGGGTTACACCCATCCGACACCGATCCAGGAACAAGCGATCCCCGTGGTGCTGCAAGGCCGCGATGTGATGGGTGCCGCGCAAACGGGCACCGGCAAGACGGCCGGTTTTTCCTTGCCGATCATCCAGTTGCTGATGGCGCATGCCAGCAGCAGCATGTCGCCGGCACGCCACCCGGTGCGCGCGCTGATCCTCACGCCGACGCGTGAGCTGGCGGTGCAGGTGGCCGAAAACGTCAAGGCCTACGCCAAGCACACGCCGCTACGCTCGACCGTCGTCTTCGGCGGCATGGACATGAAGCCGCAAACCGTCATCCTGCGCGGTGGCGTGGAAATCGTCATCGCCACGCCGGGCCGCTTGCTCGACCATATCGAGCAAAAGAACATCAGCCTGAGCCAGGTGCAGATGCTGGTCATGGATGAGGCCGACCGCATGCTGGACATGGGCTTCCTGCCCGACTTGCAACGCATCATCAACTTGCTGCCGAAGCAACGCCAGAACCTGATGTTCTCGGCGACGTTCTCGCCAGAAATCAAGAAACTGGCCGCGACCTTCCTCAACGATCCGCTGACGATCGAAGTGGCGCGCAGCAACCAGACGGCCGACAAGGTCACGCAAGTGGTGTACAAGGTGACGGAGGACCAGAAGCATGCCCTGGTCGCCCATCTGCTGCGCCAGCGCGACCTGAAGCAGGTTATCGTCTTCTCGAACACCAAGATCGGCGCCTCGCGCCTGGCCCGCGTGCTGGAACAGGAAGGCATGAGCGCCACGGCGATTCATGGCGACAAGAGCCAGCAGGAACGCATGGCGGCGCTGGAAGCGTTCAAGAAGGGCGAGATCGACGTGCTGGTGGCGACTGACGTGGCGGCGCGCGGCCTGGATATTTCCGACTTGCCTTGCGTCATCAACTTCGACTTGCCGTACAACGCGGAAGACTATGTGCACCGCATCGGCCGCACGGGCCGCGCCGGCGCCTCGGGCGACGCCATTTCGATCTATTCGGACAAAGACGAGCGCTTGCTGGCCGATATCGAGAAACTCATCAAACAAAGCATCAAGCGCGGTGAATTGACGGGCTTCTCGCCGGCTCCCGCCCGCGGCGGCGACAGCGAGCGCCGTCCGCCGCGCCGCAGCGAAGGCGGCGAGGCGCGTCCTGCGCGTGCCCCCGAGAGCCGCCATGCCGGTGAGAGCCGCGACAGCCGCTCCGCCGAGCGCGGTGTGCGTCCCGCCTTTGGCCCCGGCGCCCGCCGCGAAAAGGCCGATCCCTGGTTCCTCAAGCCGTATGAGCCGACAAAGGCGGCAGCGCCTGCCGCGACCGCCACTCTGCCGTCTGTCAAGCCTAAGCAAAAGCTTGCGGCCCTGCTCGGAGGTTTGTCAAAGCAGTGATGCAATGGGCTAAAGCTATGACGAAGGGCGAGGCGTCCTGGTCTGGCTTGGTCTACCGCCCTCCTGCCGCCATGAAAAAGCAGCCCGCCTTGCCGGTGGCCTGCTTTTTTTTATGGGAATTGCCAAACCTCGGCGTGTGGTGCCGTCTGGCGCGTGAATGTGTGGTGCATGCGCGGTGGTGTCCAACCTTATTGACGCAACGGTGTGGTGCCATATCGCAGGGCAGGATAATATTCCTCATGGTCCAGCGTGCATGCTGGCAATATTGTTATATCCATCTTATATCCATCGCTGTATATCAGCAGTTGCACTCTGCGGTTTTTCATTGTCACAGACTCAGATTGTTTTGCGATTATTCTGGTATTTTGATGTATGGCTACCTTGATTTCTCAGTATCATTGTTTTTTACTCTACTTTCCATTTGGCTATATTCGGTAATGCTGCATTTCTGGCCTTATTGTGAAGAGTGATCTTTTGAGTAATGAATTATTGATGAGAGCGGCATTGCTGGTGATGTTGCCAGGGGATATAGGCGGTGCGAGTGGGGATGGTGAGTGCAGCAGATTCTGACTGGCCAGTGCTGCTGATTTTCTACCTGTGCGTGACGGAGATCTTGGACGTGGAATGCTGTCTCTTGCCTTCCACATTGTTGTGTTTTTTTGTGACAAGGTGTAAGAGGTTTTTTTGCATAAGCCATTGTAGTATAGGCTATTGTTGCATCTAATATGGCACGTCCGGATGCCGTTGTGACGTGCTGTTATTTCGCTGCGAAAAAGTTGTGCATGATTCCTGTTGCTGCTCGGTTATTGACGCTGCCGCTTGAAATTTATATTGCCACTATTGCATTATTTGTGCTATCTCTTGGCAGAATCCGATGGTTTCTTGCTGTCGAGAATTAAGTGCTTGGCAGTTTGGAGGTTTAAGTTATGCGCAGCATCAAGGTGCTCAATAAGAGGGCGCTGAGGCGTGCTGGGCAAGTATTTTTTGAGTTGATGGCTTGACTCGTGCCTTCTTGCTTCTGGTAATAAAGTTGCGTTTGTATTAAAATGAACGACCATATTTATACTCTTTATGAGGCGTCAACATGATATTAGTAAGTGGCGGTGCCGGTTTTATTGGCTCTAATTTCGTTATGGATTGGTTGGCGAAAAGTAATGAACCGGTGCTGAATCTTGACAAGTTGACGTATGCTGGCAATCTGCAAAATCTGCAGTCGCTCGAGCAAGATCAACGGCATATCTTCGTTCACGGAGACATTGGCGACGCGTCGCTGGTGGCGAGTCTGCTGAAGCGGTATCGGCCCCGCGCGGTGTTGCACTTTGCGGCGGAAAGCCACGTCGATCGTTCCATTCTGGGGCCTGCGGCCTTTATCGAGACAAATGTCAATGGTACCTTCACGCTGCTTGAGGCGGTGCGTGGCTACTGGTCGGCATTGCCAGAGGATGAGCGAGAGGCTTTCCGTTTCCTGCATGTTTCCACCGATGAAGTGTATGGCAGCCTGGGGCCGGACGATGCCCCGTTTTCGGAAACCACGGCGTATGCGCCCAATAGTCCGTATTCTGCCAGCAAGGCGGCATCGGACCATCTGGTGCGGGCTTACCATCATACCTATGGCTTGCCGACCCTGACGACCAATTGTTCCAATAATTACGGTCCGTTCCATTTCCCGGAAAAACTGATTCCGCTGGTAATCGCCAATGCCCGTGCCGGCAAGCCGCTGCCTGTCTATGGCGATGGACTGCAAGTGCGTGACTGGCTGTATGTCAGCGATCATTGCTCGGCTATCCGCCGCGTGCTGGAACAAGGGCGGGTTGGCGAAACGTACAATGTCGGCGGCTGGAATGAAATGACCAATCTGTCGGTTGTGCATGCCCTGTGCGACATGCTTGATCAACTCGATCCCAAGGCGGACGGCGTTTCGTATCGCGCGCAGATCAGCTATGTCGCGGATCGCCCAGGACATGACCGCCGCTACGCCATTGATGCGCGCAAGATTGAGCGTGAACTTGGCTGGAAGCCTGCGGAAACCTTTGAAAGTGGCATCGCCAAGACAGTCCAGTGGTATCTTGCTCATCAGGACTGGGTCCAGCATATCCAGTCGGGCGCCTATCTGGAATGGGTCCAGCAGAATTATGCGCAACGCAGCGTTGAGGAGCAGGTGCTGTGAACGCCGCACGGAAAGGCATCATCCTGGCGGGCGGTTCGGGTACCCGTCTGTATCCAGTCACCATGGCGGTGTCGAAACAATTGTTGCCTGTCTATGACAAGCCGATGATTTATTATCCGCTGACAACCTTGATGCTGGCCGGTATCCGCGAGATTCTGATCATTTCCACGCCCCAGGACACCCCCCGTTTCCAAGAGTTGCTGGGAGACGGCGCGCAATGGGGGCTGCGGTTGAGCTATGCCGTGCAGCCTTCCCCGGATGGCTTGGCGCAGGCGTTCATTATCGGCCGCGAGTTCATCGGAGATGCGCCGACGGCGCTTATTCTTGGCGATAACATTTATTACGGTCACGATTTCGAATCGCAGCTGCTTGCCGCGTCCAGCCGTAAAGATGGTGCGACGGTGTTTGCCTATCATGTGCATGACCCCGAGCGTTATGGCGTGGTGGAGTTCGATGACCTGCAGCGTGCCATCAGTATCGAAGAAAAGCCGGCGCAGCCCAAGTCGAACTACGCGGTGACTGGTTTGTATTTCTATGACGGACAGATAGTGGATATCGCCGCCTCGATTAAACCGTCCGCACGCGGGGAGCTTGAGATTACCGATGTCAATCAGATCTATTTGCAGCGCGGCGAACTGACGGTGGAGCGTTTGGGGCGCGGCATGGCATGGCTCGACACAGGAACACATGAATCATTGCTTGAGGCGGGGCAATTTATTGCCACTATCGAGAATCGTCAGGGGCTGAAAGTGGCTTGTCCTGAGGAAATCGCTTTCCGTCGGGGTTATATTGACGCGGCTCAATTGAATGAGCTTGCACAGGCGCTCAAGAAGAATAGCTATGGGCAGTACCTGTTACGCCTGTTGAATGAAAAAATATTTTAACTTTTATGCAAATTCAAAAGACGGCGATTGCCGATGTGTTGCTGATTGAGTCGACGGTTTTCGGCGATGACCGAGGTTTCTTTTATGAAAGCTTTAACCAGCGGCGCTTTCAGGAGCTGACGGGGGTCGTCACCAATTTCGTGCAAGACAACCACTCGAAATCTGCCAGGAATGTACTGCGCGGGCTGCACTATCAAGTCGAGCAGACCCAGGGCAAGCTGGTGCGTGTTGTCGCCGGTGCCGTCTTTGATGTCGCGGTCGATTTGCGCAAGAGTTCCCCTACTTTTGGCCATTGGGTTGGCGTGGTTCTGTCGGCGGAGAATAAGCGCCAGTTGTGGGTACCGCCTGGCTTTGCCCACGGCTTCATGGTGACCAGCGACTCGGCCGAATTCTTGTATAAAACCACCGACTATTGGGCGCAGCAATTTGAGCGCACTCTCCAGTGGAATGATCCGGCCATTGGCATCGAGTGGCCGCTTGAGGGCAGTCCCTTGCTGTCAAGTAAGGATGCTGCCGGGGTATTGCTGGCCGATGCCGAGGTGTTTGCATGAAAATCCTGCTCACCGGCAGTACGGGGCAAGTCGGTTACGAGCTGGCCCGCAGCGTGCAGGGGTTGGGCGAGATCGTCGCGCCTGGCCGTGCACAGATGGATTTGTCGAACCTGGATCAGCTGCGTGACGTGATCCGTGCCGTCAAGCCTGGCTTGATTGTCAATCCTGCAGCCTATACGGCTGTGGATCAGGCTGAACGGGAACCCGAATTGGCGATGCTGATCAATGCCCGGGCGCCTGAGCTGATGGCTGAAGAGGCCCGCAAGCTGGGCGCAGCCATGATTCATTATTCGACCGACTATGTATTCGACGGCGAGAAAACCAGTCCGTACACGGAAGACGATCCGACGGGCCCGATCAATGTGTACGGGCGCAGCAAGCTTGCTGGCGAGCAAGCCATTCAGGCGGCCGGCATCGATCATCTGATTCTGCGTACGAGTTGGGTGTATGGCATGCGCGGCAAGAATTTTCTGCTGACCGTGCTGCGCCTGGCGCAGGAACGCCCGGAATTGCGTATTGTTGGCGACCAGCATGGCGCGCCCACCTGGTGCCGTACCATTGCCGACACGACCGCGCATATTCTGGCACGCGCGCTCGCCGATAGTGATCCGCATAGCTGGTGGAGCCATCATGGCGGCGTGTATCACCTCAGCGCTGGAGGGAGCACATCCTGGGCGGGATTCACGCAACAGATTTTGCAGAATGCTCAGCTGCCTGCAATGCCGCGCGTCACCGCGATCACGACTGCCGAATATCCTCTGCCCGCCAAGCGGCCAAGTTCCTCGATCCTGTCTTGTGAACGGCTGACACAGGCATTTTGCGGTTTGCCCGCCTGGCAAGATGCACTCAAGCTTTGCATGACTTGACGGCCATATGCCAAGCCGTGGCGTGATGGTGGCGAAATTTAGGCACCGCGCATGCGGGGCCATCGTATTGTTTAACGCCTTTGGGCAACCGAGAGATATAAATGATTCCATTAGTGAAAGTTGGCTTTCCCGCCAAGCAGGTGCTGATGCCTGCACTTGAAGAAGTGCTGTACAGCGGCCAGGTGGGCGAAGGTGAGCAGGTTTACGAATTCGAGCGCCGCTTTGCGGAACATTTTGGCCTGCCGTTTGCGTTGGGCATGAGCAGTGGTACCGCGGCGCTGCACGCGGCATTGCACCTGGCAGGCGTAACGCCTGGCGACGAGGTCATTTCCACCAGCATGACGGCCGAACCGACCAACGTGGTTATCTTGCAAATGGGCGCGGTTCCCGTGTTTGCCGATGTCGATGCGCGTTCCGGCAATCTGGATCCTGCCGCGATTGAAGCAGGCATCACCAGCAAGACCAAGGCCATCTTGATCGTGCACTATGCCGGTATGCCGGTGCGGCTGGCGGAAATCGCCGCCATCGCGCGTCGTCATGGTATTGCGCTGATTGAAGACTGCGCGCATGCCATGGGCGCGCGCTACGCTGGCGCGGCGATAGGCACGATCGGTGACTTTGCCATTTTCTCGCTGCAGGCGATCAAGCACATGACCACTGTCGATGGCGGCATCCTGACCATGCACGATGCATCGCTGATCCGCGAGGCGAAGAAATTCCGCTGGTTTGGTCTGGAAAAAGGGGTGCCCCGTACTGAAGTCGATATTACCTCGATCGGCTACAAGTATAATATGAACAATGTTACGGCTACGTTCGGTCTCGCGCAGCTGCTCGATATCGATGCCCGCGTGCTCAATCCTCACAAGGAAAACGGTCGTTATTTTGACCAGACCATCGGTGCCATCCCTGGCCTTGCCGTGGCTGCATTTGATGAGCAGGCCGAGCCTAGCTATTGGCTGTATACGGTGTTGTCGGACGACTCAGATGATGTTGAGCGGCGTCTGGCTGCCATTGGTGTCTCGGCGTCCAAGCTGCACCGCCCCAACCATCTGCACAGCATCTTCAAGGAACTGGCCGGTCCGATGCCCCAGCTGGACACCTACTATCGCCGCATGGTGCACATCCCATGCGGCTGGTGGCTGAGTGTGGAAGACCGCGAGCGTATCGTTGACGCCTTGAAAAAAGGATAGTGTCAATGTCACAACTGTCCTTGTTTGGCGTGGTCAATACTCCGGAAATGGAAACGGCGGCACTGGCCGTGCTGCGCTCGGGGCGCATTGCCTCGGGACCGCATGTCGCGCAGTTCGAGAGTGGTCTGGCTGAACTGCTGGGGCAGGCCCACATCGTTACCACCGCCGACATGACCAGCGCGCTGCACCTGGCGCTCTATCTGGCTGGTGTGCGCGCCGGCGATGATGTTCTGACCACGGCCTTTGCCTGTATGTCGACCAACTCGGCGATCGCCACATGCGGTGCGCGTCCCGTCTGGGTGGACCTGGCACCTGCCTCTGCATGCATGGATGTGGCCGACTTCGAACGGGCGATCACGCCTGCCACACGTGCCGTGATTTTGTATCATCTGGCTGGTTATCCTGGGCCGGCGCGCGAGATCGCGGATATTTGCCGCGCGCGCGGCATTGTCCTGATCGAAGATTGCGACAATGCTCTGCTGGCGAAAGTTGATGACAAGCAAGTGGGTACTTTCGGCGATTTCGCCGTTTATTCGTTTTATCCTAACCGGCAAATCAATACCACCGAAGGCGGTGCGCTGGCATGCCGGGAGGCTGAGGCTGCCGTCCGTGCACGGAAATTGCGCCGCTTCGGTATCGATACCAGCAGCTTCCGCGATACCCGCGGCGAGATTAATCCACAGTCCGATATTCCCGTGATCGGCTGGTCAATGCCAATGAATAATTTGTGCGCTGCGCTTGGCTCTGTACAATTGCAGAGTGTCGGGCAGAACATACAGAAAACACGTGACAATGCACAGCGTATCATGGCGGAGCTGGCCAGCTGTGAGGGCCTGACGCTACTGGCACCCACTGCGGGTGCTGTACCGTCGTATTGGGCTGTTTTAATTTCCGTGGAGCAACGTGACGTTGTCCTGGAGGACTTGAAAGCGCGTGGCGTGGCAGCATCAGTGTTGCATCAACGCAACGATATCTACTCTGGTTTTATACCATGTCATCGTGATTTGCCGCAGACCGACCTATTACAACGTAGCATGATTGCCCTACCGTGCGGCTGGTGGCTCTCCGCACAGGATATCGAGCACCTAGTCGCTTCCGTGAAGAGTGCGCTGCGCGAGACGGCCGGCTGAACTTTGCGGACACGCTATTTTTAATATCTATCTTTACTTGGACTGACATGTTTGATAACAAAATTTTAATGATTACTGGCGGCACTGGCTCCTTCGGTAATACCGTGCTGAACAGATTCTTAAACACCAATGTCAAGGAAATCATTGTTTTTAGCCGCGATGAGAAGAAGCAGGAAGACATGCGGATCGCGCTGAACAACGATAAGGTGAAGTTTTATATTGGCGATACGCGCGATTATCAAAGCATTGCCCAGGCAATGGTTGGTGTTGATTATGTTTTTCACGCGGCGGCGTTGAAGCAAGTGCCGTCGTGTGAGTTTTACCCCATGGAAGCGGTACGTACCAATGTGCTGGGTACGGAAAACGTATTGAACGCGGCAATCGCCAATAACGTTAAAAAAGTCATTTTGCTGAGTACGGATAAGGCTGTCTATCCAATCAATGCCATGGGTATTTCTAAAGCCATGGCCGAAAAAGTGCTGGTGGCTAAATCGCGTATGGTGCGTGCTGGTGGCCCGGTGATGTGCGCCACGCGTTATGGCAATGTCATGGCATCGCGCGGTTCGGTAATCCCGCTTTTTATTGAAAAGCTCAAGGCTGGCATGCCGCTGACGGTGACCGATCCGGAAATGACGCGCTTCCTGATGTCCCTGGAGGACTCGGTCGATTTGGTCATTCATGCCTTCGAACATGGCCAGCAAGGCGATATCTTCGTGCAAAAGGCGCCGGCGAGCACGCTTGATGTGCTGGCGCAGGCCATCCAAGAGCTCTTTTCCAGCAATGTGCCTATCAAGGTCATCGGTACACGTCATGGCGAAAAACTGTACGAGTCGCTGGTTTCTCGCGAAGAGATCGCCAAGGCGGAAGACATGGGCGGATATTACCGTGTGCCGGCAGATAATCGCGATTTAAACTATGACAAGTTCATTCTTGACGGCCAACTCGAAGTCAACCAGACCCAAGACTACACCTCGCATAACACGCAACGCCTGGATGTCGCCGGTGTGAAGGAATTGCTGCTTTCGCTCGAGTACGTTCAACAGGAATTGAAAAACCGCTGATCGCCAGTGGCATTGGCGCGGCATTCATGAGTGTCGCGTGTAGTCTCACCAAGAATTGTAATAAAAAATGAAATCTCCGATTTTGCTACGCGTTTGCTTGGCTATTCATGATTAAGCGGAATATCACCGCCAATATCGTGGGACGTGCATGGGGCTTCATTTCAGTATATCTGTTTGTGCCCCTGTATCTGCACATGCTGGGTGCGGAGGCATATGGCCTAGTCGGTTTCTATTCAATGCTGCTGGGCGTGCTGGCCTTTGCGGATATGGGTTTTTCGGCAACCCTGAATCGGGAGATGGCGCGCCTGTCGGTGAGTGCCATTGCGGAGCAGGAGCGGCGCGACCTTCTGCGCACATATGAACTCAGCTATCTTCTTATTTGCTGCGTGCTGGCCATATCGATTTGTCTGGCTGCCCCCCTGATTGCCGAACGCTGGCTGAAGGCCAGTACCTTGCGTTCGGATGACATTACGCTGGCAATCCGGCTGATGGGCGTCGCGATAGCGTTTCAGTTGCCGTCTGGGCTGTATATCGGCGGCTTGATGGGCTTACAGCAGCAGGTGCGCGCTAATGCCCTGCAAATTGCCTGGAGCGCTTATCGCGGTTTTGGCACGGTACTCGTGTTGTGGTTTTTTTCGCCGACTATCGTGACTTTTGCCATCTGGCAGCTGGTTGCCAATGCGATTTATTGCATATCGGTGCGGCACGGTTTGTGGCATGCCTTGCGGGTTGACGGCGTGCGTGCGGCGGGCTTTTTCCGCTGGCAGGTATTTCATGGTACGTGGCGCTATGCATCGGGCATGGCTGGCATGGCCTTGCTGTCGATTTTGCTGACACAGGTGGATAAGTTGACGGTCAGCAAGCTGTTGTCGCTCGACATGCTGGGCTTTTATACGCTTGCGGGTTCGCTGGCGTCCGTGCCGTTAATCCTGGCGAGTCCGATTGCCTCGGCAATTTTTCCCCGCTTCACGGAGCTGGTGGCACGGAATGACCGGGAACAGCTGGTCGCGCTGTATCACCGTACCTGCGAGTTTGTGTCCATTGCGATCGTCCCGGGCGGCTTGGCAGTCGCGCTGTTTTCACATGATGTGATTTATTTGTGGACCGGTTCGGCTACCAGTGCGCAAGCAGCCAGTCTGGCCGCTTCGCTGCTGCTGGGCGGGCAGTTGTTGCAAGCGTTGACGGTAGTGCCGTATTACTTGGCGTTAGCCCATGGCAATATCCGCTTGAATCTACAAATCGGTATTGTTTCGGTTGTCCTGGTGACGCCAATGATGATTTACCTCGTCATCCATCATGGCTTGGCCGGCGCGGGTCTCTCGTGGTTGATTATGAACCTGTGCACGATGCCGCCATATATGTATTTTTTGCATCGAAATTTTTTGCCAGGCCAACTGGGCCGTTGGTTCTGGCGCAGTTTGGCTTTGCCGGTTATTGCTAGTTTGCCATGTTTATTGCTAGGCTACTGGTGCCTGTCCATGGTCGACAATCGCTGGCTGCGCCTGCTGATGATCGCCGTGACGGCGGGACTGTCCATCATCTGCAGTGCGCTGACCGCGCCGGAAATCCGGCGTTGGATCACCACGCGAAAACTGTCTGGACTGAAACCGAGCCGTAGCGGAAGCTGAATGCATCACCAGCGTTCCCGCCGTTTACCGATTACTTATACACGATACTTATAATGCCTCTTCTGTCCGCCATCATTCCCACGCACAATCGCCAGCGCTATGCGATCAACGCCATCACCACCATCCTGGAAAATTTCCCGGATACGGAAGTGGTCGTATCCGATACCAGCGATACCATGCAAATTGCGGAAGACCTGGCGCACTGGATTGACTCTGGACGGCTGATCTACAACCATCCACAACGTCCGATGGATGTGGTGACCAATTTTCAGAATGCATTACACCTGGCCACAGGAGATTATCTGATCTTTCTCGGTGACGATGATTGCCTGGGACCTGGCGCGGAAGACCTGGCGCGTTGGGCGCGCGATACGGGCGTCGAAGCGGCCGCCTGTTCGCTGGGTGCCAATTATTTCTGGCCGGATTTCAAGTCGCTGTATTTCGGGGCCGACTTTACTGCCAAGTTGACTGCTGCGCCATTCAGTTCAACCATTACCCGTCTCGACGGGCCGCAGGTGCTGCAGCAGGCACTGAAAAATCTGGGAACGGGCGTGATGTCGATGCCGCGCGCTTATCTGGGCATGATGTCGCGCGCGTTAGCCGAACGCATTGAGCAAAAATACGGTGCGCTATTTGGTGGTGTCAGCCCTGATATTTACAGTGCGGCCCTGATTGCCGAGGAGTCGCGCAGTTCCGTCCGTATCGACTTTCCCTTCATTATTGCCGGCAGTTCCGGCGGCAGTACTTCAGGGCAAAGTGCCGAAGGCGGGCATAAGGGCGGCTTGCGCGACAATGCGCATATCGGCGCCTTTACCAATCTGGTGTGGGACCCGTTGATTCCCGAGTTTTACAGCGTGCCGACGGTCTGGTCCTACTCGTTCAAGGCGGCGATCGACAAGATCGGCAAGGCAGCTTATCGCCCTAATCTGCCGCGGCTGTACGCCAAATGCTGTCTGCACCATCCAAAATACTGGCGGGAAACCAAGGCTTCTTTGTGTGCGTATGTCAAACGCGAGCGTTATAGCCCGGGCTGTCTGCTCTTTGTCTGGGAACTGGCACGTGAGTTCTTGCGCCGTTCCTACCGCTTCATGCAAATCAAATTCAGGCCGGCGATTGATAGTCAGGTGTATGCGCAGGAAAAATTGAACAATATCGGCGAGGCCTATGCCCATTTGCTGACGCATGTGCAACCGAGCGTGCGTTTGCTGCAGTCGGCGATGAAGGAATTCAAACGCTGAAACATCGCCTACAAGAACCGGGCAAGGCATCCCCGCCACCGCGAGAAATTCCGGTAGCGTACGTACGGTACTGCATCACATGAAATAAGAAAAATGCCAATCGGTCTAGTTTACATTATAGTTTTTTTACCTGTTTTGATACTCGGGATGTTCACCCAAGATAAGTCGCGCCTGTCTTTTCAGATCGCGATGTGCGGCCTGATCGCCTTGTGCGTGTACGCATTCCGTTCGCCCGAGTTCGGCACAGATTCCTCGACCTATTTGCATTACTTCCTGTCGGCCTGCCAGGCCGACGGCAGCACCATAGAAGCGGATGACTATTCCTTCTTCGTCATGGATTTCTTCTTTTCGCTGGTGCCGGGGGCGCTCTGCAACCGCGACGCCTTTGCAAGTATCTGGATCCTGTTCATCGTGCTGCCGATCTTATGCATGAAGGGAAATATCCGGGTCAAGTTCTTCATGCTGTTCTTCCTGCTCCTCTCCCCGGTCGGTACCGAGTTTTTTACAAATGCTTTCAGGCAATCTGCATCGGCCATTCTGTTCTGCGTGGCCGTCTCGCACGGTTTCAAAAGCAAGTTCGGTCTGGCCTTTTTGCTGCTGTCATTGATGCTGCATAAAAGCTCGTTCCTGCTGCTGGTAATTTACCTGCTTTCCTGCTGTGACCTGCGACGCCTGGTGCAAGGTGGCTTGCTGGCCCTGCTCTGCCTGTTTTTCGTACCGGCGGACAGCATCCTGTATGCACCGGTGAACGGTTTTTTGTATGAGGTCACCAAGTATCTGGCACATGATAACGACGAGATTCTTGCCCGCATCAGCATTTATGCGAGTTTTTTGTGCCTGTATTTATTCATGCGTTACCTGGACAAGCGAAAATATATCGACCTCAAGCCCTATGCCAACTTTCTATGGCTGCTGTTCGGCGCCAGCGTCTTGTTGTTCCCCTTGCCGTACTTTAGTTATCGCTTCGTGTATTCGATTTTTCCGATCTTTGTCTGGTGCTTTGCGTATGAACTGGAGCGCACGCGTGACGTGAATATCTACCCATATGTGTATTGCTATGTACTTGCTTCATTTGGCCTGACCATCAGTTTTCTGCTTGGCTCGTCTTCCATTAACTCGGTCAGCTTTTTTTAAATTATGAGCATTGGAAAAGAATTCGGTATTTCGGTGGTCGTTCCCGCCTATGCGCGCTATGACGCGTTGCTGGATGCTATCGAATCGGTCACGACTGCGGCAATCAAACAGGTTGAAATTGTGGTCGTTGACGATTGTTCGCCAAATGTCATACTGGCCGATAAGCTGCCTGCATGTAATAGTGCTGGCATACCGGTACGTGTCTACCGCCTGGCAAACAACAGCGGCCCTCAGTCGGCGCGCAATCTTGGTGTGCGTCGCGCGCGATTCAGTTATGTCGCGTTTCTTGACTCGGATGATAAATTTTCTTCCGAGAAAATTGATTTTCTACTCGGCTACTTAAAAGAGGGAAGCTGCGACATCGTCTATCATCCAGTCGATACCCCGACCAATATCAATGCGATCAATGCGCGCTGGTATGGCGGCTACTTGCGCCACTTGCCGTTCAAATACCTGCTGGCTGCTCTCAACCCGGTCTATACCCCATGCCTGACGGTCAGGCGTAATTTGGGTCTGGGGGTGCCGCTGATGCGCTATTGCGAAGATTATGCGTATTTATTCAATATCAGCGCCAGGGCCAAAGCCGTGCATTTCGTTCCCGCCGCGATGACGACGTTGTCGCGCGCGCCTGGCAGTACGGGCGGCCTTTCTTCGGCGCTGTTCCGGATGCGCATGAACGAATTTCGTGCCAAGAGGGTGATGTTGCGCCACTGGCGCTTTTACGGCATAGGCTGCTTGCTCATTTCCGGCACATTCGGTTGCCTGAGAATTTTGTCGGATGTGCTGAAATTGAGGTACTTCCGAAAGTAATTGCACGCACTGCCAGGCGATTCATCGTGCTATGCGCGGTGTGCAAAATGTTTGAAGTGGCGTCAGGCCGCTTTTGTTGAATAAAAAGTTGAAAGTTAAGGTTTTGTAAATGAAAATTGCGATTATTGGAACGGTGGGCTTGCCAGCAAAATACGGTGGATGGGAAACGCTGACTGATCATCTGACGGATAATTTGTGCGATAAATTTGATATCACCGTATACTGCAGTGGCAAAAAATATGAGCAGCAGCCGGCGACATACAAGGGCGTCAAGCTGAAATATGTGAATCTTGATGCGAATGGCGTGCAGAGTATTCCATACGATATCGTGTCCATGTTGTCCGCGCTGCGTTATGCCGACGTGCTGTTGATCCTGGGGGTGTCGGGTTGCATTTTCTTGCCAGTACTTAAATTGCTGAGCAAAAAGAAAGTTATCGTCAATATCGACGGCATGGAATGGCGCCGCGCCAAGTGGAGCCGTTTTGCCAAATGGTTCTTGAAATTGTCCGAAGCGACGGCGGTGCGTTTTGCCGATGTGACGATTGCCGATAACAAGGCGATTCAGCAATACGTCAGTGCGCAATATGACCGCCCCAGCGAGCTGATTGCCTACGGTGCCGACCATGTCACACAGCAGCCGATCAACGGTGAGGTATTGCAGCGTTTTCCATTCTTGCAGCACGATTATGCGTTCAAGGTGTGCCGCATCGAGCCGGAAAATAATGTGCACCTGATCATCGATGTCTTCGCTGCGCAAAAGCGGATGCCGCTGGTTATTGTCGGTAACTGGGACAATAGCGCGTATGGACAGGAGTTAAGAAAAAAATACGGCAATGTCGATCATGTGCACCTGCTCGATCCGATTTATGACCAGAGCATCTTGAACCAGCTCCGCAGCAATTGCCGTATATATGTGCATGGCCACAGCGCTGGTGGCACAAACCCATCGCTGGTGGAAGCGATGTATCTCGGCTTGCCCATTCTGGCATTTGGCGTGAACTATAACCGCGAAACAACGCAAAACCATGCCATCTATTTCGACGACGAAGCTGGCTTGCTGGAGATTCTGAATACGGTGCAACCGGAGGAATTGCAGGTCATCGGACGTAGCATGAAGCGCATTGCGGAAGAAAATTATACATGGAACACCATTTCGGCGAAGTATGCCGCCTTGTTCGACGCGCCACGGCAGGTGCGTTAATACAGGATAAGCCGCCAGTGTGGCTAGCGGGATGCCTTCTAGCCATCCTTCCCCGATATTTTTACTAGGATTGTATTGTGCTGTTATTGACTGGAGCGACCGGATTTGTCGGCGCAGCATTGATTGAACGGCTGGCCCGTATAGGGGACCGACGTATTCGTGCCTGCACGCGCGACGCCACCGCCAAGTTTCCTGGCGCGGTAGAAACGTTCGTCATCGATGGTCTGTCTAAGCAGACGTGCTGGGATCATGCCTTTGACAAGGTAAATGTCGTCGTGCATGCTGCGGCTCGGGTGCACGTGATGAACGAGACGGCAGCCGATCCGTTGCAGGAATTCCGCCGTGTGAATGTTGAAGGAACCCTGCACCTGGCGCGCTGCGCTGCACGGGCGGGTGTGTCGCGTTTTGTATTCATCAGTTCCATCAAGGTGAATGGTGAAGCGACGCAGCCTGGGCAGGCATTCTCTGAAAGCGATATTCCGGCGCCGTCTGATCCGTATGGTATTTCCAAGCTGGAAGCCGAGCAGGGCTTGTTTGCGCTGTCTCGCGAAACTGGCATGGAAGTGGTGGTGATACGGCCGCCGCTTGTCTACGGACCTGGCGTCGGCGCCAATTTCCTCAGCATGATGCGCTGGCTGCGACGCGGCATACCATTGCCGCTGGGCGCAATCAAAAACCGGCGCAGCCTGGTTGCCCTGGAGAATCTGGCCGATCTGGTGGCCGTGTGCGCGGAGCACCCTGCGGCTGCCGGCCAAGTCTGGTTGGCGGGAGACGGCGAGGATCTGTCGACCAGTCAGTTGCTGCTTCGTATGGGCCAGGCGCTGGGCAAGCCGGCGCGGCTGCTGCCCGTGCCGGCATGGATGCTGGAAGCGGCATGCGCGGCGATTGGCAAGCGTGGGTTCGCACAGCGTTTGTGCGGCTCGCTGCAAGTGGATATTTCAAAGGCGCGGCAGGTACTAGGCTGGGTACCGCCGCTGAGTGTGGATGAAGGTTTGCGTCGTGCGGCGCGGGGAAATTAAATGAAACGTTTGTTTGATGTAAGTGTCGCCTTGCTGGCCGTAGTATTGCTGTCCGTGCCGCTGCTCGTGGTGGCCCTGATGGTGAAACTGACGTCGTCCGGGCCTGTTGTGTACTGGTCGGATCGCGTAGGGCGCCATAATCGTATCTTCCGGATGCCCAAATTCCGTACCATGCGTGTCGACACGCCCGCCGTAGCGACCCATTTGCTGACCGATGCCAAGAAATTTCTGACACCGGTGGGGCCGTTCCTGCGCAAATCGAGCCTGGATGAGTTGCCGCAGTTGTGGAGCATCCTTGTCGGCGACATGAGTTTTGTCGGCCCGCGTCCGGCCCTGTTCAATCAGGACGACTTGATTGCCTTGCGTACCGAATACGGTGTCGACAAGGTATTGCCAGGCCTGACCGGCTGGGCACAGATCAACGGCCGCGATGAATTGCCGATACCGGACAAAGTCCGGCTGGACGCCGAGTATTTGCGGATACAGTCGTTTTTTCTCGACTTGAAGATTATCTTCCTGACTTTCCTGAAAGTGGTGCGTCGCGATGGTATTACGCACTGATAACCAGGTTGAGCCTGCATATTGAGATTGGTATGAATTGATGACTCCTTTATCGAATTTTCCGCGTTTGCAAAAACAGCTGATCGCCGCTTCGGCAGATATGCTCTTTTTGCCTCTGACCTTCTGCGTGGCGATATTGCTGCGTTTTGACGGCGTCAGCCTTGCAGTATTCCGTCCGTATGTCTGGATCATTGTCCTGGCACCAGTGATTTCCATTCCAATTTTTATCAAATTGGGACTGTACCGTGCCGTGATCCGCTTTATCGATTACAAGATCGTCTACGTGGTGGTGCTGGGCGTGACGCTGTCGGTTGCTGTCTTGCTGGCGATGGCGGCCTTCTCCACGCACATGATTGGCTTGTCGCGCGGAGTGTTCGGCATTTACTGGGTCAGTGCGATCATGTATGTGACTGCCAGCCGGTTTATTGCGCGTGGTTACTTTTCTCATGCATCGGGCATTTCAGGAGGGATCCGTGTTGCCATTTATGGCGCCGGCGTTTCTGGCAGCCAGTTGGCGCAGACCTTGAGCTATGGCGCCGAATATCGCCCGATGGCCCTGATCGATGAGAAAAAAGAATTACATGGCGCCATTATTGCCGGCATTCGCGTGTATGCGCCCGAAGACTTGCCGGAACTTATCGCGGAAAAAGGGATCACAAAGATCCTGGTGGCCCTGCCGTCCCTTTCGCGTGCGCAGCAGCGCCGCATTCTTGACAAGCTGGAGCCATTGAAGATCAAGACACTGGTGACACCGCCGATCAAGAGTCTGATCAGCGGCCCCGTTCGCCTACAGGACTTGCGTGAAATCGAGATCGAGGATTTGCTGGGCCGCGATGCGGTCGAACCGGATCATGATCTGATGGCCATGTGCATCACCGACAAGACCGTCATGGTGACCGGGGCTGGTGGCTCCATCGGTTCAGAGTTGTGCCGGCAGATTCTGCGCCAGAGGCCTGCTCGCCTGATTTTGCTGGAAATGTCGGAATTTGCGCTGTATACGATCGAACAGGAATTGCAGGGTTTGTGCAAGGCGCTGCATATGGAACTGGAGTTGCTGCCATTCCTGGGCTCCGTGCTGGAAACGGAGAAATGCGAAAAGATCCTGCGCACGTTTAATGTGGAAACTGTGTATCACGCAGCGGCATACAAGCATGTGCCGCTGGTGGAGCACAATCCGATAGAGGGAATCCGTAATAATGTATTGGGTACCATGAGCATGGCGCGTGCCGCCATTGCTGCCGGCGTCAAGCGGTTTGTCTTGATTTCGACGGACAAGGCCGTGCGACCAACCAATGTCATGGGATCGACCAAGCGCCTGGCGGAATTGATTTTGCAGGCATTTGCGCGCGAACAGGACAAGACGCGTTTCTGCATGGTGCGCTTTGGCAATGTACTGGGTTCCTCCGGTTCCGTCGTGCCCCTGTTCCGCAAGCAGATCATGGCTGGTGGTCCCATCACCATTACCCATCCGGAAATCACGCGCTACTTCATGACCATCCCGGAAGCCGCGCAGTTGGTGCTGCAGGCTGGCGCCATGGGCGAAGGGGGGGATGTCTTCGTGCTTGACATGGGGGACCCCGTTAAAATCGTCGATCTGGCCAAGCGCATGGTGCATCTGAGTGGCCTTGAGGTGCGCAGTGAGCAGACGCCGAACGGCACCATTGAAATCCAGCATGTGGGATTGCGGCCAGGCGAGAAACTGTACGAAGAATTACTGATTGGCGATAACGTTGAGGGAACTGATCATCCTTTGATCATGCGCGCCCAGGAAGCGGAACTGCCGTGGGTTCAGCTAGAGGCGTTACTGAACGATTTGACGCATGCGTGCGAACGCTTTGATCACGAGGCGGTACGCGCCTTGCTCTTGCAGGCGGTGACCGAATATGCGCCACAATGCGGTATCGAGGATTTGATCTGGTGCGCGCGTGGCGATGCGGTATCTCTGCAGGCCTAGGTGAGCAAGAGAGGCAGCAGCGCGTGCCGCCTCGATGTACCGATGAATTGATGTATTTACTTTCTAAAGAAGAAACATGGACAATCTAGACCAGCTTAACAAGCAAAATGGCATCAACGTGGCTGATTATGTGGGCGCCTTGCGCGACGCGCGCAAGTGGATTGCCGCCGCCACTATTTCCGTCATGGTGATCAGCGTGGTTGGCGCCCTGTATCTGGCACAGTACCGTAGCGAGGGTTTCCTGCAGTTTGGCGGCGCTATTCCCTTGCCGCAGGAAACGCTGGAGAACGACCGGGAACCGAAAAAAGACTTGAATCCAGGGATTGTGCTGGCAGACTACAAACGCTATGCGGCCACCTTTAGCACCAGCGGACGCTTCGATGCTTTTGTCCAGGCGAACAAGCTGCAGGCGGTGGAAGGGATCGCCGGCTTGCGCAAGGCCATGGCCACCGGCGACGGCTTTAACAAAATGGTGGAGCCGGTTTTCCCGTTCACCAAGATAGACGCCAAGGAGTTGATGGAGCAACCGAAGGAAGGCAGCAATAATGTCATTGGTTTGCGCATTTCCTATGCGGCAGGCACTGCCGAGAATGCCCAGCGCATGGTGGATTTGTTGGGACGCTATACGATAGACAGCATCATCTATTCGACCTATTCGGATGTACTGCGTTTCAAGCATATTGAACTGTCAGCGATGATCACCAAGCTCGACAATGACATCATCAACATGAATGAACGGTTGGAGATGTATCAGCGCAAAGGCGTGGTACTCAAGCGTATAGTCGGTAACTACCCGGAAGCGGCGAACAAGTCGGCCACTTCGGTGATTTCAGTGACGGAGGACAGCGCGCGTTATCTGTCCCCGATTACTCACCTGATGTCCGGTGAAGTGGAAGCATTGAGCACGAGCGAGACCATCATTCGCCTCAAGCGCGCCCAGGCCCAGAATATTCTGTTGCGCGAGTACTATGACCAGGCGAAGAGCCTGCTCGATACGAACCAGTCGGGCGAAGCGCTGTTGCGTGGTCTCGAGGCCGTCAAGGAGCGCGTCTTCAAGAGCAAGAATCTGAACGATGAAGTGGTCAAGGAAGTGTATAACATGATCACGATTGACAATCAGCGCTCGGTCAACTTGTATCTGGAGAAAAGCCGTTTCATCGCAGGTCCGACCCTGCCGGAAAAACGCAATATCCGCATGTCCTCGGTACTTCTGCTGAGCTTGCTTGCGGGCTTCTTCCTGTCCTCCGTAATCGTCTTGCTGCGCAAATGGTGGCGTGAGAACCTGTAGTCCCCGCTGCGACATTGCAGACTAAAAAAAATCCCGCGCCAGCAGACATGCCAGCGCGGGATTTTTACATCAGGCGAGATGCCGGTGGCACCAGGCGGCGCGTGCGCGGCGTTTACGCGGCAGGCACGGCGTCGAACCGGGCCTTGTTGCCAGCCAGTGCCTTGAGTACCTTGTATTCAATGCCGCTGCGGGTCTTGGTATAGGTTTTGTCTTCCACGCAACATACAGTGGAATGCGGGTGGGCAAGGCGTTGGGTGGCAGCGGTGGCGCTCTCACGCACAAACACAATGCTATCCGCAGCGGCGGCACCAGCATCTTGCAAGGTGGCGATGCCGACCGCGTCATCGCGTTCATAGTGCAGATGCTGGTCTGCGGCCACTTCATCTAGCCAGCCAAGCAGCAGCGTCCATTTCTCATCCAGCGTGATGTCCTGGTAAAACGACAGATTCGGCTTGTGCGTGGCAGGCGAACCGGCGATGACCATGTTCGCGCCGCATGATTTGGTGATGTTGGAGCCGATGAGGGCGACCGTGCGCGCACCTATCGTCACACCGGAGGCGACGATGCAGGAACCGACCAGCCATACATTGTCTTCGATCACAACCGGACGTTCGCCATACAGGGTGCAGCCTTCGATCTGTTCGCCAGCGGCGACGTGCGACCATAGTTGCGAGTACATGCCGACCCGTACGCCGCGGCCGATGGTGATGCCGCCCGTGCCGTCGATAATGCTGTTTTGCCCAAACCAGCAATGCGCACCGATCTGCGCGCCCTGGCCGCTCAGGACCAGGCAGTTCTCATGCAGCGTGCTCCAGTCGCCGAGCGTTACATCGCCGCCCGCGCAAATGAATTTGACGCCAGGGCCGATAACGCAATAGTCGCCTATGGTGACGGTGCCGGGGGCATGGAAGATTATCTGGGCGGTTGGCGCGATCTTCGCACTTGCCGCCACTTCAACTTTGCCTTCACCAACTACGATAAATTGACTCATGGGCGATGCTCTCCTGTGTGATGTCGCTGAAAAATTCAGGGACGTTGACGTTTATTGTTTTATTGGGAAGAAATGGGAGTTTCTAAATAAGACAGGTGTATGGGAATGATGGAAAACTGACTAACAGGCAGGACGGGCATGGGGGGATGGTTGTCGCTACCAGTTAACAGTGCCGACGCGAGAACACTGGCCAGCCGATATCGGACAAGAGTGTGGCATATTGGCCAGGTGCTTTTAACGAGCTCTGCTATTTATTATACAGGGTAAAAACAGCGTTTTGCCACCCGGCGCCCTGGGGCAGGAAGGCCGGATGGCGTGGAAATGCGTGCTGGTTTTGCCGTATCTTCAAGCGCTGAATAGTTAAAGAAAAGAAATTATCCTGATATAATCGCGGCGATTCTGGCACTTTCTGCAGGGGCAGGTACCGAGGAAGACAGGCATGGGCAGCCGCACCGCGTGGGTGCTGGCCGTAATAGACCGTTAGTGACGCGATCACTGCCGGTCTTTCTTTTTATGTATGCCTGTCATAGCCCGCCGCCTGGTCCATAAACTGTTACATATTTCCACATCGCCGCGATGCAAACCGTCTGTCGACAAGCACGGGCACAACTTCAAGAAAAAAGGTTGAACCGATGATTTTTAGTTCTGCTCAGTTCATTCTGTTATTCCTGCCGGTCTCGTTCTTCGGATATTTTTTCCTTAACCGCATACGGTTGGTTGTCCTCGGCAAGGCATGGTTGGTGGCGGTCAGTCTGTTCTTTTACGCCTACTGGAATCCTGCCTACATCCATCTTTTGCTGGGCTCGATTCTGTTCAATTTTTCGATCGGCAGCCACCTCGCGTCCGATTTTCGTTCGCGGCGCTTTCCCCTGTCGCGCCGTACGGTACTGGCGCTAAGCATTGCATTGAATCTGGCTTTACTCGCTTACTTTAAGTACACCAATTTCCTGGTGGACAATATCAATGCCGTGACGGGCGCTGCCTATGTGGTGCCGCAGATATTGCTGCCGCTGGGGATCAGTTTCTTTACGTTTACGCAAATTGCCTATCTGGTCGACAGCTATCGCGGCGAGGCCAAGGAATACGATTTCCT
The DNA here is from genome assembly GCF_051380725.1 of Janthinobacterium glycogeni. NCBI lineage: Bacteria > Pseudomonadati > Pseudomonadota > Betaproteobacteria > Burkholderiales > Oxalobacteraceae > Janthinobacterium > Janthinobacterium glycogeni. Next base: position 40,196 of record NZ_JBNYXP010000013.1, on the reverse strand, counting down.
TAACTATGCGCTGTTCGTCACCTTCTTTCCACACCTGATCGCCGGCCCGATTCTTCATCACCGCGAGATGATGTCGCAGTTCGAGTCGCGCCGCAATTTATCTATCCGCCATCGCAACATCTTGTTGGGATTGTTTATTTTCAGTATAGGCCTGTTCAAGAAAGCCGTCATCGCGGACACGTTCGCCATCTGGGCCAATACGGGTTTTGACGGTACCGGGCAGCTGGATTTCTTCAGTGCTTGGCTGACCAGCCTGTCATACACTTTCCAGCTGTATTTTGATTTCAGCGGTTATTGCGACATGGCGATCGGCGCGTCGCTGCTATTCAATATCTGGTTGCCGATCAACTTCAATTCGCCATACAAGGCGCTCGATATCCAGGACTTCTGGCGCCGTTGGCACATGACGCTGAGCCGTTACTTGCGTGACTACCTGTATATTCCGCTGGGCGGCAATCGCTGCTCGCCATGGCGCGTGTATTTCAATTTGATGACCACGTTTGTCCTGGGTGGCTTATGGCATGGTGCCAGCTGGATGTTCATCATCTGGGGCGCGTTGCACGGCGCCGCACTGGTGCTGCACCGTTTCTGGAGCGGACGTGGATGGAGCATGCCGAAACCGCTGGCCTGGCTGGTGACTTTCCTCTTCATTAATGTCACTTGGGTCTTCTTCCGCGCCAAGGACATGGACGCCGCCCGTCGCATTCTGGGCGGCATGGTCGATTTCGCCTCTATCCAACATATGTCGCTTGCCGCCGTTCCCAGCAACCAGCTGGCATGGGGCGGCTGGTTGACGGATTATCTGCTGCGCTGGCTGCCTACGGGCCTGGTGGCGAACTTCCTGTGCTTCTGCGCAGTGGTGGTGGCGTTCGTGATTATCCGGCAGAAAAATTCCTTTGACTTGATGCAGAGTGGTTTAAGCCGAGCAAAAATGGCAGGCGCACTGGTCCTGTTCTGTTTTGCAATGTATTCCGTGCTGGTGACGACGACGTCTGTCTTCCTTTACTTCAATTTCTAAGCGGTATCATCATGAAAAAAAGGATTCTTACCTTTATCGGCCTGGCATTGCTGGCGCTGTCGGTTGTTCCACTGATTAACCTGAAGTGGGGCCACGTACAAAAGAAACCGGGCGAGGCCTGGTGGCACCGTGCCGTGCTATACAACCTTGATTTTGCCTTGCCGTACTGGAGCCGGGCTTTGTATAGCTTCGGTATTTCCACGAGCCCCAGCCAGGTGACTATTGGCCGTGATGGCTGGTTGTATCTGGGCGACCAATACGAACAGACGCTGACGGTGACTCGGCGCGGCAGCCAGCCGGTAGATGTGGAAACGGGCAAGAGGATTGCCCTGGCTACCGCTGGCTGGGAACAATGGTTGGCATCGCAGGGTGTGCAGGCTTTTCGCGTGGTTGTGGGGCCAAATAAAAATACCGTGTATGCCGACATGGCACCTGCCTGGGCGCAGCCGCTGCTGCCATCGGCTACCGATACCCTCATCGCCAGCATGAAGCCTGGCCAGTATGTTGATGTCCAGCCCGCCATGCGGAAGGCCAGGACTGAGTTTGCGCAGCCGTTGTACTACAAGACAGATACGCATTGGAATCAACTCGGTGGATGGGTTGCTGTCCGTGCGCTGGGTGCGGATATGGCACAGGCCGCATCAGGCCTGCACTGGCTCTCCGAACAACAGGTACGCCCCGGCACGGCCAGCCAGCGCTACGGTGGCGACCTGGCAAACTTCCTCAAGATGAGCCATATGCTGCATGACAGCGAAGTGCCGGTGGTGATCGATATAGGCCGCCCTGTGGAGACGGCAAAATATGATTTTGACACTGGCCGCTTGCTGGAGTCGGGCGGCAATCCGGAAGTCGGTGCGCCGCGCACGCCGGTACTCGTCAAATCGCCAAATGCCTTGAATCAGAAGAAAGTCTTGTGGCTGCGCGATTCCTTCGGCACGGCCATGTCGCCGTATATGGCGGCCACATTCAGTGAAACCCTGCAGATTCATTATGGCGTCACGGATGCCGCCATGGTGGTGAAACTGGTGGAGAAGTATCGTCCGGACTATGTGTTTGTCACGGTTGTGGAGCGCGATGCGAGAGCGCTGCGGTTTGAGCAGGTGCCGCCACTGCTCGTTTCTGCCAAGCCAGCCAATTTCCTGGTCATGGCACGCGGCACGGAGTCGTCGGCAAATGACGTAGCGGCGATACCTGGCAGCTCGGCTTACCGTGTCGCCGGCGGCGATGCCTTCATTGCCTTCAAGCTTGCACCAGCGGTACGCGCCGCCGATGCTTCCCGATTGACGTTCAAGCTCGATTGTGGCGACAAGTCCGTTGCCGTCCCGATGCAGCTGTTCTGGTATGCCGAGGGCAGCCATGCGAGCGAGGCCAGCAGCGTGCGTTTCATGGCCACGCCCGGCAGTAATTCCGTCGATCTCGCACTGTTGCCGGCATGGCAGCAAGCCGGCAACATCGCCGGCCTGCGTCTCGATCTGGATGCTCCCGGCGTCTGCCAGACACTGGGAATCAATACGGTGGAACTGGGCCGCTAGTTCTTCGTCAAGGCCGCGCGCGCATTCGCCCGCGCGGCCAGCCAGATGATGGTGGACAGGCTGGTGGCAATAATGCACCAGTAAATATAGCGGAAGTCGGCAGATGGCACGCTAGCCAGGTAGCCGAGGAAGTAGCCGAGCGACGAAGCGTTCAATGCTAGTATCTGGGTTTTCTCCAGCGACGCGCGCATGCGGCAGCCAAGCACGGTCATGGCAATTGCCAGCAACAACCAGAGATAGGGCTTGAAGAACTCGCCAAGTGGTGTCACCTGGCCAGCTTCGACGTAGGCTTGCATCAGGTGCGCCAGTTTTGGATTGTCCAGTTTGATTCCCAGCTCGTTTTGCATGATGCCCGGGTGCCAGGCATAGTAAGGTTCCAGCGTGGGCGAACGCAGGAAATACAGGAACGCTTCGCCTTTGATCTGCAGGTACGGCAATGGATGCTCGAGTACTGTTTTTTTCCACAAGGCATGGGCCGTCGTATGCGGCATACCGGCAAACAGGCTGCCGTTAGGGTCGTAGCCCTTGCGTACAAAGCACATCGCCCTTTCATACAAGATAGGCATGGGTGAGCAGAAGGCGTTGTCTTCGGGCTTTACCCATGGCATCAGATTCTCTCCAGTCATCAGCGAAATCTTGGCTACCTCATCACCCATCAACAATGTTTCAAAGTGTTTTCTCTCCGCATGCAGGACGTTATAGCTGAGTACAGACGTGGCCAACGGCAAGGTGGCGGACAGTACCACGCTCATGATGACGGCTTGTACCACCGAGCGCGCTGGCCAGAAGTAACGCAGTGCGAAGTAGATCAGCGGCACGATGGCCAGGATGGCGTTGTGCCTGACGGCGGACGCATAGAAAATGAAGGGAATCGCAACGGCGGCTACGCGCCAGTTCTTTGTTTTTGTGTACAGCAATCCTGTTGCCACGAGCAGGGCAAAGGCCATGCCCACGTCCTTCCACAGCACGCCTGCAAAGTTGATGATCCATGGCAGCAGGAACATGGCAGGGATCAGCAACGCCCATCGACGGTGCGGCAAATTGCTGCACCAGATCAGGATGCCTGCGGCGAGCAATAGCAGGTGCACTATCAGCAGACTTTGCGGGCCCGCGACGACGAACAGGCACAGATGCCACAGATAGGACATGATGGCCGGATGGCTATCCGTGTAATGCTGGTCCAGTGCGGTCTGGTATTGCACCATGGAATCATAAGACATGAAGCCAGGAGCGAAGCAGTACCAGATGATAGCCAGCACCATGGCGGTCAGTGCAATGACTAGGGGAGTGAAAACCTGATTTTTCATGGGAAACTTCAAATTCGAGTTGGAATAGGGGCCAGCGTTGGGGGCGCTGGAGGTGACTGGACGCTTAAGCCTTCGTGGCGACCACGATGCCGGCGACGATCAGCGCGACACCTACCAGGTATTGGGTTTGAAAACGTTCGCCAAACATAAAATAGCTGCCAATTGGCACCAGCACAAAGGCGAAAGCCATGAACGGGTAGACCTTCCCCAGCTCGGTGCGCTGCAGTACCCAGACCCAGGCCAGCGATGTCAGACCATACAGGCAGATGGCAGCCGACAGCGCCATCAGGGTTTTGGCTGAAAAAAGGCTGCCGCTTTCATGCAGGCCATTGGCGCTGATTTTAAAAAGGATTTGGCCGATGGCCATGCCCAATACGCATAGAAATGCGACGAAATAGGCCATCATTGCTTGCTTTCCTGTTTGCTGACCTTGACATGGAAAGCAAAAAATAAATTGAGGTCGATAGACGGCAACGGCAGGGGCCACCATGCCTCTTCCCTGACCGGAAAGTAGTGGCGCAGGATGGCGATCAGATTGTTGCAGGCATTCACATGCTCCCTGGCCATAATGTAGTCGTAGGCCAAACCTTGGGCCAAGGCGCTTTTGCGTGGCCCCAGATGACGGCCCAGGCGCCAGGCAAGTCCGGGATCGGTGGGGATGAGGATGGACAGCGTGCCCTGATCCTTCAGTACGCGTACCCATTCCTTGATTGCCAGATGTGGCGGAAAGATATGTTCAAGCACGTGCGTGGCGACCACACGATCAAAGCAATTGTCGGGATAGGTCAGCGTGGCCCCTGAATGCGCTTCGTAGCCCAGTTTGCCGTCATGCAGGCCGGTCAGTTTGGCCTTGGCGACTTCAAGCGTTTTGGGATCTTGATCAGTGAGGATATATTCGCCGAAGCCATGGCGCACGAAAGGCAGATGCTCACCCGTGCCTGCACCGATTTCCAGCACGCGGTCAAAGTATGCATCGGCCGCAAAAGGCTTTTCTGCCAGGCGGTGACTTGATCGCATGACCCAGGCCTGCAGCGCGCTGGAGTAGTTGGCATGATCATAAACGTCCGAAAATTGCGCGCGCCATTCAAGCCATGCCTTGTCTTCACCTTGCTGCATCGTGTCCCCCAGTTTCTGTCTGTATTGTCTTCATCTTCATGCCGCGCCGGATGCGATGGAATGGTTTTTTGGGGAGCGAACTGATGTCGTGTCCAAGAAAAGCCAGTATCAATTGCAGCCCCACAATTACCGGCAAACCGGACAGCATGACGGTGCCTGCCGAGGCAGGCGTCGCGTCGTGCATGGAATGGAGCCATTGCGTGGAGCCGAAGATGCAGCCAAAGGCGACCATCAGCACGCCAAGGGGAAGCTCGATCGACGCTATCGACATATCCCGCAAATAATAGTTGTAGAAAATGCGCTTGAAAAAATTGCGCATATGCTTGACAAAAAACTCGCCCACAATCTGGGTAATCTTCAGGTTGCTGACTTCATCGCCATATTTCGCATCCATGGGAATATCGACGACGACGGCGCGCAAGGTATTCAGGCGAAACAGGATATCGGTTTCAAAAAAATAGCGACGGCTGATTTTTTGCAGCGGCAGATAGCGCACCACATCGCAGTGGATGGCCGTGTAACCGTTGGTCGGATCGAAGATGTCCCAATAGCCGGAGGAGAGCTTGCTCATGAAGGACAGGATGGCATTGCCAAACAGGCGCGCCTTCGGCATGCAGCGCACACTTTCCAGATCGTAAAAGCGGTTACCTTTGGTGTAGTCCGCTTCGCCGGCCAAGATGGGCGCAATGAAGTCGGAAATGCGAGAGGGATCCATTTGCCCATCGCCGTCTATCTTGACAATGATATCCATGCCATCGTCAATTGCGGCCCGATAGCCAGTCATGACGGCACCGCCGACGCCCTGGTTTTCGGCGTGGCGCAGCACCACCACGCGCTTGTCGCTGCAGTGGCGCTCCACCAGCTCACCCGACTGGTTCGGACAGCAGTCGTCGACGACATAAATGCGACTCACCTCGTTGCCAATCTGACCGAGCACCGAAAGGATGTGCTTGTCTACCTTGTAACTTGGTATGACGACCGCAATGGCGGTTGCTTGGATTGTCATTTTATTATTTACGGTCTTTTCTATTCAAGTTGGCGTCTCCCGGATGCGCCAATATTATGACATGCCGGGGTGGCGCCTCAGCGAGCAGGCTCCGGCTGGGAAATGAACAGCGGGAATGGCCACGCTGAAGGGGGGCGTGGCGCCAGCAGTGTGATGGCATGGCTCTGTCGCATGCCGCCAGGCGGGCAACGGTGCCCCGGTCCTGGCGGCGCGTACTGGCGCTACCTAGTCCTTATTCCCAAAACAATGCGGGCAAGACACCTCATACACATATTCCGGCGCCAGTTGCTGGCGCGGCGTGACGACGGCGCGGCAGACGAAACATTGCACGGTTTCCGTCGGTTCCAGTTTCGGGTTCAGCGCCGTGCGGTAATCGAAGACGAAGCAGTCGCCCGTGTAGTGCTCGCCGCCCACTTCCTCGAAATACTTGAGGATGCCGCCGTCGAGCTGGTACACGCTCTCGTAGCCGATTTCCTTCATGTGGATGGCGGCCTTCTCGCAGCGGATGCCGCCCGTGCAGAAGGTGACGACGGTCTTGCCTTCCAGCTCGTCCTTGTGGGCGGCGGCGACGGCCGGGAATTCCGTAAACTTGTCGATGCGGTAATCGAGCGTGTTGTTGAACGTCCCCACGTCCACCTCGAATGCGTTGCGCGTTTCCATCATGACCACGGGCTTGCCAGCATCGTCGACACCGGCATCGAGCCAGCGCTTGAGCGTGCGTGCATCAACGGACGGGGCGCGGCCCAGTTCCGGCTTGATCAGCGGCATGCGCATGGTGATGATTTCTTTTTTCAGCTTGACCAGCATGCGCTTGTGCGATTGCTCATTTGATAAGCTTTCCTTCCATTCCAGGTCCGCCAGACGCTCATCGCTGCGCACCCAGGCGAGGAAGCTGTCGATATGCTCGCGCGTGCCCGACAGGAACATGTTGATGCCTTCCGGCGTCAGCAGGATCGTGCCTTTCAGGCCCAGCGCCAGGCATTGCTCCTGATACAAGGGACGCATGGCTTCCGTATCGGCTAGCGTGATGAATTTATACGCGGCGATATTGACAAAGGTGGCGGCGGGCGGGCTGACGGCTTCGGAAATGGCGGATGTTGCTGGGGTGATGGCTTGCATGATGGCGATCGGTTTAGACTGAACAGCCGATATTATAAGCCCGACAGGCCAGGCAGGATACCCGGTCCGCACCCGCGACGCGGTAGAATAGACCCCATTGAATTTTGCACGAAACGGTACACAGGATGGAAATGGTAATGCAAGAGGCCGGCGCTCCGGCAGGTTCACAGCAAGCGATGCAGCCCGGTCCGGCTTTCGTCCACTTGCGCGTGCACTCGGAGTACTCGATCGTCGATGGCCTGGTGCGCATCGACGACGTGGTCAAGGCGGCCGCGAAGGACAAGCAGGTGGCGCTGGCCGTCACCGACCTGTCGAACCTGTTTGGCATGGTCAAGTTCTACAAGGAAGCGCGCGGCAAGGGCATCAAACCCATCGTCGGCGTCGATGTGTGGATCACGAATGACGACAACCGCGAAAAGCCGTCGCGGCTGCTGTTGCTGGCGAAGAACCGCATGGGCTATCTGCAACTGTGCGAACTGTTGTCGACGGCCTGGCTGACGAACCAGTACAAGGGCCGCGCCGAGCTGCGCATCGAGTGGTTGCAGGCACTGGCGACGAATACCTACGAGCTGTACCCGGGCGAAAGCGCGGCCGATGGCCTGATCGTGCTGTCGGGCGCGCATTTCGGCGACGTCGGTATCGCCATCGAGAACGGCAACCTGGCCCTGGCCGAACGCAATGCGCAGCGCTGGGCCGAGATTTTCCCCGGCCATTTCTATATCGAGATCCAGCGCGGCGGCCAAGCCAACCAGGAAGCGCAGGTACGCCATGCGGTGGCGCTGGCGGCCAAGCTGGGTTTGCCTGTCGTCGCCACGCATCCCGTGCAATTTATTTCTCCTGAGGAATTCATTGCCCACGAAGCGCGCACCTGTATCGCCGAAGGCGAAATGCTGGCCAACGCCAAGCGCGTCAAGCGCTTCAATGACAGCCAGCGCTTCCTGTCGCAGGCCGACATGGCCGAACTGTTTGCCGACTTGCCGGCCGCGCTGGCCAATTCCGTGGAAATCGCCAAGCGCTGCAACCTGACTTTGACCCTGGGCAAGCCGCAACTGCCGAACTTCCCCACGCCGCCCGGCATGACGATCGACCAGTTCCTCGTGGCCGAATCGCAGGCCGGCCTGGAAAAGCGTTTGATCCAGTTGTATCCGGACCCGGAGCGCCGCGAAAAGGAGCGTCCGCGCTACGAGTCGCGCTTGAAGTTCGAGACGGACACGATTTGCAACATGAAGTTCCCCGGCTACTTCCTGATCGTGGCTGAGTTTATCCAGTGGGCCAAGGAAAACGGTGTGCCCGTCGGTCCGGGCCGCGGCTCGGGCGCCGGTTCGCTGGTGGCGTATTCGCTGCTCATTACCGACCTCGATCCATTGCAATACAACCTGCTGTTCGAGCGTTTCCTGAATCCCGAACGCGTCTCGATGCCCGACTTCGATATCGACTTTTGCCAGGAAGGGCGCGACCGCGTCATCCAGCACGTCAAGGATTTGTATGGCAAGGAGGCAGTCTCGCAGATTGCCACCTTCGGTACCATGGCGGCCAAGGGCGCGATCCGCGACGTGGGCCGCGTGATGGACTTCGGCTACAACTTCTGCGACGGCATCTCGAAGCTGATTCCGTTCAAGCCCGGTAAACCCGTGTCGATCGCCGACGCCATCGAAGAGGAACCGCTGCTCAAGGAGCGCCTGGAAAACGAGGAAGAGGTCAAGCAGCTGCTGGACCTGGCGCAGCAAGTCGAAGGCATCACGCGCAATATCGGCATGCACGCGGGGGGCGTCTTGATCGCCCCGGGCAAGCTGACGGATTTCTGCCCGCTGTACACGCAGGGCGGCGACTCGGGCGTCGTGTCGCAGTACGACAAGGATGACGTGGAGGCCGTCGGCCTCGTGAAGTTCGACTTTTTGGGCTTGACGACGCTGACGATTCTCGACCGCGCCGTACGCTACATCAAGCAGCTCGACCCGGCGCAGGCGAACTTCGACCTGGCGACCTTGCCGTTGAACGACAAGCCGTCCTACGACTTGCTGACCAAGGCCAAGACCGTGGCCGTGTTCCAGCTCGAGTCGCGCGGCATGCAGGGCATGCTGAAAGATGCGCGTCCCGACCGCTTCGAAGACATTATCGCGCTCGTGGCGCTGTATCGTCCAGGCCCGATGGACCTGATCCCCGATTTCTGCAAGCGCAAGCACGGCGAACGCTTCGACTATCCCGATCCGCGCACGGAATCGATTCTGTCCGAAACCTACGGCATCATGGTGTATCAGGAGCAGGTGATGCAGATGGCGCAGATCGTCGGCGGCTACTCGCTGGGCGGCGCCGATATGCTGCGACGCGCCATGGGTAAAAAGAAGGCCGAAGAGATGGCCGAGCACCGCGAGATCTTCCGCGCCGGTGCGGCGAAAGACGGCTTGACGGCGGAAAAGGCCGACGAGATCTTCGACTTGATGGAAAAGTTCGCCGGCTACGGTTTCAACAAATCGCACGCCGCCGCCTACGCCTTGCTGTCCTACCACACGGCATATTTAAAAGCGCACCACACGGCCGCCTTTATGGCCGCCAACTTGTCGCTGGCCATGGACGACACGGACAAGATCAAGATCCTTGTGGAAGACTCGCTGGAAATCTGCAAGCTGACCTTGTTGCCGCCCGATATCAACGAATCGGACTACCGCTTCACGCCGAGCGGCGCGCCGCCGTCCGTGAGCGGCAAGAAAGTCACGCAGATCCGTTACGGCCTGGGCGCCGTAAAGGGCTCGGGCCAGAACGCCATCGAAGCCATCATCGCCGCGCGCGAGGCGGGCGGGCCGTTCACGAGCCTGTTCGATTTCTGCAAGCGCGTGGATAAAAAGCAGATCAACCGCCGCACCATCGAGTCGCTGATCCGCAGCGGCGCGTTCGACTGCCTGAAGGTCGACCGCGCCATCCTGCTCGCATCCGTGGCGTTCGCCATGGAATGCGCCGACCAGGCCGCCAAGGCAGCCAACCAGGTGAGCCTGTTCGGCGGCGACGACAGCGACATGGTGGCGCCGCCCGAGTACGTCAAGGTGCCCGTGTGGACAGATAAACAGCGTCTGACGGAAGAAAAGATCGCGCTGGGCTTTTACCTGTCCGGCCACCTGTTCGATTCGTATGCGCCCGAGGCGCGCCGTTTCGCGCGCACGAAATTGTCGGAACTGTCGCCGTCGCGCGAGCCGCGCATGATGGCCGGCGTCATCACGGGCTTGCGCACGCAGATGACGCAGCGCGGCAAGATCCTCATCGTCACCCTCGACGACAAGAGCGGCACGGTGGAAGTGACGGTGTATGGCGAACTGTTCGACGCCAACCGGAAAATCTTCAAGGAAGACGAGTTTCTCGCCGTCGTGGGCAAGGTGTCGGAAGACCGTTTTTCGGGCGGCTTGCGGATCACGGCCGAGAGCGCCTTCGACATCATCGCCGCGCGCGTGCAATATGGCCGCCAGCTGGGCCTGACCTTGCCGGCCACCCTGGACGCCAAGCGCATCCGTGATGTGATCATGCCGCACCGGGCCGAGACGGGCTTGCCGATCGCCGCGCGGGTCAGCCCGCAAGGCGTCAGTTGCGTGCTGCAGTTTGGTGATGAGTGGAAAGTGGCGCCGTCGGATGAATTGCAGATGGCGCTGGAGCAGGTACTGGGCGCGCAAGAGGTGGCGGTCGAATACTGACCGGCACCGCCCGGCGCAGACAACAAAGCCAAACCGCAGACATGCTGGTTTGGCTTTTTTTACGTTTACATGTCTTTCAGGCCCGTGATCGCATAGCCCTTGGCGGCGATCTGCTGGTGCGGCTGTTCGATATGGTAGTCGGGCAAGATCTGGGCATCGTCGGCCACTTCGCTGGCGCGCACTTCGAGCTGCCAGTCGGTATTGGTCACTTCTTCCGGAATGAGTTTTCCTTCCGGCACGGCGAGGTAGGAAAAAATGCCGTCGTGCTCGGCCCGGCGGTAGATGTCTACGCGCATGAATGCCTCCTAGTAAGCGTTGGGGAAACCGGCGCACCGTAATGCGTACCGATAGCGCTAGCGTAACAGGATTGCGCCGTGCACGGGTTGTAGCGTGTGCCGCAGGTGGGGGCGGCGCTCAGGCGACAACGGAAGCGTAGTCGTCGTCATCGAGCATGGCCGCTTGCCGCACCTCGCTGGCGGCGGCCGCAGCACCTGCCGTGGCGGCTTGCACCGGGCTGCGATGGGCGTCGAGGCCGCTGAGCAGGCTGGCGATCATGGCCAGCGTTAGTTCGTGGCGCTTGCGTGCTTCCGAGCGTTTTTTGGAAGGAATTTCTTGCAGCGCCGGCAAGGGCAGGTTTTCGCACGCTAACTCAAAATCGCCATCCTGGCGCACTTGCGCGCCCAGTTCTTGCCATAGCGCATTGTAGTCGGCGAACAAACGACCTTTCTTGGCGGAATGGTGCACGGCGCGGTTGATATTGCCGACAAGAAGCATCTTGCGGCAGCCGTGTTCGTATCCCAGCTGGCGCACCAGGCGCACCATCAGGGTCTTGGGACGCATGCCGTGCAAGTCGCGCGTTGCCTCGCGCACGCGGTGCGCGCTTTCCTCGCCCTTCGGGCCTTGCAGGCAGCCGATGCGCATGCCCAGGGTGGCGCGCAGCTGGCTGCCGAAGAAGGAAAAGGCGATCGAATAGAGCACGTCGTCGTCATCCATCAGTTGCAGCACCATCTCGCCTTCGCGGTCCATCGGATGCAGCGAACACAGTTGCAGGTGGTAGGACGCACCCGACTTGCCCGCCACTGTGCCCAGGCGTACGGGCCCGTGCGCCGCTTGGCTCATCAGCTTGCCCCAGCCTTGCTGCAAGACGAAATGATAGTGTTCGGCCAGCAATTCCACGCGCTGGTGGCAATTCAAGGTCAGGCTCAGGTAAGGCCGGTAGACCTTGTGGATCATGTGCGGATAGGCGTGTACCAGATCATGAAACACCGGATGCGAGTTCAGCAGTTGCAGCCATAGCCGGGTTTGGCGCTGTTGCACGCGGGCGCGCAGATGCAGCTTGAGCAGTTCGCGCCAGCGGCGCATGCCGCTCGGCATCGCCATCAAGCCGTCAGACAGGGTAATAGTTGGCATCATCGTGCGCATGTCCATGATAAAGGGGGGAGCGTCGAAGCCGTTCCGGCTCAGACGGGTACCGGGCTGCTGACGCCCTCGTGGTTTGCCAGCAGGATGGTGGTGCCGCGGCTGCCGCGCGCCAGCTTGCCGGCCAGTCCGCCGGAAAAACGGCGCGGCCAGCCGCCTTGCTTATGCGCTGGCAAGACCACTTCGTGGCAACCCAATAGCTCAGCCGTATCGAGGATCGTAAACAGCAGCTCGCCGGCGAAAATGTGGGTGCTGAAATCGATATGAGAGCGGCTCAGGTAGAGTCCCGCCTCGTGCATCATTTGCTGCGTGGCCAGGTCAAGGGCATCGCATTCGTTGGCGCTTTGCCGGGGCAGGCCATCGGCGCAGCGTCGCGGCGCCGGTGTCACGTGCAACAGGCTGACGCACACTTTGATGCCCCATTCCTGCAGGCGCCTGGCGTAGCGCGCGCCGTAGATGATGTCGCTGGCGCGCTTGACGGGCAAGAGCAGCAGCAATACATCCTGACCCGGCTTGCCGCAGGCGCCCGCGGCGCTGTCCGGGGCGCGGGGGCTTTGCGGGGCAAGGCGCGATGCATGCATGGAAAAGATGGCTATGGTGGAAAAACCAGCTCATCTTATCCATGCCCGTATCCGCTGTAAATTGGCGAAACAGCGTACGGGTTTCCCTTATGTTCGCGTGTTTTTAATAGCGGTAAGTGACATACACGGCGCCGATCGGCGATGTCTTGCGCTGCACGATGGGGCTCTTGGCCGCGTCGCCCAGGCGGCTCTCGACGCCCACCAGCGTGTTGATGCCCCAGCGTGCATCGAAGCGGTGTTCCCAGTTGACGGTGGCTTGCGCTTCGTAGAAACCGCCCTTGGGCGTGTATTGCTTGAACGAGGTATTGGCGGCCTGGGTGGCCGTCACGCCATACATGGTCTGCACGTACTTGCGCTCGCCCCAGCCCAACTGGCCGCCGATGGTCACGCTGTCTTGCTGCACGCCCTTGGCATCTGCCCGGCCATAGATCTGTCCTGTGGCGCCGAAATGCACGTTCGCGCCATTTTCACGGTTCGACAAGGGGATGTCGCTCGAGACGCTCAGCGACAGGCCCGGCAAGGGCGAATAACCCGCACTGAGCAGGGCGCTGGCATTGCCCTTGACTTCGCCCATGCCCTTCAGGTAATCGCTGCCGCCCCAGCCATTGGCGCCATTGCGCTTGTGGTCTTCGCGGTTGCCGCGGTAGCCCAGCGCGGCGCTGTAGCTGAAGGGGCCGGCCTGGCCGCCATAGCCGATGCCGCGCGACGTGCTGAAGAACAGGCCATTGGCCATGGCGTAGTCGAGGATGATCAGCGGCGAGGCCGACAGCTTGTCGGCGCCGGAATAGCTGGACACGGCGGCGACGCCGCCGCCGATGGTGAAGACATTTTCTGCCGGCGGTTCGGCCGCCGCGGCGGCCAGCGGGTTGAGGATCATGCCGCTGGCGAGTGCCAGCGAGGTCAGCAGGGTTGTGGGTGCGTGCATGGAGTTTTCCGTCAGGTGGAGAACCGAGTCCGGAGTGGCTCGATTGACTGCCGGTAGTATCTGTGCTTGCCATGAAGGAAAAATGAGCCTTTTATTAAGATTGCATGAAGAGCGCTTCTTTACCCTTTCTTCAGCTTGCGGTGGTTTAATACTCACCATGAAGATATTGCTGATTGAAGATGATATGGACCTGGGCAACGGCGTGCGGATCGCCTTGCGCGACCAGGGCATGCAAGTGGTCTGGGTGCGCAGCCTGGAGGATGCGGCGCGCAGCATCGAGCACGACAGTTGCGAGCTGGTGCTGCTGGACCTGGGCTTGCCCGATGGCGATGGCCTCGATTTGCTGGCCCGGCTGCGCGCGGCCCGCTTGCCGGTGCTGATCCTCAGCGCCCGCGACACGCTGGAACAGCGCTTGCGGGGCCTGGACGGCGGCGCCGACGATTACCTGGTGAAGCCCTTCGTGCTGGCCGAGCTGCTGTCGCGCGTGCGCGCCCTGGCGCGCCGCAGCTATGGCTTCGATGGCGACACCATCGAGTTGCGCGGCCTGCTGCTGCAGGTGCCCACCCGCCGTGTCAGCGTGCATGGCCGGCCCGTGGAGCTCACGGCCAGTGAATATGCCCTGCTGAAGACCTTGCTGATGCGCGCCAACCGGGTCATCACGCGCCGCGTGCTGGAAGAACATATCCTGCCCGGCGGGCTGGCCAATGCCAGCAATACCCTTGACGTGCATATGGGCAACCTGCGCCGCAAGATAGGCGAAGGCTATATCCGTACTGTGCGCGGCGTCGGCTATGTCATCGACCAGCAGGGCGAATCATCCAGCCAATCGGGTGCCGGCGCATGATGGGGCGTTTCTGGGCCATGCTGCGCCGGCCGACCCTGGTACGCCGCCTGATGATGGCGCAAATGCTGATGCTGACCATGGTGTGGAGCCTGGCCGTGGCGTATGTGCTGGTCGAGGGCGCGGATGAAGCGAGCAATGTGAGCCGCGGCGTGCTGCGCGCCATTATCAGCGTGGCCGATAACCTGGCCGAGCAGCCGCAGCGTCAGGAACAAAGCTTGCGCGCCATCGACGAAGCCTTGCGCGAGGAGTTTGAAACGGGGCAGGTGCCGGAACTGGCGCCGCGCATCCTGGTCTGGCGCGAAGGCAAGCTGGTCTACAAGTCGCCCGATGCGCCCAGCGGTATCCGCAGCGCCGGCCCGGAACAGATGGAAGTCGTGTATATCAAGGGCCAGGCCTGGCGCAGCCGCAGCCTGGCCGAGGGCGGCACGCGCGTGACGGTACTGGAAGCTGGAGGCGCCTGGCAATTGTTCATCACTATCAATTCACGCGGTTACTATCTGCTGCCGTTGCTGATCAGCTTGCCGTTCCTGCTGGTGCCGGCCTGGCTGTCGATCCGCCTTGCCATGCGCCCATGGCGCAAGCTGGCGCAGGAGGTAGCGGCGCGCGGGCCGCAGGATTTGCGTCCGCTGGCGTTCAAGCCGCCGCACGGCGAACTGGCGGCACTGGTCGACAATATCAATGCGCTGCTGCAGCGGGTTGATGCCAGCGCTGCGCGCGAACGCAGCTTCATCGCCGATGCCACGCATGAGCTGCGCACGCCGCTGGCGGCCATGCGCGTGAATGTCGAGGCCTTGCAGGGCCAGGTACATGATGCGCGCCAGCAAGAGCTGCTGGACGGTATCTTGAACAGCGGCAACCGGGCCGCGCGTCTGGTGGGCCAGCTGCTGCAGCTGACGCGCAGTGAAGTGCAGGCGGGCGCGGGCGAGTTGCCGCAGCGGCAGGCGCTCGATACCTTGCTGCAAGATCGTCTGGCGGCGCTGTCCGGCCTGGCCCAGGCGGGCGATATCGAGCTTGAATTGCAAGCCGGCGTCTCGCTCAGCGTGCCCGGACAGCGCGAGAGTCTGGTGTCGCTGATCGACAACCTAGTGGAAAACGCCATCAAGTACAGCCCGCGCGGCAGCAGCGTGACGGTGTCGCTGCATGCGGAGCGGGGCCAGGCCGTGTTGCATGTGGCCGATCAGGGACCGGGCATCGCGCCGGCGCTGTATGACCGCGTGTTCGACCGCTTCTTCCGCGCGCCGCAGCAGGCGCAGCCAGGCAGCGGCCTGGGCTTGTCCATCGTCGCTTCCGTCGTGCGCCAGCATGGCGGCACGATTCAGTTGCACAGCGGTAACGGTGGCCAGGGTTTGCTGGTGGAGGTGCGCTTGCCCTTGGCCGTAGCCTGACCGCGCTGGCAGGCCATGCGATATTGCCTGAAAATTATTTCATGTGCATATAACGCAAGATGGCATGGCATGGCGCACGCTTGCGATGCATAATGCGGAACAGTTTTAAAAAACACCGTTATGCGCCCCTTCCTGTCCCGCTACCTGCCGTATCCTGCCTTTGTCGGCCTGTACCTGCTGTTTGACTGGGCCACGTATATCGACCCGATGTACGGACTGAACATCACCCCGTGGAATCCAGATCCCGCGCTGGGCCTGGTATTCTGGCTGATCCACGGCCGCAAGGCGGCGCTGCCATGGTTCATCGCCCTGGTGGCCGGCGAGGTGCTGGTGCGCGGCATGCCGGCTGGCCTGCCCCTGACCTTGCTCTGTTCGGCGTGGCTGGTGCTCGGCTATGGCGGTATCGGCGTAGTCTTGCGCCGCAGTTTCAGCAGCAGCGACATCTTCGACAACCGGCGCCGCCTGAGCGCCTGGGTTCTCATCGTGCTGCTAGGCACCGCGCTCAATGCAATCGGCTATATTTCATTACTGTCGCTCACGGGGCGCATACCGTCCGCCGAATGGGCCACGGCCGTCTGGCGTTTCGGCATCGGCGACACGGTCGGCATGCTGGTGTCGATGCCGCTGATCTGGGTACTGTTCAGCGAACGCGGGCGTGAGCGCCTGCATGCCGCCGTCTGGCGCTGGGAAACCCTGGCGTACCTGGCCCTGGCCTGCTTCGTGCTGTGGAGCGTCTTCGGTTCCATCGTGCGTTCCGAATACAAGCATTTCTATTTCCTGTTTCTCCCCGTCATCTGGGCCGCCTCGCGCCAGGGCTTGCATGGCGCCGTGCTGGCCGTGTTTGTATTGCAGTTATGCATCATTACCTTGGTGAAATGGACGCATGCGGTCGATATCCAGTTTTATGAATTGCAACTGCTCGACGCCGTGCTGGCGCTGGTGGGCTTTTTTATCGGCATCGTCGTCGATGAAATGCGACAGGTGGCCGACGAACTGAAGCACACGATGCGCCTGGCGGCCGCCGGCGAAATGGCGGCCGCGCTGGCGCACGAGCTGAACCAGCCGCTGACGGCCTTGTCGACCTATGGCAAGGCGTGCGAATACCTGCTGGAACGGGGCGAGAACGGTGCTTTGCTGCAAAACGCCATCGGGCACATGATCGTTGAGTCGGGACGCGCCGCGGACGTGGTGCGCCGCCTGCGCGATTTTTTCCGCACGGGGGCGATGCAGCTCGAGGCGGTGCAGGCGAGCGCCTTGATCGAGAGCCTGGCGCGCCAGTTCGCGCCGCTGTTCCATGAGCATGGCATCGAGCTGGCACTGGCGCCGCCGTCGCCGCTGGCCGTCAATGCGGACCGCCTGCAAATCGAATTGGTATTGCGTAACTTGCTGGCCAATGCACAGGATGCGGTGATGGGACAGCCGCGCGGCCAGCGCCGCATCACGGTGTCGGCCGAGCCGCTCGAGGGCGGGCGGCTGCGCCTGTCCGTGGAAGACAGCGGGCCCGGTATTTCCAACAGCCTGGCCGCGCGCCTGTTCGAACCGTTCGTCTCGACCAAGGCCAGCGGCCTGGGGCTGGGGCTGGTACTGAGCCGCAGCATCGTCGAAGCGCATGGCGGCCAGCTATGGGCCGAAGTGGGCAAGCATGGTATTTTTCGTTTTATCCTGCCCCTGGCGCACGCCAGTGCAGGCGCCAAGGGAGAGTATGGTGACAAGTAATTTGACGGTGTTTATCGTGGACGACGATCCCGCCGTGCGCGATGCGCTGGGTTTGCTGTTGGGCATACGCGGCTACCGCACGGCGCTGTTTTCCTGCGGCGAGGATTTCCTGCACAGCTGGCGGACCGAGTGGGCCGGCTGTCTGCTGATCGATATCCGCATGTCGGGCATGGATGGCCTGAGCCTGCAGCGCCGCTTGCTGGAGCTTGAGTGCATGCTGCCCATCATCATCATCACGGGGCACGGCGACGTGGCCCTGGCACGCCAGGCATTCAAGGCGCAGGCCAGCGATTTCCTGGAAAAACCATTTGACCACGACAAGCTGCTGGCCGCCATCGACGAAGCGTTTTCGCGCGAGGCGCATGCGCGCGGCCAGTTGCAGCGCCAGGTGGAAGGGCTCGCCTTGCTGCGCGCCTTGACGCCGCGCGAGCGCGAAGTGATGCAGTTGGTGGTGACGGGCCAGCACAACCGCGATATCGCCCCGGCGCTCGGTATTTCCGTGCGCACGGTGGAAGTGCACAAGGCGCGCCTGATGGACAAGCTGGGCGTCGATAATGTGGCCGACCTGGTGCGCATCAGCATGCTGGGCACCGGCTAGCCGCTGACGCGTTCCCTAGGCGATGGCCTTCAATACCTGATCGCTTGAAATCGCCTTGACCCAGTCGCTGCGCCGCGCCACCGTGATGACGGTGCTGTTGGCGCTGTCGAAGGGGGCCCATTCAGGATTCTTCTTGCGCATCAATGCCACTACGGGCACATGCACGGCGTTCGCCAGATGCATGATCGATGTTTCCACCGAAATAATCAGGTCGCATTGCGCCAGCATGGCCGGCAGTTGGAAAAAGTTGTCGACGGCACTGAAGGCTTGCGTGCGTGGCAGGCTGTGCGCCTGCACGACGGCATCCACCTTGGCCAGTTCCTGCGGCATGGCATTGATCAGGAAGCAGGCATGCTGCCATTTCGGCATCGCTTGCATGCGCATGATCAACTCGGCAATGCGCTCCAGGGGCCAGCCGCGCTTGTGCGACTTGGCAAACGGGTTCAATAGCACGAGCGGACCCTGGCGCGGGGCAAAGCCCCAGGCGGCCAGCTGCGCCTGCGCCTGCTGCAATGCGTGTTCGGGAATGTGCACGAAGGGATAGCGTTCGGCCACGGGAATGTCGAGTCCCGTCAATTGATGGAACCAGTCCGCATACACGCTGCTGATATGGTGTTCGCCGGCATCCTGTCCCGCATACGAGGCCAGCACGGCATCGATCTTGCGGTAGGCCAGGTAATGCCAGGGGCGCAAGGGGCTGAACGGCTTGCGCGTGCCGATCACCAGCCCGTGCGGGCTGATCGCGCGGGCAAGGTCCGCATATTGTTGCGGCCGTACGTGGGCCAGCGACACGACGACAGGATAGCGCTCCGCCTTGGCTTCGCGCAGCGACTCTTCGTACAGCGCGGGGCTGTACGTCTTGCGGTAGACCTTGGCGAACAGGCCCGACTGTTCCACCCAGTCGTACAGCGAATAGGTGCGCAAGCTTTCCCATTGTTTGGCGTCGGACGTGCGTCGGACTTCGTCCACCCACAGGTGGATCTGGATATGCGGGTAGGCCACGGCAAAGGCGCGGAAGCCGTTTTGCAGGTAGGTGAAGTCTCCCAGCGCCAGATGGGCGATGAACAGAATTTTGTCCGACTTTTGTAGCAGTTCGGCGGGAATCAAGGGCGTCATGTATCAGTACGATTTCAGGTATTCATTCGATGGTGTCATACCACTGGGTGGAATGGTGTCATGCCACTTGCTGGGAAAATTGCAGGCGATGCAGATTGGCATAGGCGCCGTTGGCGTCCAATAATTGCTGGTGACTGCCGGTTTCCATTATTTTCCCATGTGACAATACCACGATACGGTCCGCACGTTCAATTGTTGATAAGCGATGAGCAATAACCAAGGTGGTTTTTCCTTGCATCAGGTGTTCCAGTGCCGCTTGCACGGCCCGTTCCGCCTCCGTATCCAGTGCCGAGGTGGCTTCATCGAGAATCAGGATGGGCGCATCCTTGTAGATCGCGCGGGCAATGGCCACGCGCTGGCGCTGGCCGCCGGACAGGCGCGAGCCATTGTCGCCCAGGCGCGTTTCCAGGCCGTCGGGCAAGCCGTCGATGACGTCCGACAAGAAGGCGGCCGCGGCGGCCGCCTCAATGCGCTGCCGGTCCGGGACCGCATCGCCATACGCGATATTGGCGGCCAGGGTATCGTCGAACAGCACCACCTGCTGGCTGACCATGGCGATCTGGCTGCGCAGGCTGGTCAGGGCGATGGCATCGATATTCTGTCCATCGAGCAAGATTTCACCGCTGCTGGCCGAGTAAAAGCCGGGCAGCAGGCTGACCAGGGTCGATTTGCCGCCGCCGGACATGCCGACAAAGGCGACCGTTTGTCCTGGCGCGATGTGCAGGTCGATGTGTCGCAGGGCCGGTTCCGGATGTCCGGGGTAGGCAAAGCTCACGTCCTTGAACTCGATGCAGCCTTTGCTGCGGCCAGCGAGCGGCTTGCCGCCCGTGCGTTCCGGCGTTTTGTCGATCAGCAAAAAGACTTCCTCGGCGGCGGCCATGCCGCGCTGCAGGGGACCGTTGACTTCGGCCAGTTGCTTCAAGGGCGTCAGCAGCATCAGCATGGCCGTGATGAAGGAGACAAAGCCGCCGACCGTGATCTGTCCCTGCTCCGACTGGAACAGTGCCATCACGATGACCAGGGCCACGGCGGCGGCCGTGATCACCTGCGTGATGGGTACGGTGGCGGAAAAGGTCGTGGTCATGCGCATGCTGTAGCGGCGCAATTGTTCGGCGCGTTCTTCGAAGCGCGCTTTCTCGTAGGCCTGGCCGCCGAAGATCTTGATCACTTGCTGCGCGCGCGTGGTTTCCTCGATGACTTGGGTCAGCTCGGCATTGACGGCCAGCGAGTCGCGGTTGAGTTTTTTCAGGCGCTTGCCCGTGGTGCGCACGACGATGGTCAGCACGGGCAGCAGCACCAGGGTGACCAGGGTCAGTGCCCAGTTCAGGTACAGCAGCCATGCCAGCAAGCCCAGCACGGTCAGCGAGGAGCGCACGATCGAGGTAAACACCTTGGTCACCATCTCGATGATCTGCTGCACCTCGAACATGATGGAGTTGATGACCTTGCCCACCGTGTGCGTGTTGTAGAAGTCGATGGGCAAGTTCAGCATGCTGGCAAACATCCGGCGCCGCAATTCGTTGAGGATGCGCGTGGAGACATAGCTCATCAGGTAGCTGCTGGCAAACGTCGAGGCGCCGCGGATGGCAAAGATGCCGATGACGATCAGTGGCACCAGCCAGAAGGAAAAACTCACCTTGCCGCCAAAACCATTGTCGAGCAGCAACTTGAGCGCATACGGCAGCAGCGGTTCCGTGCCCGCCGTGACGACCATCGCCAGCAGGGCCAGAGCCAGGTGTTTTTTATACGGCGCGTGCAGCGCGGTGAGGCGCTTCAGGTCGGGCGTCAGCATCAGTATGGTTCCTTGCAGGGGGCAGCAAAAACGGTCAGGCGAAAAACGAGCTCAAGCGGTACGCTCTTGCTGGCGCAACAGGGTCCACAATATCACCATCGGGAACACCAGCATGATGATGCCGATATTCAGGGTGAGCGAGTTCGTCGTCAAGCCGAACGTGATATAGCAGGAAAGTAAAATGACACCGGCCAGTGCATAGGGCTGAGCCGTTTCTCCACTCCCTGTATTGTTCAGTGCCTGACCAAATAGCTTCAGTGGGAGGAAAAATAACGCCAGCAATGCTGCCAGGCCAAGCAGGCCGCGTTTGACCAGTGAATCGATATAGTCGTTGTGAGCATTCGTGAAATCGCGCGCCACGGCATTCATCTTGCCTTCCGCTGCCAACTCTTGTTTTTGCTCCAGATAGCCATTACGGCCGATGCCCAGCAAAAGGTTTTCGTCCGACATGCGCAGCGCGGAACGCCACATTTCAACGCGCTGGCCAACTGAAGAGTATATATTGCCGGAATCCTTAAAACTGTTGAGTTCGTTGATGGCGGCTACGCTGCGCTCCCGCACCGGCGAGTTGGGCAGGGTATAGACCAGCGTTCCCAGCACCACAAAAATGGCGGCGATGCTGAAAAGATAGCGATTGCCGTGTTTTTTAGCATGATGCAGTGTGATGATGCACACACAGATCGGCAACGCCAGCCAGCCACCTCGGCTACCGCTGATGATCGAACCTGCAATTCCAGCGATGCAACCGCACAGCATCAGCACTGTCCACAGGCGCTGGTGCGCTTGAGCGCGTGCCCACGTGACGCCGCACAGCGATAGCATACCCAGCAGCATGCTTACATTGCCATAATGGATGGCGTTGCTCGTTGCCGCTTGGGGGCGGCTAATATCATTGGCAAAGAATTGCCAAAAAGCCAATGCTGCTCCGGCAATGGCGCCAATGGCGACACCGCCCCACCAGGCTGCGGGCCGCGGCGGATAGGCGAGCAGCAGTAGCAGCACGGGCACGGCCAGCAGTGCCCGCAGGGGCATGTCGAGTTCGCGTGCCGGATCGCCGTGATACAGCATATTGGCGGTAAAGACGGCGAAGTACAGCAGCAGGGTACCGAGTATCAGATAATCGCGGCGCTGCAGGTTCAGGCGGGGACGTTTCCATAGCAACCAGCTGCTGGCCAGCAGCAGAACCAGCGCGCCAAGGGAATATCCGCTGGTGACAGCCAACGCCAATGCCGAAAAGAGAAAAACACAAACAGAGGTCAAGCCGAGCATGAATATCCTTGGTAACGCACGTCGTCGCCATGATGGCAACTGTAGCAACATAAAGCAGGCGTCATTGTAATCGAAGGTTCATGCAAAAACGCCGACGTAAAAATTGCTTTTTGGAAAGCAATTAGCCAAACCCAAGGGTATAAACGAAAAAACCATGGTTTTGACCCATGGTTTTTTTGTAAGCAATGGTAACTTGCTGTTATTTTGGCAAGGCAGAAAGTCCCTGCCTTGTGGATCAGGCGCCCGCTGGCACGCGCGTGGCCACGCCGGTGGCGATGGCCGCTTGCGACACGGCAGGCGCGACCCAGCTGCGCAGGCGCTCGTCGAACGGCGACGGTATCAGTTGCAGCGGGCTCAAGGCGCTGGTTTCGTGGCCCGGCAACGGTTCTTTTGCCAGCGCGGCGATGGCGCGCACGCAGGCCAGCTTCATTTCTTCGTTGATGGTGGTGGCGCCCACGTCGAGCGCGCCGCGGAAGATGTAGGGGAAGCACAGCACGTTGTTGATCTGGTTCGGATAATCCGAGCGGCCCGTGGCCACGATGGCGTCGTCGCGCACGGCGTGCACTTTTTCCGGGGCGATTTCCGGATGCGGATTGGCCAGGGCGAAGATCAACGGCTTGGCGGCCATCGATTCGACCATCTGCGCGCTGACCACGCCGCCCTTCGACACGCCGATGAAGATGTCGGCGCCGACCATGGCCTCGGCCAGGTCGCGGTCGCTCGTATCGTTCGCGTAGCGCGCCTTGTTCTCTTCCATGCTGGCATCGCGGCCCGGGTAGATCACGCCCTGGCTGTCGCACACTTTCAGCAGCGACTTGTTCAGGCCCAGCGAGACGAGCAGGTCCAGGCAGGCGATCGAGGCCGCGCCCGCGCCCGAGACGGCCACCTTGACGTTGCCGATATCCTTGCCCACCAGTTCCAGGCCGTTCAGGATGCCGGCCGCGACGATGATGGCCGTGCCGTGCTGGTCGTCATGGAAGACGGGAATGTTCATGCGCTTGCGCAATTGCTGTTCGATGTAGAAGCAGTCGGGCGCCTTGATGTCTTCCAGGTTGATGCCGCCGAAGGTCGGCTCCATGCGCACCACGGTGTCGATGAACAGGTCGGGATCGTTCTCGGCCAGTTCGATGTCGAACACGTCGACGTCGGCGAACTGCTTGAACAGGCAGGCCTTGCCTTCCATGACCGGTTTGCTGGCCAGCGGGCCGATATCGCCAAGGCCCAGCACGGCCGTGCCATTCGTGATCACGGCCACCAGGTTGCTGCGCGACGTGTAGGTGCCGGCCGCGCGCGGATCTTCCACGATGGCTTCGCAGGCGAAGGCCACGCCCGGCGAGTACGCCAGGGTCAGGGCGCGGGCGTCGCCCAGGGGTTTGGTTGGCGTGACGGAAATCTTGCCTGCGCGGGGTTCCGCGTGATAGGCGAGGGCGGCTTCTTTCAGGTTGAAGGTTTCGCCGTTCTGTTCGGCATGCTTGCTGTGCGAAGTAGACATAGGAATTCTGGGAGGGGCAACCAGGCCCGAGTGGTAAGTCCGAGCCATGGTATGCAAGCGTTTGCACGCTGTCAAGGCTGGAATGTACTTAAGTGTACCAAAACCGCTTTGGGGAACGGCCTTATTTCAATGCAAGCGTTTGCTCGGTTTTTGACGAAATGGGGAATTTTTACGATAAAATCACCGTATTGCGATCCGGGAAGCCCATGACAAACAAGAACCCCACCTTAAGCGACGTTGCGCGGGCCAGCGGCGTGCACTTTTCCACCGTGTCGCGCGTGATGAACCCGGCAACGCGGCAAATGGTCAGCGCCGAGGTGGCCGCGCGCGTGCTGGCCGAAGCGGGCCGCCTCGGCTACCGGCCGAACCGCGCCGCCTCGACCCTCGTCACGCGCAAGTCGCGCATCATCGGCGTGGTCTTGCCCGACATCACCAACGCCGTTTTCCCGCCGATTTTGCTGGGCATCGAGGAAGGCTTGCGCAAGCACGGCTACCTGGCCATCGTCGCCAACGTGGGCGCCGACGAGGAAGAGCAGCTGTTCGTCATCAACCGCCTGCTGGGGCAGCAGGTTGACGGCCTGATTTTGGCCACGGCACGGCGCGACGATCCCGTCATCAAGATGTGCATCGATCAGAATGTGCCCGTCGTCACCGTCAACCGCAGCGACGAGACGGGCGTCGCTTCCTGCGTCGTCAGCGACGACGTGGTGGGCATGCGCCTGGCTGTGGAACACTTGCTGGCGCTGGGCCACCGCCATATCGCGCACATTGCCGGCCCGGAAAACCTGTCCACAGGCCATGTGCGCCGTCTCGGTTTCCTGGCCGCCATCCAGGCCAGCGAACTGGACCGCTCGCAAGCGTTCGTGTTTGAAAGCAGCGGCTATTCGCGCGAGTGCGGCAAGGCGGCCCTGCTGGAACTGCTGCGCCAGTCGCCACGCACGACGGCCGTGGTGACGGGCAGCGACCTGGTGGCCCTCGGCTGCTACGACGCCATCCGCGAACTGGGTTTGAGCTGTCCCGAAGATATTTCCGTGGTGGGCCACAACGACATGCCCTACATGGACATGATCCGTCCGCCCCTGACCACCATCCGCATCCGCCACCATGGCATCGGCACGGAGGCGGCCCGGCTGATCCTGCAAACCATCGCCTCGCCCGACTCCCCGGTGATCGACGTGCGCCTGAAACCGGAACTGGTGGTGCGCGAATCGACGGCCGCGCCGCGCGCCTGATACCTTCTTGCCCTTCTTTCGTCCGAGTATGTTTAAATCTTGATATTGATAATTATCAAGGCAACGTCATGGCGACGAGAGCAAAGCAAGCACAGCAGGGAGGCCGCTGATGCCGAAAAACTTCGGCATGCCCGGCAGCGCCTGGCGCTATGCGCTGGATAGCGACTATGGCTATTGCTCGCCCTTGCTTGACGGCATAGAGTTCGAGAACGAGTGGGTGACGATACGCGAATCGGCGATCCGCATCCGCGCCGGCTATGCCTGGGATGGCTGTTCGCCCTGTATCAGTGTGCTCGGCCTGTTTTATGTGGGCACGCCCGATGGCGCGCAGCACCTGGGCTTGCCCGCCACCTACCATGCCAGCCTCGTGCATGACGTGCTGTGCCAGTGGCGCGCCGAGATTCCCGTCACCCGCGCGCAGTCGATCGCCATTTTCCACCAGTTGCTCAGGGAGGTGCGCTTCCCCCTGGCGCGACTGTATGCGGGCGCCGTTTTCCTGTTCGGGCCGCGGCGCGACTTCATGCGCCCTGGTGCGCGCGCCGCAGTGGCGGCCCCGCACCCGCCAGGCGCAACATTAAAGCGGCGCTAACGGCGCCGCCGGCGCGCCATGATGTTAAACTGGCGCCCCTCATCGTTTCTCTTGCCCTCTACCGCCATGACCAAAACCAACACGCCTTCCCCGAAACGCCGCGAAGAGGGCGTCGCCAAGCTGACCGTCAATCCCTTCCTCGACGCCGAGTTTTACGCGCGCATGCGCGATTACACGGAGCGCGATGCGGCCATCATCAAGGAATTGAAGGCGATCGCCGAGATCCGCGCCGGCAACAAGCAGCCCGATCCGCGCCTGGCGCCGTCGTTGCAAGCATTGCGCGATACCGTCAAGAAAGGTTTGACGTTCGGCGAGATGCTCGAGCGCATGGCCGCAGGCAAGGAAAAAGGCTTGTGGGAACCGTGGATGACGACCTTCGGCATCGAGATCCGCGCCGTCAACTACGGCGCCGGCCCGCGCAACGCCTGCCTGGTGCTGGACCTGGCCGCCAACGCCCCCGCGCACGCGATGTTCGCCAAGGCGGGCATCCAGAACTGGCGCAGCCTGGCCGCCGACGACTGCTCTGTCGTGCGCTCGGAAAAGGCGACGGAAACCACGCCCTTGAAAGTGTATGCCGTGTTTTACCTGGATCCGCTGCCAGCCTGATCCGCAAGCAGCACCAGCGCCAGCACGATCAGCACCACGCCCGACAGCCGTTCCAGCGACGGCAGCGCGCGCGCAAAGCGCTGCCGCAGGGCGGCGCTGCCGATGGCCAGCGCCACCGCCATATCCCACGCCAGCACGGCAAAGACCATCCACGCGCCATACGCCGCCATTGCAGCGGGGCTCGTCTGCCTGGCGGCCAGTACGGTGGCCAGGCTGACATAGAACAGCGCATTCTTCGGGTTCAGGATGGCGGAGACAAACCCCATCGCGACACCGCCGCGCCAGCGTGCCTTGCCGGTGGCGGGCTTTGCCTCCAGGCTGCTCTTGCCCGCATGGCGCAGGAATAGCCAGCCCAGGTACAGCAGATAGGCGCATCCCGCCAGCCGCACCAGCATGAATGCCGTACTGCCCGCCCTCAGCACCGATAGTCCCGCAAACGCCGCCACGATAAACACCGCATTGGCCACGGTAATGCCTACGCACGTGCCGGCGGCGCCGCGCCAGCCGTGGGCCAGCGAGGTGCGCGCGATCAGGAAAAAATCGGGACCGGGCGACAGCAGGGAAAGAAAGTGGGCGGCGGCGATGAAGAGGAAATCCTGCATGGGGTTCGGCTCGGGCAATGGCGATGCGCGAGTATGCAGGGGCTGGCGGCGGCCCGTATTGAAGAAAATTGCAGGCGCTTTAGCCGCCTTGGCCGCGATAGCGTCCCGGCGTGATGCCCGCATGCGCCTTGAACACGCGCTGCAGATGGCTCTGGTCCGCAAAGCCGAGCTCATGCGCCAGCTGCGCCAACGCCGTCCCCGCCTGCAAGCGGCTGCGCGCGCGGTTGACGTGCGCGTTCAGCTGGTAGGCATGCGGCGTCATGCCGGTGGCGGCGCGAAAGGCGCGGATCAATTGATAAGGACTCAGGCCTGCCGCTTGCGCCAGTTGCCGCAGGCTGGCCGAGGGCTGCGCCTGCAGCGTTGCGAGCACGGGCGCCAGCTGCTGCGGCAGCGGCTTGCGTTCCGAGGGCAGCAGGTCTGCCTGGGCGCTGGCGCAGGCGCCCAGGAACGCCAGCAGCGCCGCATTTTTCTCCGCCGCACTGGCCGTTGAAAACAGCAGCGCATGCATGGCGCAAAACTGCGCGTACAGCAGCGGGCACTGCAATACCGTCGCCGTGTCGCCATCGAGCGCCGGCGCGTGCGTCTGCAGCCACTGCGCATCGAGATGCAGCATCTGGTAGCTCCAGACGGCGTCAGGCAGGGGATTGCAGGCGTGCACGCAGCCGGCCGGCACCAGCACCAGGCTGCCATTGCCGAGGGCCACCTTGCCCTCTTTGCTGCCCGTAAAGATGCTGCCGCCAGAATCGACGGCGCCGATGGAAAACGTGGGGTGGCTGTGCGGCTTGTAGCATGCCCGGCTGTGGCAGGCGCGCCGGCTCTCCACATGGGGGAGAAACGGGTCGCGCCAGAAGGCGGTGGTGCCCGGCATGGCTACATCAGAATCACGTCGTACTGCTCCTGGTGGTAGGCGTTCTCCACCTGCAGCGAGATTTTCTTGCCGATGAAGTCGCCCAGCATGGCCAGGTGCTGCGATTCTTCTTCCAAAAACAGATCGACCACTTCCTGCGAGGCGAGAATGCGGAATTCGCGCGGGTTGAACTGTTTTGCCTCGCGCAGCAGTTCGCGCAGGATTTCATAGCAGATCGTGCGCGAGGTCTTGACCTGACCCTTGCCGGCGCAGGCCGGGCACGGTTCGCACAGGATGTGGGCCAGCGATTCGCGCGTGCGCTTGCGCGTCATTTCCACCAGGCCCAGCGGCGAGAAGTTGCTCACCGACACCTTGGTGCGGTCGCGCGACAAGGTACGTTTCAGCTCGGCCAGCACGGCGTTGCGGTGCTCGGCGTTGTCCATGTCGATGAAGTCGAGGATGATGATGCCGCCCAGATTGCGCAGGCGCAGCTGGCGCGCGATGGCGTGCGCCGCTTCCAGGTTGGTCTTGAAGATGGTGTCGGCGAAATTGCGCCCGCCGACAAAGCCGCCCGTGTTGACGTCGATGGTGGTCATCGCTTCCGTCTGGTCGACGATCAGGTAGCCGCCCGATTTCAGGTCGACGCGGCGGCCCAGCGCGCGCAAGATCTCTTCTTCCACGCCGTACAGGTCGAACAGGGGGCGCTCGCCCGTGTAGTGCTGCAGGCGCGTCAGTTCGCTGGGTGTGTAGATTTCCGCGAATTCGCGCAGTTTCACATAGTTTTCGCGCGAATCGACCTGGATGGTGGCCGTTTCATCGCCGACGAAGTCGCGCAGCACGCGCTGCGCCAGGCTCAAGTCCTGGTGCAGCAGGCTGGTGGCCGGGCGCGTGCGCGCGCCGTGCGTGATCGTGCTCCAGGTTTTTCTCAGGTAGTCGACGTCCGCCTTCAGGTCCGCGTCGGACGCGTCCTCGGCCATGGTGCGCACGATGTAGCCGCCTTTTTCATCGGGCGGCAGCAGGCTTTGCAGGCGCACGCGCAGCTGTTCGCGTTCCGCTTCCTTTTCGATTTTCTGCGAGATGCCGATGTGCTTGTCTTGCGGCAGGTACACCAGCATGCGCCCGGCAATGGAAATCTGCGTCGACAGGCGCGCACCCTTGGTGCCGATCGGGTCCTTGATCACTTGCACCGTCAGCACCTGGCCGTCGAAGAGGATTTTCTCGATCGGCGCCGGTGTCGCGTTCTGGCCGTCGTGGCCGCGCGCTTCCCAGATGTCGGCCACGTGCAGGAAGGCGGCGCGCTCGAGGCCGATGTCGATGAAAGCCGACTGCATGCCCGGCAACACCCGCACCACTTTGCCGGAATACACATTGCCGGCCAGGCCGCGCGTGAGCGTGCGCTCGATGTGCAATTCCTGCACGGCGCCCTGCAGGATGAGGGCGACGCGCGTTTCTTGCGGCGTGATATTGATCAGGATGTCTTCGTTCATGGAGGCGCGGGAGTGGAGGCAACGAATGACATCATACCCGATCAGGGCAGGGGCAAACCTGCCAGTCGCAGCAACTGTGCGGTTTCGTACAGGGGCAGGCCCATGATGCCGGAATGGCTGCCTTCGATATGCTCGACGAACAGCGCGGCGCTGCCCTGGATGCCGTAGCCGCCGGCCTTGTCGTAGGGTTCCGGCGTGGCGCAATAGGCGGCGATCGAGGCGGGAGAAAGCACGCCGAAGCGCACTTGCGACACTTGCGTGCGCTGTTCGGCGAAATCCTTGTAGTGCACGGCGATCGAGGTCAGCACCTCGTGCGTGCGGCCCGACAGCTGCTGCAGCATCGCCACAGCTTCCGCCCGGTCGGCCGGCTTGCCGAGGATGACGCCGTCGATGGTGACGGTGGTGTCGGCCGCCAGCACGGGGCGCGGGGTCAGGTGGCGGCGGCGCACCAGATCCCACGCGAAGGCGGCTTTTTCATTCGACACGCGGGCCACGTAATCGAGCGCCGACTCGCCGGGGAGGATTTCCTCGGTGACGTCTGCGCCGCGCGGGCCATCGCTGCGCAGCAGCAGCAATTCGAAATCGATGCCGATCTGGCGCAGCAGTTCGCGCCGGCGCGGGCTTTTGGAAGCGAGGTAGATCTTGTGATCAGCCGTTTTCATGGGGGAGTTCAGACGCGGTGGTAAGGGTGGTTTTGCGTGATCGACCAGGCACGATAGAGCTGCTCGGCGAGGATCACGCGCACCACGCCGTGCGGCAGGGTCATGCTGGAAATGCGCAGCATGCCTTCGGCACGCGCCTTGAGTTGCGGATCGAGGCCGTCGGCCCCGCCGATCAGGAAAGCCGTGTCGCGGCCATCCTGCTGCCACGCCATCAATTGCTGCGACAGGCCGACGCTGGTCAGGTCCTTGCCGCGTTCGTCGAGGGCGATGATGCGCACGCCCTTGGGCAGGACGGCTTCGATGCGCTCGCGTTCCAGCGCCATCGCCGTGGCGGCGGTCTTGCTGCCGGAGCGCTCCACCGGCTTGATTTCTTTCAGCACGATGCGCAATTCCGGCGGCATGCGCTTCGCGTATTCCGCGAAGCCCGTCTCTATCCAGGCCGGCATTTTATGGCCGACCGCAGCGATGATGAGCTGCATCGAGGCTTACGCTTCGACTTTTTTGATACGCTTGATCACGGTTTTTGCCGGTGCAGCATCGGCTGCCGGCTTGGCCGCGCGTGGGGCGCGTACTTTTTTCTCCGGCAGCGCTTTCAAGGCTTTCACGGCAGCCGCTTCGGTTTTCGTAGGCGCGACTTTCACGGTCTTGCCGACAGCTTTGGAAGCGGTGGTTTTTTTCGCCGGTGCTTTCTTGGCGGCGGTGGTTGCCGCAGCTTTCTTCGCAGGCGCCTTTTTCTCGATCACGGGCGTCGCTTCCACATTGGCCTTGCTTGCCGCCAGATGGCCGCTGACCTTTTTCGGCTCGTCGCCGGCCGCTTTTTTCGGCGCGCGCTTGGCGGCACCCAGCTTGACCGGGGTGTCGCCCCAGATTTCTTCCAGGCGGTAGTAGGCGCGGATAGGCGCTTGCATGATGTGGACGATCATGTCGCCCAGATCGACCAGCACCCATTCACCGGTTTCCTCGCCTTCCATGCCGATGATTTGGCCGCCGGCGTCCTTGACCTTGTCGCGCACCGAGGCGGCTAGCGCCTTGGTTTGACGGTTCGAGGTGCCGGAGACGATCGCGATGCGGTCGAACAGGCTGGTCAGATGACTCGTTTCGAAGACGGCGATGTCTTGGCCTTTGACGTCTTCCAGGGCGTCAACGACGAGGGTTTGCAGTTTTTTGATGTCCATTTAGCTTTTGTATAAATTATGTTGTTCAATATAGTCTAGCACTAGCGGGGAAAGAAGCGAGTTTGCCCGATTCCCCCGTTGTAATGCCGCACGTATTTCGGTGGCGGAGATATCCACCGCGAAGTCCTGTGCCAGATAAGTCAGACCGTGCGGCGTGTTGCGGATGCTTTCCAGAGACCCCAGGCGGCGCGAAAATTCGTCGGCGACCACTTGCGGTACTGCTGTGTCATTCAGCGCGAAGCCGGGGCGGGCCGCGACGCAGATATGCGCGTATTCAAATAATTGCTGCCATTCGCGCCATGTCGCGAGCCGCTGCAGCTGGTCGGCGCCCATCAGGAAAACGATGGAGGCGCGCGGTCCCAGCTCGGCGCGTACCTGGCGCAAGGTATCGATGGTGTAGCTGGCCTGGCCATGTTCGCTGCGCTCGATTTCCTGGCGGTCGATCACCACAGGCAGGGGCAGGCCGGCAAAGGCCAGGCTGGCCATCTCGGCGCGCTGCTGGCCGGTGGCGCCCAGCTTGCTCTTTTGCCAGGGCGCGCCGGCCGGAATCACGCGCAGTTCGTCGGCGTGCAGCAGGCGGGAAAAATGCGTGCCCAGCGCGACGTGGCCCATGTGCACCGGATCGTAGCTGCCGCCCAACAGCGTCACGCATGGGGTATTGCGCGCCGTACTGCCCGCCGTGCCGATTTCCGTCACGCCTGCAGCCAGTCGCGATGCACGAGGAAGTCAGTATACAACGCCGCTTCGGGACTGCCCGCTTCCGGGTGCCAGTCGTAGCGCCACTTGACCACGGGCGGCATCGACATCAGGATCGCCTCGGTGCGTCCGCCCGATTGCAGGCCGAACAGGGTGCCGCGGTCGAACACCAGGTTGAACTCGACATAGCGTCCGCGCCGGTAGCACTGGAAATCGCGTTCGCGTTCGCCGTACGGCGTGTCCTTGCGGCGCGCCAGGATCGGCACATAGGCGTCGATGAAGGCGTCGCCTGCACTGCGCATCATGGCAAAGCTGTCGTCAAAGCCCAGGGCGTTGAAATCGTCGAAGAAGATCCCGCCTGCGCCGCGCGCTTCGCGCCGGTGCTTCAGGTAGAAATAATCGTCGCACCACTGCTTGAACTTCGGATGCAGTTCGCCGCCGAACGGCGCCAGCGCGTCATGGCACACCTGGTGGAAGTGCTTCACGTCGCCCGCGTCGCCGTAGTACGGCGTCAGGTCCATGCCGCCGCCGAACCACCATACGGGTTCGCCATCGGTATTCACGGTGCTGAAAAAGCGCACATTCATGTGCACCGTGGGCGCGTAGGGATTGCGCGGATGCAGCACCAGCGACACGCCCATCGCTTCCCATGCCTTGCCGCCGAGTTCAGGGCGCGCGGCCGCGGCCGATGGCGGCAATGCGGCGCCGGTGACGTGCGAAAAATTCACGCCGCCACGCTCGAACACATTGCCTTCCTCGATCAGCCGCGAAATGCCGCCGCCGCCCTCGGGGCGCTGCCAGGCATCGGTCAGGAAGGGCTTGCCGTCCTGCGCTTCGAGCGCCTGCACGATACGGCTTTGCAAATCGAGCAAATAAGCCTTGACGGCCGAAGGAGAGGGAGTTGACGACATCGCGTGGGCCGACGAGGCCGAAATAAAAAAGTAAGGACGGATTGTACCCTGTTACGCGTTTTTGTGATAGGGCGGCGCTTGCGCTGTGGTTTTGGGCTGGCCGCGCGCACCATCCGCGGCCAGCGCCTTCTACAGCACGCGCAATTGCTGCAGCACGGGCAGCGTGTCCCGCATGAATTCATCGATGGCCGCGTTGAGCAGCTGCTGGTGCGCCGCCTCGTCGGCGCATGCAGCGCCATCCTTGAGCAGGCGGCGCCCGCAGCGCGCCATGGCGGTGGCCGCCTGCGCCTGCAGGGTGGCCAGGTCCGGCTGCTCCCGCTCCTGGGTCAGCAGCGAAAACAGCAGCCGGTCGATGAATTCCGTATCGATACCGCTGCCTGTCAATGGCGAGCACAGGATGCGGTAATCGTCGCCGTAGCGCAGCTGCGCGCCGATGGTCTGGTTCAGGCGGCGCGCGGCTGCGTCGCCGCTGCCGGCGTGCGCCTGACTCGGGAAATACATCACGACCTGGCTGCCGGTGACGAGCATGGCCGCCACCTCCGCCAGGCTTTGCACGCTCTGTCCGGGCAAGGAGGGCAGTGCGGCCAATTCGGCCAGGCTATGCGGGCCGTTGGCCAGCGCGTCGCAGACGGCGCCGTAGACCTGCTCGTTACCTGTCACTACGCCCGCCTTGGTCTGGAAGGTAAAGGTCATTTTTGCGCGCGGTACCAGCATGGCCAGGTGCACCTCGGCGTAACATTCGGCCTGGCGCACGGCCCCCATGCGGCGCGCGCCCCGTACCAGCACATCCTTGCGGAAGCTGGTATTGAGAAAATAATCCTTCATCGTTTCGCGCATGGCCGCGTCGGGCAGCAAGTCGATGGTGGCTTGCTGGTCGGCGTTCAGATACAGCTCGGGAAAGGCAAAAGGCAGGTCGGAGGAGCCGGCAAAATCGAGCTTGGCGCGCGCCACATCGCGCATCACGTCGGCGTGGTACAGCGGTTCCCAGTCCTGGTTCAGATACTCATGCACGCTGTAATGGGGATCGCTGTTGATGAGCGCATTGAGGCGCGGCGCGAGTGCGGGATTGTCCGCGATGTAGCCAGCCTGCAGGTTCTGCAGCTGTTGCACGTAGGCGATGCCAGCTTGCATTTGCATGTCGCTGCGGCCGGGAAAGCTGGCGGCAAACTCCAGCAGCAGGCGTTGCAGCGGCAGGGCGGAACTCCATCCAGGCATGGCGTTATAGCTGAGCGAAACGATGCCGCCCGGTTTCAGGTAGCGCGCGATGAAGTCGACGATATGCTGGCGGTTCTCCCGGTTGACCCAGGTGTAGATGCCATGCAGCGTAATGAAGTCGAACTGCGGCAGATCGGGCACGCGGCCCTGCGCCAATTCTTCAAAGCTGTGTTCCAGCAGGGTCAGATTGCTGGACTGGGCCTTTGCCGCCAGCGCGCGTGCGCCGGCGACATGGGCCGGATTGAAATCGTTGCCGTAGAACCGGCCGTTGGCATTGGCCGCCGCCAGCACGTTGAGCGTCTGGCCGCGGCCGAAGCCCAGTTCAAAGTAGGTGTAGGGTTGATCCAGGGGGACCGGTTCGATGCCGTTGAGGATGCAGCTGAAATTGAGGTGATGCGGACTCAGGTCGCTGTAAAAACCGTTGGTGTACTCGATATCCGACACGTATCCTTCATTCCAGGCCATGGCTTCCCCGCATTGGTGGCAAAACGGCAGTATGCCATCATGACCGCCGGCGCGGGAAGTGCGCTGTGGTTCAGCGCGCCGGCGGCGCGGCGTTGTCCTGCACCACAGTGACGGACAGGTCTGGTCCGGCGCCAGGCAGGCGCGCACTTTCCACGGCCTGCGCGGCGCGCGGCTGCAGGTCGCTGCGCTCGACGCCCGGCCCGGCGATAGCGGCGGGAGAGGGCGCCTGCTTGCTGATCATGGCGCTGGCCGCAAAGGCCAATGCCAGCAGTAGCAGTGCGGCTTTCAGCCACGTTCCCGGGCGCGCATAGGCGGGCAGCTCGCGGCGGGCCTGGCGCGCGGCGGCGTCGATGATGACGACGGCCAGTTCCGAGCCGCGCTGGCGGGCGCGCAGGCGCAGCGCTTCGAATTGGGACGCGGACAAGGTGCCTTGCCGGAGCATGTCGCACAGGGCGGCAACCGGCGAGGCGAGCAGGCGGTCAGTGGGCAAGCTGGCGTGCGCGGCGTCGCGCTGCCACTGGTCGATCAGGTCCACGTCGTACAGGGTGTCGATGGCCTGGCGGTTGACCAGCTTGAGCGCGTCGGCGGCCAGTTGCTGGCGCTCGAGCAGGGCCGCGCCGCCATGCTGGCGCGGCAGGTCGCGCACCCGCTGCAGGAAGCCGTGCTGCGGCAGCAGGTCCGTGCGCAGCAGCCATGCCAGGGTGTCGGCTAGCCCCGCGTCAGCGGCCAGCTCCGGCACGTCGATATCCTCGTCTTCGTTATGGCTGCGTTGCAGTTCGATAATGTCCAGTTCGGCGATGGCGTCGTCGAGTTCATCGTCCGTGATCAGGCCGAGCTGGCGCACCTGGGCGAGGGCGGGGTGGAGTTGGCTGGGACTGGGCATGGCTGCATCTTAGCGCAAAGCCGGTTTTCCCGGTGCGCCAATATGAACGGGGCCGGGGCGGATGACTTCCGCGCCGGCCCCGCCGTTTGCCGCAAAGCGGCGTGCTGGGTGCTTAGTGCTTCAAACCGCGCCAGCCGATGTCGCGGCGGTACTGCGCGCCGTCGAAATGGATTTTTTCCACGGTCTCATACGCCTGCTTCTGCGCCATCTTGATGCTGTCGCCCAGGCCGACCACGCACAGCACGCGTCCGCCGTTGGTGACCAGGCGTTCGCCGTCGATGCGGGTGCCCGCATGGAAGGTGACGGCGTCTGGCGTTTCGGCCGGGATGTCGCCGATCGCCGTGCCTTTCACTGGATCGTCCGGGTAGCCGGCGGCGGCCATGACGACGCCAACGGCAGTGCGGCGGTCCCATTCCAGTTCCACGGCGTCGAGCGTGCCGTTGACGGCGTGTTCCATGACGGTGACCAGGTCGGTTTTCAGGCGCGCCATGATGGGCTGCGTTTCCGGGTCGCCCATGCGGCAGTTGAATTCCAAGGTCTTCGGCGTGCCCTTGTCGTCGATCATCAGGCCCGCATACAGGAAGCCCGTAAACGTGATGCCGTCCTTGGCCATGCCCTGGATGGTCGGCACGATGATCTCGCGCATGACGCGCGCATGCATGGCCGGTGTGACGATGGGCGCCGGCGAATACGCGCCCATGCCGCCCGTGTTCGGACCCTGGTCGTGGTCCTTCAGGCGTTTATGATCCTGGCTGGTGGCCAGCGGCAAAATGTTCTTGCCGTCGCACATGACGATGAAGCTCGCTTCTTCGCCGGCGAGGAATTCCTCGATGACGATGCGCGCGCCGGCGTCGCCGAACTGGTTATCGGACAGCATCATGTCGACCGCCTGGTGCGCTTCTTCCAGGGTCATGGCAACGACCACGCCCTTGCCGGCGGCCAGGCCGTCGGCCTTGATGACGATGGGCGCGCCCATGGCGTCGACGTAGGCATGCGCGGGAGCGACGTCGGAAAACGTCTGGTAGGCGGCCGTCGGGATGCCGTGGCGCTGCATGAAGGCCTTGGCGAAGTCCTTCGACGACTCCAGCTGTGCCGCTTCCTTGGTCGGGCCGAAGATTTTCAGGCCGCGCGAGCGGAACAGGTTGACGATGCCGGCCGCCAGCGGCACTTCCGGGCCGACGACGGTCAGGCCGATATGTTCCTGCTGAACGAAGTCGGCCAGCAATTGCGGGTCGCTGATGTCGAGATTGACCAGGCGCGCATCGCGCGCGGTGCCGCCGTTGCCCGGTGCGACATACACCATCTGTATGCGTTCGGACTGGGCCAGTTTCCAGGCCAGGGCGTGTTCGCGGCCGCCAGAGCCGACTACCAGAATTTTCATAGGGACCGTTCGTTCAGTGTGGGTTGCAGGGCGGCGGTGCCGCCCTTGTGTGCAGAGTGATTAATTCTCGATGAGGGCGTTGGTGAACACTTCCTGGACATCGTCCAGCAGTTCCAGCGCATCGATCAGTTTTTGCATCTTGACGGCGTCGTCGCCTGTGTACACGGTTTCCGTCGCCGGTTTCATGATGACTTCGGCCACTTCGGCCTTGAAGCCGGCCGCTTCCAGCGCTTCCTTGACGGCGGCGAAATCGTGCACGGGCGTGACCACTTCGAAGCCGCCTTCTTCATCGGCGATGACGTCGTCGGCGCCCGCTTCCAGGGCCGCTTCCATCAGCTTGTCTTCGTCGGTGCCCGGCGCGAACAGCAACTGGCCGCAATGCTGGAACATGAAGGCGACGGAGCCTTCGTTGCCCATGTTGCCGCCGTTCTTGTTGAAGGCGTTGCGCACTTCGGCTACCGTGCGCACCTTATTGTCGGTCATGCATTCGACGATGACGGCCGCGCCGCCCACGCCGTAGCCTTCGTAGCGCACTTCTTCGTAGTTGGCGCCATCGACGCCGCCGCTGCCGCGGTTGATCGCGCGCTGGACGTTGTCTTTCGGCATATTGGCGTCAGCCGCCTTGTCGACGGCCAGGCGCAGGCGCGGATTGGTGATGGCGTCGGCGCCGCCCATGCGGGCCGCGACCGTGATTTCCTTGATCAGGCGCGTCCAGATTTTGCCGCGCTTGGCATCGGTGGCAGCCTTTTTATGCTTGATATTGGCCCATTTGCTATGTCCTGCCATGTCGAATCTTCCTTAGACGGGTGTTCAATTGTGGCCGACATTTTAGCATATCGGCTCCCCGCGAAGCGGCATGGCCCCGTCATCAGGATGACACAATCTGTTGCTAAAGTGACGCGCTTTCACCATATCGAGGGCGCGACATCATGGCAAGTCAAATGGACAGGCGGCAATTTCTGAAATTGGGCGGCTTTATCACCGTCTCCGTGGCTACTGTCGGCCTTGCCGCCTGCGGCAGCACCGATCACAGCGATCCTGGCGTGCCCCTGGCGTCGGGCAGCGACTGGAAATTCCCGCAAAGCGTGGCCTCGGGCGACCCGCGCGCCGACAGCGCCATGCTGTGGACGCGCGTCGTGCCCGCCAGTTTCGACGCCGTCGCGCCCGCCGTGGCCGGCAAGTCGGACGTGGCCGTGCGCCTGATCGTCAGCGCCAGCGACAATACGGCCGCCCTGGGCGGCAATACGGCCCTGGCCGGCACGCCCATCGTCGATGCGAAATTGCCGCTGAAGGCCGATTTCGACAACACGCTGCGCCACAAGGTGACGGGCTTGCAGCCTGGCCAAGTGTACTTTTACCAGTTCATCGCCGGCGACGTGCGCTCGAACGTGGCCCGCTTCAAGACGGCGCCCGCCGCCACGGCTGACGTATCGCAGCTGCAATTCGCCTACCTGACGTGCCAGGACTGGAGCATCAACCACTGGGGCGCGCTGTCGCACATCGCCGCCAACGAATCGCTCGATTTCATCGTCCACCTGGGCGATTACATCTATGAAACGGTGGGTGAGGCCTTCCAGAGCGGCGCCGTGGAAAGCCGCCACGACCAGCTGAAATTGCCCGACGGCACCTATAAAAGCGGCACGTCCGGCGCGAAATACGCGACCACGGTGGCCGATTACCGCTACCTGTACAAGAAATACCGCACCGATACGCGCCTGCAAGCCGTGCACGAGCGCTTTGCCTTCATCGCCATCTGGGACGACCATGAATTCACGGACGACGCCTGGCAGGATGCCTCCACCTACGAGGGCATCGTGGCGCTTGATGGCAGCGATCTGCACCAGCCGGCCCGCCGCCGCAGCGCCAACCAGGCGTGGTTCGAGTACATGCCGGCCGACGTCACCTTTGACGCGGGCGCGACGACGTTCCAGAACATCCAGATCTACCGCGATTTCCAGTTCGGCAAACTGATGCAGCTGGTGATGACGGACGAGCGCCTGTACCGCGCCGACCACGCGATCGCCGAATCGACCGTCAACCCGGCCACGGGCAAGCCGCTGGGCAGCATCGGCAGCCGCTACCTGGTGCCGCAAGCGCTGTTCGACAGCGTGGAAGGGCAGAAAATGGCGGCCGCCACCAAGGCCGGCGCGGATCCGCTGGCCGCCGTCGGCATGCTGGGCAGCACGCAGCGCGACTGGTGGAAAAGCAAGATGAAGGCGGCCACGTCCACCTGGAAGCTGTGGGGCAATGAAGTGTCGCTGCTGCGCATGGGCTTGAATGGCACGGATGCGATCGCCACCTTGCTGGCGCTGGGCGCGATGGCGAACGTAGGCCAGGCCATCGCCAGCACCCTGCCTTTGGTGGGCGGCAGCGTGCCGCTGGCGTCCGCCATCGTCGCTGCCTCGACGGCGGGCGCGTCCTCGACCCTGGCGCAGGCCGCCGCCATGGCCATTGCCGGCGCGGCAGCGAACGCCGGCGCGCAGGGCGCCGCTGCCGTGGGCGCGGGCTTGAGCGCGGCCCAGGCCGGCATCACGGTGGCCGCCTATAACAGCGCTTCGCCGGCCGCCGCCGCGCAGGTGATCGCCTTCGGCTGGATCAAGCCCGACGTGCAGGCCAAGGGCGCCGCGTCCAGCTTTGTCGCCGCTTCCGGCCAGCAAGCGGCGCTGGCGCCGTTCTTCACGCGCTTCCTGCTCAATTGTGACCAGTGGGATGGCTACAACAGCGAACGCAAGAACCTGATGGCGCACCTGAAAAACAACGCCATCGGCAATGTGGTGGCGATTACCGGCGATATCCACTCGTTTTTTGCCGGCACGGTCAGCGATGATTTCGACGCGGCCGGCGGCGGCACGCCCGTCATGGTGGACCTGGTGTCGGCCGGCGTGAGTTCCGATTCCTTCTTCAGCTACCTGAAGTCGGCCGCCGGCAGCATGGGCGATATCGGCACCCTCGTCAGCTACCCGCTGGCTATTCCCGTCACGGGCCTGGGCACGGTCAACCTGGACGTCAACCTGCTCGACTACACCATGGGCAAGGCGGCGCCCACCGTCGACAGCCTGCTGGAACAGTTGCGCGTGCAACTGCGCGGCGCCCTGGCCGCCAAGGGCGTGCCGGAAGCACAGCTCGACGCGACGGTGGCGGCCGTGCAGGCTGGCTTGAAAGCGAGCGCTGACTTCAATACGACCCTGCTGGGCCTGGCGCAGCAATTGTCCGGCCTGGGCAACAACCCGTGGATCAAGCATCTGAACACGGATGCGCAGGGTTACACGGTGGTGACCTTGACGCCGGGCAAGCTGGTGGCGCAGTTCAAGCAGGTGAATAAACTGATCGGCACGGCGGCGCCAGGCAACGTGATTGCGCGCGTGACGACGGCGACGGTCACGGCGGGTGCGGCGGCGGTGGTGGTGGCGTAAAGGGTAGATACTGTTATCCCCGTCAAGCGGCGTGCAAGGCCGGATCAAATATTTTTCCCGACCTGAGCACGCCGAATGCCACGTGCACCAGCTTGCGCATCATGGCGCCGATGATCAGCT
>NZ_JBNYXP010000012.1:0-148171 GCF_051380725.1 Janthinobacterium glycogeni | reverse complement strand
CTTGCATGTGTAAGGCATGCCGCCAGCGTTCAATCTGAGCCAGGATCAAACTCTTCAGTTTAATCTCTGTTACTTTGCCGTTTTACCGGCACCGTCATTGCTGACGGGTCGCTCACTTCAAAAACAACTGACAGGCCACTTCTTGCGAAGCGTCCTATTTCATTTATTTATTCGTGAACATTTGATATTTTAAGTTTTACGCTGCTTGCGCAGCGCTGCACTGACATCAAATGCCCACACTTATCGACTGTTAATTGTTAAAGAACTGTATTCGGTTACTGCTTATTTACTGCTCTCGCGCTATTGACAAAGCGTTGTGTTTGTCAGCTGCTAAGAAGGAAGAGTATGAAGCATTTCGCTACGTCCGTCAACTCCTTCTTTTTTCTCACTTTACGCTGCATTTGCATGCGTCGTTCAGCGAGGGGGCGAATTATAGCCAAGGCACGCAGACCTCGCAAGCGCTATTTTGCAGTTGGGCAAATATTGCTGTGTGATATCGTAGCGCCGACCGCATCCTGCCTCATCCATATAGATTCCCATGCCTATCCCACATATATTACCCACCGCCAATCCCGCTCTGGCCAGCGAACTCGAGCACGCCATCAACAGCAAGACCAAGCCGCTGGGCAGCCTGGGGCTGCTGGAAACCCTGGCCCATCAGATCGGCCTGATCCAGCAAAGCACGCAACTGACCTTGCAGCAGCCTGCCATCATCGTTTTCGCGGCCGACCATGGCGTCGTCGCCGAAGGCATTTCCGCTTATCCACAAAGCGTGACCTGGCAAATGGTGGAAAACTTCCTTGGCAATGGCGCCGCCATCAATGTCTTTGCACGCCAGGCCGATTGCGCCCTCTATATAGTAGACGCCGGCGTGAACCACGACTTCGGACCACGCGACGGCTTGCTTGACCGTAAGCAGGGTCCCGGCACGCGCAACTTTGCCAAGGAACCCGCCATGAGCGAGGAGCAATGCCTGGCCGCCATGCAGGCGGGAATGGACCTGGTCGCCACCCTGGACGGCAATGTGCTGGGCTTTGGCGAAATGGGCATCGGCAACACCACCGCTGCCGCCGCCCTGATGCACAAGCTGACGCAAACACCGGTCGCCGACTGCGTGGGCGCCGGCACCGGCCTGTCCAAGGAAGGCATATTGCATAAACAGCAGGTGATCGAAGCGGCAGTCGCCCATCATGCGGCAGCCCATGAGCCGCTCAATGTGCTGGCCACCTTCGGCGGCTTCGAAATCGCCATGATGGCGGGCGCCATGCTCAAGGCAGCCGAACGGCGCATGATTCTGCTGATCGATGGCTTCATCGTCAGCAGCGCACTGCTGGTGGCGGCGCGCCTGCAGCCAGCCATCCTCGATTACTGCGTGTTTTCGCACTGCTCCGATGAAAATGGCCATCGCCAGTTGCTGGCCAGCCTGGGAGCGCGGCCGCTGCTGCACCTCGATTTGCGCCTCGGCGAAGGCACGGGGTCGGCGCTGGCCTTGCCGCTGCTGCACGCGGCCGTCAACTTCATGCGCGAAATGGCCACCTTCGCCTCGGCCCAGGTCAGCGAAAAGTCCACGCCAGACTAAGATCATGACCAATCCCGTTTCCGCCGCAGTCCATCAGTGCCGCCTCTTCTTCATTGCGCTGCAGTTCTTCACGCGCCTGCCAATCCCGCGCTGGGTGGGATTCGAGCCCGCCTGGCTGCAGCACGCCTCGCGCTACTTTCCCCTGGTGGGCCTGGTGGTGGCCGCCATCAGCGGCGCGGTGTATCTGCTGGCCAGCTGGCTCTTGCCTTCGGCGGTGGCCGTGCTGCTGGCCGTCGCCGCCGGCATCTACCTGACGGGCGCCTTCCATGAAGACGGCTTCGCCGACATGTGCGATGGCTTCGGCGGCGGCTTGACGCGCGAGCGGGTACTGGAAATCATGAAGGATTCGCGCATCGGCGCGTATGGCGCCATCGGCATCGTCTGCCTGCTGGCCATCAAGTGCACGGCGCTGGCCTCGCTGCCGCCACACATCGTCGTGGCGACACTGTTCATCGCCCACCCGCTTTCGCGCCTGGCGGCCGTCTCGCTGATCCGGTTCATGGACTATGCGCGCGACGAAGGAAAATCCAAACCGATGGCGCAGGAAATGACCACGGCAGAATTCATCATCGCCGCCGTCTGCGGCCTGCTGCCTGCCATCGTCTGCGGCATGCTGGGGATAGTTGACTGGGCGGCGCTGGTCTTTGCCATCGTGGCGGCGGCGGCTGCCGCATTCTGGCTGGGCCGCAAGTGCCAGCGCCGCCTGCAAGGCTACACGGGCGACTGCCTGGGCGCCGTGCAGCAACTGGCCGAAGTGGCGGTCTACCTGGCCATCCTTTCCAGCTTTCAGCCGCCTACACGCTTCTATTAACACCATGCGCCTGATCCTCGTCCGCCACCCTGCGCCACACGTCACCAGCGGCACCTGCTACGGCCGCAGCGACGTGGCGGTGGCGCCGCACGAAATGGCGACGGTGCGCGCCAGCCTGCAAGCAACGCTGCCGGCCGGTGTGCCGCTTTACGCCAGTCCGCTGCGCCGCTGCGCTATCCTGGCGACGGCCCTGGCGCAGGATCTGCCCGCGAGCGAATTACACTTTGATGCCCGGCTGGCCGAAATGGATTTCGGCACCTGGGAAATGCAGCCCTGGCACGCGATTGCGCGCGCGGAAATCGATGCCTGGGCAGCCGACCTGGCCTGGTATCGCCCCGGCGGAGGCGAGAATGTGCTGGCGATGGCCGCCCGCGTCGATGCGTTTTTAGGCGATCTGTTGCGCGAACAACACGAAACTGCCGTCATCATCTGCCATGCGGGCACCATCCGCCTGCTGTCGGCACTGCAGGGCAGGCTGCCATTGGAGGAAACGGCCTTGCTGGCCGCCCGTTCCGCCCATAAAATCGCCTATGGTGCGACGGTCGTCGTCGATTTCTGATATCGAATCGACCAGCCGGCCATTTCAGTCCACGCCCACTGCACGTATAATGACCGGGTTTTGGTGCCCGCGCTCATGTCCATGAGCGCAGTTAAACGGGAAACACGATGCCGCGACTGCGGTGAACGTGTGCTGCCCCCGCAACGGTAAGCAAGTGTCGCCCCCTCCGACAAGAAGCGGACGACAAGCTATCTCTGACAACCACTGTGCTTGCAATCATCGAGCATGGGAAGGTGGGATAGCCGTACTTGCCAGCCCGGATACCGGCCAGGACAGGTGGAAGTGCGCGAACGGGGATGTTCGCGATCCGAATGGCCGACTGGCCGTCTTCGATCGTCATCTTCAGTTCCCACTTCTGTTCAATCTGGCCTACGGGGACGTCGGCTGGTTGCATATTACTTACTGAAAACTATCATGACTCATGCTGTTTCCCGCCACGCGGCCCTCACGTCGCTCGCGCTAGCCATTGCCGCGCCTGCCGCTTTCGCCCAAGCCACGCCAGACACCTTCGATCCCATCGTCGTCACCGCCAACCGTTACCCGCAGCACCTGAGCGAAGTCTTGAGCGATACGCAGACCATCAGCTCGGAAGACATCGCGCGCTCGGGCGCCGGCTCGCTGATCGACCTGCTGCAAAAGCAGCGCGGCATTGAAGTGACTCGCAACGGCGGCGCGGGCACCGCGGCCAGCGTATTCATCCGCGGCGCGAACAGCAACCAGAATATCGTGCTGGTCGACGGCGTGCGCATCGGCTCGTCCACCCTGGGCACCGCCAACTGGAGCGCCCTGCCCCTGTCGAGCATCGACCACGTTGAAATCGTCTACGGCCCCTTGAGCACCATGTACGGCGCCGACGCCATCGGCGGCGTGATCCAGATTTTCACCAAGAAAGGCGACGGCGCCACGCGCTTCTCCGCTTTCGCCGGCTATGGCAGCAACAACACGCGCCAGGCGGAAGCCAGCGTTGCCGGTTCGACGGGCGGCGCGAACAGCTTCAGCTACGCGCTGACCGCTGGCAAGGAAAAGTCGGACGGCTTCTCCGCCTCGAAACTGGGCGCTTCCTCGTTCACCTACAACCCGGACAAGGACGGCTACGACAAGGAAAGCATCAGTGGCCAGTTCGGCTACCAGATGGCCAAGGGCCATGAAGTCGGCCTGGTTCTCCTGAACAGCAAGTTGAAGGCACAGTACGACGCCGGTCCTGGCTACGATGCGCGCAGCAACCAGAAACTGGAAAACATCTCCGTCTTCACAAAGAACGAGTTCCTGCCCAACTGGACCAGCGAACTGCGCTACGCGGAAGCACGCGACAAGTCGGGCGACGACAGCAGCGCCGAATCGTGGGGCAAGAGCCAGATCGACACCAAACAGACCGACATCACCTGGCAAAATGACATCCGCTTCGGCCGTGACAACCTGCAACTGCT
This sequence comes from Janthinobacterium glycogeni, assembly GCF_051380725.1. Lineage (NCBI taxonomy): Bacteria > Pseudomonadati > Pseudomonadota > Betaproteobacteria > Burkholderiales > Oxalobacteraceae > Janthinobacterium > Janthinobacterium glycogeni. The sequence goes on along the minus strand of NZ_JBNYXP010000012.1, from coordinate 143,795 downwards.
GGCCAGCTACCGCGATGAAGACGTGACATCGAGCAGCACGCCGGAAGTGACCGGCTCACGCAACACCAAGTCTTTCGCCGCCGCATACAACATGGTGCGTGGCTCGCATTTGTTCAATATCAGCGGCCGCAGCGACGACAGCTCGGCATTCGGCACACACAATACGGGCAGCGTCGCCTACGGCTACCGCATCAGCAATGCACTGCGCGCCAACGTCAGCTACGGCACCAGCTTCCGCGCACCAACCTTCAATGAACTGTACTACCCGGGCTATGGCCTGGCGTCCAACAAGCCGGAAACGGGCCGCAACGCGGAAATCGGTCTGCACTACAACGACGATGTGTCGCAATTGAGCGCGACCTACTACCGCAACAAGGTCACTGACCTGCTGGTCAACACCACACCTTGCCCGGATCCGCTGTTCAACGGTAGCTTTGGCTGCGCCTACAACGTAAACAAGGCGTTGCTGGAAGGCCTGACACTCGCTGGCGCGCGCAAATTCGGCGCATTCAATGTCAGCGGCAACATCGACCTGCAAGATCCACGCGATGAAACCAAGGACAAGCAGCTGCAACGCCGCGCCAAGCAGCACGCCAACTTCGCCGTCGACTACACGACTGGCGCGCTGACGTCGGGCGCCGAGTGGCAGTTGTCGGGCAAGCGTTTCGATGATGCCGCTAACAAGAACACTTTGGGTGGCTACGGCCTGGTCAACCTATACACCACCTACCAGTTCGCCCGCGACTGGTCGGTACTGGCTCGCTGGAACAATATCGCCAACAAGGACTACGAGCTGGCGCGCTTTTACGCAACGCCAGGCTCGAAAGTCTTCGTCGGCCTGCGTTACGGCGTGAAATAAGCTAGTAGTAATGATGTAAGCTGCGGGCGATGGCATGCCGCCGTCGCCCGCAGATGCAGTTCTGCAGTCCCCGTTTTTAAGGCAGTACATGCACCCATTTTTCCGCAATATGCGCCACCGCGCCACCGTCATCCTCACGGTGCTGATCGTGTGCGCGATTGCCAGCCTGATTTTCTCCGGCATGATCGGCTCGATCGCGATTCCGCTCGCCGACCTGCCTTCCGCCCTGTTCCACGTCGTGCAAGGCAAGACCGATACCCTCGCCGCCACCCTGCTCGACCTGCGCCTGGGCCGCGCGCTGACCGCCTTTGTCACCGGCGCGGCGCTGTCGCTGGCCGGCCTGATGATGCAGGCGCTGCTGCGCAATCCCCTGGCCGATCCTTACGTACTGGGCATTTCCGCTGGCGCTTCCGTTGGCGCGCTGGCCGCGCTGCTGTTCATGTGCGCGCTGTGGGTCGTCGACGCGGCCGCCTTTGCCGGCGCCGTCGGCGTGTCCATGCTGCTGTATTTCTTTGCGCGCCGCGACCTGCGCGGCGGCACAGCGGCCGAAGGCGGCGCCTCGCTCTTGCTGCTGACGGGCGTGATCCTGGCCTCGGCCTGCATGGCCATCGTCACCCTGATGCTGTCCATCGCCCCGGAAAGCCGCTTGCGCAGCATGGTGTTCTGGATGATCGGCGACCTGTCCGGCGCGCCCGCGCGGCTGATGCCCTGGCTGGTCCTGGCCGGCGCCATGGTCTTCGCCTTGCGCTGCGCGCGCTCGCTGAACGTCATGGCGCTGCACGCGGAAGCGGCCAGCACCCTGGGCGTGCGCGTGGGCGCCCTGCGCAAGGGACTGTTCTTCTGTTCCGGCCTGCTCACGGCCAGCGCCGTCACCAGCGCCGGCAGCGTGGGTTTCGTCGGCCTGATCGTGCCACATGCGCTGCGCTTTGCCTGCGGTCCCGACCATCGCCTGTTGATACCGGCTGCCGCGCTGGCCGGCGGCACCTTCCTCGTACTGGCCGACACGCTTGCGCGCACCGTGCTGGCGCCCTTGCAGCTGCCCGTCGGCGTGGTCACGGCCATGATAGGCGCGCCCGTCTTCCTGTACCAGTTGCACCGGCTGCGCAGGAGATGAAAAAAGTATGATACGTACCTACCAACTCGGCCTGAAGGCAGGCACGCGCTCCCTCGTGGAAAACCTCACCTGGCACATCAGGGATGGCGAATGCTGGAGCGTGATCGGCCGCAATGGCGCCGGCAAGAGCACCTTGCTGCGCACCCTGGCCGGCTTGCGCGAACCGGATGCGGGCCACGTGACGATACAGGGCCGCGCCCTGGTCGACTGGCCCTTGGAAGCACTGGCGCGCGAACGGGCCTTCCTGGCACAGGCGCGCCACGACGCGTTCTCGTACCGCGTCATCGAAACGGTGCTGTCGGCGCGCCATCCGTATCACGACAACCATTACTGGGAAGGCAGCGACGACCAGCGCATCGCCCTGGCCGCGCTGGTCTCGATGGAAGTGGAGCACCTGGCCGAGCGCGACGTGCGCAGCCTGTCGGGCGGCGAACGCCAGCGCGTGGCGATCGCCGCCATGCTGGCGCAGGATACGCCCCTGCTGCTGCTGGACGAACCGGCCAATGCGCTGGACCTGGCCCACCAGGTCAGCGTCATGGGCCTGCTGTCGACACTGTGCCGCGAGCAGAATAAAACCGTGGTGATGGTGGGGCATGACCTGAACCTGGCGCACCGCGTCTCGACCCATGCGCTGCTGCTGATGGGCGACGGCGGCTGGCTGGCCGGTCCCGTGGCCGACGTGATGCAGGCGCCCATCCTGGGCGACTACCTGGGCCACCCGATCGACATCATCGATCACGGCAAACGCAAGATATTCATACCGAAAGAGCACTGACATGAGCGACAAGAAGAACATCGACGCGGACACCGCCGCCATCAACGAGCGCCACCGCGTGCGCATGGAGCGCAAGAAGGCCATCATCGATGCGGCCATCGCCAAGGCCGACAAGGAAATCGGCATCATCATCGTCAACACAGGCAATGGCAAGGGCAAAAGTTCGAGCGGCTTCGGCATGGCCATCCGCGCCATGGGCCACGGCATGAAGGTCGGCGTGGTGCAGTTCATCAAGGGCGCCATGTCGACGGGCGAGGAGAAATTTCTGCGCCGCTTCCCCGACGAAATCAGTTTTCATGCGATGGGCGAAGGCTATACCTGGGAAACGCAGAACCGCGAACGCGACATCGAAAAAGCCGAACTGGCATGGGAGCAGGCGAAAACCTTCCTGGCAGACCCCAGCTACGGCCTGGTGCTGTTCGACGAACTCAATATCGCCCTCAAATACAACTATCTCGACGTGCACAAGGTCATCGCCGACCTGCTGGAACGCCCGGCCATGCAGCACGTGGTCATCACGGGCCGTGGCGCACCGGACGAATTGATCGCCATCGCCGACACCGTCACCGAAATGGCCGTCGTCAAGCATGCGTATGCGGCCGGCATCGGCGCACAAATCGGCACCGAGTGGTAACAGCGCCATGACGCGCACCCTGGTCTTCGGCGGCGCCCGTTCCGGCAAGAGCGCCTATGCGGAAAAGCTGGCCCGCGAGTCGGGCAAGGAAGTGCTCTACATCGCCACCGCGCAAGCGGGCGATGTAGAGATGGCCACGCGCGTCAAACATCACCGCGCCCAGCGCCCGGCCGAGTGGACCACCCTGGAAGAGCCGCTGCGCCTGGGCGACGCCCTCCTGCGCGAAGCACGGCCCGGCCGCCTGCTGCTGGTCGACTGCCTGACCCTGTGGCTGACGAATCTGATGTTTTCCGGCGGCGCGACTTACCCGGACGTGGGCGACATCGCCCTGCCCGAACTGTTCCACAGCGAGCGCGCGCACCTGCTGTACGCGCTGGCCGAAATCGAAGACAGCGGTTGCGACATTGTGCTCGTCTCGAACGAAGTGGGCATGGGCATCGTGCCCTACGGCGCCATCTCGCGCTGCTTCACCGATGAAGCGGGCCGCCTGAACCAGGCCGTGGCGGCCGTGTGCGACAAGGCCGTCTTTATCGCCGCCGGCCTGCCGCTGCACCTGAAAGGCAGCCCATGCTGAGCGGCTTGTCGCTGCCCATGCTGGCCGCCTTGATGACGGCCGGCGTGCTGCTCGACATGCTGCTGGGCGAAACACGCCGCTGGCATCCGCTGGTGGGCTTTGGCCGTCTCGCGAGCGCGCTCGAGCGTCTGCTGAACCGGGGCCGTGGGCGTTTCCTGCGCGGCGTGCTGGCATGGGCATTGGCCGTACTGCCGATCAGCTATGCCGCCTACTGGCTGTGCGGCCTGGCCGGTGCCGCCCTCCACGTCTTCCTGCTGTATCTCTGCCTCGGCTTGCGCAGCCTGCGCGACCACAACCAGCCCATCGCCGACGCCCTGGCCATCGATGACCTGGACAGCGCGCGCCTGCTGACGGCGCGCATCGTCAGCCGCGACACGGCCGACGCCGATGCGGCCAGCCTGGCCAAGGCCAGCACGGAGTCGCTGCTGGAAAACGGCAATGACGCCGTCTTCGGCACCCTGTTCTGGTTTGCCGTGGCGGGCGGCCCCGGCGCCGTGCTATTCCGGCTGGCCAATACCCTCGACGCCATGTGGGGCTACCGCAACGCACGCTACGACTGGTTCGGCTGCTGCGCCGCGCGCATCGATGACCTCCTCAATTACCTGCCGGCGCGCCTGACGGCACTGTCCTATGTCTTGCTGGGCAAGAGCATGGCGGACAAGCAGCGCGCCTGGCACTGCTGGCGCACGCAGGCCCCCGACTGGGGCAGCCCGAACGCGGGGCCCGTGATGGCCAGCGGCGCCGGCGCCCTGGGCCTGGCCCTCGGCGGCGACGCCATCTACGACGGCGCGCTGGAGCAGCGTCCGCCGCTGGGCGCCGGCCGTCCCGCCAAAGCGCGCGATATCGACCGCGCCTGGCGCCTGGTGGCCGAAACGGCCGTGCTGTGGCTGATCTGGGTAGCGCTGCTCGCTGGCCTGTCCTACCTGCGGGAGACCTATCTTGCTTGAACATGGCGGCAACCTGCGCGACGCCGCGCGCGAATACGGCCGGCCCATCGCCGACTGGATCGACCTGTCGACGGGCATCAATCCGCACTGGTATGCAGCGCCAGCACCCGACGCCAACGCCTGGCACCGGCTGCCGGAAGCCGATCCCGCGCTGGCGGCCATCGCCTGCGCGTATTACGACGCGCCGGCCATGCTGCCCGTGGCCGGCACGCAGGCGGCCATCCAGGCACTGCCCCGGCTGCGGCCACCGTCGCGCGTGGCGGTGGCCGCGCCGTCGTATGCGGAACATGCGCACCACTGGGGTCAGCACGGCCATCAACTACGGCAAGTGCCGTATGCGCAGCTGACCGATGCCGTCGGCCACTGCGACGTGCTGGTGGTCTGCAACCCGAACAATCCGACGGGCGAGCGCATCGCACCCGCACTGCTGCTGGAATGGGCCGGCAGGCTGGCCGCGCGCGGCGGCTGGCTGGTGGTCGATGAAGCGTTTGGCGACACGGAAGCGCAGGCCAGTCTCGGCCCCCATACGCATCGGACAGGCTTGATCGTGCTGCGCTCCATCGGCAAATTCTTTGGCCTGGCGGGACTGCGCCTGGGCTTTGTCGCCGCGCATCCCCCGCTGCTGGCCCAGTTGGCCGATCTACTGGGACCATGGGCCGTCAGCGGCCCGGCGCAGCAGGTGGCGCGGGCCGCCCTGAGCGACACGCACTGGCAAGGCGCCATGCGCGAACGCCTGCGCAGCGAAGGCGAACGCCTGCACCAGTTACTGGCCGCGCACGGCATTGCCAGCAACGGCACGGCGCTGTTTCAATGGTGGCCGGAAGCACGCGCCGAAGCGTTCTGGCGCCACATGGCGGAAGCGGGCATCTGGGTGCGCCTGTTCCGCCACGCGGCCCATGGCATCCGCCTGGGCCTGCCCCCCGACGAACACGCCTGGCTGCGCCTGCAGCAGGCTCTCACCACATGGAAGCACACATGAACCACTTGAAAACAGCACTGCTGCTGGCCGGATTGATCTCGCTGCAGGCGCATGCCGCCATCACCGTGCGCGACGACGACGGCAATACCGTCACCCTGGAAAAGCCGGCGCAGCGCATCCTGGCGCTGGCGCCGCACGTCACGGAATTGCTGTTCGCGGCCGGTGGCGGCGACAAGATCGCCGGCGTCGTCAGCTATAGCGACTACCCGGAAGCGGCCAAGAAGATCACGCAAGTGGGCGACAACCGCCAGTACGACATGGAACGCATCATCGCCATGAAGCCGGACCTGATCGTCGTCTGGATGCATGGCAGCGCCGAGCGCCAGATCGCCATGCTGCGCCAGCTGAAGGTGCCCATCTATCACAGCGAACCGCGCAAGCTGGCCGATATCCCCGACAGCATGGAGCGCCTGGGCCAGCTGATGGGCACGGAAAAAACCGCCAAGCCGGCCGCCGCCAAGCTGCGCGCCAAGCTGGCCAGCCTGACGGCCCAATACGCACAGCGCCCGCCCGTGCGCGTGTTTTACCAGGTGTGGGACAAGCCTCTATATACCTTGAGCGGCGCGAGCATCATCAGCGATTCGATGCGCGTATGCGGCGGCCGGAATGTGTTTGCCGCGATGAAGGTGGTGGCGCCCGTCGTCACGCCGGAAGGCGTGCTGCAGGAAGACCCGGAAGTCATCTTCGGCACCAGCGAAAAGAGCGACCCGCGCAGCGAAGGCGGCCTGGCCATGTGGCGCGCCTTCCCGTCGATGACGGCCGTGCGCAAAAATAATTTGTTCCGCCTGAATGGCGACCTGCTGAACCGCGCCGGCCCGCGCATGATCGAAGGCACGGCAGCCATGTGCGAACAGCTGGAAGTGGCCCGCCAGCGCCGCAATGCTCCCGCAGCCAAGGCCGCACCATGAGTCATTACCGGCGCATTGCCTGTTTGTCGACGGAAGCCGTGGAAACCCTGTATGCGCTGGGCGCGGAAGACGTCATCGCGGGCATTTCCGGCTTTACCGTGCGCCCTCCCCGCGCACGCGAGGAAAAAACCAAGATCAGCGGCTTTTCGTCCACGAACCTGGAACGCATCCTGGCAGTGGAACCGGATCTTGTGATCGGCTTTTGCGACATGCAGGCCGATATCTGCCGCGACTTGGTGAAGGCCGGCATCGAAGTACACCAGTTCAACCAGCGCACGGTCGACGGGATCCTGCGCATGATCGCCGTGCTGGCCGCGCTGGTGCAGCGCGAGGAAGCGGGTAAACTGCTGATCGCCAGCCTGCGCGCGGACATCGCCGCCGCCCGGACCCGCGCAATGTCGTGGACGCGCAAGCCCGTGATTTACTTTGAGGAGTGGAACGATCCGCTGATGAGCGGCATCGGCTGGGCGGCGGAACTGATCGAGATCGCCGGCGGCACGGATGCCTTCCCGGAATTGTCCCGGCAGCCCGGCGCAAAGGAACGCATCATCGCCGATTCCCATGACGTGGTCGCACGCGCGCCCGACATCATCCTCGCCAGCTGGTGCGGCAAGAAGTTCCAGCCGACGCAACTCGCGGCGCGCCCGGGCTGGGATGCGATTCCCGCAGTGCGCAATGACATGCTGTTCGAGATCAGGTCTCCCGACATTCTGTCTCCCGGTCCGGCTGCCATCACGGAGGGCTTGCGCCAGATCAGCGACATCATCGCGCGGTGGCAAGAGCAGCAGGAGCGCCAGCCATGAACATCCCCTTTCCCGTCCTGATGGTGCAAGGCACGACCTCCGACGCGGGCAAGAGCACCGTCGTCGCGGCACTGTGCCGCTTGTTGAAGCGCAGTGGCGTGACGGTAGCGCCGTTCAAGCCGCAAAACATGGCCTTGAATAGCGCGGTGACGAGCGACGGCGGCGAGATCGGCCGCGCGCAAGCCCTGCAGGCGCTGGCCTGCGGCATCGCGCCGCACACGGACATGAATCCGGTGCTATTGAAACCGTCGTCGAACACGGGTGCGCAAGTGATCATCCACGGCAAGGTGCGCGCCGAGATGGATGCGCGCGATTACCAGCAATATAAAACCATCGCCATGGGCGCCGTGCTCGAATCCTACGCGCGATTGCGCCGGCAGTACGACACTGTCGTCGTCGAAGGCGCGGGCAGCCCCGCCGAAGTCAACCTGCGCGCGCGCGACATCGCCAACATGGGCTTTGCCGAAGCCGTCGACTGCCCCGTGATCCTGGTGGCCGACATCGACCGGGGCGGCGTTTTCGCTCACATCATCGGCACCCTGGCGTGTCTGTCCGACAGCGAACGGGCGCGCATCCTCGGCTTCGTCATCAACCGCTTCCGCGGCGACATCTCGCTGCTTGCCCCCGGCATCGAGTGGCTGGAACAGCAGACGGGCAAACCAGTGCTGGCCGTGCTGCCCTATCTGCAAGGCCTGTTCCTCGACGCGGAAGACGCCGTCGAAGCGATGCAGGCCGAACGCGGCGCCTTCAAGGTGGTGGTGCCGCAACTACCGCGCATCAGCAACCACACGGATCTCGACGCGCTGCGCGCCCACCCCGATATCGACCTGCAATTCATCAAACCTGGGCAGCCGATTCCGCCGGCCGATCTGGTGATCCTGCCCGGCAGTAAAAACACGCGCGGCGACCTGGCCTGGCTGCTGCAGCAGGGCTGGCCCGCCTACCTGGCGAAACACCTGCGCTACGGCGGCAAGGTGCTCGGCATCTGCGGCGGCTTCCAGATGCTGGGGAAGTCAGTGAACGATCCGCTGGGCGTGGAAGGCGTGGCGGGAGAGTCAACGGCTCTGGGCTTGCTCGACATGGTGACGGAGCTGACGAGCGACAAGCGGCTGGAACAGGTGCGCGGCCACTGCGCGTTTTCCGGTGCGGCCGATGCATCCGTGGCAGGCTATGAAATCCACATGGGTATCTCGCATGGCGCCGCCCTGCGGCAGCCTGCGTTCATGATCGATGGACGGCCGGAAGGCGCCGTGTCGGACGACGGGCAAATCCTCGGCAGCTATTTGCACGGCCTGTTCGACACGCCCGCCGCCTGTGCGGCGCTGCTGCGCTGGGCAGGGCTGGACTCGGGCCACACGGTGGACACGGCCGCGCTGCGCGAGGCCAGCCTGGAACGCATCGCCGATGCGGCGCTGCCGCTGCTGGATGCACTGGAACGATTGCCACGCTGATGGGAATGTCGGGTTACGCCGTACCGGCTAACCCGACCTACTTGCTGGATCAGATCAAACTCCAGCGGCTATTTTTTCAGGCACATGCCCATGTACGAGCGGTCGGTCGAAAACTCGATCGCCATGCTCGACGACAGCGGCATGAACATCGCATAATCGGCCGGCGCGTCGGCCGGGTCCTTGAGCGCGGCGATGCCATCGAAATCGACGGCCTGCGCACCCAGGCCCAGCTTGTTCAGGGTCACGTTTTCCGCGTGCACCTTGCCCGTGCCGTTATTTGTGATGGTCGCTACATTGCCGGCGATGTCGATCTTGCCCGTCGTGCCACCCTGCGCCGCACAGGCATAGCTGCCATTGATTTCCGCGCCGATCTTCTGCTGTCTGGCGGCGACGATGGTGCCCACGCGCAGCACGTTCTGCTGGTTGCGGCTGTAGCGGTCGATGAACAGCGCCAGCCCCCGGTCCCCCGCATGCACGTGCACGATGCCGAAGTCCTGGCCACCCTGGCGGGCGACGAGCAAGCCGTTTTTCGCATCCTTGACCAGGGTCAGGTCGGCGTTTTCCGCTTCCAGCTGCGGCGATACCGCGGAGCACGCGCCTTGTGCATTGAATACGCCGCCATTACACAGTTGCGCGCTGCCATCGGCCGCCACCTTGAGGCTGCCTTTCGGATTGAAACGGTCGCCGCCGTTCGAGGCATTGCGCATGGCGCCCAGGAAAATATAGCTGCCGGCCAGCCTGGCCACGTCGCCCACCGCATAGCCGGTGCCGCTGACGGTCGACGCCATATTACCCAATTTGATATTGCCCGACAGAAGACGCGTGCGCGCATCGACGGTGACGCTGAAATCCGTTGCCGTATAGGTCGTGAGATTGCCGACGGTGACAGCGCTGAACGTGCCGCTGCGGTCGCTCAAGCCGAACTGCGTCGACAGCACGCGGATGGCGTAGGTTTTCTTGACGTTGTCGAACGTGATGCGCCACGTGTCGCCGATATCGGCGGCCACGTCATACACCGTCTCGTCCGCATTGGCACCGGCGATCACGGCCAGGCCAGCCTGGGCCGCGACCGCTTGCGAGGCGACCGTCACAGGATCGGCGACGGGCGTGACCACGACGGGCGGCGTGACCGGCGCTTCCGGCTCAGCGTGATCGCTGCCGCCGCCGCAGGCGGACAGGGCGGCGCCCAGGACAAGGAAGGTAAGTACATTTTTCATGTGGTGTGACTTTCGGGAAAGATGAGGCCGGAGCTGTCAGAAAACACATGCTAGCCTTGCCCTCAATCTATTGCCATAGAACAAATGTTCCATGGACTGAGCCCCCGGTACGCTGCCAGAATGAGGGGCGCGGGCGGCACGCGGGCGCCATTTATGTGACAATTCATCGTACTGTCGGCTCCGTCTTACCTCCTCAGGCTCGCATCCATGACCAGTTCCCCGATTAAAAGCTACCTTCCCTGGGTGGTCGCCACCGCCCTGTTCATGGAGCAACTCGACTCCACCATCGTCAACACCGCCATCCCCGCCATGGCCGCCAGCCTCAACGTGACGCCGCTGAGCCTGAAAGCCGTCGTCACCAGCTACATCCTGAGCCTGGCCGTGTGCATTCCCATCAGCGGCTGGATGGCCGACCGCTTCGGCACGCGGCGCGTGTTTTCCGCCGCCGTTGCCATCTTTACCATCGCTTCCATCCTGTGCGGCCTGTCCGTGAATGCGCCCATGCTGGTGGCCGCGCGCCTGCTGCAAGGGGTGGGCGCGGCCATGATGATGCCGGTGGGCCGGCTCACCATCATCCGCACCTTTCCCAAGTCGCAATTGCTGGCGGCCATGAATTTCGTCATCATCCCCGCCCTGATCGGCCCACTGCTGGGCCCCACGGTGGGCGGGCTGATCGTGCACTGGCTGTCGTGGCGCGAGATTTTCTTCGTCAACGTGCCTGTCGGCCTGGCGGCGCTGTACCTGGCGCACCGCTACATGCCCGACTATTACGGCGACAAGCCCCGTCCGCTGGACCTGATCGGCCTGGTGCTGTTCGGCACGGGCATCGCGCTGCTGTCGTGGCTGCTGGAAATCTTCGGCGAACACCGCATCGACGGCACTTCGTTTGCCGTGCTGCTGTTCATTTCCATCAGCCTGCTGGCCGCGTATGCCTGGCATTCGAGCGAAGTGCTGCACCCCCTGCTGCGCCTGACCCTGTTCAAGATCCGCACCTTCCGCGTTTCCGTGGTGGGCGGTTTCGTCACGCGCCTGGGCGTGGGCGGCCTGCCCTTCCTGCTGCCGCTGCTGTACCAGCTGGGCCTGGGCTTGCCCGCCTGGCAGTCGGGCTTGCTGATGATGCCGTCGGCGGCCGCCGCCATGGGCATGAAATTCATTTCCGCGCGCGTGCTGGCCCGCTTCGGCTACCGCCAGGTGCTGATCGTCAACACGGTATTGATCGGCATCACCATCGCCATGTTTTCGCAGGTGGGCGTGGGCACGCCCCTGTACGTGATCGTCGGCATCAGCCTGTGCATGGGCTTTTTCAATTCGCTGCAATTTTCCAGCATGAACACCATCGCGTATGCCGACGTTGACAAGGCCGATTCCAGCATGGCCAGCACCATCGCCAGCTCGATGCAGCAACTGTCGATGAGCTTTGGCCTCGCCTTCGGTTCGCTGATCACGGGCTGGTACCTGGGCGACATGCCGCAGTCGGATCGCGCCATGCTCAGCACGGCCCTGCACCACGCCTTCCTCACCCTGGCCGCGCTGACGGTGCTGTCCTCGCTGACCTTCTGGACCCTGCGCCGCGACGATGGCGAAAGCATCAGCAAGGGCACGGACAGCGACGAGGACGATGCGGCCGACGTGAGGGCCCAGGCCGTTGTGCAGACGGAAGTGCAAACGACAAAAGGCTGAGCCACATCAAGCTTGCCGAAAGCGCCACTGGTGCTTTTGCCCGGCGCTGCTACCGTGACGGCAGGAGGTGCACATGGCGGCCGAGCGGCGCTTTGCATGGAAGGGGACGGACCGTCATGGCCAGGCGGTCGATGGCGTCTTGCGCGCCGCCGACGCCAGCACTGCGAAGGGCGCGCTACGCCGCCAGGGCATCCTCGCCACCCGTGTGCAGGCGGTGCGCGCCGCGCCCGGCAAGGCCATCACGCCCAAGGATATCGCGCTGTTCACGCGCCAGCTGTCGACCATGATGGCGGCCGGCGTGCCGCTGCTGCACGCCTTCGACATCGCCGGCAAGGGCCACGCCAAACCCGCCGTCACGGAGCTGATGCGCGACTTGCGCCACGACATCGAAGCGGGCAGCAGCCTGCAGCAAGCCTTTCGCCAGTTCCCGCTGCTGTTTGACGAGCTGTATTGCAAGCTGCTGGCGGCAGGCGAACAGGCGGGCATCGTGCAGGACTTGCTGGCGCGCCTGGCCACGCACCAGGAAAAGGCCATCGCCCTGCGGCGGCAAGTGCGCGGCGCGCTGATGTATCCGCTGCTCATCGTGCTCGTCGCCATCGCCGTCACGGCCATCATCATGAGCGTGGTCGTGCCCGCCTTCCGCCAGGTCTTCGACAGCTTCGGCGCACCGTTGCCGCTGCCCACCCTGGTCGTCATGGACTTGTCCGCTTTTGTTGTCCGCTACTGGCTGGCGCTGTTGGCGGCGCTCGTGCTCGCTTGCCTGCTGCTGCACCTGGCCTGGCGCCGCTGGCCCGCCTTGCGGCGCAACACACAACTGCGGGCATTGCACCTGCCCGTCTTCGGTCCGCTCCTGCGCAAGGCGGCGATTGCGCGCTGGACGCGCACTCTGGCCGCCATGTTTGCCGCCGGCGTGCCGCTGCTCGACTCGCTCGGCCTGGTGGGCGCCGCCTCCGGCCACGCGCTGTACCAGGAAGCGACGGCGCGCATCGAGCGTGGAATCCGCGCCGGCGGCAGCCTGGCCCTGGCCATGGAGCACAGCGGCGTGTTCCCCCCGCTGCTGACGCAACTGGCCCTGATCGGCGAGGAATCGGGCGCACTCGACGCCATGCTGTCGCGCGCGGCCGAGATCATCGAGGCCGACATCGACGCCACCGTGACCACCCTTTCCGCGCTGCTGGAACCGGCGCTGATCGTGGTGCTGGGCGTGCTGGTCGGCGCCCTCGTGATCGCCCTGTATTTGCCGATTTTCAAGCTGGGCGCGGTGATTTGACTGCCGCCTGCAGTTCACCAGCGACACCCGGCATGCACCCATGCGTGTCATACATCTACCTTCTTATCAAAGAATAGTCGTTGACTATCCAATAGATGTACAATATATTCAATTAATAGATAGCAAGTATTGTATATTCATATCGCAATGCAGGGCATGAGGTAATCCCGGGTGGGGCTATCCGCTCGCCGTCGCACTGCTTGCATGGTGGGGCCAGACTTGATTGTTTTGCCCCGCCCCGACATTCCACTCTTTTTCAAATTTCGATCATGCGTACTTCCAAAGCCCAACAAGCCAAGAACCATCGGCTGATCATTCAGACCGCCGTGGACCTGATGACCCAGCATGGGTTTGAGGGCACCACCATGAAGCAGATCGCGCGTGCCGCCGACGTGGGTGATGCCACCATCTACAAATACTTCCCTACCAAGGAGAAACTGGTAACCGCCTACTTTCAGCAAGCGATTGCAGACGCGGTGGCGCAAGCCGACCAGACGCAGGGACAGAGCGAATTTTCGCTGCAGGAGCGCCTGCAACTGGTGGTCGAGAGTCTGCTGGAAGGTTTGCTGGCCGACCGCGAATTCGTGGGCCTGGCGCGCGGCATGGTGGAGCGCGCGCCCACGCTGCTGTTGGGCGAGCAACTGCCCGGCAAGCCTTTGCTCCAGCAAACCTTCCTGCAGATGCTGGAGCAGGCCGAGACGACCGGTGAAATCGTGCCTTGCGGCTTCAAGCCCAGCCTGGCCGGACTGTTGGCCGACTATGTGTACGGCGTCATTGCGTACTGGCTGCGCGACACCTCCGAGCAGTTTTCCAACACCACGCAAATGGTCGATTTAAGCTTGGGCGTGCTGGTGTTAGCCTTGCGCAGCGGTCTGGTGGACAAGCTGCTGGAGCTGGGCGGTTTCCTGGTGCGCAGCCAGCTGGCGCGCCTGATGCAAGACGGCAATGGCTTGCTGGACCTGCTGCAATTGGCCCGCCGCGGCTTGGGCGGGGTACGCTCATGAGGCCCACGACCAAGACGAACAAAGTTGCGCAATTGCCACGTACCGGGCGTCTTTCGCGTGGCGCGATTGTCGGCATGGCAGTGGCGCGGGCCGGGCTGACCCACCTGGGCCATAAGGCCAAGTCGATGACGCGCGACGATACGACAACGGAACAGGCCCGCGTGGCACATGAGGCGGAACTCGGGCGCATCCTGTTTGCCGCGTTGAACCAGCTCAAGGGCACGGCACTCAAAGCCTCGCAGCTGCTCAGCATGGAACTCGGCTTTCTACCCGAGGGCATGCGCCAGGAACTGGCCCGCGCCCACTATCAGGTCACGCCGCTGAACCGCGCGTTGGTGATCAAAGTGATGCGCCAGGAGTTTGGCCAGGATCCGCAAGCCCTGTTCCAGCAATTCGATCCGATCGCCTTTGCCGCCGCCAGTCTGGGTCAGGTCCACGCCGCCAGCATGACCGACGGTCTGGCAGTGGCCGTCAAACTACAATACCCCGGAATGGCGGACTCCATTGGCAGCGACATGCGTATGCTGCGCAGCCTGCTGCAAGCCTGGGGGGACCGCTCGGAGATGATGCCCAAAGCCGATATCATCGCGCGCATGATGGATGACATCGAACGGAAACTGGCCGAAGAGCTGGACTATTTGCACGAGGCACAGACCATGCAATGGTTTGCACAGCATCTCACGCTGCCGGGCCTGGTGATCCCCCAGCCGGTAATGGGCCGCACCACACGCCGTGTGCTGACCATGCAACGCCTGCCGGGACTGCATCTCAACGAATGGTTGCAGACCGAACCCGATCAAGCCGCACGTGATCAGGCTGGTCAGTTGCTGTTTGACGCCTTCTTTCATTGCACCTTTGTGCTGCACCGCCTGCAGGCCGACCCGCATCCGGGCAACTATCTGTTCATGCCGGACGGCCGACTGGGCCTGCTGGACTTTGGCTGCACCCGCGCGCTGGACGCTGCCTTTTGCCAAGCGCTCAGTGCGCTTTGGTCGGCACAGTTGCGCGACCCGGCGGACCACGGCGCCATGCAGCAGGCCTATCGGGACTTGGGCCTGATTGGGCCGAATCTGAATGCGCAGGACTTTTGCCAGCAACTGCTGCCGGCAATGGCCGAGCGGCATGCCTGGCAGAAGTTGCCGTTTACCGTGGCGGTGTATGACTTTGCGCAACACCCGCCATACCCACGTCCATCAGCCGAGCATCAGCGCCAGGCACT
Organism: Janthinobacterium glycogeni; assembly: GCF_051380725.1. NCBI lineage: Bacteria > Pseudomonadati > Pseudomonadota > Betaproteobacteria > Burkholderiales > Oxalobacteraceae > Janthinobacterium > Janthinobacterium glycogeni. The sequence goes on along the minus strand of NZ_JBNYXP010000012.1, from coordinate 128,361 downwards.
TCGGCACCTGCAGTCCTTGCCGGAGGAACTGCCCTACGTCGACCGGGCCTATTTAGGCCTGCTCCAGCTTCTCAAAACCCTCGGTGCACGTGTGCGCACCGCCAACCCCTGGATTCGTTGAATGCATACGACGTTTCTGCATCCGGCATGCGCAGTCTTCATCATGCCTGGCAGCAGCCACGCCGCGCTTGCGCAATATCCGAGCACCACCGTTCCATCACCTGGTGTTGCACTTGATCCTAAGTACCCCCCAAGCCTGTCGGCACGCTCTCAAAAAGGAAAAACATGTCCAAGTCTGCATATAGCGCCAAAGTATTCGCCATCTACTTGTTCGTCGTTGGGCCCGTGTTAGTCGTCGCGCCAAACTTCTTGCTGTCGATCTTACAAATTCCGCCAACCTCCGAGGTCTGGATTCATTTGCTTGGCGTTGTCGTATCCATGATTGGCGTCTATGCGTGGGTCGCAGCCAAGCACGAAAACAAGCCGTTTCTGGTCGCGTCGGTATACACGCGCCTCTTCGTGTTCGCGGCCTTCACGACCTTCGCTGCCATTGGCCTTGCCAGCCCGATGATCGTTTTTTTCGGCGTCGCAGATCTGCTTGGAGGAATGTGGACCTACTTCGCACTGAAAGCCGACGCGCAGTCGGCAAGAACGGTCCTGGCGGGCCAGCACTGAAGCCTTTCCAATGAAGTGCTTCAGAAACAGATATTTGACGGACTTATTCACAACTGCGGACGCAAAAAATGTGGTGCTCGTCCGCGGTCTCATTTTGAATCGACGCAAACGGTGGAGCGCAACATGAAGAAAATAGTCATCGTGATTTTTGATCATTTCACCGATTTGGATTTGTTCTTGATGTGGGACATCCTTGGGAGGAATAAGACGGACTGGCAAGTGAAGATATTGGGGACAAAGGAAGCACATCAATCCGCAAACGGTCTGGTTATCAAGACCCACGGGTGCATCAGCGAAGCGAATGACGCAGACGTTGTATTGTTTTCCAGCGGTAAAGTTGGCGTGAAAGGCGCCATCGCCAACCAGGATTTCATGCGTGCATTTTCCCTGAATCCAGATACGCAGCTCATTGGATCGATCTGTGCCGGCTCGTTCATTCTTGCCAAGTTGGGTCTGCTGGCATTGGGGCCAGCCACGACTCATCCCGATGCCAAAGAGGAACTGCAAGCCCTGGGAATTGAGGTTCTCGATTTGCCCTTGGTATGCAAAGGGAATGTGGCGACCGCAGGTGGCTGTTTGTCTGCCGTGTATCTGGTCGGTTGGGCCGTTGAGGCCTTGTTCGGCCGGGACAAACGTAAAGAAACACTCAGAGAACTTATTCCGGCCGGCCAAAGCGCAATCTATGAACGACTAATTGATACGAGTATCCGAGACGCCATTGCCCCGAAAGCAGGCGTTGGCGCAATATTAAGTAACCCCCAATAAATTATTGTGATTTCTGAGTTCCATAACCGGCGCTCTGCTGTGTTGCCCGCTGCTAGCAGTGCTCGCACTGCGTCGCAGCGGGTGTCTTGCATAGCATTCGGTTCTGTTCGTCATAAATTCACAATAATTTCCTGAGGATTACTTAGATGGAGCATGCGGGCCCATGTGACCACGATGCAAGCATTCCGTATGCCAGTGCACGTTTGCAGACTTCGCATGCGCGCCAATCAAAACAACCGCAGTCCGACCGTCACTCACTTTACAGAGAGAGTTTTATTCATGACAAACGAAGCAAACAAAGTCTTCTTCATTGCCGCACCGGCGGCAGCCATGTCGGCGTCAGGATTGACGCGCATTGATTTCTCCGACGGCTATGCCGGTCAGGGGGATCGAACCTACGTGGACGCCGAACAAGCGGGGCGCGCCGTGTTCGCTGAACCGCATCGCATGCTCACCTGGCTCATTATTTTGCGCAACGGAATCGTCGCACCGTTGGGACTAAAGAAAAGTATCAGCTTTAGCGATCGCGGGCTGGGGAAGATTGGCATGTTTCCGATTATTTCCAGTACAGGCACTGAAGTCGTCGTCGGTGGTGACGACAAGCATCTGGATTTTCGGATCTGGATAAGCATTCAACCGAGTCTGCAGGGATCGGAAGTGACGGTTTCAACCTTGGTTAAAATACACAATCTCTTTGGAAGAGTTTATTTGTTTATCATCATGCCGTTTCATAAGCTGCTGACACGCTCGCTGTTAAAACGCGCGATCAACCGGCGCGACAAGGTGCAGCGCAAGCCAGAAAGGTGACCTCATTGTTGCCGCCCACCGAATATTGACCATCTAACGGCAGCGCAGGCGTTTCCAGCACCCTGCGCAAAACATCCCCATGTGCTGGCAGATGTTTTACACTGCGGCAATGCCAGGCAATGTTTGCGCGGCAACATCATCACCTCAGACCCATCCACCATGCTGCAAGATACCCTGCTGTTCGCCGCGCCCGGCAATTTGCCCGTCGCCCTCGTCGCCGCCCTGTTCGGCCTGATCGTCGGCAGTTTCCTCAACGTGGTGATCCACCGCGTGCCGACAATGATGCAGCGCGAATCCGATAATTATGTGGCGGAAGAAAGCGGCTTGCCCTTGCCGCATACGGACCGCTACAACCTGATGCTGCCGCATTCGCACTGCACCGCTTGCGGCCACCGCATCACGGCCATGGAAAACATCCCCGTCATCAGCTACCTGCTGCTGCGCGGCAAGTGCAGCGCCTGCAAGGCCCCCATCTCCGTGCGCTATCCGCTGGTGGAACTGCTGACGGGCGCGCTGTCGGCCCTGTTGATCTGGCACTTCGGCAGCGGCTGGACGGGCCTGGCAACGCTCGTGTTTGCCTGGCTGCTGATCGCCATGACCTTCATCGATGCCGATACGCAAATGCTGCCGGACGACCTCACCTTCCCCCTGCTGTGGGCCGGCTTGCTGGTCAATATCAACGGCACCTTCGTGCCGCTGCAGGACGCCGTCATCGGCGCGGCCGCCGGTTATCTGGCCCTGTGGGCCGTGTATTGGGCCTTCAAGCTGGCGACAGGCAAGGAGGGAATGGGCTATGGTGACTTCAAATTACTGGCGGCGCTCGGTGCGTGGCTGGGCTGGACCATGCTGCCGACGATCATATTATTGTCGTCGCTGGTCGGCGCCGTGGTCGGCATCGGCCTGATCGTGTTTGCCAAGCGGGGGCGCGACAAGCCGATTCCCTTCGGCCCCTATCTGGCGGCGGCGGGCCTGATCGCCCTGCTGTACGGCGCGCCCCTGTCGCGCCTCATACCAGGCCTGAGCGGCTGACCGGTGCCGCACCGCGCCCCTATGGATAAACACATGCAAACACAAAACGTCCCCTATTTCAGCGTCGGCCTCACCGGCGGCATCGGTTGCGGCAAGAGCACCGTGGCCAACCTGTTCGCCGCGCGCGGCGCCTCCATCGTCGATACCGACCAGATCGCGCACAGCCTGACGGCACCCAATGGCGCGGCCATGCCGGCCCTGGTGGCGGAATTTGGCCCCGACTACGCCGATGCGCGCGGCGCCCTCGACCGTACAAAAATGCGCAACCTCGTGTTTGCCGACGACGCCGCCAAGGCGAAACTGGAAGCCATCCTGCACCCGCGCATCCGCCAGGCGACCCTGGAGGCGGCCGCCGCGGCAACGGGCAGTTATGTGATCTTTGCCGTGCCCCTGCTGGTCGAGTCCGGCGGCTGGGTGGAGCGGGTCAATAGAGTACTGGTCATCGATTGCCTGGAAAGCCTGCAAGTGTCGCGCGTGATGGCGCGCAATGGCTTATCGGAAGAACAAGTCAAAGCCATCATGGCCACGCAGGCCACGCGCGCCATGCGCCTGGCGGCGGCGGACGATGTGATCGACAATAATGGCGATTTGGCGTCCCTGGCGCCGCAGATTGCCCAGTTGCACGATTTATATCTGGCATTTTCAAAAAGAATGGCCGGAATCGGGCCGCAACGTTTGTAATTTGTCGACGCTTGGTTCAAAATCACGGGATTGTTTGCAGGTCCTTACTTAAGGGAATTATTTTGATTGTCTACGAATACCCTTTCAACGAACGCATACGTACCTTGTTGCGGCTGGAAGACCTGTACGACAAATTCAAGTTCTTCATCCAGCAAGAGCATGCAATGCAACATCATGTCGCCTTGGCAACCATTTTCGATATGCTTGAAGTGGCCGGCCGCGCCGACCTGAAGTCCGACCTGCTGCAGGAACTCGAGCGCCAGCGCCAAAGCCTGCTGGGCTACCGCAGCAATCCGAATGTGGAGCCAGAAACCCTGGATGCCATCCTCGGCGAACTCGACAGTGTCAGCGGCGCCCTCGTGGCGGCGCAAGGCAAGACGGGCCAGAATATCCGCGACAATGAATGGCTGATGAGCATCCGCGGCCGCACCATCATCCCGGGCGGCGCCTGCGAATTCGACTTGCCGTCCTACTTCGCCTGGCAAAAGCGCAGCTGCGAGCAGCGCCTGACCGATATCCACGCCTGGTTCGCCCCGCTGGCGCCCCTGTTCGATGCGCTGGCCCTGGTCTTGCGCCTGCTGCGCGATTCCGGCGGCCCCGTTAAACTGATCGCCAATGGCGGCAGCTACCAGCAAATGCTGCAAGGCAAGGTGTATCAGATGCTGCGCCTGAGCCTCGATGAAAACAGCGGCGCCATCCCGGAAATTTCCGCCAACAAATACATGCTGTGGGTACGTTTCACTACCCAGGGCGGCGACTTGAAACCCAAGCCGCTGGAAGAAGATGTCCCGTTCGAGCTCACGCTCTGTAATTTTTAACTGTTACTTATTTGCCCCATCATGACCGTCGTTAACTGCCCTACCTGTGCCGCCAAAGTCGAATGGACTGAAGCCAACAAATACCGCCCCTTCTGCTCGGAGCGCTGCAAGCAGATCGACCTGGGCGCCTGGGCCGAAGAGAAATACACGATCCCCGCCGCCGATCCATTTGAAGATCCCCTCGCGGACGAAGACAACAAGCCGCAGTAAGCTTCATTTGAATGGATTTTCCAGGCGTAGCCCCTGCGCCGCGAAACTGTCGAGCCTGCCGCTAACCACCGTCAAGCCATAGGCGATGCCCATCGCCGCGATCTGCCCATCGACGCCATGCGCGTGACCACGGCGATGCAGGCGCGCGCACACGAGCGCGCAATCGAGGTCGAACTCCAGCAGCCGCGGCGCATATTCCGCCAGCACGGCTTCCAGCCAGCCTTCCAGCGCCAGTGCTTCCAGCGCCGCTTCGCGCCGCCAGCTGCACTGTATGCCTGCGCGCAATTGCGCGATCACCTGCACCGGCACATAGCGCATCTCCGGCGCTACCCGCTCGAAAAAACCGGCCACGCCCGCCGGTGCAGCGCTGCCCTTGCGCGCCGCAACGATCACATCCGTATCGACCAGATAAGCGGGCATGACTCAGGGGCGGCGCTCGAAATCCGCGTCCAGCCCCACGTCGGGCATGCTGCGCAAGATGTCGTCGAGCGGGCGCTTCGGCAGGGGCCGCAAGGCGTTGCGCAGGATGTCGCGATGCTCGTCTTCGATGCTGCGCCCATGCGCGCGGGCACGCTTGTGCAAGGCGGCAATCAGCAATTCATCGGTATCGGTAAAGGTCAGTGTCAGCGGCATGCGAGACTCCCCCTGTGCTTGATGAAAGCACTGTAGCGCAAAGCGCGCGCGATACAAGGAAAGTCACAGGAAAGCTTGCGCCAGCACGCAGCATGGTGCTGCCCGCTGGCACAAGTGGCAATCAGGCAGGAGCCAGGGATTCCCGGCGCACCTCGTCGAGCCATTCCAGCAGGGGAATGGTGGCCGGCAGCAAGGGTTCCACGCCCACCGTGCCCTGCCAGGCGAACGCCTGCCCTTCCAGGCTTTGCGGCTCGCCCCGCCATTCGCGGCTGATATAGAAATGCAGGCGCACATGGGCGTGCGGATACACATATTCGACGCCGCACCAGGCTTCGGCGCTGTCGATGTACAGCCCCAGCTCCTCGACAAACTCGCGCTTCAAGGCGTCCAAAATGGCTTCGCCCGGTTCGACTTTACCGCCAGGAAATTCCCAATAGCCGTCATACGGCTTGCCGGCCGGACGCTGGCCCAGCAGCACGTCGCCATTCGGCTTCATCAGGATGCCGACGGCCACATCGACCGGTTTCACTTTCATCTCGCTCATTGCGGCAACTTTCCCGCAGGTAGTTTCCCAGCATAATCGCGTGCGAATTGCCACGCCACCCGGCCCGAGCGGGAACCGCGCTGCAAGGCCCAGCGCAGGGCGTCGCCGCGCGCTTGTGCGATCTGCTCCGGCGTGCAGCCGAACGAGGCGAGCCAGTGCGCCGCGATATCGAGATAATCGTCCTGCTTGAACGGGTAGAACGACAGCCACAGGCCGAAGCGCTCGGACAGCGAGATTTTCTCTTCCACCGTCTCGCCCGGATGCAAATCGCCATCGTCGTCCGTCTTGTAGCTGCTGTTATCCGACATGCGTTCGGGCATCAGGTGACGGCGGTTCGAGGTGGCGTAGATCAGCACATTGTCCGATTGCGCGGCGATGCTGCCGTCGAGCGCCACTTTCAGCGCCTTGTAGCCGCTTTCTCCCTCTTCGAACGACAGGTCGTCGCAAAAGATAATGAAGCGCTCGGGGCGCGCCGCCACCAGATCGACGATGTCGGGCAAGTCGGCCAGGTCCGCCTTGTCCACTTCGATCAGACGCAGGCCCTGGCCGGCGAACTGGTTCAGGCATGCCTTGATCAGCGAGGACTTGCCCGTGCCGCGCGCGCCCGTCAGCAGCACGTTGTTGGCGGGGCGACTGGCGACGAACTGGCGCGTGTTCTGCTCGATCTGCGCTTTCTGCGTGCCGATGTTGTGCAAGTCATCCAGGGCGATGGACGACACGTGCGCCACCGCCTGCAGATGGCTGGCGGCGCCCTGCCGGCGGCGCCAGCGGAAGGCAAAGCTGTTCCAGTCCGGTGCGGGCACCGGCTGCGGCAGGATCGCTTCCACCCTCGCCAGCAAAGCCTCGGCGCGGATCAGGAATTGATCGAGGCCGGTCATGAGCGGTAGTCGGCGTTGATCGACACGTAATCATGCGACAGGTCGCACGTCCACAGGGTGGCCGTGGCATCACCGCGCGCCAGTTTTACACGGATGGTGATTTCGCTTTGCTGCATCACGCGCTGGCCATCCTGCTCCTGATAGTCCGGGTTGCGGCCGCCGTTCTTGGCCACCCACACGTCGTCCAGGTACAGGTTCAACTGGCCCACGTCCAGGTCGTCCACGCCCGCGTAGCCGATGGCGGCCAGGATGCGGCCCAGGTTCGGGTCGGAGGCGAAGAACGCGGTTTTCACCAACGGAGAATGGGCGATGGAATAGGCGATCTTGCGGCACTCTTCCACGTTGCGGCCGTCTTCCACGGTCACGGTCATGAATTTGGTGGCGCCTTCGCCGTCGCGCACGATGGCTTGCGCGAGAAAAGTAGACAGTTCGGTCACGGCGGCGGCCAGTGCCGCATAGTGCGGCGAATCGATCGAATCGATGACCAGGCTGCCGGCGCCCGTGGCCACCAGCATGAACGAGTCATTGGTGGACGTGTCGCCGTCGATGGTGATGCAGTTGAACGATTTGTCGGCCGCCTGTTTCACCAGCTGGTCCAGCACGGGCTGGGCCACGGTGGCGTCGAACGCGAGGAAGCCCAGCATGGTGGCCATGTTCGGCTTGATCATGCCGGCGCCCTTGCTGATGCCCGTCAGGGTGACCGCGTGGCCGCCGATGGTGACCGTGCGCGAGCCGGCCTTCGGCTGCGTGTCGGTGGTCATGATGGCTTCGGCGGCAGAGAACCAGTTATCCGAGGTCAGCGCGGCCACGGCTTGCGGCAGGCCGGCGACCAGGCGCTGCACGGGCAGCGGCTCGAGGATCACGCCGGTGGAAAACGGCAAAATCTGCTGCGGCGTGCAGCCCAGCAGTTCGGCCAGCGCGGCGCAGCTGGCCTGCGCGTCAGCCAGGCCCGATTCGCCCGTGCCCGCATTCGCGTTGCCCGTGTTGACCAGCAGTGCGCGGATCGGCGCGGCGCCGGCCGTCACTGCCGCCAGGTTGGTTTTCGAGATTTGCACGGGCGCGGCGCAGAAGCGGTTCAGGGTGAACACGCCGGCCACGGTGGCCGTCGGCGCCAGTTTCAATACCAGCAAATCCTTGCGGTTGGGTTTCTTGATGCCGGCTTCGGCAACACCGATTTCAATGCCGGCGACGGCTTTCAAGTCGGCGGCGACGGGCTTGGGAGAATTGACGGCCATGGTGATTTCTTCTGCGAGGGAAAAGGGAAGCGCTATTGTAGCGCCTTCGCGGCCAGGGTGAACATGCGGCAAGGGAATAGTCGCGGCGGCGCCGCAGCGGACCGGCTTGCGATTTATCAGAACCATGCCGCCTGTCGGCGCTAAGGTAGAAGAACAGACGATCGCGAGTCTGGCACGAGCGCCCAGGGGAGAATGTCATGGCGCATGGCACATCGTATCGAATGCAGGGCGCAAAACGGGGGCGCTCCTCTCTGCTGCGCCTGATGCTCTGCCTGCTTTGCCTGCCAGTCTGGCTAACGGCATGCACGACGCCGGGCGTTCCCGCCGACGAGGCGGCCCTGCCCGCGCCCGCTGAACAGCTGCCTCCGGCGCCGCCAGCCACGGAGGCCACGCCTCCCGCCCGGGAAGTTCCGGCACCCGCCGTCCCGCCGCCGGTCAAGGTGGAACGGCCATCAGGAACCTGGCCCGAGAGCAATGCATGGTCTGGCCTGGGCGGCCTGTTCGGCAACCTAGGCAAGCGTGGCGGCGGCGCCAAGGATAAAACCGGCCCGCCCGCCAAGGCCGATGGGGTGGCGGGCGCCACGCAAGTTACCGTGTACTACGCCACCGACAGGAAGTACCAGTTGGAGAGCAACAGCTATGGCTGGCATCCCAACCGCGCGGCGCCCTACCTCAGTTATGGCAGCGTGCAAGTGAGCATTCCTGAAAAACGAGCGCCAGGAGAGATGCCCTTGCCGCCTTGGTATGCCATCCTGTCCAGCAACGATGCGCAAAAATATGTGCTGATCAAGGAAACCGTGCGCCTGTCGCGCGCGGATTTCCTCGCCACCGTCAAGGCCAGGATACAGGCCGCCCCGGAACGGCACGCCGCCTTCATCTATATCCACGGCTACAGCAATTCCTTCGACGATGCCGCCCGGCGCACGGCGCAGATGGCGGTGGACCTCGATATCGGCGCCCTGCCCGTGTTCTACAGCTGGCCATCGAAAGGCACCCTGGCCGGCTATGAATTCGATGAAAACTCGGCCGAGTGGACGCAATCGCACCTGCAGGCCTTCCTGGCCGATTTCGCCGAGCACTCGTCCGCCACCGATATCTACATCATCGCCCACAGCATGGGCAACCGCCCGATGACCGTGGCCCTGGCCAGCCTGCTGGAGCAGCGCTCCGAGCTGCGGCCCCTGTTCAAGCAGGTGGTGCTGGCGGCGCCGGACATCAATGCCGATATCTTCCGCGAGCAGATCGCCCCCCGTTTTGCCAGCCTCAAGCTTCCCGCCACCCTGTACGCGTCCGCGAACGACAAGGCCATGCGCGCTTCCTACAGTTTTTCCGACTGGGACAGGATAGGCGACATCCGTGCGCCCGTCGTCGGCATACCCGGCGTGGAACTCGTCGACGCCTCGGCCGTCATCATGAATTTCATGGGCCACGATTACTTCGCCAGCAACCGCGTCCTGCTGACCGACATCGCCACCATGATCAAGACGGGACAGCGGGCAAAAAACCGCGGCGGCCTGAAAGGCATCCCGGCGCAGGCGCCGCAATACTGGGCCTTTCCCTGAGCAGGGGCAGGCACACGGTATGCCGGACATAAAAAAACGGAGACCGCGGTCTCCGTTTTTTGTTCACGCTGACAAACCGCGCTTAAGCCAGCTTGCCGTGGCAAGCCTTGTACTTCTTGCCGCTGCCGCAAGGGCATGGATCGTTGCGGCCGACCTTGACGCCCATGCTCACGCTCATGTCGTCGACATACTGATCGTTGCTGTCGCCAGCCGTCGGCGCCAGCAGTTCTTCCGGCGCCGCGTTCGGATCGAATTCGGCGTGCTGATAGTGCACGTTTTCCACGTGCGACTGCTGCATCGCCTGTTCGGCCGCATCGACTTCTTCGCGCGACTGGATACGCACCGTCATCACGTGCTTCGTGACGTCGTTCTTGATCATGTCGAGCATCTGGCCAAACAGTTCAAACGCTTCGCGCTTGTATTCCTGTTTCGGGTTCTTCTGCGCATAACCGCGCAGGTGAATACCCTGGCGCAGGTGATCGAGCGCCGCCAGGTGTTCGCGCCAGTGGCTGTCCACGCTTTGCAGCATGACATTGCGCTCGAAGCCGCCAAACGATTCCTTGCCGACGATATCGATCTTCGACTGGTACACGGCATCGGCCGCGGCCAGCACTTTTTCCAGGATCTCTTCGTCCGTCAGCGTCGAATCGGCTTCCAGCATTTGCTGCAGCGGCAGGTCGAGCTGCCATTCGCTGGCCAGGGTGTTTTCCAGGCCCTTGATATCCCACTGCTCTTCCACCGATTCGCGCGGCACGTACTCGTGCACCAGGTCGGTGAACACGCCATGGCGCAGCGAGCCGATCATCTCGGAAATATCGGTCGTTTCCAGCAGCTCGTTACGCTGCTGGTAGATGACCTTGCGCTGGTCGTTGGCGACGTCATCGTATTCCAGCAATTGCTTGCGGATGTCGAAGTTGCGCGCTTCCACCTTGCGCTGGGCCGATTCGATCGAACGCGAGACGATACCTGCCTCGATCGGTTCGCCTTCCGGCATTTTCAAACGGTCCATCACGGCGCGCACGCGGTCGCCGGCGAAGATGCGCAGCAGCGCGTCGTCGAGCGACAGGTAGAAGCGCGACGAACCCGGATCGCCCTGGCGGCCGGCACGGCCACGCAGCTGATTGTCGACGCGGCGCGATTCGTGGCGTTCGGTGCCGATGATGTGCAAGCCGCCCGCATTGACCACGTGGTCGTGCAAGGATTGCCATTCATCGCGCAGGGTCTGCGACTGGGCGGCCTTGTCGGCGTCGCTCAGTTCAGCATTGGCTTCGATGAACTTGATCTGGTTTTCGACGTTACCGCCCAACACGATGTCCGTACCGCGGCCGGCCATGTTGGTGGCGATGGTGATGGCTTTCGGACGGCCCGCCTGGGCGATGATTTCCGCTTCGCGCGCATGCTGTTTCGCGTTCAGCACGTTGTGCGGCAAACCGGCCTTGGTCAGGATGCCCGACAGCAGTTCCGAGTTCTCGATCGAGGTCGTGCCTACCAGCACGGGCTGGCCGCGCTCGTAGCAGTCGCGGATGTCGTTCAACATCGCGTTGTATTTTTCCGCCGACGATTTGTAGACCTGATCCTGGCGGTCCTTGCGCTGCAACGGACGGTTTTGCGGGATCACGACCGTTTCCAGACCGTAGATTTCCTGGAATTCGTACGCTTCGGTATCGGCCGTACCGGTCATGCCGGCCAGCTTGGCGTACATGCGGAAGTAGTTCTGGAAGGTGATCGAGGCCAGGGTCTGGTTCTCGTTCTGGATCTTGACGCCTTCTTTCGCTTCGACGGCCTGGTGCAGGCCATCGGACCAGCGGCGGCCCGTCATCAGACGGCCCGTGAATTCATCGACGATCACCACTTCATTGTTCTGCACCACATAGTGCTGATCCTTGAAGTACAGCGCATGCGCGCGCAGGGCCGCATACAGGTGGTGCACGAGGGTGATGTTGGCCGAATCGTACAGCGACGCGCCTTCCGGCAGCAGGCCCATTTCCATCAGGATGCCTTCGGCCTTTTCGTGGCCGGCTTCCGTCAGCAGCACCTGGTGCGCTTTTTCATCCTTGGTGTAGTCGCCCGGCACTTCAACCTTGCCCTTGCCGTCCGGCGTTTCTTCGCCGATCTGCAGGGTCAGGCGCGCAGGCAGTTCATTGATCTTGTGATACAGGTCCGTATGGTTCTCGGCCTGGCCCGAAATGATCAACGGCGTACGCGCCTCATCGATCAGAATCGAGTCGACTTCATCGACGATGCCGAAGTTCAGGCTGCGCTGCACGCGCTCGCGCGCTTCGTAGACCATATTGTCGCGCAAGAAGTCGAAACCGAATTCATTGTTCGTGCCATACGTGATGTCGGAGTTGTACGCCTGCTGCTTGGCGCTGTGCTCCATCTGCGACATGTTCACGCCCGTCGACAAGCCCAGCCACGCATACAGGCGGCCCATGGTCTCCGCATCGCGCTGCGCCAGGTAATCATTGACGGTGACGATATGCACGCCCTTGCCCGACAAGGCGTTCAGGTAGGCTGGCAACGTTGCCATCAGGGTCTTGCCCTCGCCCGTGCCCATCTCCGCGATCTTACCGAAATGCAAGACCATACCGCCGATCATCTGCACATCGAAATGGCGCATGCGCAGAACGCGCTTGCTGGCCTCGCGGCAAACGGCAAAGGCTTCCGGCAACAAGGCATCGAGCGATTCGCCAGCGGCGATGCGTTCCTTGAAGGCAGGCGTTTTCGCTTGCAGCTCGGCATCCGACAGCTTTTCGATGGCCGGCTCGAGCGCATTGATCTCGCGTACCGTTTTTTGGTATTGCTTGAGCAGCCGCTGGTTGCGGCTACCGAAAATCTGGGTCAGTAATGACATGCTTGAATTCTTGAAAAAACGCCGTTAAAAAAAGCTCGGTAGGGAACAACGAGGTAGGTATCGCGTCACCGCACGGAGTTCGACTATGGCAAAAGACGATGATTTTATCATGCGTTCCCGCCAAGGTTGGGGTAATGCACCATATAACAATAGCTTAATGACAAACAAATGGCAGAAATTGCGGACATTTCCCATGCTGTAAGGCAATACGGCCTGCCCGCCTGCGCCGCACCCGCCGCCGCACTCGTCATGCGCGGGCGAGTGTGCTATGTTTCGGCCATGCGAACTCCCACTTATTCTCCGGCACCGCGCTGCGGCTACGGCTTTGCCCGTTCCGGCCCGGCCGCAACGGGGGCAACCGATTTTCTGCGCGGCAACGCGACGATGGCTTCCCTGATGCCCACCGTCACGCGCCTGGCCGCCCTGCAAAAAGATTGCGCCAAGGCCTTGCCGGCGATGTTCGAGCATTGCGACATCCTGCAATTCGAAGGCGGCCAGCTCGTGCTGGCCACGCCGAACGCGGCGCTGGCGGCCAAACTCAAGCAGCAATTGCCGAAACTGCAAGGGGAGCTGGAAAGAAAGGGCTGGCAGATTTCAGGCATCAAGCTGAAAGTGCAAGTCATCAAGAGCATCGCGCCCATCGTGCATACGCGGGCGCTGGTCTTGCCGGAAAAAGCCATGTCGGCCCTGGAAGAGCTGAGCACGGCCCTGCCGGCATCGAAGCAGAACGAACAGCTAATCGCGGCGCTGCGAAACATGGTCCGCCATCACCGCGAACCTAAAGATTAGCAACGCCAGGCGGCAGCACGTAGGTCGGATTAGGCCCTTCGGGCCGTAATCCGACAACATTGTTGGCGCCTGCGGGGTTGTCGGATTACGGCCTGCGGCCTAATCCGACCTACGTCAAAGACCACTCGCGCTCCATTTGACGGAGATACGACTGCGGCGCCGCCTCGTTCGTGGCGAACGAGACGATTTCATACGCTTCCGGCTGTTCCAGCAGCGCCAGCAGCAGCTGGTTGTTCAGCGCGTGGCCGGACTTGTGTGCCGTGTAATAGGCCAGCAGGGGATGGCCCACCAGATACAGGTCGCCGATGGCGTCGAGGATCTTGTGGCGCACGAACTCGTCTTCATAGCGCAAGCCATCTGCATTCAAGATGCGGTATTCGTCCATGACGATGGCGTTTTCCAGCGAACCGCCGCGCGCCAGGCCCATGCCGCGCAAGCTTTCCACGTCCTGCATGAAACCGAAGGTGCGCGCGCGCGCCACGTCGTGCACATACGACACGTCGCCGAAGTCGACCGAGGCGCGCTGCATCGTGCCATCGACGGCCGGATGATTGAATTCGATGAAGAAGTCGAGCTTGAAGCCGTCATACGGCGACAGGCGCGCCCATTTTTCCGCGTCGCCCTTGCCTTGACGCACTTCCACGGGCTTGATGACCTTGATGAATTTCTTCGGCGCCTGCTGCTCTTCCACGCCGGCCTGCTGCAGCAGGTAGACGAAGGACGAAGCGGAACCGTCCATGATGGGAATTTCTTCCGCATTCACGTCGATTACCATATTGTCGATGCCCAGGCCGGCCGCGGCCGACATCAGATGTTCCACGGTAGACACCCTGGCGCCATCCTTGATCAGCACGGAAGCCATGCGCGTATCGCCCACGGCCATGGCGCTGGCGGGAAACTCGACGATGGGATCGAGGTCGATGCGGCGAAACACGATGCCCGTGTCGATCGCGGCAGGACGCAAGGTCAGCTCGACCTTGGTGCCAGAGTGCAAACCGACACCGATGGTGCGGACCTGTTGTTTGATGGTGCGTTGTTTTAACATGGCACGATTATATCCAGTTGCGGCGTGGAATGCTGACCGGCAAAGAAATGCTAGGGATGCTCACTTTCCACATGCACGGCCTCGCGCCGCACCAGGTAGATGCCGCTGGCGATAATGATCCCCGCGCCAAGCAAGGTATAGCGATCCGGCAGCGCCTGCCATAGCAGCCAGTCTATCGCCACGCCCCAGGCCAGCGCCGTGTACTCGAACGGCGCCACGATTGACGCCTTGCCGGTGCTGAAGGCCTTGGTGATCGCCAACTGCCCGAAGAAGCCTGACAGCGCCAGCACCATCAAGGTCGAGCCATGTTCGGCACGCACAGGCACCCAGATATTCCACGCCAGCGTTACTGCGCCAATCGACATCAGCGTCAACAGCCAGAACATCATCGCCTCGGTGCTGTCGGTGCGCGCCAGCACGCGCGCGCTGATGGCCGACACGGCGTAGCAGGCAGCTGCCACCAGAATCGCCAGCCCGCCCAGCGACAGGAAGCCGGTGCCTTCAGGGCGCAGCACCACCAGCACGCCCAGCAGGCCGACGCCAATCGCCACCCACTGCCCGCGGCCCACGTGCTCCTTCAGCACCCACACCGACAGCGCCGTGATCAAAGCCGGCGCGATGAAGAAGATCGAATATGCCTCGGCCAGCGACAGCGACTTCAGCCCGAAGGCAAAAGTGGTCAGCATGGCGATGCCGAGTGCGGCGCGCAACAGGTGCATTGGCCAGCGTATGCGGAAGATGCCCTTGAACGCACCGCGGTACAGCATGTAGCCGCACAGCAGTGGCAACGAACTGAGCGAGCGCATCGCCGTGACCTGCGTGGCGGGATAATGGGCAGACAGCAGCTTCATGGCGGTATCCATGCACGAGAACATGGCGACCGCAATCAGCATCGCATAGATGCTGTGCAGATTTTCTTGACGAGAAGACAGGGAAAGCTCCTTGACGACCGGTCCGGGGCGGACCACTGGGAACGTCATTATGGCGACGTCCGGAGCCAGCACAGCGGAGGCGCTGCCGGGATTGATTATAGCAAGCCGGCCAGCTCATCAGGGGCGACGACGAAAACAGTGCCTGGATCAAGTACTGCCGCAATCGCGGCGGCGGTGCCTGAAATGCTTGATCTACGTCATCGTTTTTTTAAAAGATGTATGTAAAATGCTTGTTTATAATTTTGCAACGATGGAGAACGAGAGATGGACAGCAAGAAGATAGATACCACCAACGACACGCCGTCGAGCCGCCGCGGCTTTCTCGGCAAGAGCGCCGCGCTGGGCCTGGCAGGCGTCACGCTGGGCCTGGCCGGCTGCAAGGAGGAAGCTGCCGCCGGCGGCAAGAGCGCTGCCGCACCGGCCGCACACCACGGCACCGAGATCGCGCCAGGCCAGCTGGACGACTACTATGCTTTCATCAGTTCCGGCCATTCGGGCGAAGCGCGGGTGCTCGGCCTGCCTTCCGGGCGCACACTCAAGCGCATCCCGGTGTTCAACGTCGATTGCATGGTCGGCTGGGGTATTACCAATGAATCGAAAGCCATCATCGGCACCAAGCCCGACGGCACGCTGAAATACATCACCGGCGACACCCACCACGTCCACGGCAGCTACAAGAACGGCACGTATGACGGCCGCTGGCTGTTCATCAACGACAAGCTGCATTCACGCGTGGCGCGCATCCGCATGGACACCATGGAATGCGACAAGATCACCGAACTGCCGAATGTGGCCGGCTTCCACGGCCTGTTCCCTGACAAGCGCGATCCGGTCGACCAGAAGATTGACTACACCACCCGCGTGTTCTGCGGCGCCGAATTCCATATCCCCCTGCCGAACGACGGCCGCGACCTGGACAATCCGGACAAGTGGGGTGCGCTGTTCAGCTGCGTCAGCGCAGAGACCATGGAAGTGATGTGGCAGGTGCGCGTTGACGGCAATATGGATCTGTGCGCCACCTCGTACGACGGCAAGCTGGCCGCCTGCAACCAGTACAACGTGGAAAACGCCGCCGACCTGAACGGCATGATGGCGGCCGAGCGCGATGCCTGCGTGTTCCTGCATATCGAACGCGTCGAGGCCCTCGTCAAGGCAGGCAAGTTCACCACCATCGGCAGTTCCAAGGTCCCCGTGGTCGATGGCCGCAAGGCTGCCAACGCCGATCCGAAAAGCGCGATCTCGCTGTACGTCCCGGTCAGCAAGAACCCGCATGGCGTCAACGCCAGCCCGGACGGAAAATACTTCGTCTGCTCCGGCAAGCTGTCGCCGACCGCCACCGTGATTGAATTGAGCAAGGTGCTGCAGTGGTTCGACGGTAACGTCAAGGATCCGCGCGACACCGTGGTGGCCGAACCGGAAATCGGCCTCGGCCCGCTGCACACCGCCTTCGACGGCAGGGGCAACGCCTATACCTCGCTGTTCCTCGACAGCCAAGCCGTCAAATGGAATGTGGATGCAGCCATTGCCCAGTTCAAGGGCGACAAAAACGCCAAGGTCATCATCGAGAAGCTGGACGTGCACTACCAGCCGGGCCATAACTACTCATCGATGGGTGAGACCAGGGAAGCTGACGGCAAATACCTCAACTCCGGCAACAAGTTCTCCAAGGACCGCTTCCTGCCAGTCGGCCCGCTGCATCCTGAAACCGAACAGTTGGTGGACATCAGCGGCGCCAGCATGAAGCTGATAGCCGATCACACTGCCTACCCGGAACCGCACGATGGCATTATCGTGCGCCGCGACGTGGTCAAGACGCGCCAGATCCACACCATGACCGACTTCCCGAATGCCGTCACGCCGGAAAACGCCGGCATCGAGCGCAAGGGCAACAAGGTGCATGTGCGTCTGATGTCGCAAGCGCCGGCGTTCAGCATGCCGGTCATCAAGGTCAAAAAAGGCGATGAAGTCACGCTCACCCTGACCAACTACGACAAGGTCGAAGATTTGACCCACGGTTGCGCCATCCCGACCTACAACATCAACTTTATCGTCAATCCGCAGGAAACCAAGTCGGTCACTTTCAAGGCCGATCACGCCGGTGCGTTCTGGTTGTATTGCACGCACTTCTGCCACGCCCTGCATCTGGAAATGCGTAGCCGTTTCCTGGTTGAAGCCTGAGTTGTCCCGCAAGTCCATGCCGGCTGATGCGTCAGCCGGCATGGCATATTCTCATGACGACTACTTTAAAAACCTTGTTCAATTCGCTGGCGTCGTGCTTGATGTTACTGGCTATGCTGGCGCCGCCCATCGCCGCCGCCAACATCTACGACGCTGAACTTTCCTCCGAACTGTTGCACGGCGCCGACCTGTGCGCGCATGCCGCCTGCCGCGACGTGATGCCGCAAGCGCAGCGCTTCTCGCAGCGCATGGGTTCTCCACGCTATGTGCAAGCGCTGGACGCCGACGGCAAGCTCGTTGGCTACGTTTTCCTGTCAACCGACGTGGTGGACATTCCCGCCTATTCCGGCAAGCCGGTCATTACACTGATCGGCATGGACACCGCAGGCATCATTACCGGCGTGCGCGTGATCAAGCATTCCGAACCGATCCTGCTGGCCGGCATACCGGAATCGGCGCTGCTCAAGTTCATCGGACAATATGTCGGCCTGCGCGGTGACGCCAGGCTAGAAATTGGCCGTGGCGGCGATGGCAGCGTGGGATTGGACGCGATCAGCGGCGCCACCGTGACGGCCATCGCCGAGAACCAGGTAATTTCCCGCAGCGCCTATGAGATCGGCCGCCAGGTCGGCATCTTCACTGCGGCGGCGCGGCCGCCAGCCCGCTTCACGCCGCTCGACGAGCGCCTCAACTGGGGCAAGCTGGCCGACGAGGGCTCGGTCGGCCGCCTGACGATCACCGCGCGCGAAGTCGGCGCCGACAGCGCACGCGGCGACTACATCGATCTCTACTTCGGCTACCTCAACACGCCGACGCTGGGCAACAGCCTGCTGGGCGAGGACAACTACCAGCGCCTGATGCGCGACCTCAAGCCGGACGAGCATGCGATCTTCGTCATCGCCATCGGCCAGACGTCGTTCAAGGGCTCGGGCTTTGTGCGCGGCGGCATCTACGACCGCATCCAGGTGCGGCAAGATCCTGAAACCTACACCTTCCGCGATACCGACTATCTCAATCTGTATCACCTGCAGCCCGGCGATGTGCCCCAATACCGCGAATCGGGCATCTTCATCGTCCGCTCGAAACACTTCAATCCGGCGTGGCCCTGGACGCTGACGCTGCTGGTCAATCAGTTGGACGCCAAGGGCGCCAAGACCTTCACCCACTACGACCAGACATACTGGCTGCCGGCCCGCTATCTGGAAGGCGGCCATCCGAAAGTGGTGACGGCGCGCCCGGCGTGGCAAAACATCTGGCTGGACCGGATTCCGCAAATCGGCTTCTTCGTCGCCACCCTGTTGTTTACCGCCATCTGGTACGCACGACGCGACCGGCTGGTGCGTGCATCGACGCGCAAGCACAAGCCTTTGATCAGCTGGCCGCGGCTGGTGCTGTGGCTCATCAGCGCCGGCTTCATCGGTTTCTACCTGAAGGCGCAGCCCAGCATCACGCAGATCATGACCTGGCTCCATTCGCTGATCCATCAATGGCGCTGGGAGCTGTTCCTGTCCGATCCGTTCATCTTTTTGTTCTGGTGGTTCATCATCATCACGGTGCTGATCTGGGGACGCGGCCTGTTCTGCGGCTGGTTATGTCCATTCGGCTCGCTGCAGCACCTGATGCTGAAACTCGGTTCCGCCATCGGCCTGAAACGCTGGCAGAAACTGCTGCCAAAACCACTGCACGACAAGCTGCGCTGGCTGAAGTACGCCATCTTCTTCGGCCTGATCGGCGTATCCATGTTCTCAATGGAGACGGCCGAACATCTGGCCGAAATCGAACCCTTCAAGACCACTTTCCTGGTCGGCGTATGGAACCGCAGCTGGCCATTCTGGCTCTTTATCGGCGCCATTCTGGGCCTGTCGCTGTTCAGCGAGCGCCCCTACTGCAAATACCTGTGCCCGATGGGCGCGGGCCTGGCGCTGCCCGGCAAGTTCCGTCTGTTCGGTCTGAAGCGCAAGGCAGAATGCACCAGCTGCCACGCCTGCGCCGCCGGTTGCGGCTCGCACGCCATCGACAGCCAAGGCAAAATCGATCAGATGGAATGCATGCTGTGCCTGGACTGCATGGTGATGTACTACGACGATCACGCCTGTCCCCCCCTGGTGAAAGAGCGCAAGCGGCGCGCTGCCAAGGGCGAAGCGCTGACGCGTATCGGCGCCGACGGCTACTTCCTTACGCTCGACAGCTTGCGCTCAACGCTGCCGTCGCAAGGCAAGGAAGACGCATGATGTTGGCGCCTTCCGCCCTGCTGGCGCTGATGCGCGCGCTGGTGCTGGCACTCATACTGGCCGGCTATGGGCCGAGCCTGGCCGCCGCCGTGCTGGAAGTGGCGCCGGGCACGTCGATCAATGCGGCCATCGCCAGTGCGCAGAAAGGCGACACACTGCTGATCGCACCCGGCAGATATAACGAACACGTGCTGGTCGACAAGGCGCTGACGCTGCAAGGGCGCGGCCACCCCACCATCAGCGGCCGAGGACACGGCGACACCATCCGCATCACCGCCCCCGACGTCACCCTGATCGGCCTGATCGTGATCGACAGCGGCGCGGACCTCACTGCGCAGAACGCCGGCATTTACATCGTGCCTGGCGCGCATCGCGTGCAGATCAACAACTGTCGACTGGTCGCCAACCTGTTCGGCATCTGGCTGCAAGGCGTTGACGATGCGCGCTTGCTGAACAACACCATCACCGGCCGGCGCGACCTGCAATCGGCGCAGCGCGGCAATGGCATCCAGGTGTACGACACGCGCGGAGCGCGCGTCACCGGCAACGAAATCAGCGGCACGCGCGACGGCATCTATGTCGACGTTTCGCGCGACGCGCAATTTCGCCACAACCGCATCCACCATGTCCGCTACGGCACGCACTACATGAACACCCACCACAGTATCTGGGAAGACAACGAGGTATATCTGAGCCGGGCCGGGCTGGCGCTGATGGAGGTGCGCAGCCTGACCGTGCGCCGCAATATCGCGTGGGGCAATACCGATCACGGCATCATGCTGCGCACCATCCAGGACTCGCTGATCGAAGACAACGTGGTGGCCGGCAACGACCGTGGTTTTTTCATCTATGACGCCGAGTACAACACGCTGCGCCACAACCTGATCATCAATAACCGCACCGGCGTGCACCTGTCGGCCGGCTCGTCGAACAACCAAGTCGATGGCAACGACTTCATCGGCAACCAGGAGCAGGTGCGCTTTGTTGCCGCGCGCGATGTCGAATGGGGCAAACAGGAAGGCAACTACTGGAGCAATTACAACGGCTGGGACCAGAACGGCGACGGCCAGGGTGACGTGGCGTATGAAGCGAACGACCTGGTTGACCGTCTGAACTGGCAATACCCGCTGCTCAAGCTGCTCGGCGCCAGCCCCGCGCTGCAGACGCTGCGCTTTGCCGCGCGTCAGTTTCCGCTGCTGCGCGCGCCAAGCGTAGTCGACCGCCATCCGCGCATGCGCCCGCTCTCACAGAATTGGAAGAAATGGAATGACATCGCTCCCCGCATCGAATACAACTGAAGCCGCCGTCAGCCTGCGCGGCATCCGGCATCGCTACGGCGCGCTCACGGTGCTGCAGGACGTCAGCTTTGACATCGCCCATGGCGCCATGTTCGGCCTGATCGGCCACAATGGCGCCGGCAAGAGCACGCTATTCAAGCTGATGCTCGGTCTGATCACGCCCTGCGCCGGCACGCTGCACGTACTGGGCCAGAACGCGGCCGAACCTGCCTTTCGCCAGACGCGCCGGCGCGTCGGCTATCTGCCGGAAAGTTTTCTCACCTACGATAACCTGAGTGGCCAGGAAGTACTGCACTTTTTTGCGGACTTGAAGCACATTGCGCGCGCTGCTTGCGCACCGTTGCTCGACCTGGTGGGCCTGACGCATGCCGCCGCGCGGCCGGTACAGGCGTACTCCAAGGGCATGCGCCAGCGGCTCGGCCTGGCGCAGGCTCTGCTGGGCGAGCCGGACCTGATCTTCCTCGATGAGCCGACCAACGGATTGGACCCGCAAGGCATCGCCGACTTTTACGCCATCTTGCGCACCGCGCAGGAACGCGGCGCCACCATCGTCATCACCTCGCACATCCTGGCAGAGATCGAGCACCGGGTCGACCAGCTGCTCATCATGCAAGGCGGCACGGTGGCCGCGCAAGGCACGCTGAGGCAGCTGCGGACGGGTACCCATGCGCCCCGGATGCTGACCATTACCGCCACGATTGCGCCTGCGCTGCAGGCGGGCGTGCGCGTGGCGCTGGCCGCGTTGCCGCTGGAGCTGGAGCTGGCGCTGGAGGTGCATGGCGAACAGCTGCGCGTGCGCTGCGCCAGGGCCGACAAGATGGCGGTGCTGCGCCAGCTGGCTGCTTGCGCCGACGACATCGCGATTCAGGAATCGACACTGGAACAAGTATTTCTCGGCTACGGAGGCACCCATGCGCGCACGCATTGAATGGCGCCAGGTCGGCGTGCTGGCCGCAAAAGAATGGCGTGACCGGCTGCGCAACCGCTGGGTGCTGGCCGTGGCGCTGGTGTTTGCCTTCTTCGCGCTGGCCATCGCCTACTTCGGCGCAGCCCAGCAGGGACAGGTTGGTTTCCACGGCATCGACGCCACTATCGCCAGCCTGTCCAGCCTGGTGATCTATCTGGTGCCGCTGATCGCGCTGATACTCGGCTATGACGCGATTGTCGGCGAGCGTGAGCGCGGCACGCTGGAACTACTGCTGTCGATGCCGGTGACGCCGCTGGAAGTGCTGCTCGGAAAATATCTCGGCCTGGCGGCGGCGCTCACCAGCGCCACTGCGATCGGCTTTGGCGCCGGCCTGCTGCCGCTGTTCTCGCAACTGACTGTGGCCGAGGGCTGGCGCTACGCCCAATTCGTCGCCAGCGCCGTGCTGATGGGACTGGCCTTCCTCAGCATTGCCATGCTGGTATCGGTCAGCACCCGCGACCGCGTCCGCGCCAGCGGCATTGCACTGGCGCTGTGGTTCCTGTTCGTGCTGGTGTTCGACCTGCTGCTGATGGGGGTGATGGTGCTCAGCCAGGGCCAGCTCGGTAGCGGCCTGTTCGCCGCCATGCTGATGCTGAACCCGGCCGACGTATTTCGCCTGCTGAACGTGTTCAGCTCGGACCAGGCGCAAGCCATGTATGGCCTGGCCACCGTGATGCCGCAAGGCTGGACCCACCCGGCGCTGCTGTCGGGCGTGATGCTGGCCTGGATTTTTTTACCGTTTTCTATCGCACTCAGGAGATTTTCATGACTATTTTCCACCTGCGCAGGAGCGCACTGGCCACACTGGCCACCCTTGCGCTGGCCGCCTGCACGTACAGCGCCACCAACCTGCCAGCCATTGATCCGTCCGACGAAGCCGCGTGTGCGCTGGACGGCATGCTGCTGCGCGACTTCCCTGGGCCGAAAGCGCAGGTTCGCTTCGCCGACGGCAAGACCAGCTACTTCTGTGACGTAAAAGAACTGCTCGGCGAAATGCTGGCGCCGGAACAGCGTCGCGCCACCAGCGCCTTCTACGTGCAGGACATGGGCAGCGCCAACTGGCAACAGCCGCAAGGCCACTGGATCGGGGCACACGACGCGCTCTATGTATTAGGCAGCAAGGCGCAGGGTTCGATGGGCCCGGCCATCGCCTCGTTCAGCCGGCAGGTAGACGCGGAAGCGTTTGTTCGCAAGGAAGGCGGCCGCGTGCTGCGCTTCAAGCAGATCACGCCGGCCCTGCTGAACGAAGCCAGCGGCGCCATGCCGACGCACGCCATGGCGCATTGAAGCACCACCGCCTGGGCCGGCATTGCCGTTCGGCGGAAAGCGCCGGTCCGTTTTTACCCCGGCATTTGCCGACTTACTTTTGAAAAGAGACAGACCATGAAGAAACTACTTGCACTGGCAGCAATGCTGGCAGCCATCACCTCTGCCACCAGCGCCGCCGCCGCGCCGGACGCCGCCAAGGTTGAGAAAACCTACTCCACCACCTGCCTGGCCTGCCACGGCAGCGGCATCATGGGCGCGCCCAAGGTTGGCGACAAGGCGGGATGGAAACCGCGTATCGCCAAAGGCAAGCCGGCGCTGTACCTGAGCGCCATCAACGGCGTGAAAATGATGCCGCCACGCGGCGGCAATCCAGGCCTGAAGGATGATGAAATGAAAGCACTGGTCGACTACATGGTCGCCAAGAGCAATTAAGACTGCTGGCCGCCGCCTGCGCGCGGCGGCCACACCCGGAGACATACCATGTTCACCCGCACGCTGCTGGCGCTACTGCTGTTCCTGACTGCCTGTTCCGGCGAGGAACGCCTCTACAAAACCCGGGGCCACGTGTTCGGCACCACGGTCGACATCACCATCTACGGTGGTTCGCAGCAACGCGCCGACCTGCTTGGCGCCGAGGTATTGAAAGAATTCGATCGCCTGCACCGTAAATTCCACGCGTGGGAGCCAAGCATGCTCACCGCCCTCAACGACAGCATCGCCAAAGGCGAGCCAATGCGCGCCGACGCTGAAATGGTCGGCCTGCTAAAATCGGCCGAGAAGCTGTCAGTGCGTTCCGGCCTGCTGTTCAACCCCACCATTGGGCATCTGATCAGGCTGTGGGGCTTCCAGAAAAACGACATCGGCGCGCAGGGACCGCCGGCCGCCGAAATCAAGCGCTGGGTCGACGCGCGGCCATCGCTGTCCGACCTGCGCTACAACGGCAACATCATCAGCAGCGTCAACCCTGCCGTCATGATCGACCTCGGCGGCTACGCCAAAGGTTACGCGCTCGACCGCGCCGCCGCGCTGCTGCGCAACGCGCACGTCAAGGCGGCGCTGGTCAACATCGGTGGCAACGTCATCGCCATCGGCCAGCCCGGTGAACGACCGTGGCAGGTCGGCATCCGCGATCCGCGTGGCGCCGGGACAGTTGCGCAGATCGCTTTGCGCGACAACGAAGCGATCGGCACCAGCGGTGATTATGAACGCTACTTCATGAAGGACGGCAAGCGCCGCCCGCACATCATCGACCCGCGCAGCGGCTACCCGATCGATCTGGTCGCTTCGGTCACCATCATCGCCAGCGGCGGCCGCGACCCTGGCCTGCGCTCGGACGGCCACTCCAAACCGCTGTTCATCACCGGCCCCCGAGACTGGCAAGCGATGGCGGAAAAACTCGACCTGAAAGAAGTGCTGATGGTTGACGCACAGCGCAATGTCCACATGACAGCAGCCATGCAAGCGCGCATTGCAGGTGCAGAGCGGCGCGAGCACGCAGGGAACCTGGCAAGCACACGAGTGACATTTACGACACTGGCAACAGCATCACCAGCTTCAGTTCATGCTGGCGCGCCAGATGCAAGGTGATCTGATTGAAACTGAGCGCACCTTGCAGCGGATGCTGGAAGCTGCGCAGGCCGCCATCGCGCCCCAGTACTTGCTGCGCACGCCACCACAGCCGGAATTCCAGGCTGGCGCCGGTCAGTTCCGAAATCAGGCCGGCCAGTGGCGCCTGGTCTGCGTGGCGACCGATATCGGCGCGAAATTCGGCCACCAGGCGGCGCGCACGCTCGGGCCAGTCCTGCACCAGCACGCGCGCCTGCGGCGACAGAAACATAAAGCGCAACTGGTTGGGCGCGTGCCCATTGTCTGCCAGCCAACTGGAAAACAGCGTCGCCGCATCGCCATTCCAGGCCACCGCATTCCATTGGCGATCAAGAATATAGGCTGGCGCATTGATGGCGGCAACGATGGCGACGAGCTCGCCGGCTGCAGGCCCCGTGCCCTCGCCAGCGCCGTGGTCAGGATCGGCTTTGTCAGCTACCTCGAACAAATACGCACGCTCGGCCGCGCTCAGCTGCAGCACCTGCGCCAGGCGGGCCAGCATCTTGGCCGACGCCGACACGGGCCGTCCCTGCTCCAGCCACGTCAGCCACGTGGGACTGACGTCGCACAGCTGCGCCAGCTCTTCGCGCCGCAAGCCCGGCGTGCGCCGACGCCCGCCACCGGGCAAGCCAGCCATGGCGGGGGTGACGGCTTCGCGCCGGGCGCGGATGAATTCAGCGAGCTTGTTCGACATCGGATGCCTGCATGGTAGTGAATATACCAGTATAAGTTATGGTCTTGTTACAGGATAATTTTATCCCTATTCTGCAGGAACTCACCCATCACCAGGAGAAAACCATGCAGCAGCACGATGTCGTTACCGAACAGTTTGGCAAGACGGCGAATGCCTACCTGAGCAGCGCGGTCCACGCGCAAGGGGCCGACCTGGTGCTGATGCAGGAATGCGCGCGCCGCCACGGCAAGCCGGCCGTCCTGGACCTGGGTTGCGGCGCCGGCCACGCCAGCTTCGCCGTCGCCCCCGTGGCGCAATCGGTGGTCGCCTACGACCTGGCGCAGCCCATGCTCGACGTGGTGGACTGCGCCCGGGTGCAGCGCGGCTTGCACAACATCAGCACGCAACAGGGCGACGTGGCGCGTCTGCCGTTTGCCGACGCCAGCTTCGACATGGTCGTCACGCGCTTTTCCGCGCACCACTGGAACGACGTGGCCGGAGCCTTGGCCGAAGCGTGGCGCGTGCTGCGCCCGAACGGCACCTTGCTGGTGGTCGACATCGTCGCGCCCAAGACGGCCCTGTACGACAGCACCCTGCAGGCGGTGGAAATGCTGCGCGACGCCTCCCACGTGCGCGACTACCGTACGTGCGAATGGGGCGCCAAGTTCGACAACGCGGGCTTTACGCACAGCTTGCGCAGCGTATGGAAGCTGACCATGCAGTTCGACGAGTGGGTGGCGCGCATGCGCACGCCGAACGAGCGCGTGGCGGCCATCCGCAACCTGTTCGATGGCGCGCCCGAGGAAGCGCGCCGGTATTTCGCGCTGCAGGACGATTATTCGTTCAGCATCGATGCGGCCATGTTCGAGGCGACCAAGCCATCGGTACAGTAAACGTAAAAACGGCGCCGATGGCGCCGTTTTTTATTGCATAGGTTGGATTAGCGCGCAGCGCGTAATCCAACAATGCCAGAGCAAACGTGATGCCAATTCCGCTCGTCGGCTTACGCTGCGCTAAGCCGACCTACGCCGACCTGCGATCTAAGATCTGCTTAGGCCAGCTGGCCCAGCAAGGTCTCGGCGTTCGACACTTCAAACTTGCCGCCTTGCTCGACGTTCAATTGCGTCACGACGCCATTGTCGACCAGCATCGAGTAGCGCTGCGAGCGCGTGCCCATGCCGTGCTTGGAAAAATCGGCATCCAGGCCCAGGGCCTTGCTGTAGGCGGCGTTGCCGTCAGCCATCATGCGCACGACGCCGGTGGCTTTCTGGTCGCGGCCCCAGGCGCCCATCACGAACGCGTCGTTGACGGAGATGCACCAGATTTCATCGACGCCCTTGGCTTTCAGGTCGGCGGCGTGCTTGACGTAGCCTGGCACGTGCTGTGCGGAGCAGGTCGGGGTGTAGGCGCCTGGCAGGCCGAAGATGGCGATCTTCTTGCCCTTGACCAGGTCTTGCACGTTGAACGTGTTCGGGCCCAGTGCGCAACCTTCGGTTTCGCTTTCGATGAATTCAGCCAGGGTGCCTTCTGGCAGGGTGTCGCCGATCTTGATGGTCATGTTGACTCCTTGTGTACTTGTCGGTTGAGGATGCTGCCGGCATGATGCCGACACTGCGCGATAGTATGCCTGACTTGCCGTATTTGTGCAGAAAATGGCCGGAAAGGCAAAGACAGAAGTCAAAAAAAGTCAAAAAAAACGGCGGCCCTCAGGCCGCCGTCATGGTTGCATACATCAAACCACCTTAGTCAGCTTGCTTGCGCAGGAACGCTGGAATGTCGTAGGTTTCCATGCCATTCTTTTCCATCGCGCGCACCTGCTCGGAAGCCGATTCGCGGCGCCATACCGCCGGCGCTTTCATGCCGTCGAAACCGGCTGCCGGCGTGGCCACGCCTACCGTCGTCGTCGCCGCTTGCGCGCTACCCATGGCAGCCGAAGGGGTCAACGGGCTGTTGTGGGTGCCGGTGCGCAGCACTTGCTGCGGTACCAGCTGGATGTTTTTCTTCGCGCGGCCCAGGCCCGTGGCCACCACGGTGACGCGGATGTCGTCGCCCATGGCGTCGTCGTAGGCGATACCTTGCGCGATCGACGCGTCCGGCGCGGCAAACGCGCGCACGGCGGCCATGACTTCCTTGATCTCTTTACCTTTCAAGCCACGGCTGGCCGTGACGTTGACCAGCACGCCGCGCGCGCCAGACAGATCGATGCCGTCCAGCAGCGGCGAAGCGACAGCCTGTTCGGCGGCGATGCGCGCGCGGTCGACGCCGGACGCCGTCGCCGTGCCCATCATGGCCTTGCCCTGCTCGCCCATGATGGTTTTCACGTCGTTGAAGTCGACGTTGATATGGCCAGGCACGTTGATGATCTCGGCAATGCCGGCCACCGCGTTGTTGAGCACATCATCGGCGTGCTGCATCCATTCCAGCATGCTTTCGTCTTCGTAGATCTCTTCCAGTTTTTCATTGAGGATGATAATCAGCGAATCGACGTGCAGCGACAGCTGCTCCAGGCCTTCGTCAGCGATGTCCATGCACTTCTGGCCTTCGTAAGAGAATGGCTTGGAAACCACGGCCACCGTCAGCGCGCCCAGTTCCTTGGCCACTTCGGCCACGATAGGAGCGGCGCCCGTGCCCGTGCCGCCGCCCATGCCGGCGGCGATGAAGACCATGTGCGCGCCGCGCAGCGAATCGGCGATGCGTGCGCGCGATTCTTCGGCCAGCTGGCGGCCGACGGCAGGCTTCATGCCGGCGCCCAGACCGGTATCGCCGATCTGGATGATGTTATGGGCCTTCGATGTCGACAGGGCCTGTGCGTCGGTGTTGGCGGCAATGAACTCCACACCCGACATGCCTTTGTTGATCATGTGTTGGACTGCATTGCCACCCGCACCGCCGACGCCGACGACCTTGATGACGGTACCTAAAGCTGTGTTATCGACCATATCGAACTCCATGATGTGCTCCTATCAGATGCGGTTTCCAAGCGCCAGGCCTCATATTGGTAGGAGAACTGGAGATTGAAAACTGCGGTTAAATATAAAAAAGTTATGTGTGTGTACCTGCGATGCTGCCAAAAAAACTGTGCTGCCGGGCGTAAATCATGCCCTTAGAAATTCCCTAAAAACCATTCCTTCATGCGTTGCCAGACTGCCTTCACCGAGCCGTCCTGGCGCGTCACGATGTGGCCGCGCAGGTATTGCTTCTTCGCTTCCAGCAGCAGGCCCAATACCGTGGCATAGCGCGGACTGCGCACCACGTCGGCCAGCTGGCCCCGATACTCTGGCGTGCCCAGGCGCGCCGGTTTCAGGAAAATATCTTCCGCCATTTCCACCATGCCGGGCATGATGGACGTGCCGCCCGTGAGCACGATGCCCGACGACAGCACGCCTTCGTAGCCGGATTCGCGCACCACCTGATGCACCATCGCGAACAGCTCCTCGACCCTCGGCTCGATCACTGCCGCCAGCGCCTGGCGCGACAGGTTGCGCGGGCCGCGGTCGCCCAGGCCAGGCACTTCCAGCGATTCGCCGGGATCGGCCAGGACCTGCTTGGCCACGCCATAGCGGATCTTGATTTCTTCCGCTTCCGCGGTCGGGGTGCGCAAGGCCATGGCGATGTCGTTGGTGATCTGGTCGCCGGCGATGGGAATGACTGCCGTATGGCGGATCGCGCCATCGGAAAATACCGCCACATCGGTCGTGCCGCCGCCGATGTCGATCAGCACCACGCCCAGTTCCTTCTCGTCGGGCGTGAGCACCGCATCGGCCGACGCCATCGGCTGCAGGATCAGGTCCGACACTTCCAGGCCGCAGCGGCGCACGCACTTGACGATGTTCTGCACCGCCGACACGGCGCCGGTGACGATATGCACCTTCACCTCCAGGCGGATGCCGCTCATGCCGATAGGCTCGCGCACATCTTCCTGGCTGTCGACGATGAACTCTTGCGGCACCGTGTGCAGCAATTGCTGATCGGTCGGAATGTTAACCGCTTTTGCCGTCTCGATGACGCGCGCCACGTCGGTCGCCGTCACTTCCTTGTCCTTGATGGCCACCATGCCGCTGGAATTGAAGCTGCGGATATGGCTGCCCGCAATGCCCGCGTACACATTGCGGATCTTGCAGTCGGCCATCAGCTCGGCCTCTTCCAGCGCGCGCTGGATGGACTCCACCGTGGCCTCGATATTGACCACCACGCCTTTTTTCAGGCCCTTCGATTCGTGCTGGCCCAGCCCGATCACTTCGTGGCGCCCATCGGACATCACTTCGGCTACCACCGCCACCACTTTCGAGGTGCCGATGTCGAGGCCGACGATCAGGTTTTTCGCGTCTTTTGTCATTTCTTTCGCCTAGTTTTTTGGGCTATTAATTGATTAATTGAGTATTCGGTTAAGCCGGTTTTTTAATCGGACTGCCATTTTTCTTCTTGATCGCCGGCGCCGGCCTGCCATCCTTGCCTTCGGCCGGTATCACCAGGCCGGCCGAACTGAGCGCCAGGCCATTCTGGTAGCGCATATCGATCGTGTCGATATTTTCCAGCCGGCTCGCCAGCTGCGGGTAGATGCCCACCAGCCGGTCGACCCGCGCTTTCAGGGTTGTATGATTCTGTTCGCGTCCCAGCGCCACGCTCATGCCGTTATTCAGTTTCACCGTCCACGCATAGCGGCTCGACAGCGACAGCGATTCAGGCACCATCTTCAACGGTGAAAACCACTTTGCCAGCTGCACGTAGGTGGTCAGTACTTCCTTCTCGCTGCCATCGGGGCCGGCAAACGCAGGCAACTCATGGTCGTCCTCCGCTTCGGCCACATTGGCGGTAAATACATCGCCCTTGACCGACAGCAGGCGTCCATCTTCGCCCCAGGTGCCCAGCGCTTCATGTTCTTCCAGCGCCACGATCAGCTGGTTCGGCCACTCGCGCCGCACGCTGGCGCGGCGCACCCAGGGCACCGATTCAAACACGCCGCGCACGCTTTCCAGGTTGGTCGTGAAAAAATTGCCTTTGATGCGGCCCAAAGTGCCGCTGCGCAGGGTCAGGTAATTCACGTGGCGCAGGCCCTTGTCGTCCGCGCTCTCCACCTTGATCGTGCGCAGGTCGAACATGGGACGCTGCGACACCCACCAGACGCCGGCGGCCACGCACACGACCAGAACCGCGGCCAGCAAGCCGTTGGCAGTCGTATTGAGGCTTTTAGCGTCATGCCACATATCAGCGCTGTCCCTTGTGCATTTTCAGGCTTGCGCCGGAAACGATTTCCAGGCACAGGTCTTCATAGCTGGTGCCTTCCGCGCGCGCCGCCATCGGCACGAGCGAGTGGCCCGTCATGCCGGGCGACGTATTCACTTCCAGCAAAAACAGCTTGCTGTCGGCCGCGCGCATCAGCACATCGACCCGTCCCCAGCCTTCGCAGCCGAGGGCGCGGTAGGCGGCCAGGGCGATGCGTTCCATCTCGGCGATGATGGCCGGGTCCAGCTGCGGCGGGCAGAAATACTGCGTATCGTCCGTGAAGTACTTGTTCTGGTAATCGTAATTGCCCTGCGGTGCGACGATTTCGATCGGCGGCAGCGCGCGCGCCGCGGCGCCCTTGCCCAGGATCGCGACGGTGAACTCGCGGCCCTTGATGAATTCCTCGGCCAGCACCGAATCATCGAGCCCGGCGGCGATGTCGTAGGCGGCCTGGAAGGCCGAGGCCTCGTTGACCGTCGTGATGCCGATGCTCGAACCTTCATGCGGCGGCTTGACGATCAGCGGCAAGCCCAGTTCCGCGGCCACCTTGGCCAGGTCGGAGCTGTCGTCCAGCACCGCATACTTCGGCGTCGGCAGCTGGTGCATCAGCCAGATCATCTTGGTGTAGACCTTGTCCATGCCCACCGAGCACGCCATCACGCCGCTGCCCGTGTACGGGATGCCCAGCTGTTCCAGCGCGCCCTGCAGACTGCCGTCTTCGCCGAAGCGGCCATGCAGCGCGATGAAGACGCGGTCGAATTTTTCAGCGGCCAGTTCGGCCAGGCTGCGTTCGCCCGTGTCGAAGCCATGCGCATCCACGCCGCGGCTTGTCAAGGCGGCCAGCACGCCCGCGCCGGACATCAGCGACACTTCGCGCTCGGCCGAACGGCCGCCGAACAGGACGCCGACCTTGCCCAATTGTTTAACGTCGATAGCTGAAGCTTGGTTCACGTCAGGCCTTTACAGTGTGAGATTGATACGTTGTCAGTTGATTCGGGATGCCGCTGATGGAACCGGCGCCCATGGTGAGCACGACGTCGCCGTCGCGCGCCACGCTCATGATGGTGTCGGCCATGTCCGTCATGGACTCGACGAAGATCGGTTCGATCTTGCCGCGCGCGCGCAGCGCATGCGCCAGTGCGCGGCCGTCGGCGGCGACGATAGGCGCCTCGCCCGCCGCATACACTTCGGACAAGAGCAGCACGTCGGGCGCACCGAGCACCTTGACGAAATCCTCGAACAGGTCGCGCGTGCGGCTGTAGCGGTGCGGCTGGAAAGCCAGCACCAGGCGGCGGCCCGGATAGGCGGCGCGCGCGGCGGCCAGAGTCACTTCCGTTTCCACCGGATGGTGGCCGAAATCGTCGACCAGGGCGAAGCTGCCGCCGTTCGGCAGCGCCACGTCGCCGTAGCGCGTGAAGCGGCGGCCCACGCCGGAAAATTCGGCCAGGCCCTGCTGCGTGGCGCTGTCGGCGATGCCGATTTCGCGCGCGATGGCGATCGCCGAGCAGGCATTCTGCACATTGTGCATGCCGGGCTGGTTCAGCACCACGTCCAGGTCCGGATAACCTTCCTGCAGCACCGTGAAATGCATTTCCAGGCCCACGGCGCGCGCATTGATGGCGCGCACCTGCGCATCTTCCGCGAAACCGTAGGTGGTGACAGGCTTGGTGACGGACGGGATGATGGCGCGCACGTGCGGATCATCGATGCACAGCATGGCGCGGCCATAGAAAGGCAAGCGGTGCGTGAACTGCACGAAGGCCTGCTTGAGCTTTTCGAAATCGTGCTCGTAGGTGTCCATGTGATCGGCGTCGATATTCGTGATCACTTCGATCATCGGCGTCAGGTTCAGGAACGAGGCGTCCGACTCATCGGCTTCGGCCACCAGGTAGTCGCCGGAACCGAGCTTGGCGTTCGCGCCGGCGCTGGTCAGGCGGCCGCCGATGACGAAAGTCGGGTCGAGACCGCCCTGCGCCAGCACGGAAGCGACCAGGCTGGTGGTGGTGGTTTTGCCGTGCGTGCCGGCGATGGCGATACCGCGCTTCAGGCGCATCAACTCGCCCAGCATCACGGCGCGCGGCACCAGCGGAATCTTGCGCGCGCGCGCTGCCGCCACTTCGGGATTGTCTTGCGGGACGGCGCCCGACGTCACCACCGCGTCGGCGTCGCCGATATTCTCGGCCGCGTGGCCGAGCATGACGGTCGCGCCCAGGCTCGCCAGGCGCTGCGTCGCCGCATTGCTGCCCAGGTCGGAGCCCGACACCTTGTAGCCGAGGTTGACCAGCACTTCGGCGATGCCGCTCATGCCGCTGCCGCCAATGCCGACAAAGTGGATATTGTTTACTTTATGCTTCACAGAGCTAACCTCATGCCAATTTTTCCAATACGTGTGCGATCGCCTCATTGGCGTCGCGCTTGCCTGCTGCCAGTGCCGCCTGCGCCATCTGCCGGCAAGTGTCGCGGCTCAGCGACGCCAGCAGCGCGCTCAGCGACACCGCACTCATTTCCGTCTGCGGCAGATGAATCGCCGCGCCTTGCTTCGCCATCCATTGCGCGTTGTCGCGCTGGTGGCTGGTGGTCGACGCCACCAGCGGCACGAGCACGCTGGCCACGCCGGCCGCCGTCAATTCCGACAGGGTGATCGCGCCCGCGCGGCAAATCACCAGGTCGGCCTCGGTATACGCCCTGGCCATGTCGTCGATGAAGTCGACCACGTTCGCTTGCACGCCCGCCTGCGCATACGCGGCATGCAGGGCATCGATATTCTTCTTGCCCGACTGGTGCGTCACCACAGGGCGTTCGCCCTCCGGCATCAGCGCCAGTGCGGCAGGCAGGCTGTCGTTCAGCGCTTTCGCGCCCAGGCTGCCGCCCACCACGAGGATGCGCAACGGTCCGCTGCGCCCCGCGAAACGCGAGGCTGGCGGCGCCATCGCGAGGATCTCGGCGCGCACTGGATTGCCCGTGACGACAGCCTTGCCGGCGGCGCTGCCGAAATCGGCGGGGAAACCAAAGCACACCTGCTGCGCCAGCGGCACCAGGGTCTTGTTCGACAGCAGCAGCGCCGCGTCGGCATTGACCAGCACCAGCGGCACGCCCTTCAGGCGCGCCATCAGGCCGCCCGGCACGGTGACGTAGCCGCCCATGCCCATCACCACGTCCGGCTTGCGGCTGGCGATGAAACGGCGGATGGCAAAAAAGCTGGCCAGCATCTTGAAGCCGCCTTTGACCGTGTGCGCCAGACCCTTGCCGCGCATGCCGGAGAACGCGATGGCATCCATGGGAATGCCGCTTTTCGGCACCAGATCCTGCTCCATGCCATGGGTCGTGCCCAGCCAGCTCACTTCCCAGCCGCGCGCGCGCATCGTCTGCGCAATCGCCAGGCCCGGGAAGATATGGCCACCGGTGCCGGCCGCCATGATCATCAGTCTTTTCGTCGTTTTCAAATTCGTCACGTTGTTCATAGCCGGCCTCCGCGCATCAGGATCCGGTTTTCGTAATCGATGCGCAGCAAAATCGCCAGGCCGATACAGTTAATCAGTACGCCCGTGCCGCCATAACTCATCAAGGGCAAGGTCAAGCCCTTGGTCGGCAACAGGCCCAGGTTCACGCCCATGTTGATGAAGGTCTGCACGCCGATCCAGATGGCGATGCCCTTCGCCGTCAGGCCGGCAAAGGTCTGGTCGATGGCGATCGCCTGGCGGCCGATGTCGAACGCCCGCTTGATAATCCAGTAGAACATGCCGATCACGACCAGCACGCCCACCAGGCCCAGTTCCTCGCCGATCACGGCCAGCAAAAAGTCCGTATGGGCTTCGGGCAGGTAGTGCAGTTTTTCCACGCTGCCGCCCAGCCCCACGCCAAACAGTTCGCCGCGCCCGAAAGCGATCAAGGAGTGCGTCAGCTGATACGCCTTGTTCAGCGCATTGTCTTCCTGCCACGGATCGAGATACGCAAAAAACCGCTCGCGGCGGAATTTCGACAGGGCGATGATGGTGACGAAGATCGCCGTCAGCATGGCGCCGATGCCGCCGAACCAGATGGCGTTGACGCCACCCAAAAACAGGATGCCCATGGCGATGCAGACGATCACGCCGAAGGCGCCCAGATCGGGTTCCATCAGCAGCAGCAAGCCGACGAAGCTGACGGCCAGGGCCATCGGCATGAAGCCCTTGGTCAGCTTGTGCATGTATTCCTGCTTGCGCACCGTGTAGTCGGCCGCGTACAGCACCATCACCACCTTCATCAGCTCGGACGGCTGCGGCCGCAGGCCAGGCAAATTCAGCCAGCGGCGACCGCCGTTGACCGACACGCCCAGGCCCGGTATCAGGACCATCACCAGCAGCACCAGCGTGCCGATGAACAGCCACGGCGCGATCTTTTGCCAGGTGGCGACGGGGATGCGGAACACCAGCGCGCCTGCGATCACCGACACGCCGATGAACAGCGCCTGGCGCACGACAAAATAATTGTTCGTATAGGCGGCAAACTTGCGTGCGTCCGACAGCGAGATCGACGCCGAATACACCATCACCATGCCCAGCAACATGAGCAGCAGGACCACCCACACCAGCGGCTTGTCGTAATCCATCATCTTCGACTGCCGCGCGCGGCTGTCCAGCGGCTTGGCAGCCGAGCCGGAACCGAAGCGGAAAGGCAGCTGGAAGGCCATCAGATATCCTGTCCGTTTTCCAGGGCGATGTCGCGCACGGCGTCGACAAACACCTGCGCGCGGTGCGCATAGTTCTTGAACATGTCCAGGCTGGCGCATGCGGGCGACAGCAGCACGGCGTCGCCGGCCAGCGCCAGACCGCTGGCGCGCTTGACGGCTTCCGGCAAGGTGGCGCAGTCGACGATGTCCACCCCGGCCGGCTCCAGCGCCGCGCGCAAGGCCGGTGCATCGCGGCCGATCAGCACCACGGCGCGCACGTAGCGCGACACGGGTTCGGCCAGCGGCGAGAAATCCTGCCCCTTGCCGTCGCCGCCGGCGATCAGCACCAGACGCTGTTCCGCGCCGCCAAACGCCTTGCCCAGGCCCGACAACGCGGCCACTGTCGCGCCCACGTTGGTGCCCTTGCTGTCGTCGTAGTATTCGACCTCGCCCACGGCCGTGATCAGCTCCACCCGGTGCGGTTCGCCCTGGTATTCGCGCAAGCCATGCAGCAGCGGCGCGAACGGCAGGCCGATGGCGCGGCACAGGGCCAGCGCCGCCAGCGCATTCGCGGCATTGTGCTGGCCGCGGATTTTCAGCGCGTCGGCCGGCATCAGCTTTTTCGCCATCGTCGGCACCGGTTCCGGCGCCGGATCGTTCTTCCTGCGTTTTTTCTCGATCACTTCTTCGCTGGGCACGGCTTGCGCCAGCCAGAAGATGCCGCGTTCATTCACCAGGCCAAAGCTGTCTACTTCCGCCGGCTCGCCCGTGCCGAAGGTGACCGTCTCGGCCAGCGGATCGGCCATGTGCATGACCAAGGCATCGTCGCGGTTCAGGATGCGCACGGTCTGCTCGCCGAAGATGCGCCCCTTGTCGGCAGCGTAGGCGGCCATGTCGCCATGCCAGTCCAGGTGGTCCTGCGACAGATTCAAGACCGTGGCCGCATCGGCCTGCAGGCTGAACGTCGTGTGCAGCTGGAAGCTGGACAGCTCCAAAATCCACGCCTGCGGCAAGGTGCTGGCGACGGGTTCCGCCACGTCAGCTTCCGCCTCCACCGGCTGCGGCGCAGGCTCGGCATCGAGCACTTCGCGCAGCACGTCCAGCGCGGCCGGGCTGATATTGCCGGCCACGCGCGTGGCCAGACCCGCGCGTTCGCACAGCAAGCCTACCAGGCTGGTGACTGTCGTCTTGCCATTCGTGCCCGTGATGGCGATGACTTTCGGCGCATAGCCGCGTTCCGCCTTGAGCGCGGCCAGCGCCTGTGCGAACAGTTCGATCTCGCCCCACACGGGGATGTTTTTTTCCTGCACGGCCGGGGCGATTCCAGCCAGTTCGCGGCCCGGCGCCAGGCCGGGGCTGACGGCAACGAAGTCGACGCCATCGAGCAGGTCGGCCGTAAAGGCGCCGGCGATGAACTGCGCCTGCGGCACTGCGGCCTGCAGCGCGGCCAGGCGCTCCGGGGTTTCCCTTGTGTCGGCCACGCGCACGGACGCACCGCCGCGGGCCAGCCACAGGGCCATCGCCAGCCCCGATTCGCCGAGGCCCAGTACCAGTGCGGTTTTAGCGTCGTACATCATCAGCGCAGCTTCAAGGTGGTCAGGCCGAGCAGCACCAGCATCATGGTGATGATCCAGAAACGCACGACAACCTGCGTCTCCTTCCAGCCTTTTTGTTCAAAATGGTGATGCAATGGCGCCATCAGGAAGACGCGGCGGCCCGCGCCAAAGCGCTTCTTCGTGTACTTGAACCAGACGACCTGGATGATGACGGACAGCGTTTCGACGACGAAGATGCCGCCCATGATGAACAGGACGATTTCCTGGCGCACGATGACGGCGACGGTACCCAGTGCACCGCCCAGTGCCAGCGCGCCCACGTCGCCCATGAACACTTTCGCGGGGTGCGTGTTATACCAGAGGAAGGCCAGGCCTGAACCGGCCAGCGCGCCGCAAAAGATCACCAGTTCGCCGGCGCCCGGAATGTGCGGGATGAACAGGTAGCGCGCATACGTGGCGTTACCCGTCAGGTAGGCGAACAGGCCCAGGGCCGTGCCCACCATCACGGTAGGCATGATGGCCAGGCCATCGAGACCATCCGTGAAGTTGACGGCATTGCTGGTGCCGACGATGACGCAATAGGTCAGCGCAATGAAGCCCCACACGCCCAGCGGATAGCTGATGGTCTTGAAGAACGGCACGATCAAATCGGCCTTCGGCGGCAGGTCCATGGCGAAGCCCGACTGCACCCAGGCGTAGATCAGATTCCACACGTGGCCCGCGTCAGGCTCCGACACGGAGACGGAAAACGCCAGGTAAAACGCGGCGACGATGCCGATCAGCGACTGCCAGAAGTATTTTTCGCGCGAGCGCATGCCTTCCGGGTCCTGGTGTACTACCTTGCGGTAATCGTCGGCCCAGCCCACGGCGCCAAAGCCCAGCGTGACGATCAGGACCGGCCAGATGAAGCGGTTCGACAGGTCGGCCCACAGCAAGGTGGAAATGCCGATGGCGATGAGGATCAGCACACCGCCCATGGTGGGCGTGCCGTGTTTTTTCAGATGCGTTTGCGGGCCGTCGGTACGCACGGCCTGGCCGACCTTCATGCGCGTGAGCATGCGGATCACGGCGGGGCCGGCACACAGGCCGATCAGAATCGCCGTCAAGGTGGCAAAGACGGCGCGGAACGTGATGAAGTTAAAGACCCGCAATGGGCCAATGTCGTCCTGGAAATAATGAGCGAGCCAGAGCAGCATGATTAGTGAGCTTCCTTGTTATTGTTGTTTGAACCAATCAAATGCTGCACGGCCCGTTCCATCTTCATGAAGCGGGAGCCCTTGATTAATACTGTTGCATCCGAACGGCCGGACAAATGCGCATCGAGCGCCGCCAGCAAACCGTCGAACTGTTCGAAATACTCCACGACCGTGCCCGATTCCTGGCTGGCGGCTGCCTGCGCCGCACTCACCAGATGGCGCGCCAGGCCGCCCGTCGCCAGCACGTGTTCGATGCCTTTGGCGGCGGCGTAGGCGCCGATCTCTTCGTGGAACTGCTGCCCCTGCGTGCCGACTTCGCCCATCTCGCCCAGCACCAGGATGCGCGGTGCCGCGGCCTGCGCCAGTACATCGATGGCCGCGCGCGCCGAATCCGGATTGGCGTTATACGTGTCGTCGATGATGGTGGCGCCGTTGGCGGCACGTTTTTTCTGCAGGCGGCCGTTCACGGGCGCGAACGCCTCCAGGCCCTGCTTGATATGTTCGATGGCGATGCCGGCGCCCACGGCGCATGCCACAGCGGCCAGCGCATTGCGCACATTGTGTTCGCCCGCCGCCTGCAGGCCAACGAGGAACTGGCGCAAGGCGCCGTCCTGCGCGCGCACGCTGACGAACAGGTCGCTGCCAAAATCCTCGGCCGCGCGGTGCGTGCAGCTCACGTCCGCCTCTTTCGACAGGCCGAAGGTGATGACGGCGCGCGCGCCAGCCAGCTCGCGCCACAGCGCCGTGAATTCGTCGCCATGTGGGAAGACGGCCACGCCGTCGTCGGCCAATGCCGCCAGCGCGGCGCCGTTTTCGCGCGCCACCGCTTCGACCGTATGCATGAACTCCTGGTGCTCGCGCTGCGCATTGTTGACCATCGCCAGGGTCGGCGCGGCGATCGCCGCCAGGCGCGCAATTTCTCCCGGATGGTTCATGCCCATCTCGATGACGGCCGCCTTGTGTTCCTGATTCAGGCGGAACAGGGTCAATGGCACGCCGATCTCGTTATTCAGGTTACCGCGCGTGGCCAGGCGCGCCTCTTCGCCGAAGGCCGCCGCCAGGATCGCTGAAATCATCTCCTTGACGGTGGTCTTGCCATTGCTGCCGGTCACGCCGATGACGGGCAAATTGAAACGGCCGCGCCAGTGGTTGGCGATGCGGCCCAGCGCCACCAGGGTATCGGGCACCACGATGGCCGCTACCCGTCCGCTGTCCCAGCCTTCGGGCAGGCGCTCGACCACCACGGCGGCGACGCCGCGCGCGGCCACCTGGTCGAGGAAATCATGGGCGTCGAAACTCTCGCCGCGCAAGGCGACGAACAGCGAACCGGCTTGGGCGCTGCGGCTGTCGGTGGAGACACCGTCAAAAACGGCGTCGCCCTTCAGCTGCGCGCCGTCCAGCGACGGCATCAGTTCTGTCAGGGTGCCGCGCATCAGTTCGTCCTCATCATGGTCAGGCGCGCGGACAGGGCCAGTTGCGCATGGTCGGCGTCGGAGAACGGCAGTTTCTTGCCCTTGATTTCCTGATACGGTTCATGGCCCTTGCCCGCCAACAGGATCACATCCGGCTTGGCGGCGTGCTTGATGGCCGACAGGATGGCCGCGGCACGGTCTTCGATGGCCTGCGGCTGCGGGCCGTCTGCGCGCATGCCGGCGACGATCTGCGCGATGATGGCGTGCGGGTCTTCGCTGCGCGGATTGTCGCTGGTTACGAGCACGTGATCGGCCAGTTGCGCGATGGCGCCCATCTGCGGACGCTTGCCCGGATCGCGGTCGCCGCCGCAGCCGAACACGCACCACAGCTGGCCGCCCCGGTCCTGCGCCACCTGGCGCAAGGCGGCCAGGGTTTTTTCCAGCGCGTCCGGCGTATGCGCGTAATCGATGACGACCATCGGCGCTTCCTGGCCGCCCACCTGCTGCATGCGGCCCGGAGCCGGCTGCAGCGA
The DNA here is from genome assembly GCF_051380725.1 of Janthinobacterium glycogeni. Classification (NCBI taxonomy): domain Bacteria; kingdom Pseudomonadati; phylum Pseudomonadota; class Betaproteobacteria; order Burkholderiales; family Oxalobacteraceae; genus Janthinobacterium; species Janthinobacterium glycogeni. Next base: position 88,115 of record NZ_JBNYXP010000012.1, on the reverse strand, counting down.
TTCGATGCCGTCGATGGCGGCGCGCAGGCCGGTGCCGTGCGCCAGCAAGGCGCCCAGCACGGCCAGCGCGTTGCTGATATTGAAGTGGCCCACCAGCTGCGTCTTGACCAGCGCCACGCCCAGCGCGCATTCGAGGTGGAAATCGGTGCCGGCATTGCGGCTGCGGAACTGGCTGGCGCGCAGCATCAGCACACCAGGCAGGTCGGGCAAGGCTGCCGCATCCTGCAAGGTATAGCCGATGACCGGGTACTCGCCCGCCAGCTTGCCGTTCACGTGGCGCGCCAGGCGCAGGCCCATGGGGTCGTCCAGGTTGATGACGGCCGTTTTCAGGCCGGGCCAGTCGAACAGCTTGACCTTGGCCGCCTCGTAGGCCGCCATATCGCCATGGTAGTCGAGGTGGTCGCGCGTCAGATTGGTAAACATGGCGACGTCGAAATGCATGCCGGCCGCGCGATCCTGGTCCAGGCCGATCGACGACACTTCGATGGCGACGGCCTTGGCGCCTGCGTCACGCATGGCGGCCAGCTTGCGCGCCAGCAGCACGGCGTCCGGCGTGGTGTAGCCAGTGACGTCGAATTCGATGGCGCCGCGCGGCTTGCACAGGCCCACGCCCAAAGTCCCGATGACGGACGATGTTTGGCCCAGGCGCGCCAGGGCTTGCGCCAGCCACAAGGCGCACGAGGTCTTGCCATTCGTGCCCGTCACGCCGGCGCTGAACATGACGCTGTCGGGCATGTCGTAGAAAGCATGCGCCACTGGGCCGGCCAGGCGTTTCAGGTCGCTGACCAGCAGGTGCGGCACGCTCCATGCGGCGTTCCATTCGACGGCGTCATGCACGATGGCGGCGGCGCCCTGCGCGATGGCGGCGGCGATGAAATCGGTGGCGCCGGCATAGGCGAAAAACACGTCGCCGCGCTGCACGCGGCGCGAATCGGACGTCAGCTGCCCGGACGGGGCAGCCGTTTTGATCCACAAACTGATGTCTTGTATGGTCATGAGTGACTTCACATGGCCTCCGGGCCGGCATTGGCCGGGACCACGATTTCGGTAACAGAGGAATCGGGCGGTACGTTCATCGCGCGCAGCGCGTTGGTCGCAATCGCCGCGAAAGCGGGAGCGGCGACCTGGCCGCCATAGTGGGCAGGGCCGGTCGGTTCATCGATCATCACGGCAATGATGAAGCGCGGCGCCGACATCGGCACCATGCCCACGAAAGAGCCGATGTATTTGCGCGGCATCGCGTAGCGGCCGTTTTCGACCTTATAAGCGGTACCCGTCTTGCCGCCCACGCGGTAGCCGGCGACCTGGGCGCGCTTGGCCGAGCCGTGCGCGCCGGAGACGACCAGTTCGAGCATGGCGCGCATTTCGGCGGCCGTCTTTGGCTTGATCACCTGCTGGCCCACAGGCAGTTCATTGACCTTCTGGAACGACAGCGGAATCGTGTCGCCGTCGCGCGCGAACATCATGTAGGAGCGCGCCAGCTGGATCAGCGACACGGAAATGCCGTTACCGTAGCTCATGGTCGCCTGTTCCACCGGGCGCCACGATTTATACGGACGCACGCGGCCGGCCACGGCGCCGGGGAAGCCCCATTTCGGCTGCTGGCCGAAGCCCACCTTGGTAAACATTTCCCACATTTCCTGCGACGGCATGCCCAGCGCGATCTTCGAGGTGCCGATGTTCGACGACATCTCGATGATTTCGGAGACATTGATCACGCCGTGCGGCTTGGTGTCGGTAATCGTGCGGTCGGCGATGGTGTAGCGGCCCGGGCCCGTGTCGATCAGGGTGGTCGGTTTGACCCGGCCCGTGTCGAGCGCCAGGGACACCGTGATCGGCTTCAGGGTCGAACCGGGTTCGAAGGTATCGGTCATGACGCGGTTGCGCAGCTGCTGGCCCGTGAGCTTGCGGCGGTCGTTCGGGTCGTAGCTGGGGTAATTGGCCAGGGCCAGCACTTCGCCCGTGTGCACGTCGAGCACCACGGCGCCGCCGGCCTTGGCGTTGAATTTCTCCACCGCTTCCTTCAACTGCGTGAAGGCGATGTACTGGATCTTGCTGTCGACGGACAGGGTCAGGTCCTTGCCGTCATGCGGTTCGTGGATGAAGCCGATGTCTTCGACGATGTGGCCCAGGCGGTCCTTGATCACGCGGCGGCTGCCGGTGGTGCCGACGAGGGTTTTCTGCTGCGCCAGTTCCATGCTTTCCTGGCCCACGTCTTCCACGTTGGTAAAGCCCACCACGTGGGTCATCACTTCGCCCTGTGGATAGAAGCGCTTGTATTCCTTGCGCTCGTCGATGCCGTCGATGCCGAGCTTGGAGATCTTGTCGGCCACGTCCATCTCGACCTGGCGTTTCAGGTAAACGAAGCTGCGGTCCGAATCGAGCTTCTTGCGCAATTCGTTGACGTTCATTTCCAGCAGGCCGGCCAGCGCATTGATTTTCTCGGGCGACGCCTGCAGCACGTCGTCGGGAATCGCCCAGATGGCCTTCACGGGCACGGACGAAGCGAGCACCTGGCCGTTGCGGTCGGTGATCTTGCCGCGCGTGGCCGGCAGTTCCAGCGTGCGCTCATAGCGCGCCTTGCCCTGCTTTTGCAGGAACTGCGTCGACACGCCCTGCAGCCACAGGGCGCGCGCGCCCAGGCCGGCGAAAGCGAAGAACAGCAGGAACAGCACGACGCGCGAACGCCAGACGGGCAGACGCACCGCCAGTACGGGGTTCTTCGAAAATGGCACACCTTTCGATGCCGCCACCCGGCCGTTGCTATTACCGCCCAACTTCATTATTCACCCTCCGTCAGGTATTGCGTACGCGCCGCCGTCAGCGGCGTCATGCTCAAGTCGCGCCGCGCGATCGATTCGATGCGTTCATGCTTGCCCAAAGTGGACTGGTCCAGCTGCAGTTGCGCCCAGTCGATGTCGAGCTGGCGCGACAGCGCTTGCGCGCGTTCCAGGTCGATCAGCAGGTGGCGCGACTGGTACTGCGCGTTCACCAGCGACAGACCGCAGCACACCAGCAGGGCCGACAGCACGACACACAGCTTGCCAGTCATCGAGCGCCGCCACTAACTGGAATGGGCAAACGCTGCGCCACGCGCATCACGGCCGAACGCGAACGGGGATTGCCCTCGATCTCGGCGTCGGACGGCTTCATTTTCGAAATCAGCTTCATTTCCGGCTGCGGCAAGTCGACCGCGCGTATCGGCAGACGGCGGTCAGGCTGCTCCACGTTCGCCTTCGAGGCGAAGAAGCGCTTGACCATGCGGTCTTCCAGCGAATGAAAACTGATCACGGCCATGCGCGCGCCGGGCGCCAGGCAGGCATACGCCTGGTTCAGACCGATCTCGAGATCCTCGAGCTCTTTGTTAATGAAAATGCGTATGGCCTGAAAGGTGCGGGTAGCGGGGTCCTTACCCTTCTCGCGGGTCTTGACGGCGCCTGCCACGATGCCGGCAAGCTGTCGTGTGCTTGAAATTGGCTGGACTGCCCGGCCAGCAACAATCGCCTTTGCAATCTGAAAAGCAAACCGTTCTTCCCCATAATCGCGTATCACTTTCTCTAAATTCTGCTCGGTTTCCACCGCCAGCCACTCGGCCGCGGAGACGCCGCGCGTGGTATCCATGCGCATGTCCAGCGGTCCGTCGTTACGGAAGCTGAAACCGCGCGCCGCGTCGTCGACCTGCGGCGACGAGATGCCCAGGTCGAGCAAAATGCCGTCCACCTGCCGCACACCGCGTTCGGCCAGGCTGGCCGTCATGGTGGCAAAGCTGTCATGGACGATCTGGAAACGGGGGTCGGCAATCTGTTCGGCCGTGGCGATGGCCTGCAAATCCTTGTCGAAGCCGATCAGGCGCGCGTCATCGGCCAGGCGCGAGAGGATCAAGCGGCTATGGCCGCCTCGGCCAAACGTGCCGTCGACGTAAATGCCGTGCGCGCGGTCGCCCGTCAGGTCGAGCGCATCGACCGCTTCATCGAGCAGCACCGTGCGATGCTGAAATTCCGGCACCGTGAGTTGTGTCATTACGGAGCCTTAGAAAGAAAAATTGGAAAGTACATCGGGGGTGCCGGCATCGATCGCCTGCTGTTCTTTGTCGGCCAATTTGGCGGCATCCCATATTTCAAAGTGGCTGCCCATGCCGATCATCATCACTTCGCGCGCCAGCCCGACGGCATTGCGCAATTCAGGCGAAATCAGCACGCGGCCCGCCGAGTCCAGCTCGACGTCGACGGCGTTGCCGAGGAAGATGCGCTGCCAGGCGCGCGCCGACATGGGCCAGGCGGCGATTTGCTGGCGGTGGCTTTCCCACACGGGACGGGGGAAAAACAGCAGGCAGCCATCGGGGTGTTTGGTCAGGGTCAAACGGCCTTCGCATTGAATCGCCAGCGCGTCACGGTGCTTGGCAGGGATAGACATCCTGCCTTTGGCATCGAGATTGATTGCGGACGCGCCTTGAAACACGGAAGACCTTTTTTTGAGCTTGGCTTGCGACGCTTGCGCATCGCGATGGAAAGGGAAAATTTCCCACAAAAACACACTTTTTCACACAGTTGCCCACTTTAGAGGAAGCAAAGATAGTGGTCAAGCGGTTTCCGATTGGCAAAACAGGAATTTTATTAATGAAATTAAGGACTTAGCGCAGATCGTTGAAGGAGTCTCAAATAAAAATATATCGATAAATTAGATACTTATGAAAGATAGTGAATGTGCTACCTCATCTGCACACATGTGTTTTCCTACCGTAAACATCGAAAAAAACGAAATCAAAAAATTGAATTTTTTACAGTTAGTTGACACATGACAATACTTTCGTCATCCAGGCACAACGGCCAGCAGCGGCAGAGAAAGACTTGGTTTAAAGCAAAAAACAATCGCCCATGGTGCATACCCGCCCTGTTTTCCGGGCCTGGCCTGACACGGGAAAATTATTTTTGCGCTGCAGCAATTAATTGGAACTAAGAAACTTTAACCAATTGTTCATCTTTAGTTGTATATACAACTTTATCTTCGTTGCTATATTTTTAGAAACAAAAAAAGCCCCGTTGCGGGGGCTTTTGCTTGGTGCGCAGCATGCAAAATGCTGTGATCAAGATACTCCCCGACAAGCCAGGGAACAGGAATTCAAGTGAAGCAGGCCGATAGGCCGGATTTTGTTACGGCGCCTTCCCTTGCAGGTTGGCGCTATGACAGTCATTCCTCTAGGCGCCAGATTACTCGGGCGCTCAAGCTTTCTACCCGCACGCTCCGCGAGCAGCATCATCGCGTGCCTATTTGAAATTGCACCAGGTGGAGGTTACCGCGTTTCACCGTAACTTAATACGCTCGTCTCTGTGGCCCTATTCCTCGCCTTATACCTTGCGGCTTTCGACGGACGGCCGTTAACCGTCACCCCGCTCTATGGAGTCCGGACCTTCCTCCCGCCAGCGCATTGCTGCGCCGGCCAGCGACTGTCTGGCCTGCTTCACCCGCCATTGTACCGCGCCGCAGCATGTTTCTGCAAAAGCGCGCCGCACCAGCCGGGCGATTGTGTAATTCGGTGTCGCCATTTCAAAAGCCGGGCCAAATCGGCTCACATAGAATGAATGGGGCAAGCTGCCTGCATGCAGGCGCATGCGCACCGCTTGCCCCATTTCTTTGCCACCCAACTAGAATATAAAGAGCCGAACATGACGCAACAACCCCGTACCGGCGGCCAGATCCTGGTCGATGCCCTGCAGATCCACGGTGTCGACACCGCCTTTGGCGTGCCTGGCGAAAGCTACCTGGATGTGCTCGACGCCCTGCACGACTCGGGCATCCGCTTCATCATCAACCGCCAGGAAGGCGGCGCCGCCTTCATGGCCGAAGCCTACGGCAAGCTGACGGGCAAGCCGGGCATCTGTTTCGTCACGCGCGGTCCGGGCGCCACCAACGCCTCGATCGGCGTGCACACGGCTTACCAGGACTCCACCCCGATGATCCTGTTCATCGGCCAGGTGGGCAACGATTTCGTCGACCGCGAAGCATTCCAGGAAATCGACTACCGCCGCATGTACGGCCAGATGGCCAAGTGGGTGGCGCAGATCGACCGCGCCGAGCGCATCCCCGAATACCTGGCGCGCGCCTTCCAGGTGGCCACCAGCGGGCGTCCCGGCCCCGTCGTGCTGGCCTTGCCCGAAGACATGCTCATTTCGCTGGCCACGGTGGCCGACACGCGCGCCTACCAGAGCGTGCAGGCGGCGCCATCGGACGCCCAGCTGCAGCAGCTGCGCAGCATGCTGGCCGCCGCGAAACAGCCGCTGGTGTTGCTCGGCGGCACCACCTGGACGCCGCAAGCGTGCGCCGACCTGCAGCAGTTCGCGGAAAGCAACCAGCTGCCCGTCGCCTGCGCCTTCCGCTTCCAGGACTTGCTCGACAATGCACACCCGAACTACATCGGCGACGTCGGCATCGGCATCAACCCGAAACTGGCCGCGCGCGTGAAAAATGCCGATCTGGTCATCGCCATCGGCCCCCGTCTGGGCGAAATGACGACGGGCGGCTACACGCTGTTCGACTCGCCCGTGCCGCGCCAGCGCCTGGTGCACATCCATACGGACGCCGAGGAGCTGGGCAGCGTTTACCAGGCCGAACTGATGATTAACAGCGGCATGCCGCAAGTGTGCGCCATGCTGGCCGCCATGGCCCCCGTCGACGCATCCGCCTGGCAACATACGCCCGCGGAAGCCAAGGCCGAGCTGGCCGCCTACCAGGAGCAGCCGCCCATCTTCCGCGATGGCCAGTCGCCGCTGGACCTGTGGCAGGTGACGCAGGAGATCATGGCGCAAGCACCTCTTGATACCATCCTGACGAACGGCGCCGGCAACTACGCCTCATGGGCGCACCGTTTTTATCGCTACGGCGGCCTGCGCACCCAGCTGGCGCCGACGAACGGCGCCATGGGCTACGGCGTGCCGTCCGGCGTGGCGGCGAAGATCGTGCACCCGGATCGCACCGTGATTACGTTCGCCGGCGATGGCGAATACATGATGAATGGCCAGGAACTGGCCACCGCCGTCCAATACCAGGCGGGCGTGGTCATCATCGTCTTCAATAACCAGATGTTCGGCACCATCCGCATGCACCAGGAACGCGACTACCCGGGCCGCGTGTCGGGCACGACCCTGCACAACCCCGATTTTGCGGCGCTGGCGCAGGCATACGGCGCGCACGGCGAAGTGGTCAATACGACGGAAGAGTTCGCCCCTGCCCTGCAGCGGGCGCTGGCGCATGCCAGGGCGCACAACTTGCCGGCCCTGATCGAGCTGCGCTACGACGGCAACCTGATCACGCCGAACGCGACACTCGCCACCATCCGCGCGAATGCGGAAAAGGCGCAAGCGGCCAAATAAGCCCCTTGCGAGGCTGAAAATAGCAAAGGCCCGGTCGATACCGGGCCTTTTTCTTGTTGACGGCGGTGATCGCTCAGGCGGCGGGCACTGGCGCGCTTTCCTGGGACGGCACTGCCTCGGCCGGCGCTTCCGGCATCGGCGGGCACGGCGTGCAGTTTTTCAGGGGGCGGCCGAAATCGCGCACGCGGCTCAGCTTCATCGGCATGCGCACGTTGCCGCCGCAGTAATCGCCTTCCAGGGTCAGGGTCTGGCCATCTTTGGAAAACTTGCCGACGATGGTGCGCTCTTCGCTGTCGGCGCCGGCGATGGTGAAGTCGAAGGCGCCCGTGGCAGCGTCCAGGTTGACGTCGTTGGCCACGATAGGCCAGCTCAGGGCGCCTGCCGTGAATTCATAGATGACGGAATCGGCCTCGGCAAAGCGGTGCAGGGTGACGCGCTGGCCGCCGATTTCGCCGCTATCCTTTTGCAGGCACAGGTCGGAGTAGACGGCCACGCCATAGCGCTCCAGTCCGGCCGGCTTCTTGCCCTTGACGGCGGCAAAAGCGGCGCCCGTGGCGCCAGCGAGCAGCAGCGCGGCCAGCATGGCGGCCAGGCGCGGCGAGGTGAATGAATACATGGCATTCCTTTACTTGGGTAACGGCGCCATTATAACTGGCGCCGCACATGCAAAAACGCGCCGCCAGGACTAGCCTGGAGACGCGTTTCTTTGCTGGCAGACATCCCCGGAGGGATGGCTGCAGCGGAACTAAGCTTCGCTTGCGCGAGTATTAGAACGAGTGACGAACGCCAACGTTGAAGGCTTTGTCGCCCGTACCAACATTGCTGTTGTTACCAACGGTGTAGCCAGCGTTGTTTTTGTTCTTGATTTTAGCGTACGAAGCGTAGGTGCTGGTGCGCTTCGACAGAGCGTACGAGTAGCCCAGTGCCCATTGATCAGCATCAGCGTTCGTACCAGCTTTGTCGTTCGTGCGGATGAACGAAGCCATTACGGTGCCAGCTGGGCCAACAGGTACGGTAGCGCCAACCAGGATGTTGTTGCTGTCGTTGCTGTAAGCAGCGGTATTGTAGTTGAACGAGTTGACGGTCGAGAACGTGCCGTCAGCGTTTTCCTTGGCGTTGTTAGCTACAGCGCTGTTGTTACCTTTGTTGGAACCGTATGCGATGTAAGCTTTAGCAACTGCGAAGTCGTAGTTAGCTGCAGCCAACCAGTTACGTGCGCTACCGGATTCGGTCGTTGCGGTGTCGTTGCTGGTGGTGTTGTAAGCCAGACGTGCGTTCAAAGGACCGTTCGAGTAGCCAACCGACGCGCCGATTTGACGACCGATTTTGTTCGACTCAGCTTTTTCGCCGAAGGTGTAAGCCACGTCAGCGTCAAAGCCGTTGAAGTTTGGCGTGGTGTACAGCACGGTGTTGCTGGTGCGGGTCAGTGCTTTCGATGGGAACAAGTTCTTGGCCGAACCAGCGTAGCCCACTGCGAATGGATCAGCAACTTTCGACAGGGTGTTGTACCAAGGCGTGTATTGACGACCCAGGGTCAGGGTACCGGTCGTTTTGCTGCTCAGGCCGATGTACGATTGACGATTGAAGATCGAACCAGCTTTGTCTTGCGTACCATTGTCTACGCCGAAGCCCGATTCCAGAACGAACAGTGCCGACAGGCCGCTGCCCAGATCTTCGGTGCCTTTGAAGCCGATACGGGAAGCCGAAGCAATGCCGCTGTCCAGTTTGTTAACGTTGCCGTTAACGCCGCCGCGCTCGCTGACGAAACCAGCGTCAACGGTACCGTAGATAACAACGCTCGATTGAGCTTGGGCTACGCCGGTGGCTGCTGCCAGAACTGCCAGGGTGATCAGAGTTTTTTTCATTGCGATTTCCTTTAATTTTTGAAGCAAAAAGTAATACAGCCTATGCATCTCGAGCTGCGCTCTAGCAGAGCGCTTTTTATGAGTGAGGGCAAGGTCTCCACCTGCCACATTGCTGTTCCGGTCAGAGGAACATTCATATCGGTATCGGCACGCTATTGCACCGATAAGCTTGAAGGCTGCATAACGACCGTCATTCGTGCGCCGGTTCGGTGCTCAAACGGCACCGGAAGCGGCACTATAACGACCGTTTCACATTCCATCAAGTTCCAACATGTTACTTCCGGTACCAGGCCGGGGGCTTTTTCAGGCATCCCGACCATCGCCAACCGTACTACGCGACAGAGCCAGTGCCCCTTGCCAACCAATGCATTGGCCTGATTGACCATTCCATCATAGCGCATGCCTAGTCGACACCCGTTGTATTAGTGCAACAGTATCAGGCGAGTGATTAAAACGTCAACATGCTTTACCCCTCATTTGCCCTCCAAGATTTACGCGACAAAGCGCACAATTTGTCAGGCGATAATGGATAAACGGGATGAAGCATACACGGCATCGGCAATGTTTGCTGCCGAACGCCCAAAAACGGGAATGCATGTGCCCATTTTTGGTGCGTTGCCGCATTATTCAGGGGCGTAGGAGCTATTTTCGACGTCGGCGCACGCGTCAAAAAAATAGGCAGAGTATCAACACAATTACTGACTTTCCGGTAATTTAAATTGCTCACATAGAAATGTTTTCCATGTTTTCCAGCCTACGCTTCCACCATCCGATTGGAACGGATGAGTACGACTCTTGCTTGCAAATTGCGCATCACTTGAAACAATTTCTTACAATGTTGCCTTCTCAATATTTTGAGATATTTGTGTCAAAAAAACGACACTTTGACCGAAATCAAGTTTTCAGCGGCTCCATTCCACACCTTTTACTTTTCTTTTTTGCATTTTTTTCTTAAAGGCATAGAAAAACAAGCTTAGCGCTGGCTTGCCCGCCGGAGCAGGCGCATGAAACCGCCCAGCAACGGCAGTTTTTCATACAACTCTTCCGCCACATCCCAATAATCGCGGTGCACGAGCACCCGTCCCTGCGCATCGAAGCGCACATGTGTCGCGCCGCGTATGCATTGTTCGCCAGATACCAGTCGTTTCATGCGGAAGCGAAACTCCCAGGTCAGGAAGGCTTGCTGCCCCTGCCCCAGGCTTTCCAGCACGACAAACCGGGGCGCATCGACCTGCGCGAACATGTGCTCGAAGATGGCCAGAATGGCGGCATGCCCCGCCACCTCGTTGAACGGGTCCTTGAAATGGGCGTCTGGCGCGTACACGGCGCCCAGCTGAGCCAGGCTTTCCAGACTCAGGTGCTCGTAAAATGCCACCAGACGCGCCAGCGCCTGTTCCACGCCTTCCGTGTCCAGCATGCTTGTGCTCATACGCCCGTCACCTTGCGGATCAGCCAGAAATAGGCGCGGTACGGCAACAGCCGCGCCAGGCGCATGGTATTGGTAAAGCGTTTGGGAAAGTGGATGTGAAACTGCCCCCGCTCGATGCCGTCGAGCATGGCGGCCGCCGCATCCTGCGCCGTCATCAGGGCCGGCATGGTGAAATCGTTGTTCGCTGTCAAAGGCGTGGCGACAAAACCGGGGTTGATTTGATACACATCAATCCCGCGTGGATGTAAATCCAGATACAGCGACTCCGTCAGGTTGATCAGCGCGGCCTTGCTGGCGCCGTACGCGAGCGCCTTGGGCAAGCCGCCATAGCCGGCCACCGAGGCGACGATGCCGATGCCACCGCTGCCCTGGCGCAACAGCCACGGCAAAGCCTGTTCCAGGCAATTGAAGACGCCGCCCACATTCAGGGCCAGCAAGCCTTGGGCCGCCTCAAGGTCGAAGCTATCGGCGCGCATGGCCTGATAGCCGCCAGCGACCACCAGTATCAGGTCGATATGCGTCCACTGCCGCTGCAACTCCACGCACACGGCCCGCACTTGCGCATGCTCGGTGATATCGAGCGGCAATGCCTGCGCCAGCGGCTGTCCCTCGCACAACTGCTCGAGGCTGGCGCGGTGACGGGCCGACAGGGCCACGCTGGCGCCTTGCCCCAGCAGCAAGGTGGCGCAGGCGGCGCCGATGCCGCTGGAAGCGCCGATGATCCACACGCGTTTGCCGGCCCAGCTGGTGATCTTGCGATTCATGGGGCCGCCTGCGGACGCTTGCTGAACGATAGAGTGACAGCGCCCAGGCTGAAGCCGAACTTGCTCATGGCGGCGCGGTTCAGCATGACCTTGTCGTCCATCAAGAACATCCAGTCCTCGAAGTCGACGTGGTAGACCGTGCCATCGACGGGCAGCGCCAGCACGTATTGCCAGCGCAAGGCATTGCCAGCCACTTCGCCGACGGCCTCGCCGATCACGTCGGGCGCCGTGCCGATGAAGCGCCCGGGCGCCGTCTTGCGCAAGGTCCACACGCGCCGTTGGCGGCTGCCGTCCGAATACGTGAAATCCTCGTCCAGAATACCCGTCTCACCCTGCCAGCTGGCGCGCATGACCACGGTAAAACGTTTCACGACCTTGCCGGAGCGGTCCTGGAAGATGCCGTGGGCGTCGAGCGTGCCGTTGAAGTACTGTTGCAGGTCCAGCTTGGGTGTTTCCTGCGCGTAGGTGGCGGGCGTGGGCGGCGTGGAACAGGCGGCCAGCGCCAGCAGCAAGGCGGCGGCCGTCATGCCGCGCCGGCAGCATTTCATGAGGTACATGGTCGATACTCCCCGGGTTCACTATATATATGTTGTAGCGGCGCGCGCCACAGCAGCAGCGCCGCCAGCAATTTCAAGGCGCAGGGCAGCAAGGCGTAGGCGGCAGCCAGGGCCGGCAAGCCGCTGCTGCTGTTGCCTGGCACATAGCCGAGCCAGGCCAGCAGGGGCAAGGCGATCCCGGCCGCCAGCGCCAGGCTCATTTGCACGCCCCAGTTCCACCAGCCGAAGTATGCCGCTTCGTGCCGCCCGGCATGGCCTGCCGCGGCTATCAGCCCTGTCAGCAGGGCTGGCGGCAAGGCCAGGTCGGCGCCCAGCGCCAGGCTCGACAGCAGGCAAATCGCGGCAAAGCCCCAGACGGCGCCCGCGCCCAGGCCATATGCCCAGACAAACACGGTCGCGGCCAGCAGCATGGCGCCGCCCCAGGCGCGCGCCTCGCCAAAGCGGCGCGCCAGCGCCACCCACACGGGCATCGAGGCGGCCGCCGCGCAAAAGTAGACGATCAGGAACGGTCCCGCGTAATGCCCCAGGCGCAGATAATCGCTGGCAAAGAACAGGAACAGGGTGGCGGGGATGGCGGCCGCCACGCCGTTGACGAGCAGGACGGCAAACAGCCAGCGAAACGCGCGCTGGCGAAAGGGCAGCTTCCAGCCTTTGCCGGAAACCGCTTCCCCGGCGCTGCGCAAGGCGGGACGCGGTGCGCGCGCCAGCAGCAGCGCACCCGCCCCCAGCAGGCAGAAGGCAAAGGCCAGCGACAAGCCGTCATAGCCGAGCACGGAAGTCAGGCCGGCCGCCAGGATCACGCCGAGCAAGCCGCAGCCTTCGCGCACGGCCGCCACGCGCGCACGCTGGCCGCGCGCCTGGCTCAGGGCCGCGCCCCAGCTCTGGTGCGCGATGCCGGCCAGGCCATAGGCGGTGTAGACGAGCAGCAAGGCGGCCAGGAACCAGGCCAGGGTAGCCGCTTGCGGCATGGACGGCGGATGGAACAGGGCCCCGAAGCCCAGCAGCAGCAAGGGCAAGGCGGCGCCGACAAGCACGGCATAACTGCGCCCGCCGCGCGCCATCCAGGCGCCCAGGGCCGGATCGATGAAGGCGGCGGCGATGCGCGCCGCCAGCAGCACGGCGCCGATCTGCGCCAGGTCAAGACTGCTGCGCTGCGCATAAAACGGCGCCACATAAATATAGATGGGCAGCGCCAGCATGGCCAGCGGCAAGCCGAACAGGCCATAACTGAACAAGGCCGGCAAGGTCAACGCGCTAGCCACCGATTTCATGGCAGCGGCGCCGCATTCAGCAGCAAGGCCGCGCGCAGCTTGGGCGCCGTGGTCGACGGCGCGAGCCAGATGGCGAAAAATGCGCGCGCGAAATCCCCATCGCTCACGTCGGCCAGCACCTTGCCATCGAGATAAAAGCGCACGCCGGGCGCGATGCCGGCCCGGTAGACGCCCGCGATACGCTGGTCCTCCTTGACGTCAGGAAAGATGCGCTGCATGGTGGCCAGCCACGCCAGGCGCTGCTCCGGCGTGCCGGCGCCGATTTTCTGCATCTGTTCATAACTGGCTTCGGCGATCTTCTTGCCGTCGAGCGAGCGCGCGTAGCGCAATTCCAGCACGAAGGGCGCCGTCTCGGACGCCGCGCCCTGGTAGCCTTGCGGTCCCACCCACAGTTGTGCCCGATAAATACGCATGCCGAACCACGTGTATTCGCCCTCCCCCGCCAGCCGGGCCTCGGGCACGTCGGCGGCGATAAAGGCAGGCGGCGCGGCCGCGGCGCCCAACATGGTCAATGACAGCACAACAGTGGCAAGCAGGCGGCGCATGGTCAGTCCTTCACCAGGGTAAATTGCATCACATCCGTGTTGTGCGCCTGGAACGCGGCCTCGCAATATGCGAGGTAAAACTCCCAGGTCAACAGGAAACGGCCATCGAAACCCTGCTTTTCCAGCGCCGTGCGCTGGGCCAGGAAGCTGGCGCGCCACTGGCGCAAGGTTTCCGCGTAATCGAGGCCAAAGCGGAAAGCATCTTCCACGCGCAAGCCCTGCGCCTCGGCGGCGCGGCGAAATTCGGCCGGAGAAGGCAGCATGCCGCCCGGGAAAATGTACTGTTGAATGAAATCCGTGCTCTTGCTGTAGCGCTCGAACAAGTCGTCGGCGATGACGATGGTCTGGATGCAGGCGCGACCGCCCGGCTTCAGGTTGCGCGCCACACAGGCGAAATAGCCGGGCCAGTAGCGTTGCCCCACGGCTTCGAACATCTCGATCGAGGCGATGGCGTCGTACTGGCCGGCGCTGTCGCGGTAATCGCGCAGCTGCAGGTCGGCCTGCCCTGCCAGCCCCGCATCCTGCAGGCGCTGGCGCGCATATGCCAGCTGTTCTGTCGACAAGGTCAGGCCCGTCACGTGGGCGCCGTAGCTGCGCGCCGCCGTTTCCGCGAAACCGCCCCAGCCGCAGCCGATTTCCAGCACCTTGGCGCCTGGCTGCAATTGCAGCTGCTCGGCGATGCGCCGGTATTTCGCCCCTTGCGCCTGCTCCAGGCTGGCGCCTTCGCTAAACAGCGCACTCGAATACGTCATCGACGGATCCAGCCACAGTTGATAAAAGGCGTTGCCGATGTCGTAATGGGCGTGGATATTTTTCCTGCTGCCCGCGCGCGAATTGCGGTTGAGCAAATGCCGCAGCTTGTAGAGCAGATTGCCCCACCAGTTGCCGTAGATCAAGGACTCTATCTGTGCGCGGTTGCGTATCATCAGCTCGATCAAACCCGGCAAATTGTCCGTGCGCCAGTCGCCGGCGATAAACGTTTCCGCAAAACCGATGTCGCCCGAGCGCAGGACGGCCGCGCACAGCCGCCAGTTGTGCAAGTCCAGGGTAACGGGGTGGCTGGCGTCGCCGTACAGCAAGATGCTGCCATCGGGCGTGCGCAGGCGCAGCGCGCCATGCTGCAGTTTTTGCAACAGGCGCACGATCATGCGCCCGGCAGCGGGCATGTCCAGGTGCGCATGCCCATGCGAGGGAGTGGAACTGCTGCGCGCATGCAGGCCGGTCGGCAGGGAGTCGGAGCTCATCGGGACACCTTTTCTTGTGGAGGGTGGGGTTTGCTGAAAAACGGCACACGGCGCAGCCACAGGCGCAAGGCTTGCCAATGGATGCGCGCCATCACGCCAAACGTCATCAGCGGGTAGCGCAGCAGAGCCCAGGCGATGGCGCCATCGCGCAGCGGCTGCGCCGTGCCGGA
The DNA here is from genome assembly GCF_051380725.1 of Janthinobacterium glycogeni. Classification (NCBI taxonomy): domain Bacteria; kingdom Pseudomonadati; phylum Pseudomonadota; class Betaproteobacteria; order Burkholderiales; family Oxalobacteraceae; genus Janthinobacterium; species Janthinobacterium glycogeni. The sequence continues at coordinate 72,903 of NZ_JBNYXP010000012.1, read as the reverse complement.
CAAGCTCGTCTGCAAAATAGGACCGTCGAGGTCGTCATAATCGACCCGCGCCAGGTGGCGCTCGCCATCCTGTTCACTGTTGCGCAGGAAATGGAAACGATAATTTCCTTCCACTTTGCAAAACGGCGACACGTGGAAAATCTTATTGGCGCGCAACTCGCTGCCATACGCGATGGCCCCGCCCTGCTCGAGCAAGTACAGGTGGCGCTCGCCGAAGGTATTGCGCACGTCGCAGACCACGGCGCGCAGCGCGCCGTCCGGGCGGTGGCAAAACCAGAAACTGACGGGATTGAAGACGTAGCCGAACAGGCGCGGCATGGTTTGCAGCCAGATTTCGCCGCCCGCGTCATCCACGCCGTGCTGGCGCAGGAGGCCGTCGATCCAGTCCAGCAGCGGCGTCGTGCCGTCGCCATGGTCGCTGTCGCGGAAGGACAGCACATTGGCGCGGTTGCGCGAGATCAGGCGGGCAGGAAAATCGTGCGCGCCCAGGCTGCGCAAGGGCAGGCGCAGATAAAACATGCCGTAACTGAAAGCATGGGCACGCGGACGCAGCCGCGCATGCCGCACCTGTCCCAGGCACAGCTGCGGCTGCGGCGGCACGGGCGGCGATGAGTTACGCGGCATGGCCGAGCTCCGCCGCCGCCATGCCATTGAGTATTTGCGCCACGGCCAGGCCCGACTTCAAGCCGTCTTCATGGAAACCGTAGCCCGTCCAGGCGCCCGCGAACCACGTGTGCTGCGCGCCCTGGAAACCGGCCAGGCGCGCCTGGGCGGCAATGGCCGCGCCATCGAACACGGGGTGGGCATACGAAAACGCGTCGATGATGCTGGCCGGATCGGGCTCGTCAAGCGGATTGAGCGAGACGATGACGGGCGTGGCAAAGGGCAAAGGCTGCAACTGGTTCAGCAAATAATGCACGCAGACCTGCGGCGATTCGCCCTCCTGCGCGGCCGGACGGCCCTGGTAATTCCAGGCCGACCAGGCGCGGCGGCGCTGCGGCAGGCAGGAGGAGTCCGTATGCAGCACGGCCCGGTTGGGCTGGTAGCGCACGGCTTCAAGCACGGAGCGCTCGTCGTCGCGGATGTCCGCCAGCAACGCCAGCGACTGGTCGCTGTGGCAGGCGAGCACGACGTGATCGGCATGCTCGACGCCGGCCGCCGTGTGTAGCTCGACCATGCGCGCGCCGCCGTGCGGCTGGCGTCGCACGGCCAGCACGGGGCACGCCAGGCGCTGCTGCGGAATGCCGGCCAGCAGTTTTTCCACGTACACGCGCGCGCCGCCCCGCACGGTGCGCCATTGCGGCCGGTTGCTCACTTGCAGCAAGCCGTGGTTGTGGCAGAAACGGATGAAAGTGGCCAAGGGAAAGGCCAGCATCTGGCGCGCCGGGCACGACCAGATGCAGGCGGCCATCGGCAGCAGATACCAGTGGCGGAACTCGTCACCATAGCCGTGCAGGTCGAGAAACTCGCCCAGCGACATGGCCGGCGCCAGTACGCCGGCCATGGCCAGCGCGCTGGCCTGGCGGTTGAAACGCACGATATCGCGCAGCATGCGCAGGAAGGCGGGGCGCAGCAGATTGCTGCGCTGCGTGAACACGGTATCGAAATTGGCGCCCGCCCATTCCAGCACGCGGGCATCGGACGAGGTGCCCAGCGGCATCTTCACGGAAAACGACATGTCGCTGTCGGCCGCCTCGACACCGAGTTCGTCAAACAGTTGCACCAGGTTCGGATAGGTGGCGTGGTTAAACACGAGAAAACCCGTGTCGACGCCATGCGTGACGCCGTCGAGCGTGACATCGACCGTATGACTGTGGCCGCCAAAATAGTCGCCCGCCTCGTACAAGGTAACATCCTGGCCCGCCTGCGCCAGGCGATAGGCACACGACAAACCTGCAATTCCTGCTCCGACGACGGCAATCTTCATGAGTACACCTGTATTAAGTTTGTCCTGGACAAAACGAGCCTCACGGATAATCGATTAAATATTGATTTATGTCAATGAGCGCGCTCGGCCGTGCAACAACTTATACGTCGGCAATTTCCAATCGGATTCAGCTATTTGGTCCGGGGCGGCGGAAGGCGTAAAATGCACTCCACGTTCTTTTTGGCATGCGAGCAAGCCCCGGTATGGATACTGACCTGCAACCTACTTCCGCCTTCAGCATCAGCGATGTCGAGCGCGATACCGGGCTGGCCAAGGAAACCTTGCGTGTCTGGGAGCGCCGCTACGCTTTTCCCCAGCCTCAGCGCGACGCCTTTGGCGAGCGCAGCTACCCGGCCGAGCAAGTGCAGAAGTTGCGCGTGGTCAAGCGCCTGCTGGACCTCGGTTTTCGTCCGGGCAAAATCATGCAGCACAGCACCGTGCAACTGCAGCAGCTGGCCAGCGCCGGCAGCGCGGCGCCGTCGACGCCGCCCCCGCAGCTCGAACACTACCTGTCGCTGTGCCGTGGCCACCAGATGGCGGAACTGGGCAACGCCCTGCGCCAGGCGCTGGCCGTGCTGGGCTTGAAAGCGTTCACCATCGATGTGATCGCCCCCCTCACCGGCATGGTCGGCGAGGCGTGGGCCTGCGGCGACCTGGCCGTGTATGAAGAGCATCTGTATAGCGAAACCTTGCAAACGGTGATGCGCCACGCCATCTTTTCCCTGCCACAGGCAAGCACCCCATCGACGCGCACGCCGCGCATCGTCCTCAGCACCCTGCCGCAGGAGCGCCATGGCCTGGGGCTGCTGATGGCCGAGGCGCTGTGCGCGGCGGCCGGCGCCCATTGCATGTCGCTGGGGGTGGAAACGCCGCTGACGGACATCGTCGCGGCCGCCCGCGCGCAGCGGGCCGATATCGTGGCGCTGTCGTTTTCCAGCGCCAGCAAGCAGCGGCAGACACGCGACAGCCTGCAGCAATTGCATGCGAATTTGCCGCCAAGCATGGAATTGTGGGCAGGGGGACGCAGTCCCGTGCTGACCAGGCAGCCGCCCTCTTTCCTGCATGTGCTGGACTTGCGGCAAGTCGACGAAAGCATCGCCGACTGGCGCCGCCGCCACCAGGCGCTGGCCCTGCAAACGCACTGAACCCGTTGAAAAGCGCGGCAACTGCGGCGATCTTCGTGGATAGGCACGCAATGTTGCCAATCGAACAGTAAAGCATGAAGGGCCGGGCGCGCTCTGGTAGAATAGCCCGTAACACAGTGTCCGGCGCCGCCGGGCCTTAGGTCAGCACCCGCCACCACACATCCATGTTTAGTTTCTTCAAGAAAAAACCCATCGCTCCCGAGGCTGCCGCAGCCGAGCCCCTCGTCCCTCCCGCCGCCACGCCGCCTGCCCCGCAGCCTGCCGCCACGCCCCTGAGCGGCGCGCCGGCCGAGCTCGTTCCTGTGATCGTGGCCGCCGAACCCGAGAAAAAATCGTGGATGACGCGCCTGAAAGCGGGCCTGTCGAAAACCTCGAACACCCTGTCCGTGCTGTTCGTCGGCGCGAAGATCGACGACGCCCTGTACGAAGAGCTGGAAGCGGCGCTGCTGATGTCCGACGCCGGCATCGACGCCACCGAATTCCTGCTGACGGAATTGAAGAAAAAGGTCAAGGAAGACAAGCTGCTCGACGCCGCCGCCGTGAAGGCCGCGCTGAAAGTGCTGCTGATCGACCTGCTCTCGCCGCTGGAAAAGCGTTTCGAGCTGGGCCGCCACAAGCCGCTGGTGATGATGATTTCCGGCGTGAATGGCGCCGGCAAGACCACCACCATCGGCAAGCTGGCCAAACACATGCAGTCGAACAAGCAATCCGTGCTGCTGGCGGCGGGCGACACCTTCCGCGCCGCCGCGCGCGAGCAGCTGATGGTCTGGGGCGAGCGCAACAACGTCACCGTGATTTCGCAGGAATCGGGCGATCCGGCCGCCGTGGCCTATGACTCCGTGCAGTCGGCAAAGGCGCGCGGCATCGACGTGGTCATGGTCGACACGGCGGGCCGCCTGCCGACGCAGTTGCACCTGATGGAAGAATTGAAGAAAATCAAGCGCGTGATCGGCAAGGGCATGGATGGCGCGCCCCATGAAACGCTGCTCGTGATCGACGGCAACACGGGTCAGAACGCCCTCATGCAAGTGAAAGCCTTCGACGACGCCCTGCAGTTGAGCGGCCTGGTGATCACCAAACTGGACGGCACGGCCAAGGGCGGCGTGCTGGCGGCAATTGCCCGCGTACGCCCCGTGCCCGTGTATTTCATCGGCATCGGTGAGAAAATTGAAGACTTGCAGCCCTTCGTGGCTGCCGAATTTGTCGAAGCGCTGCTCGGATAAGCCTATACATGATTGAATTTCAGCACGTCTCCAAGCAATACTCCCCCGACGCCGTGGCGCTCAGCGACATTTCGCTCAGTATTGGCAAAGGCGAGCTGGTCTTCCTGGCCGGCCCGTCCGGCGCCGGCAAGTCCACCCTGCTGAAAATGATCGCCGCCATGGAACGCCCCACGTCGGGCAAGCTGATCGTCAATGGCCAGGACATGGCGAAGATCAAGCCGGCCGGCGTGCCTTTCCTGCGCCGCAACATGGGCCTGATCTTCCAGCAGCAAAAATTGCTGAACGACCGCTCCATCCTGGCCAACGTCATGCTGCCGCTGCTCGTCGTCGGCGCGCATAAAGTTGCCGCCGAGCAGCGCGCGCGCGCCGCGCTCGACAAGGTGGGATTGCTGGACCGCGCCATGGCGCGTCCGCTGTCGCTGTCGGGCGGCGAGCAGCAGCGCGTGTCGATCGCGCGCGCCATCGTCAACCGGCCGCAGATCATCCTGGCCGACGAACCGACGGCCAACCTGGACCGCGCCAGCGCCAACAAGGTGCTCGACGCCATCAAAGCATTTCACTCGGTAGGCGTGACCTGCCTCATTTCCAGCCATGACGAACAGATGCTCGACGCCGCCGCCCGCGTGATCCACCTGAAGAACGGCCAGCTGGTCGCCATCGACAAGGCTACGCAAGCGCCCGTCTTCGCCCCGCCCGATCCCGACTTTGCGCCCGCCCCCGACCAGGACGACGCGCAGGGAGAACAGACATGAGAGGCTGGTTCCGTCAACACCGCTTCGCGCTCGGTTCGGCGCTGATTCACTTGCGCAAGTCGCCAGGCGGCTTTCTCTTGAACGTGCTCGTCGTCGCCATCGCCCTGTCGCTGCCGTTCGCCGGCTTGACCATGCTCGACAATGTGCGCCCGATGTCGGAACAGATGTCGGTCGACCCGGAAATCAGCGTCTTCCTGAAGATCGACACGCCGCGCGAGCAAGCCGTGGCCCTGGCCAGCGCGATGCGCAAGATCGTCGGCGAGCAGAAGGCGAAGATCGTCTTCATCCCGCGCGAACAGGCGCTCGACACGCTGAAAAACAAGAACGGCCTGGCCGACGTGCTCAGCACCCTGGGCGACAATCCCCTGCCCGACAGCTATGTGCTGAAACTCGACGCCTTCAGCAGCGCTAGTGAAGCGCAGGATGTCGATGCCGTGGCGGAACAGCTGCGCCACCTGCCCGGCGTGGAATCGGCGCAAGTCGATTCGGCCTGGGTCAAGCGCCTCGCGGCCCTGCTGGGCGTGCTGCGCCTGGTGCTGCTGCTGCTGGCGATCACCCTGGGCGTGGCCGTCATCGCCGTGGTCTTCAATACCATCCGCCTGCAGGTGATGCAGCAGCGCGATGAAATCAGCATCTCGAAACTGATCGGCGCCACGGACACCTTCATCCACCGCCCCTTCTATTACACGGGCGCCCTGCTGGGCCTGTGCGCGGGCGCGCTGGCGCTGGGCGCCGTGGCGCTGGCCTTGCAGCCGCTCAATACCGCGATTGCCGAATTCGCCCGCCTGTATGCGTCCGAATTCCAGCTGGTACCGCTGGCGCCGCTGCCGATGGCAGGCTTGCTGGCCGTCAGCGCCGGCCTGGGCCTGATCGGCGCCTTCCTCTGCGTGCAGCGCCACCTGGCGCGCCTGAACTGACCTTCCCTCCCATGGCGGCGCCTGCGGTGCCGCCATGCGCCTCGCCCCATCTGCTGTTATCTTGATATTTAGCAAGTATTCTTAAGGCTCGCTTCAGCCAGAGGCCGTAGACTAGCTACGTTGTCGTAAAGCGCTATCTCGCGCTGTTCATAGATAGATATCAAGCATTAGATCACCATAGTATTTAAGCTATCAGGACGATTAAATGTGCTGATTGGCACTCTCAGGCAGAGAGTGCTAATATAGGGACATACCAACAGCAGAACCGCCATGGACGCCAGATCAAGATGGTGCCGCGATCTGCAAAGTGCAAGACCGAATACGCAAAAACGAAGATACAAGCTGCCACGTCGCGTGATGTGGCCAACTGGAACAAAGCAAGACTACGAGGGAGAAAACATGACTATGATGTCCGCAACGTCCGCATTGGTTCCGACCAAAAGTAATGCGCTGGGCCTCGGATTCACTGGCAATCTGGGCAATATCGATGCCTATATTTCGGCCGTGAACCGTCTGCCCATGTTGACCCACGACGAAGAAATTTCGCTGGCGAAACGCCTGCGCGAAAAAAATGACCTGGCCGCCGCGCAAGAGCTGGTGCTGTCGCACCTGCGTCTGGTGGTCTCGATTGCCCGCGGCTATCTGGGCTATGGCTTGCCGCATGCCGACCTGATTCAGGAAGGCAATATCGGCTTGATGAAAGCCGTGAAACGTTTCGATCCGGACCAGGGCGTGCGCCTGGTGTCGTACGCCATGCACTGGGTGAAAGCCGAGATGCATGAGTACATCCTGAAAAACTGGCGCCTGGTCAAGGTCGCGACGACGAAGGCGCAGCGCAAGCTGTTCTTCAATCTGCGCAGCCACAAGACGGGCCTCGATGCGATGACGCCGAAGCAGATCGATGCGCTGGCCAAGCTGCTTGACGTGAAGCGCGAAGAAGTGATCGAAATGGAAACGCGCTTGAGCGGCCGCGACATCGCGCTGGAGTCGCCGACCGACGATGAAGACGACAAGTTTTCGCCGATCGCCTACCTGTCGTCGGAGCAAAGCGAGCCGACCAAGGTGCTGGAAGCGGAGCAAGTGACGCGCCTGCAATCGGAAGGCCTGGAAACGGCCCTGTCGAAGCTGGACGCCCGTTCGCGCCGCATCATCGAAGCGCGCTGGCTGGCCAACGACGACGGCTCGGGCGCCACCCTGCACGCCTTGGCGGAAGAGTTCGGCGTATCGGCCGAGCGCATCCGCCAGATCGAAGTGGCGGCGCTGAAAAAAATGAAGGGCGCCCTGGCCGCCTACGTGTAATCGAAAGCAATGCCATAATGCAAAAGGCGCCGCAAGGCGCCTTTTAGTTTTATAAATGATATTTATCAACAGATAAACATTGTCAGCCCTTATGCTGCAGCCAAGCCCTTGGTGATCAGCTCGGCGACGACTTCATTCAGATCCGCGCCGCGCTCCTTGGCGATGTTCTGCAATTGCAAGACCAGATCGCTGTTCAGCTTGACGGCGAAGGGTACCAGGCCCAGGGCCTGATCGCGCTTGCGCTGCTCGCGGCGGTCGACGACCACCGCTTCCTTACCGAATGCACCGGCGCCGGGAACATTCATCTTTCCCATCAGTTTCTTGGCATCGCTTTTGGCCAGGTCGGTTTTTTTCATGGTTGTTTCCTGATTTTCAAAACAGCCATTCTACGCAGTAATCGGCGCGCCGCGTGGCCGGCGCGTCAATTCATCGGCAATGCACCAATGGTGCGCCGGAAAAATATCATTTTGCTATTATCATTTTCATCCCACGCGTAGACGCCACGCCGGGGACGCTCCACCTGAAAGGAAAACCATGCATTACCTGAGCCACTCTTATCGTACTTTGCTGCTCCCCCTGTTCATCGCCTGCCTGGCCGTGCTGGCGGGCTGCGGCGCGGCCGGCAGCGCCGGCGACGCGGAAAACACGCCGCGCAGCGTCACCCACGTGCTCTCGCCGGGCGAACAGGTCGCCATCACGGCCACCGATACCCTGAAACTCGAGCGCGTCAACGACAGCCGCTGCCGCAAGGGCGCCGTGTGCGTGTGGAAAGGCTACGTCAGCTACAGTTTCAGTTTGCTCAACAGCGCGGGCGCCACCGACATCGTCTTGTCCGAGTCCATGCCCGGCGCCGCCAGTTCCGTGACCGTCAACCATCTGACGTTCACCCTGCTCGATGTCGATCCGGCCACGCCGCCCGCCCTCAACGCGGCCGAGCCCACCTACCGGGTCAAAGTGAAAATCACGCAGGGCGCACTGCCACGCTAAACGCTGTGGCGCCGCCGGCTGTCGGCCGGCGCCTGCTGCCGGTCCAGCATGCCGTAATCGCGCACGACGGCGGCAATGCGCAGCCGGTAGTCGTCAAACACGCCCTGCCGGCCGGCCGTTTGCGCCGCGCGGTGCGCTTCCAGCTGCCGCCATTGCGCCAGCGCCGCTTCATCGCGAAAAAACGATAGCGACAGCAATTTGCCTGGCTCGCTCAGGCTGCTGAAGCGTTCGATGGAAATGAAACCATCGACTTCATCGAGCAAGGGACGCAGTGCCGCCGCCAGGTCCAGATACTGCTGCCGCCCTTCGGCGCTGGGCCAGACTTCGAAGATCACGGCGATCATGCTCTTTCTCCATCGCTGAAGAGGGGGATGCGGGCGTTCAGCGAAGGCCGGTACGACCAGGCCAGCGGCATGTCTTCCAGCCCGCCGGCCCATGCCTGCAGGCATGCAGTGGCGATGGAGTGTGCGATGGACTGGCCCGGACAGGCGTGACGGCCATGGCCAAAGCCTGACTCCGCACAGCCGGCGCTGGCCAGCACCACGACGATCATCTGCCCGGCCGGTATGCGCACGCCGAGCAATTCCACGGCATCGGCCGTGTAGCGGCGCGTGTTGTGGATGGGGGGATCATGCCGGCTGACCTCGCGCAGCACAGCCGGCCACAGCCGGGGCGCGGCACGCAGTTGCGCGGATAAATCCGGCTGCGCGCGCAAGGCCACGACGGCATTGCCCAGCAAGCCGGCCGTGGCGTCGCACGTCTGCGACAGCAAGCCCACGAGGTTGGCCAGCACGCCGCCAGACGCCTGCCAGCCGACGGCATCCGCCCCGGTCACGATGTCGTGCAGCAAGCTGCCGGGCAAGGCATCCGCCTCGCGCAGCAACACGGTAAAACCGTGCAGCAAGGCGTTGGCCGCGTCCTGGGCGCCGGCCACTTGTTCCTCATTGCTCAGCGGCGACAAACAAGCGACAAAATCGCGCGTCCAGGCGGCCAGCGCCGGCCACTGCGCTGGCGCAAAGCCCAGCAAGTCCGCCATGCCGAACAGGGGCAGCTCGAACAGCGCATCGTTCAGCTGGGCGGCGCTGGCGGGAACGCGCTTGCCGGCAATCTGCAGCACCCGCTCCTGCAGGCGCGCCAGGTCCACCTGGGCCAAGGCGCGCGCCAGCACCTGTTTTGGCACGGTATGCCGTTCGCCGTCGTTCATGCGCACCAGTTCGGCAAAAATTGCGCCGCACGGCGTGCCCGCCAGGTTGAGCGGCACGCCCAAGCCCGGCGGGCGCACGCGGCAAGCGGGATGCTCGAGCACGGTCCGCACGCCGGCCGTGCCCGTCGCCAGCCAGCAATCGAGCGACGCCTCGAAACGCAGCGGCGGGCCGTCCGCCAGGCGGCGATAGTAGTCATACGGCGCCGCGTGGGTGACGGCGGAAAAAGGGTCGGCGGGGGCGAGAACAAAGTCGGGCAGCGGCATGCGCATTCCATTGCAGTAAGGTGGGGACACGAGTATGCTGCCCCTTCCACGACAACACTTCGCCCACGAACGAATCATGGATGACACACTTCCCTCGGCCGACATGGGCCTGGCGCAACTGGCCGGCGCCATCGCCGAACCGGCCCGCGCGCGCATGCTGTGCAGCCTGCTCGATGGCCATGCGCGCACGGCCACGGAATTGTCCACGCTGGCCGACGTGGGCGCCTCGACGGCCAGCGCCCATCTGGCGCGCTTGCGCGACGACGGTTTGCTGTCGATGCTGGCGCAGGGCAAGCACCGCTACTACCGTCTGGCCAGTACGGAAGTGGCGCGGGCGCTGGAAGCGCTGCTGGTGGTGGCTGGCGTAGCCGCAACGCCGTTTACGCCCTCCACGCCGGACCGCTTGCGCCATGCGCGCACCTGCTACGACCACATGGCCGGCACGGTCGCCGTCGCCATGCACGACCAGTTGCAGGCGCAAGGCTGGCTGCTCGACGATGACGGCGAAGGCGAAGGAGAGTATCGCCTGTCGGAAACGGGCGCGGCCGGCATGGCGGCGCTGGGCATCGACGTGCCGCAACTGCAGCGCCAGCGCCGCCGCTTCGCCTGTGCCTGCCTGGACTGGAGCGAACGGCGCGCCCACTTGGGCGGCGCGCTGGGGGCGGCCCTGCTGCAGCTGGCCCTGCGCCAGCGCTGGGCAGAGCGCGAGCTCGACAGCCGCGCCCTGCGCCTCACGCCGGCCGGTGAACGGCGCCTGCTGGCGGCCTTGGGGGCACCATGATCGCCTTCGAAGACTTGTCGAAACAGTACGGCACGTTCGAGGCCGTCAAGCCGTTGACCTTGCAAGTGGGCAAAGGAGAGGTCTTCGGCTTCCTGGGTCCGAACGGGGCGGGCAAGACCACCACCATCCGCATGCTGATGGGCATCCTCGTGCCCAGCAGCGGGCGCGTGCTGGTCGATGGCCTCGATTGCCATCGCGACGGCGCCGCCGTCAAGCGCAAGGTGGGCTACCTGCCCGACAATCCCGTCTTCTACGATTATTTGCGCGGCCGCGAAATCCTGCAATTCGTGGCTGAAATGCACGGCTATCCACGCGCCGAGGCGGGCGCGCGCGCCGCGCGCCTGCTGACGGAATTCGGCCTCGACGAGGCGAGCGAGGATTTTGCCGTCAATTACTCGCTGGGCATGAAGAAAAAACTGGGCCTGGCCTGCGCGCTGATCCACGATCCGGCCGTGCTGATCCTCGACGAACCGATCAACGGCCTCGACCCGCGTGCCTCGCGCGACGTGCAGGAACGCTTGCTGCGCTGCGCCGCCGCCGGCACGACGATCTTCGTTTCCACGCATTTGCTCGATATGGCGCAAAAGCTGTGCAGCCGGGTCGCCATCATCCACCGTGGCGCCCTGGTCGCCACCGGCAGCCTGGACGAGATCCGCCAGCAGCTGTCCAGCGACGGCAGCCTGGAAGAGATCTTTTTGCAACTCACCGACGAAACCGCATGACACCGGCGCCGCCCACCGCCTGGCGCGCCGTCTGGCTGCTGACCCGCTTGCGGCTGCAGCGCCTGCTCAACGTCAGCGGCAAGGGCTTGGCGTTCCATCGGGGCGGCAAGAGCCGACCCGCCACGCCAGGAAAGAAACGAGGACGCTGGCTGCTGAGCGCGCTGCTGCTCTTGCCCATGCTATTTGCCTCCGGCAATATCGCCCGCCACAACCTGCTGAACATGCATTGCCTGCTCGACCAGGTGAGCGTTTGCCAGGCCAAGGGCAGCCTGCAGGCGGGCGAGCGCGTGCTCGCGCCCGTCATCGCCCACTTGATCGAGCAACCGTTCAGTACGGCGCTGGCGGGCGCCCTGACGCTGCAATTGACGCTGCTGTGGCTGGTAAGCCTGCTGCTGCCGCTGGGCATGGGAGAACTGTCGAAGCCGGACTGGGACCTGGAATGGCTGGTCACCCTGCCCGTCGACAAGGGCACCCTGCTGTGGGCGCGCGTGCTCGAGCGCACGCTGGTCAACCCGCTCGGCCTGCTGGTGCTGTGGCCCGGCACCACCATGATCGCCTGGTATTCGGGCCAGGGCTGGTTTTCGCCGCTGTCGGGGCTGTTTGCCTGCCTGCTCCTGCTGGCCCTGGCGGCCATGTTGCGTACCCTGATCGACACGGGCTTGCGCCTGTCGCTCAGTCCTGCGCAGCTGGGCAACTTGCAGGCGCTGCTGTCGGTGGCCGGCCTGTTTCCCATGTATATGGGCATGTCGTTCGGCATGGGCACGGGCGGCTTTGCCCACGCGTGGGCGGCGGCCATGCCGGCCTGGAGCGCCTGGACGCCACCGGGCCTGCTGGTGAGTTTGCTCAATGCCCAAGGTGCGGCAGCGGCCTTGCCGGCCGTCCTGCTGCTGGCGCAATGCCTGTGCTTGATGTTGCTGGGCATGGCCCTGCTGCGCCGCCAGTTGCGCCACGGCGTGGTGGGCGCGGGCCAGCGCGAGGCCGGCCGCAGGCGCTCCCCTGCGAGCCAGTCCGCTGGCAAGTGGCGCGCCCGCCTCGGCACGGTGATCCAGCGCCGCGAGCTGACCTTGCTGCTGCGCGACCGCAACTTTCTCGTGCAAACCCTGCTGATGCCCTTGCTCATCCTCGGCGGCCAGGCCGTGTTCTCGGGCCAGGCGCGCGACCTGCACGCGCTGCTGTCCAATCCCGCCTTGCTGGCCTCTACCGGCTTTTTCCTCGGCACTTATGTGCTGATGATGTCGGCCTTCCAGACCCTCAACAAGGAAGGCGGCGCGCTGTGGCTGCTGTACACGTTTCCCGTCGCCGTCGACCAGGCGCTGCGGCAAAAAGCCCAGCTGTGGGCCGCGCTGGCCCTGCTCTACCCCCTGATCCTGTTCAGCGCGGCGCTGGCCTGGCAAGACGCCTGGCGGTGGGACATGGCGGGTTTGATGCTGCTGGCCCTGGCCGGCATCCCCCTGTACTCGGCAATCGCCGTGGCGCTGGGCGTGTTTGCCAGCGATCCGCTGGCCACCGAGGCGGCGGTAAAGATACGGCCCGCCTACACCTATCTATACCTGCTGCTGACCGGCCTGTACATCGCCGCGCTGGCGGCCGGCAGCCTGGCGCAGCAGCTGGTGTTTGTCGTGCTGGCGGCGGCGCTGGCCGTGGCCCTGTGGCAAAAAGCACGCGATGAAGTGCCCTACTTGCTCGACCCGGCCGCCTCGCCACCGGCCCGCGTTTCCGCGTCGGACGGCCTGATCGCCGCCATGCTGTTCTTCACCCTGCAGACCCTGGCCTTGCTCCTGCTCAAAGGCAAGGTGGCCGCGCCGCTGGCGCAAATGGCCATCGCCTTCGGCGGCGCTGGCGCGCTCACGTATGTGCTGCTGCGCCTGGTCTACTGGCGCAGCAAGACTGCCAGCGTGCCGCGCATGGCACGGGGCCGGCACCCCTGGCGCTGGGGTACGGCAGGCGCGGCAGTATCGGCTCTCTGCGGCATCGCCTATACGCTCGTGCTGCAACCGCCTGCGGCGGCAGTGGGCGGCAGTTCGTGGGACAGCCTGTGGCTGCTGGCCCTGGGCGTGCTGGCCGCCCCCCTGTGCGAGGAATTCATTTTCCGCGGCCTGATCCAGGGCGGCCTGCGCCGCTCGCTGCCAGCCTGGCAAGCGATCGGCACCGGCGCCGCCCTGTTTGCCATCGTGCATCCCCCCGCGTCGATGCTGCCCGTCTTCGTGCTGGGCGTGTGCACGGGCATCGCGTACGAGCGCAGCGGCGCGCTGCTGGCGCCCATGCTCACGCACGCGCTGTACAACGCCGCCATGCTCGGCTATCAGCTCAATAGGTGATTGCCACCGGTTTTGCTAGAATCGCACTCGTTTCCGTCCGTATCCCAACCAATGACTACGCACAGATCACGCATGAAGCCACGCTTGTTCGCCCCATTTATCCTCGTCGCGCTGCTGAGCGGCTGCACGGTACTCGCCCTGCGCCCCAACAGCGGCGTCGAAAACCGCACGTTCACCGTGCAGGAAGCCCCGCGCCTGCGCATCGACGCACCCAAGGCACGCATCCAGAATCCGATGCCCAACGACCACTTCATCGGCATCGCCCTGTCCGGCGGGGGCAGCCGCGCAGCCAATTTCTCGGCCGCCTCGCTGGAGCAGCTGGAGCAGTTCGGCCTCGTCAGCGGCGCCTCGGCCATCTCCGGCGTCTCGGGCGGCGCCATCGCGGGCGGCTACTATGCGCTGCATGGCAAGCAGACGGACTGGCCCTTGCTGCGCAGCAAACTCAAGACGGATTTCTTTGGCCAGACCATTTTAAAACCGGCCAACCTGACGACGATGTTGTTGACGAACAAGACTCGCACCTCCTTCCTGTCCGACGTGTTCGACGATGTGCTGTACGACAAGAAAACCTACGAGGACTTGCCGCACGACGGCCCCATTTTCCTGGCCAACGCGACGGACGCCACCGATGGCGGCAAGCGCGTGGTGTTTTCTTATGAGTATTTTTACGGCACCCTGCATTCGCCGATCCAGGATATCCGCCTGGCCACGGCCGTGGCCACCTCGGCTGCCTTCCCCGGCGTGTTCGATTCCGTCACCTTCGAGCGTTTCCGCCCGAAAAACAGTTTCGTGCCGGAACTCGGTTCCGAGTCGCGCGAATCGCCGTCCTACGTGCACCTGTTCGACGGCGGCGCGGCCGACAACCTGGGCGTGGAAACCCTGTGGGACGTGGCCCTGACGCAGCTGTACGGCAACGACATGGCCGTCGTGCCGCCGCGCCTGAACAGCAAGCCCTTCATCCTCATTTCCATCGATGCCAACGCCCCCAATTCCAGCGCCGTATTCGAAAAGATGTCGGACGAACGCCAGCCGCTGGACCGCATCTTCAACAAGAATATCTACGACGCCGTCGACGCCCTGTTTTCGCGCCAGCGCAAGGAAAACCTCGTCAAGATGGGTTTTGGGCAAGCCCGCTTCGATACCATCACGCATGAAAACTTCGGCGACCTGAGCCAGAAATTCGTCAAGGGCAAGCGCACCTCGGCCTTTGCCATTCCCGTGCTGTGCCGCCCGCACCTGGGCCAGTACCGCTGCGAAGTCGATGCGGCCGATCCCTTGCCGGGCCAGATCCGCACGCGACTCGAAGGCTTTGCCTGGCATATTTCCATCGACCAGATCGCCTCGCTGGCGCTGCGCCTGGCCAGCGGCGATGCGCAAGTCGACAGTGCGCGCAAGGAAGAACGCGCCGCCCTCGTCAAGCTGCAGCGCCTGGCCACGCAAACGAAGACCCATTTAAAACTGACGGGTCCGGAAAACTGCAGCCCGGACGTGCTGCAATCGGCGCTGTACAGCGCCGCGCGCGTGCTGATCCTCGACGACGAGGAATCGCGCTTCGCCCTGTGCGACTACATGCTGACGGGAAAGCTGATCAACGACGACACCGTCTGCAAGCAGCGCTACGTGCACGCCGTGCCCCGCTTCGCCATCGAGAGCGAAGATTTGCAGTACCGCAACCTGAGTTCGGACGGCAATTCCGTCAACGTGCCGATCCGCTGCAAGAAGTGAACGCGCACAAAAAAGCCCGCACGATCGCTCGTGCGGGCTTTAGCGCAAGGATTCCAAGCGCCCGGTTGATTTAGATCAACCGACTACGCCTGCGCATGTAGCTGCGGCTTAACGCACCTTCCAGTTCCTGCTCCGTCTTATGCTGGTTCACCGTGTACAGGGCCCACAGGGCCGCCGGCGCCCAGCCGATCACAGTGCACTGCAAGATCAAGGCGGCGGCACCGGCCAGCGGGCGCCCCAGCATGAAAAACGTGAGACACGGAAGTAGCAAGGCTATCAGCAATCGCATCACGACATACTCTCCTTCAATATAGAGCAGCGGACAAGGGCCGGTATCCGGTCCGTCCCCCGCCCGCTGCGTACTGCTCCTTACAACTACAATTTATAGATGCACGGCAATCTGCGGCATCAAGTCGTCAAACGTGCGACCGTTGCCGTTTTCTCCGATGGCGTGCATCTTCCATTCGCCGTTATGGCGGTACAGCTTGGCCATGATCTGTGCCGTGTGGGAACCTTGCACAGACAGGTTGAAACGCGCGACTTCCTGGTTATTGCTGGCATTCAAGATTCGGCAATAGGCGTTTTCCACCTGCGAGAAGTTCTGGCCAGTAAAGCTGTTGACGGTAAAGACCAGGCTTTTCACGTGCGCCGGCACTTTCGACAGATCGACATTGATCTGTTCGTCGTCGCCATCGCCCGCGCCCGTGCGGTTGTCGCCCGTGTGGACGATGCTGCCGTCCTTGCTTTTCAGCTGGCGGAACCAGACGATATCGGACGTGCCCTTGTTTTCATCGAACATGACGCACGAGGCGTCCAGGTCGACGGCTTCCGTCTTCGAACCGAAACCGAGGAAACCTTTGGTCTTGACGGCATCCCAGCCCAGGCCCATGGTGATACGGGTCAGGGTGGCACCAGCTTCTTTATCCAGAGAAATCTTCTGGCCCTTGCTCAAATTGACAGACATACGCATAGCTCCTGTTCGGTTAGTTACTGCTTGATTACGCCGGCTTGCTTTGGGTCCAGGCGAGGAAGGCCGCGCGGTTGCGCGAACACACGAGGATTTTTCCCGTGCCTGAAAACTTCAGCACCATGCCCTCGCCGCTGGTCTGGCTATTGATCAAATTGCCCAGAAAGCCGCCGCTGCTGCCGGTCGTCATGGAAATTTCGTATTGCAGGCGGTTGTCCCAGCACACGACGTGCGAGTTATCGATCACCACGTCCTTGCCAGGCGTCACTTCCAGTATCGACATCGCGCCGAAACCGGATACCGCCAACTGGCCGCTGCCTGCCGTCTCGGTGATGAAAAACCCACCGCTCTGGGCAAACAGCGCATTGCCAAGGCTTTGCGTGCGCACCTTCAATTCCACGCCAGACGTGGCCGCCACGAAGGCGCCGTCGCTGATCATGTATTGCTGGGCGCCCACCTCGAGCACCCGCATCGCGCCGGGCAAGGTGGGCGACAGCAGACAATCGCCGTCGCCCCGCATGGCCTCGATATGCTGCTGAAAGAACGATTCGCCGTTGGCAAAGGTGCGCATCAGCGCGGCGCCTATGCCGCCCGTCATCTTGCCTTTCAGCTCAAGATTGGTTTCCATCATCACCATCGCGTTGGATTCGCAATAAATCTTCTCGCCCCTGGCAAGCGACACATGCAGAAACGGGTCGACGTCCCCGGTAATATTGAAAACTGGCATCTGACTGTTCCTTCCTTGACGATGATGATGATGTCGGGCTAAACCGCCCTTACTACAGAATAACGGTGCAGCACAAAACCGTAGCGAGCGGATGTGATTTGTGGCCGAGAAGCGCAACCGTACTTGAGTACGGTGAGCATCGCCGGCCGCAAAGCGCACCGCGCAGTAGGTTTGGTGTGGCTACCTTACACGCCGACGCCGAACGAGGCAGCTAATGGGCCCAGGCCGCCCTTGTAACCCTGGCCGATGGCCTTGAATTTCCAATCGCCGCCATTGCGGTAGATTTCACCGAAGACCATCGCCGTTTCCGCCGAGCCGTCTTCCGACAGGTCGAAACGGGCGATTTCCGTGTTGCCGTTGGCATTGACGCAACGCACGTAGGCCTTCGATACCATACCAAAGTTTTGCTTGCGCGCTTCGGCATCGTGAATCGTGACGCAGACGGCGATCTTGTCGATCTCGGCTGGCACCGTGGCCAGGTCGACGACGACGGTTTCATCGTCGCCATCGCCGGCGCCGGTGGTGTTGTCGCCCGAGTGGGTGACGGAACCGTCGCTCGACTTCAGGTTGTTGTAGAAAATCATGTCGAGGTCGGCGCGAACCTTGCCGTCGGCCTTCAGCAGGAACACGGAGCCGTCGATGTCGAACGCGGCGCCGTCGGTGGCGCGGGCATCCCAGCCCAGGCCGATGATCATCTTCGAAATGCCAGGTGCTTCCTTGCTCAGGTTGACGTTGCCGCCTTTTTGCAGACTGATTGCCATGATGTATTACTCCTATGTGGGTTGTGTATGACCAAACACCTGGCGTCCTCCACCGGCCCGACTCCCCAGGCCGGCGGCGACGCTTGCTACAACTTGCCGACAAACGGGTGTAGTCGTTTGTCGCGCATTCTTTACACTGCCTTGACCGTTTCCAGCGCTTCCGTCCGGTCTTCCTCGAGGGCCATCCTGCGCTTGTAGCGGATCGACGACCACAGCGAGGCGAGAATGAAGGCCACCCCGATCAGACCCGTGAAAATCTCGGGAATGTGGAACTTCATGCTGACCAACATGATCACGGCCAGGATACCGATCGCATAGTGCGCGCCGTGCTCCAGATAAACGAACTCGTCGAGCGTGCCCTTGCGCACCAGGAACACCGTCATCGAACGCACGAACATCGCGCCAATTGCCAGGCCCAGCATGATGATCACGACGTCCTTGGTGATGGCGAACGCGCCGATCACGCCGTCAAAGCTGAACGAGGCGTCGAGCACTTCCAGGTACAGGAAGCCGCCAATACCGCCGCGCTTGATGATGTCGCCCATGTTGCCGTCGCCGTTATCGCCTTCCAGCAAGCCGCTGATCACATCGACGCCCACGTAGGTCAGGATGCCCCACAAGCCGGCCGTCAGGACCACCAGTTTCTGGCCTTCTTCGATCATCGACAGGCTGACCATCAGGGTACCGAGCGCGATCATCACGGAAATCGACGAAATCTTGCCCAGCGCGCCCAATTTTTCTTCAATACGGCCCAGCCAGTGCGTTTCTTTTTCCGAGTCCAGCAGGAAGTTCAGGAAGACCAGCAGCAGGAAAATGCCGCCGAATGCCGCCACTTCCGCGTGGTGGTTCGTCAGGTGCATCGAATACTGTTCCGGATTGCTCAGTGCCAGATTCCATACTTCCATCAAGCCGAGGTCCGCCGCCTGCGCCACGATGACCAGCGGGAACAGCAGACGCATGCCGAACACGGCGATGATGATGCCCACGCCCAGGAACAGGTTCTGCCAGAACTTGTCCCAGTTCTTCAGCACCGAGGCGTTGACCACCGCGTTGTCGAACGACAGCGACACTTCCATCACGCCCAGGATCACCGCGATACCGAGCGCCGCCAGCATCGTCTGCACGCCACCGTGCGTGTAACCCCACCAGGCGGAAATGCCCAGGCAGATGAATGTCACTAGAAAGGACACTCTGAAATGTTTCATCGATAGTTCCTCTATATCCAAATTCAATGGGACGTAGTATAGGGACGTGTGACACATTTAAAAATAGAAGATAATGGAAGTATTACTTCGTAAAAACAGAAGATAGAGGATGCAGCGATGAAAACCACGGGCTTCAATTACCGCCATTTGTACTTCTTTTGGGTGGTCGCCAAGGAAGGCGGCGTGACGCGCGCGGCCGAACGGCTGGGATTGGCCGTGCAAACCATCAGCACCCAGCTGGCCTTGCTGGAAAAGGAACTGGGTCGCTCCCTGCTGCAGCCGCAGGGACGCCGCCTCGTGCCCACCGAGGCGGGCCGGCTGGCGCTCGGCTATGCCGACCAGATTTTTTTGCTGGGCGAGCAGATGCAGGATGCGCTGGCCGATGCGGACGCGGAAAAGATGCGTTTGACGGTGGGTATTTCCGATTCCCTGCCGAAACTGATGGCCTACCGCATGCTCGACGCCACGCGCAGCCTGGCCCAGCCCGTCAAGCTCGTGTGCCTGGAAGACGAATTCGAATCCTTGCTGGCCGACCTGGCCCTGCACAAGCTGGATCTGGTGTTGACGGACCGCGCCGTGCCGGCCGGGGCGAGCCTGCGCGTGTCCAGCCACCTGTGGGGCGAAAGCGCCATGAAACTGTTCGGCGTCCCCGCGCTGGCGGGACAGTATCGCGAGAATTTCCCGCACAGCCTGCATGGCGCGCCGTTTCTGCTACCCGCGCGCAATAACGCCTTGCGCGGACGCATCGACGAATGGATGGTGCAGCAAGGTGTGCGCCCCGACGTGGTCGGCGAATTCGAGGACAACGCCATGCTCAACGCGTTCGGCCGCAAGGGCCTGGGCCTGTTCTTCGCCCCGGCCAGCCTGGCGGCCGATATCGAGGAGCAATTCGGCGCCGTGCTGGTCGGCGACGCCTCGTCCCTGCGCGAACAGTTTTACGTCATCTCGAACGAACGCAAGATCATGCATCCGGCGCTCGATGTCATCCTGGCGGCCATCCAGGACCATCCAAAGATTCACAAGGAAACCTGATAAATCCATTCGAAAATAACGTTTGAATAATCAATCAAAAGCGATTGTAATAAAGCCTGAGACAAACACGCGCCCCTCCCTCGCCGGAAGGGCGCGATCACCATAAAAAACAGGAGCATCACCATGTCCACGGCAGGCAAGACGATCGATATTCCCGATCTCATCAATAACAACAAGATCGGCTCCTTCCAGATCGGCATGCTGATACTGTGCGGGCTATGCGTCATCATGGATGGCTTCGATGTACAGGCGATGGGCTATGTGGCGCCCGCCATCATTGCCGATTGGCATGTGAGCAAGGCCAACCTGGGCCCCGTGTTTGGCGCGGGTTTGCTGGGCATGCTGGTCGGCTCGCTCGTCTTCAGCATCACGGCCGACAAGTTTGGCCGCCGTCCCGTGCTGATCGGCTCGACCATCTTCTTTTCGCTGTGCATGCTGGCCACGCCGCTGGCCACCACCATCGAGCAATTGCAGCTGATCCGCTTTATCACGGGACTGGGCCTGGGCGCCGTGATGCCGAACGCCATGGCGCTGGCCGGCGAATACAGCCCCCTGCGCAAGAAAGTCACCCTGATGATGCTCGTCTCGTGCGGCTTTACCCTGGGCGCCGTGCTCGGTGGCTTGCTGTCCGCCGCGCTGATTCCCGCCTTCGGCTGGCAATCCGTGTTTTACGTGGGCGGCGTGGTGCCGCTGGTGATCGGCGTGCTGATGTTCTTCCTGCTGCCGGAATCGATGCAATTTCTGGTACTGAAGAAACGCAAGCTCGATAAAGTCGCCCAGTGGCTCAAGCGCATCGACCCCACCGTCACCATCACGGCTGACACCCAATACGTCGTGCATGAGAAGGAACACAAGGGCGCGCCCGTGCTGCAATTGTTTACGGGCGGCCGCGCGAAGATGACGATACTGCTGTGGGTCATCAACTTCATGAACTTGCTCAATTTATATTTCCTGTCCAACTGGCTGCCGACGATTGCCAAGGAAGCGGGCCTGTCGACGGCCAACGCCGTGCTGGCGGGCACGGCCCTGCAAGTGGGCGGCACCATCGGCACCCTCGTCATGGGCCAGCTGATCGACCGCTCGAGCTTCCGCCGTATCCTGCTGCCGTGCTTCCTGGTTGCTGCAGTCGCCATTGCCCTGATCGGCCGTCCGGACGTGTCGCTGGCTTTCCTGTTCATCACGATTTTCATCGCCGGTTTCTGCGTGGTGGGCGGCCAGCCTGCCGTCAACGCCCTGGCGGCCAGCTACTACCCGACCACGCTGCGCTCGACGGGCATCGGCTGGAGCCTGGGCGTGGGCCGCATCGGTTCCATCATCGGCCCTGTGCTCGGTGGCGAGCTGATCCGCCTGAACTGGCCCAACAGCACGATCTTCCTCGTCGTCGCCATCCCGGCCATCGTCTCGGCCGTCATGGTCTTTGCCATGCGCGGCGGGCCGCAAACGGCGGCCCAGGCATAAGCGCAGCGGGGGCACGCGTGGCTAAATTAGGCTATGGCGCCCTTCGTCGTTTAAGATGTCGTTTTTACAGCCCATCTTCAGCGCCCCCATGCACAATGTCTTGCTAGTCCTGCTCGCCCTCTTCCTGGTCGCGCTGAACGGTTTTTTTGTTGCCGCCGAGTTTGGCATCGTCACCTTGCGCCGCACGCGCATCCGCGCCATCGCCAAGACACAGGGATTGCGGGGCCGCATCCTGGCCAAGGTGCATGGCCAGCTGGACGCCTACCTGTCCGCCTGCCAGTTGGGCATCACGCTGGCGTCGCTGGGCCTGGGCTGGGTCGGCGAACCGGCATTCGCCGGTCTGCTGGAGCCGCTGTTCGGCGCCATCGGCGTCACCTCGCAAGAGCTGATCCACGGCATCTCCTTTGTCCTCGCCTTCAGCGTGATTTCCTTCCTGCACATCGTCGTGGGCGAACTGGCACCCAAGTCGATGGCCATCCGCAACCCGGAAGCCGTCGGCCTGTGGAGCGCGATTCCCCTGTATGGTTTCTATTGGGCCATGTATCCGGCCATCTATCTGCTCAACGCCAGCGCCAACTGGGTGCTGCGCCTGGCCGGCCTGTCCGGCAAGGGCGGCCACGATGCCCATTACTCGTCGGAAGAATTGAAACTGATCCTGCGCACCAGCCAGCCCGGCGAGAAATTTACGCGCGACGAACGCAACATCCTGGCGCAATCGCTCGATTTCGAGCAGATGACGGTATCGGACCTGATGCGCCCGATCAATGAAGTGATCGCCCTGCACGCCTCGAACACGCTGGAAGAAAATCTCGACACGGTGCTGCGCAACCGCTTCAGCCGCTACCCGTATTTCGACACGAATGAAGACGACGTCCTGGGCGTGGTGCACCTGAAGGACCTGTTCTTTGCCCAGCAGGCGGGTAAACCGATCACCTCGCTCACGCCTTTCCTGCGCCCCGTGGACATCATTTCCGCGCGCACGCCGGCGCTGGAGCTGTTCCGGCGCTTCCGCGACGGCGCGCCCCACTTCGCCCTGATCGGCGAAAAGGGCAAGCGCCCGCTGGGTTTCATCACCCTGGATAACTTGCTCGGCGCCATGGTCGGCGAAATCCGCGACGAATTCCGCCGCAATGAGAACGACTGGCTCAAGCAAAGCGACGGCACCCTGATCGGCAAGGCCAGCCTGCCCATCTTTTCGCTCGAACGCATCCTCGGCATCGATATCGAAAACGAGGAACTGGGACTGGACGACGTGGAATCGGTGGGCGGCTTGATCATGGTCAAGCTGGGCGACATTCCGAAGCAGGGCCAGCGCATCACCTTCGTCGACTTCGACATCGTCGTCAAGAAGATGAACGGGCCCCGCATCGTGCTGATCAAGGTGATCCCGAAGCAGGAACGCGACCTCGACGCGGACTTGCGCGATTAGTCTTTTTTCAAGGTAATCGTATCTTTGCCCTGCGGCACGGTGGTTTCGCCCACCGTCCACGTTTGCAGCAGGCTGTACAGCACGGCCAACAGGGTCGGGCCGATAAAGATGCCGACGAAGCCGAAGGCCAGCACGCCGCCCAGCACGCCGAGCAACACCAGCAGGAACGGCAAGCTGCTGCCGCGGCTGATCAGCATGGGTTTGACCACGTTATCCACGCCGCTGATCAGCAGCGCGCCCCACACCAGCATGAAAATGCCCCAGCCCATCTGGCCGTCTGAAAACAGCCAGATGGCGGCGCCGCCCCAGATCAGGGGCGGGCCGACGGGGATCAGCGAAAAGATGAAGGTGGCCACGCCCAGCAGCGCTACGGCCGGCACGCCGGCGATCAGGAAGCCCACCACGGCCACCAGCGCTTGCGCCAGCGCCGTGCCCAGCAAGCCGTACATGACGCCGCGCACGGTGCGGCTGATGGTCAGGCCCACGCCGGGCGCGCTGTCGCCGATGATGCGGCCGGCGCCCGTCATCAAGGCGCGGCTCAGCTGCTGCCCGTCGCGGTAAAGGAAGAAGCTGACGAACACGGCCAGGCTGGTCTGCGCCAGGCCCGTGCCCAGCAGGATGCCGCCGGAAGCGAGGAAATGGCGCGCCGGCTCCAGCATCGTCTTGCCCAGATTCAGTAATTCCTCACGGTCAGCGAGCAGGCGCTCCACGTAGCCGGCGATGGTTTCGCCCACCACGGGAATGCTGGCCAGCCAGGCCGGCGGATGCAGGCCGCCCGCTTCCAGCGCGGCGCGCAACTGTTCATAGATGCGCGAGACGTTATCGGCCAGGTTGTAGGTGACGAGGGCCAGCGGCAGCACGATGACCAGGAGCAATGACAGGGTCATGATGGCGGCCGCCCAGTTGCGCCGGCCTTTCAGGCGGTCGAGCAGGAGGATATACAAGGGCCAGCTGGAAATGCCCACGCAGGCGGCAAACAGCATGGCGGCGAGGAAGGGCCGCAAGACGAAAAAGCAGCCGATCAGCAAGAAGATGATGGCTGCCAGGCGGGCGTGCGGCTCGAAACGTTTGTCCATGTACTGCAAATCCTGAAGATGGCGCCCGGGGGCGCGACCGGGTCAGGATAGCAGAAGTTTAAGATCGTGCGCGATGGCGGCAGGCTTTTCGCCGTGCCGCACGAACAGACGGATCTTGCCTTCGCGGTCGAAGACATAGGTGCCGGCCGTGTGGTCAACCGTGTAGCTGCTGTCCGTTTCGCCTTCGACCTTGGCGTAATACACCTTGAATTCCTTGGCCACCTTGGCCGTCGCGGCTGCATCGCCATACAGGCCCACGAAACGCTTGTCGAAGGCGGGCACGTACTGGGCCAGCAAGGCTTGCGTGTCGCGCTCGGGGTCGACGGTGACGAACAGCACTTGCACCTGGTCCGCCTGCGGGCCCATTTCCCGCATCACCTGCGCCATGTCGGCCATGGTGGTGGGGCAAACGTCCGGGCATTGCGTGTAACCGAAGAACATCAGCACCAGCTTGCCCTTGTAGTCGGCCAGGGTGCGCGGGTGGCCCGTATGGTCCGTCAGCGCGAACTCGCGCGCATAGCCGAGGCCCGTCACGTCCGTGTTCTTGAAGGCCAGCTTCGGTGCGGCAGGCTTGCCGCAGCCGGCCAGGACGACGGCCAGCGCGGCCGCCAACAACAGAGTCAGGATTTTTTTCATGTGCCGAGGGGAATGTAGTGGTCGACCAGCAAAGCCGCGAATAGCAAGGCCAGGTAGATGATGGAAAAAGTAAACGCTTTGCGCGCGATCAAGTCCGTGTAATGGCGGTACATCTTCCACGCGTAATACAGGAAGCCGGCGTTGAGCACCACGGCCGCAGCCAGGTAGATCAGGCCGCTCATGCGCACGGCGTACGGCAGCAAGGTGGTGGCGGCCAGCGCGATCGAGTACAGCCAGACGTGAAATTGCGTGAATTTCAAGCCGTGCGTGACGGGCAGCATGGGCAGGCCCGAGCGCGCGTAATCGTCGCGCCGGTACATGGCCAGCGCCCAGAAGTGCGGCGGCGTCCACACAAAGATGATCAGGACCAGCAGCCAGGCCTGCATCGGCACGTCGTTGGCGACGGCCGCCCAGCCCAGCGCGGGCGGCATGGCGCCGGACAGGCCGCCGATGACGATATTTTGCGGCGTGGCGGGTTTCAGCACCATGGTGTAGATCAGCGCATAGCCGACAAACGTGACAAAGGTCAGCCACATGGTCAGCGGATTGACGAGGTGATACAGGATCGCCATGCCCAGGCCGCCGATCACGAGCGCGAACACCACTGTCTGTTTCACCGTGATGTCGCCCATGGCCATCGGGCGGCGCGCCGTGCGGGCCATGCGCGCATCGATTTCGCGCTCGGCCAGGCAATTGACGGCAAACGCGGCGCCCGCCAGCAGCCAGATGCCGATGGTGCCGAACACCACCGCATGCCAGTCGGGCAACTCCTCGCTGGCCAGGAACATGCCGATGACGGCGCAAAATACGGCCAGCTGCGTCACGCGGGGCTTGGTCAGCGCCCAGTACTGGGCGATGCGGGGGGAGGGTTTACGGCTGATGGTCTGAGTAGTCATTTATGCGGTACGGGAAGGACTGGCTGGTGCCGGGGGCACTGGCGCGGCGGCGCAAGCGCGCTGAACATTGCGCGCAACATCGAGTTGGAATTTAGCCTTGTAGTTTAACATGGTCAGCAATAACACGAGCAGCGCCGCCCCGCCGTTATGCAGGACGGCAATCGACAATGGCCAGCTCAGGTAAATCGTCGCCAGGCCCGTGGCCGCCTGCAGGGCCAGCACCAGCGCCACCCAGCGGGCCGTGCCGCGCAGGGACGGCAGCTTCCACGCGCGCAACACGGTATAGCCGACGCCGGCCAGCACGATGAAGGCGAAATTGCGGTGCACCCAGTGGATGGCCGTCAGCGCGGAAAACGGCAGGTAGTGGCCGGCGGCCGTCTTGCCCAGTTCGCGCCACAGATGGAAACCATGCTCGAAATCCATCTCCGGAATGACCTTGCCGCCGCACAGGGGGAAATCCGTGCAGGCCAGGGTGGCGTAGTTGGTGCTCACCCAGCCGCCGAGCGCGATCTGCACGGTCAGCAGCACGAGCGACAGGACGGCCAGCGCGCGCACGGGGCGCAGCACGGCAGCATCCGCATCGGCGCGCAGCAAGGGTTTGACGGCATGGTCCTGGCGCCCGCCCAGCCACGTCAGCATGGCCAGCAAGCCCATACCCAGCAACAGGTGGATGGTGACGATCACCGGCTGCAGTTTCAGGGTCACCGTCCAGGCGCCGAACGCGCCCTGCAGGCAGACGAACAAAAACAGCGCCGTCGGCAGGGCCGGGGCGAATTCCTGCCGCTTGCTTTTGCGCCACTGGCGCCACGCCTGCACCATCATCGCCACGATCAGCACGCCGATGGCCATGGCCAGGTAGCGGTGCGTCATTTCGATCCACGCCTTGACCACCGTCACGGGGCCCGTCGGCATCAGGGTTTCCGCCGCCACGATATGCTCGTGCGCGAGGAAAGGATTGGCCGAGCCATAGCAGCCGGGCCAGTCCGGACAGCCGAGGCCGGAATCGGACAGGCGCGTAAAGCCGCCAAACATGATCAGGTCGACCGTCAAGAAGACGGCGATCCACACGAGCTTGCGGTATTTATTGGCGTCCGCGGACACCCAGACCATGGTCAAAGGCAGCAGCGCCACCAGCAAGCCCGTCAAACCCAGCTGGGCCAGCGCGGAGAGATGCATCGTCGGCATGCGGACTCCTCAACCGATCGCCGAAGCTTTGAGCAGCTTGGCGATGTCTTTCTTGATCTTGTTCGGGTCCGCGTCCTTCGGAAAGCGCATCATCAGGTTGCCCAGCGGATCGATCAGGTACAGATGGTCGCTGGTCTTGCCGCCCGGCTCCACGGGCAGCCAGGCTTTCAGGGCGTCGCTATTGACGCGCAGCATGCTGGTGCCGTCGAATTCGCGCATCACCAGGGTGTCGAGCGGCTGGGCATCCGTCACCAGCCAGACCCGCTCCAGGCGTTCGCGTTCTTTGCCCTGCATGAGGCGCAGTTGTTGCATGTCAAACAATTGCTTCTTGCACGCTTCCTGGCAATCGGACGGTCCCGTCTGCAACAACACCCACTTGCCCTTGAACTGGGCCAGCGGCGCCGCCTTGCCGTCCAGCTCCGTCACCTGCAGCTGCGCTTCCGGTATCGGGTGCAAACGGGGGTCGATCAGGGCGCCGTAGTTGTTGCGGCCCGTGGGCTTGATGATGTAATACGTGAAATACGAAGCGATGATGGGAAACGCGCACACGGCCACCACGGCCAGCAGTTTCCACCGTCCCGTATTTTGCAGCTGCTTGTTGCTGTTGTCTTGCGTTGCTTCAGGGCTGTTTGTTTGCACGTCGAAATCCTGTAAAGACAAAAAATAGAAAAGCCATCAGTGCCAGTGCGTACCACTGGAATGCATAGCCGCGGTGCTTGTCGGCGCCCAGGTCCGGCGCCGGCCAGTCGCGCACGGGAAGCTGGCTGGACGCTGGCGCCGTCACTCCGTCGACTGTTTGTTCAAGGATAAAAGGCTGCAAGGCCAGGCCGCTGGCCTGGGCCAGCTGGCCGATATCGGCATTTTGCACGATGGCGTGCGGCGCCAGGGCCGGCGCCGTGCCCAGTTCCATCACGTGGCCCGCGTTCAGGCGCGCGATGCCGGAAATCGTCACCGTGCCGGCCGGCGTGGCGTAATCGGGAATGCGTGTGCGTTCGGCATTGTTGCGCGGCAGCCAGCCCTGCGCCACCAGCACGTGCATGCTCGAACCGTCGATCTGAAATGGCGTGAGCACGTGAAAGCCCGCCTGCCCCTTGTAGGGACGGTTGTCCAGGTAGACCGTCCAGGCGGGCACGAAATGGCCCGTGACGGTGAAGCGGCGGTATTCGATCGCCTGCGCATCGGACGGCGACAGGGGCGCGGCCGTCAACGCCAGCGGCGCGGCCTGGTTGCCCGCTTCGAGTTTGGCCGCGCGGGCGACCTTCTCGTCGCCACGGCGCTGCTGCCATTGCGCCAGCGATACCCCCAGGGCCACCAGTAGCAGCATTACAACAAATGGAATCCATCTAAAATGGAAGCGGATACGCATTACAATGAAACCTCCTCAAGCCTGGCGCTACCATCCATGAAAATCCTCGTTGCCATCGCCTTCATCCTGATCCTGGGCAGCCTGGGCTCGGCCCTGTTCTTCCTCATGCGCGACAAGGGCAAGAGCAACCGCACCGTGCAGGCGCTGGCCCTGCGCGTGGGCTTGTCGATCACCCTGTTTTTGCTGATCCTGCTGGCGCACAAGCTCGGCTATATCCAGCCGACGGGCATACATTAAGCTTCTTCTTGCCTGATTAGCAAATTCTTCACACTAAGAAAAAAGCCGTACCCAGGATGTCCCGGTACGGCTTTTTTTATGGTGCCGGCGCGCCTAACAACGCGCGCCCTGCCCCGCCATTATAACCAATACACGACCACGTACAGGCCCAGCCAGACGACGTCGACAAAGTGCCAGTACCAGGCGGCGCCTTCGAAGCCGAAGTGGTGCTCGGGCGTGAAGTGGCCTTTCAGCACGCGGTACAGGATGACGGACAACATGATGGCGCCCAGGGTCACGTGGAAGCCGTGGAAGCCCGTCAGCATGAAGAAGGTGGCGCCGTAGATGCCGGACGTCAATTTCAAATTCAGTTCGCTGTAGGCGTGCATGTATTCGTAGACCTGGAAGCCCATGAAGATGGCGCCCAGCACGATGGTGGCGAACAGGAACAGGGCCGTCATGGCGCGGTGGCCGGCGCGCAGCGCGTGGTGCGAAATGGTCAGGGTCACGCCCGACGTCAGCAGCAGGGCCGTGTTGATGGTCGGAATCCAGAACGGCGTCATGGTGGTGAATTCCTGCACCGTGCCGGCCGGGCCCGTATTGCCCCAGTGAGCGGCGAAATCGGGCCAGATCACCTTGTGGTCGAGGTCGGCCAGCCACGGCATCGAGATGCTGCGCGCATAGAACAGGGCGCCGAAGAAGGCGGCGAAGAACATGACTTCTGAAAAGATGAACCAGCTCATGCTCCAGCGGAAGGAGTGATCGATGCGCTCGCTGTACAGGCCCTGCTCCGATTCGCTGATGGCGTCGCCGAACCAGAAATACAGCACCAGCAGGATGCCGGCGATGCCCAGGTAATTCACGTACGGGCCCCAGGAGACGTCGTTGACCCAGGCCGAGGCGCCGATCATGGTCAGCAGCAGGCTGGCGCCGCCCAGCATGGGCCAGCGCGACGGGCCGGGCACGAAATAATAAGGTACGGCGGCGTGGTTGGAACTCATCATCATCTCCTCAAAAACTTATAGGGTGGTTTTTTATAATTTATAAAACGACGAATTTAACAATCGAAATCAGGATGCCGATCAGGCAAGCCACCACCAGGAAGCCGGCGATGACGATGTGCACGGGATTGAGCTTGGCCGAGTCCGTGTCGAAATCGCTCTTGCGGCGCAGTCCCGTAAACGACCACACGACGGCCCGCAGCGAATACAGGAACGACGCTTTTTCCGGTTTGGCGGATTCGCCCATGGCACTCTCCTATTGGACGGCCGGCGTCTGAGCCTGGCTCAGACCGGCAATCTCGAAAAACGTGTACGACAGGGTGATGGTTTTCACCTCTTTCGGCAGGGCCGGATCGAGGAAGAACACCACCGGCATCTGCCGCGCCTCCTTCGGTTTCAAGGTCTGCTGCTTGAAGCAGAAGCACTCGACCTTCTTGAAATGCGGCGTGGCGCTCTGCGGCGCGTAGCTGGGAATGGCTTGCGCGTTGACGACGCGGTTTTGCGTGTTGACCACTTCATACATGACGGTCACCAGTTCGCCCGGATGCACCTGCATGCTCGACACGGTCGGGCGGAAGCGCCATGGGCCCTGCGCATTGCCGTCGAACTCGACGGTGATGCTGCGCGTCGTGTCGACCTGCGTATTGTTGTCGTAAGCCACCGTGCCATCTTTCTGCGTCAGCACGTTGATGCCCATCACTTCGCAAATCTGCTTGTAGACGGGGATCAGGGCATAGCCAAAGCCAAACATCAGCACGGCAATGACGAGCAGCTTGCCCAGCATCTTGCGGTTCAGGCCGCGTGTTTCCTGTTGCATCGGCGTCGTCACGTCAGAGCCACATGCGTTTGACGAATACGGACAGGAAGAAGAAGGCCGCCAGGGCCCCCAGTATCAGCCCCGTACGCAGGTTGTTCGGTTTCTTGCGTTCAGTTTTCACTTCGGTCATGGCAGGCACTCTATTCAAAGGGACCGGCAGCGGCGCCGGCCCGTGACACTGGCATTGCTTGAGGATGACTACTTGACGGTTGGCGGCGTTTCAAACGTGTGGAACGGCGCCGGGCTCGGCACGGTCCATTCCAGGCCTTCCGCGCCTTCCCATGGTTTCGCCGGTGCAGCCTTGCCGCCGCGGATGGTCGGCAAGACAACAAAGAACAGGAAGTACACCTGCATCAGGCCAAAACCGAAGCCGCCGATCGAGGCAATCATGTTGAAGTCCGTGAACTGCGCTGGATAGTCGGCGTAGCGGCGCGGCATGCCGGCCAGGCCCAGGAAGTGCATCGGGAAGAAGGTCACGTTGAACGTGATCAGGGACAGCCAGAAGTGGATCTTGCCGCGCGTCTCGTTGTACATATGGCCCGTCCATTTCGGCGACCAGTAGTAGAAACCGGCGAACAGGGCGAACAGCGAACCGGCCACCAGCACGTAGTGGAAATGCGCCACCACATAATAGGTGTCCTGCAGCTGGATGTCGATCGGCGTGACGGCCAGGATCAGGCCCGTGAAACCGCCCATGGTAAACACGAAGATGAAGCCCACCGAGAACAGCATCGGCGTTTCGAACGTCATCGAGCCCTTCCACATCGTGGCGATCCAGTTGAACACTTTCACGCCCGTCGGCACGGCGATCAGCATGGTCGCGTACATGAAGAACAGCTGGCTGGTCACCGGCATGCCGGTGGTAAACATGTGGTGCGCCCAGACGATGAAGGACAGAATCGCGATGGAAGCGGTAGCGTAGACCATCGAGGCGTAGCCGAACAAAGGTTTACGGGCAAACGCGGGCAGGATCTGCGAGACGATGCCGAAAGCCGGCAGAATCATGATGTAGACCTCGGGGTGGCCGAAGAACCAGAAGATGTGCTGGTACATGACGGGGTCGCCGCCGCCAGCCGCGTTAAAGAAGGAGGTGCCGAAATGGCGATCCGTCAGGGTCATGGTGATGGCGCCGGCCAGCACGGGCATGACGGCGATCAACAGATACGCGGTAATCAGCCAGGTCCAGCAAAACATCGGCATTTTCATCAGGGTCATGCCGGGGGCGCGCATGTTCAGGATGGTGACGATGATGTTGATCGAACCCATGATGGACGAGGCGCCCATCAGGTGCATGGCAAAAATCGCCATGTCCATGCCGGGGCCCATCTGCGTCGACAGCGGCGCATACAGGGTCCAGCCGGCGGCGGTGGCGCCGCCCGGCACGAGGAAGGACGTGGCCAGCAGCAGCGCGGCCGGCGGCAGCAGCCAGAACGAGAAGTTGTTCATGCGGGCAAAGGCCATGTCGGAGGCGCCCACTTGCAGCGGGATCATCCAGTTGGCATAGCCGACGAAGGCCGGCATGATGGCGCCGAACACCATCACCAGGCCGTGCATGGTGGTCAGTTGATTAAAAAATTCTGGGTGAAAGAATTGCAAGCCCGGATGAAACAGTTCCGTACGGATCATCAGGGCCAGCACGCCGCCCGACAGCAGCATGATGAACGAGAACCACAGGTACAGGGTGCCGATATCCTTGTGGTTGGTGGCAAACAGCCAGCGGCGGTAGCCAGTGGGATGATCGTGGGCATGGTCGTGATCGTGACCGGCGTGGTCCAAGGTGCTAGTGCTCGTGCTAGTACTCATCTGCGGCTCCTAATTACTTGCGTGCAGCCACGACTTCGGCTGGTTGAACGATGTTCTCTGCGGCCTTGTTCGACCAGGAATTGCGCGTGTAAGTGATCACTGCGGCAATTTCCGTGTCGGACAGCTGTTTCCATGCTGGCATTTCAGCGGGATACTTGCCGCTCTTTTGCCCGTTCAGCAAGACGTGGATCTGATCGGCTTTCGGGCCGTTCACCACGGCCGAGCCGTCCAGCGGCGCAAACGCCCCCGGTACGCCCTTGCCCGTTGCCTGGTGGCAGACCACGCAGTTGGCCGTATACACTTTCTCGCCCTTGACCTTCAATTCGTCGATGGTCCACACCTTGCTTGGATCATCAGCCAATGCCGCCATTTCCTTTTGTTTTACATCAACCCAAGCCTTGTAGTCGTCTGCCGAGACGACCTTGACAACGATGGGCATGAACGCGTGTTCCTTGCCGCACAGCTCGGCGCAATTGCCGCGGAAGGTGCCGATATGGTCGGACTTGAACCAGGTATCGCGCACGAAACCGGGAATCGCATCCTGCTTGACGCCGAAGGCGGGCACGGACCAGGCGTGGATGACGTCGTTGGCCGTCAGCACCACGCGGATCTTCTTGTTGACCGGCACAACGACTTCGTTGTCGACTTCGATCAGGTAGTTTTCGCCCCGTTTTTCCGTCGGCGGCGCGCCTGGCGCACCCACTTGCGAGCGCGGCGTGGCCAGGTTGGAGAGGAAGGAAATGCCTTCGCCCTCGCCTTTCAGGTAGTCATAGCCCCATTTCCACTGCATGCCGGTGGCCTTGATGGTGATGTCGGCGTTCGACGTATCCTTCATGCCGACCACGGTGCGCGTGGCAGGCAGGGCCATGCCGATGACGATCAGGAAAGGCACGACGGTCCAGGCGATCTCGACGGTGGTGCTTTCGTGGAAGGTGGCCGGCTTGTGGCCCAGAGACTTGCGGTGCTTGAAGATGGAATAGAACATGACGCCGAACACGGCTACGAAGATCACCAGGCAGATGATCATCATCAGGGTGTGCAAATCGTAGATTTCATGGGCGATCTGTGTCGCCGGCGGTTGCAGATTCATTTCGAACGGCACGGGACCGCCGGTGCCGGGATAGGTGCCGGCAGCCGGTGCCGCCGTGGCCCATCGCCCGATGCCAAACGCTGTCAAAGACAGCCCGAGCAGCAACGATTGAAGTCGCTTTGCATGTGTCATGTTTTCCCCAACCACCCAAAAATAATGATATTTTAAACGGCTGCGGATTTCTCCGTACTGGACCGCTGCCGCTCCTCCATGAAAGCAACACGGCCGGAATGCGGCCATGTGCGTCAAGCACCAGCGAATTCCATGCTGGCTGCCGCAACAAAAACGGCGGCGCGCAACCATGCTGGAACCCTGTTTTTCTTCCCCACCTGGAAATGGCCTCGTGTGGAAGATGGTTACTATACTAATGCAGTAACTTCGAATAAGTCTCGCTTTGTTTTTTTTATTTTGTATGCAGCCCTTGTTTTTGTACTTAACAAGCTGACAAACAATCAACGATTATAATCAAGTAAACTTGAATCCATCAAGCAATAATCGGCTTTGTGCGCGCCCTTCTCCCGGCCGCCGCGCGCTTTGCAACGCCAAGCTGCCACATTGTGCGCGGATGCCGACCAAGTATCGGTTTCTTTGCCCTGTTATTTGGGTTTGCGCGGCAGGTCAAAACGGATGATGGCCTCGCCATTGCGCGTCACGCGCGGCGCGGGACGGAAGGCGTGGCCATAGATCACTTCGAAACTCAGGCCCAGCTTGCCATCTGGACGGCGCGTCTTTTCCAGCGCGGCCAGCATGCGCTGCCAGGCCGCCTTGCCCATCAGGCCGCGCCGGCGCGTGGTCAGCGGGTTGCCGCCGAAGGCGCGCACGTCCGCCAGCAGTTTTTCCGCCGTGTCGTAGGTGACGGTAATGATTTCCATGTCCAGCACGGGCGTGGAAAAGCCCGTCTCGACCAGCATGTCGCCAAAGTCGTGCATGTCGACAAAGGGCAAGGCGTGCGGATACAAATCGGCCTCGGCAAACGCGTCGCGCACTTCGCGGAAGGTGTCGGGACCGAAGCAGGAAAACATCAGCAGACCGTCCAGGCGCAGCGCGCGCCGCCATTCCGCGAACACGCGGTCGGGCTGGGCATGCCAGTGCAGCGCCAGATTCGACCACACGAGGTCGATGCTGCCCTGCGCCAGCGGCAAGTCGCCCAGGTCGCCGCACAATAAATCCACGCCCGCCTTGGCCGGCAAGAGTTTGCTGAGGAACTGGTTCAGGCTGGCCAGTTTCGACGCGGGCGCGCGCGCCGCCTGCATCATCGCTTGCGCTGCATCGAGACCGATAATCTGCGCGGCGGGATAATCCTTTTGCAGCTGCGCCAGGTCCGCGCCGGGGCCGCAGCCGGCGTCGAGCACGCGATGCGGCGTGATCTTCACCAGCTCCAGGCGCTCGTGCATGCGCTGTGACACTTCGCGGCGCAGGAAGTCCGACGGCGCGACGCGCGCCGGACGGGAAAAGAAATCGCGTACTTGCACCGCATCGATGGGCGCACTCATTTTGGGCGGACTGGTGGGAACTGGCATGTTGAATCGGGTGAGGTGAGATAATGTCGGCAGTGTACATGGAACGACGCCATCGCGATGCGGACCGCCGCCCTGCCCCGCCTTGACGCCGCCTGGCGGGCGCTGCGACTGTGGCTGGGCGCCACGGTGCTGCCGGCGCAATGCGCGCTGTGCGGCATGGGCTGCCCGCAAGTGATGTGCCCGCCTTGCCGCGCGCAGTACCTGGGGCAAGGACGCGGGCAACTGCGCCACCGCTGCCGCCAGTGCGCCAATCCGCTCGCTGACATTGAGGTGGCTCAACTCTGCGGGCGCTGTTTGCGCCAGCGGCCCGCATATGACGCCACGATCACGGCGTTTGACTATGCGGCGCCCGTCGACCAGTTGCTGCTGCAGCTGAAATTCGGCGCGCGCCTGGCGTTGGCGCCCCTGTTCGCAGAACTGCTGCATGTTGCCATTCAGCAACAGCAAGCGTGGCAGGCGCCACAATTGCTCTGTCCGGTGCCCTTGGGCCCGGCACGGCTGGCCGAGCGGGGTTTTAATCAGGCGCTGGAAATCGCGCGTCCGCTGGCGCGCCTGCTGGACGTGCCTTTACAACCGCGCCTGGCGCTGCGCGTGCGCGAGACCCGGGCGCAAAGCGGCGTGGCGCCGCAGGAGCGGCAAGCCAACCTGGCGCACGCATTCGCCATCGCGCCCGAATACGCGCCGTTATTGCAAGGATGTCATGTGGGCATCGTCGACGACGTGATGAGCAGCGGCCATACCGTCAATGCCCTGGCCACCGCCTGCAAGCGCGCGGGGGCGGCCAGGGTCAGCATATTGGTGGTGGCGCGCACGCCGCCACATTGAATTCGCTACAGATATATATGAGGAGAGCATTTTGTTTCACGTTGTTTTGGTAGAACCTGAAATCCCGCCCAATACGGGCAACGTCATCCGCCTGTGCGCGAACACGGGCGCGCAGCTGCACCTGGTCGAACCGCTGGGCTTTCCGCTCGACGATGCCAAGATGAAGCGCGCCGGCCTCGATTATCACGATTACGCCAAGATGAAGGTGCACAAGAACTGGGAGGCGTTCCTGGCCGACACCCAGCCCGACCCGGCCCGCATGTTCGCCATGACGACGCGCGGTTCGCGCCCGTTCGGCGAGGTGGCCTTCCTGCCCGGCGACGTGTTTGTATTCGGCTCGGAAACGAAAGGCCTGGATCCGGCCCTGCGCGACGGCTTTCCGGAAGAGCAGCGCATCCGCCTGCCCATGCGCCCGGACAACCGCAGCCTGAATTTATCGAATACGGTGGCCGTCGTCGTCTACGAGGCCTGGCGCCAGCATGGATACGCCGGCGGCGCGTAGGTCGGATGAGGCCCAAGGGGCCGTTATCCGACAACATTGTTGGCGTTAGTGGTGTTGTCGGACTACGCGGGGCTTTACCCCGCTAATCCGACCTACGCGTTTGCATACGGCAATCAGCGCAGCGCCAGCTGCGCGTCAACGCCCGTATCCACATCCAGCATCACCAGCTGCGTGCGCAGGTCGCGCGTGGCGGCCAGCTTGCCGTTCACGTACAGATTCGTCTTGACACCGTACACGCCTTGCGACACGCCGGCCGGCAAGGTCAGCTCGAACGAGTTTTCAAAGCGCCCGCCCGATTTGTTGTTGCTGGCCAGGGCTTTCGAGCCGGACTTGAACGGCTGGCCTTGCGGGTCGAGCACCACCAGCTCTTCGCGCACGTCGCTGACGCTTTGCGCGCTGCCGTTGACCAGCTCCACCACGGAGGTGACCTTGAACGGCTGGCCACGCTTGACGGTCGACGCGCTCAGCTGCGGCGTGTACGACACCACTTGCGGCTCGCGCGGCAAGGCGCCGCGCGTGCGGATATAGTCGCGGTCCGCCTGCGCCGCCGTCTTGGTCTGGCGCGAATTGACATTGATGGCCAGGCAACCGGCCGCCGCCAGGCCGCCGCCGATGGCCGCGCCCTTCAGCGCGCCATTTTTTCCGCCCGCCAGCGCGCCCAGCAGCGCCCCCACGGCCGCGCCGGCTGCGGCCGACGTGCCCACGCTGCACGGGTCCTCATCCGTGGCCGCCTGGGCGCCGCCTTGCGGATAGGAACTGTCCTGCCGCACGCCGTTCGGGTTCATAGTCGCCGTGGCGCAGCCGGCCAGCATGGCCGCGATGGTCAGCGCAGCGACGGCGCGCAAGGTGGTGTGATTCAGCATGGTGACTCCCAGATACCTAATTGATCGTTGTTTCCGTCTGCAGCACTTGCCGTTCGCGCTCGCGGATGCGGCGCGACAGATTGTCGATGCGCGCATTGCCCGGATCGATGCGGCGCGCGCTTTCCAGATACGTCTTGGCCGCATCGAACTTACCTTCCAGCAATGAACGCTCGGCATCGCGCAGGAACGATTGCGCCATCTCGTTGCGCATGGCCGCGCCGCTATCGACGGGCGACGTTTCCAGCGGACGGCGTTCGGCCACCGCTGGACGTTCGACCGCGCGCGCGGGGGTCGGTTCCAGTGCTGCCGGGACCGGTACAGAAACGGGCGCGGGGGCAGGCACAGCGGCCGCCGACAAGGC
The DNA here is from genome assembly GCF_051380725.1 of Janthinobacterium glycogeni. NCBI lineage: Bacteria > Pseudomonadati > Pseudomonadota > Betaproteobacteria > Burkholderiales > Oxalobacteraceae > Janthinobacterium > Janthinobacterium glycogeni. The sequence goes on along the minus strand of NZ_JBNYXP010000012.1, from coordinate 35,903 downwards.
CTGCACGTCAGCCTTCAGCTGCGGCAATTCCACCGCTTCGCGGTCGATCGCTTCCAGCCTGGCGATGCCATTGCGGGCCGTCGTCGCATCCTTGCCATCGAGCGCCTGGCGCACCCCGACCAGCACGGACGCGGCTGCCGCCTGCTGGCGCGCCAGCTGCTTGCGCAGGGAATCCACGCTGGCAGCGCCCGCGCAATCGGCGTCGAGCGCGGCGATGCCCCTGGCCGCGCTTTGCAATTGATGGCCATCAATATGGCGTTCGATGGCGCGCACGCTGCGCTGGCAACTGCCCGATGCGGCGCCGGCCTTGCCGATCGCCGCCTGCAAATCGTCCGCCTTGGCGCTGGACTTGCCCGTGCACACATTCTTCGCCGTCGCCAGCTTCTGCCGGGCGCCATCCAGGCTGCCATTTGCCACCAGCTTCAAGCCGCTGTCGATGGCGTCGTTGCAAGCCGATTCATTCTTGCCGCCCGGCTTGCCATTCATGTAGACGATGACGGCCGCCAGCACGGCGATGCCGCCCAGCCAGCGCAGCCACTTGCGCGGCGGTGGCGGCGGTTCGGCCGGCGCCGGTGGCGGCACAGGCGCGGACTGCGGCACGGCTTTCGGCTGGGCCGGCTTCGGCGGCGTTGGCGGCACGGCAGGCGGCGCGGATGCAGGCACGGGCAGCGGCACCGGCGGCGCTTTCGGCGCAGGAGCAGGCGCCACCGGCACGGGCGGCGGCTTGGGCGCAGGCGGCGGCGCTACCGGCGTCGGCGCGGACACGGCCGGCAGCGGCGGCGGCACGGCCGCGGCGGGCCGGGCAGCACCAGCCTGCGCCTGACCGCAGTACGGGCAATGGCTGACAACGGTCCACAGGCCCGTCTTGCATTTGTTGCAGATATCCAAAACTAATCCTTCATTCCAACGTCATTCCAGCGTTCACAAGGGCGGCGGCATCAACGGTGGCGGCGCGCTGAGGAACAAGGGCGCCAGCTCGGGGAACTGGGCCAGCTCGGCCCAGGCCGGCAAACCGGCGCGCCACACCTTGGTGGTGGCCGGCACGACCTGCCCCGCCTGCACGTATTGCACGATCTGCTGGGCCGTGAACGGTCCCTGCTGCTGGCCGTTAATGCCCAGGAAATACTGGTGTTCCACCAGGGGCGGCGGCATGCCGCCCAGCGGTGGCGGCGCCATGCCGAACGCGGGTGCCGCCGGGGCGGCGGCCGCGGCAGCCGGGCGCAGCAATTGCTCGAGGCGCCCCGCTTCCAGCATTTCCCCCTTGATCGCATATTTCAAACGGGGCTGGCCGTCCGCTTCCGGTTCGCGCACTTCCCAGTCGTAGGCGTCGCCGTCGGAGTCGCCGATGACGTTCGCCCACTCCTTCAGGCGGCCCAGCAAGGCTTGCACCGTGCGGTCGAGCTCATCGCCGGCCATGCCCTTGCGGCGCGCCGACTCGCGCAGGCGCGCGCCCAGTTCGGCGGAAATGGCGCTGCCAAAGCCGACGTACGGCAGTTGCGAGCCATCGGCCTGTGCCACCAGCTTGGGCGCATACACCGTGCGTTCATAGTATTTTGCCAGCGCCGCCATGGCCGCCGTCTGCACGGCGTCAAGCGCCGTCAATTTTTCCTCGATGCGCAGGGCAATATTTTTCTCGTACGAGGCCGGCATGCCGTTCTGGCGGATGGCCCGCTCATTGCCGATGCGGCGCAGGTCGCCCGGTTCGACGGCAAACTGATACTGGCCGGGCGGCACGACTCTGCCCGTGTGGCGCGTCAGCACGCCCAGCATGATCGCTTGCAGAAACTCGCCGAAATCCTCGGCCAGGCGCTTCATCTCGTCCGTGTTCGGCGCGATCGGGTGCGTGAATTGCGTCGGATCGATATGCGTGTGGGTCGGCGCCTTGTCGTTGTCGCCTTCCTTGCGGTAACTGGTGCGCCAGCCTTCCAGGCCGCGCAGCACCGTCATCGGCACGCCGGCCAGCTCGCAATAGCAGACGGCGCGCCCGCGGATGCCCGTCTCGACGATTTCCAGCTGGCTCACCGTGATGCCCACCTGGGTCGGCACGCACGATTCGAGCTCGGCGCCGAACTTCGCCTTGAAGGCGGCCGCGTTGGCCACGCCGATCACGCACTTGAACTGGTCCGACACGACCGTGAAGTCGCCCGCCATATTGGCGTCGATCCACGGCATGGAACAGGCCAGCAGCTTGCGGAAGCGGTCCAGGCGTTCGGACACATCCATCTGTTCCAGCGCCTCGAACAGGGGATCGGGCGTGCTCGTCGCCCCTTCCGCCAGGCCCGCCGTGGCGATCATGTTCTCGGCCATGCGCGTGACCTTGGCCAGGATCAAACCGCGTTGCGCCGGTTCGCCCAGCATGGGGAACAGCGCTTTCGAGCCGCCCATGTCCTTGAACGCGTCATCGGCCCACTGGCGCAAGGTGGCCGCCGACGGCAGCGCAATGTCTTTTTCCGTGACGGGAATGACGATCAGGGTCGCGTGTTCCTTGTCCAGGTCTTTTTGCAGGATGGTATTGGCTGTTTTCAATTCCGCCAGCATGGCCAGCACGCCTTCGCGGCCCGTTTGCAGCTCGCCCACCAGGCCATTCCACTGCGCGCGCCCCTGTGCATCGACACCGACCCGGTTGCCCAGCCAGCGTGACAGTTCGCCCAGCAGGATGACGGACTCGTCCGCCGCCTTGGCCCGCAGATGGAATTTCAGCGCATTCGCCATTTCCGTGCGCAGATGGTCCATCACCACGCCCGCCTGCTTTTCGCCATTGCTGAGGAAGCCGAAGGTGCTGCGCGTCTGCTCCAGGTTGTTCAGCAGGCGCTCGTATTCGCGCGAACGCACGGCTTCCTTGATTTCGCGGTAGCGCTCGGCATTGTTGCCGATCTGCGCTGTCAAGCCGCTGCCCGGCGCCTCGATGCGGTCCTTGATCTGTTCCACCAGCGACAGCACGTATTCCAGGCCGCCGAATTCTTTATTATCAAGATAGCCGTACAGCTGGTCGCGCACGACTTTCTTGACGTCGTCGAGCACTTCGCGGCGACGCTTGCTGATGCGGTCTTCCGTCGTGTCGGCCGTGGAATCCTGGTCGCGCACGGCGTCGCGTTCCAGGTGTTTCATGGCGTCGCGCACCTGCGCCGGCCATTCGCTGCGGTCGAAACCCGTGCGGATATCGTTGATGCGCGTATTGACCCTGTTTTCCACGCCGGCCAGCAAGTGACCGTGGCGGTCTTCCAGCAATTCGTCGACGACGCGGAAATCGATGAAGTCGCCGCTGGAGCGCTTCAGTTCGATGCTCTTGTCGGAAAACTCGGGGAAATCGCTGAAGGGCGTGCCCTTCAGGAACATATTGGCGGCGAGGAAATTATCGCGCTGCGTATCCGTGGCGCGGTTGGCGCCCGCATCCGTGCCGCCCACGCCGAAGAACGCCTGAAGCATGGCGCCGGCCCAGCGGTGGGCCCGCTCGTCGCGCGCCGCTTCCTGGCGCGTATCGAGCACGGCCATGCCGAACGAGGAAAAACGCTTCGAGAAATACAGGCGCATGTCGCCGAAGCGGTCTTGCGGCACGGGCGCGTTGTACAGCGAGTTCTTGTGCTGCGCCTGGTTGACGGCGATCGAGCGCTTGGCGCGCGCGAAGTCGGCCGAGGCGAAGTCCTCGAACAGCGAATCGGCCACCATGTGGTAGACGTCGCTGACATCCTTGGTGTGCTGCTGGGCAAGGTTGCCCGAATCGATCAGGTACACCTCGCTGTAGGGCTCGCGCGTCAGTTCCGGGCGGTCATACGCATCCCAGCGGCCCACATAACCCTTGTTGCCCATCATGGCCGATTCCAGCTCCATCAGCGCCGCATAACCGTTGGCCTCGACCCGGTCCTTGTTGGCCTTGGTGTAGCCGGTCGGCAAGAACAGCATCAGCTCCACATCGGCCGCGCCCACTTCGCTGCGCGCCAGCCAGCGCGCCAGCAAACCCATGTCGAGGAAGGAACCGGAACCCGTGCCGCCCGCGACGGAACCGACGATGACGATGCGGAAACGGTTCGTTTCCATGCGCAAACCCAGTTCGGCCAGCTGGCGCTCGTGCGACAGGCCCGCCTTTAAGGCTTTCAATTTCAAGCGGATCTTGTCGCGGATCTTCGCGTACTTGTCGAAGAAATACAGGCGCGACACGGCGCGGATCTGGCCGGCGCCGCTGCTCATGTCGAAACGCAATTCGCGGATGCGCTGCGGCGTCAGTGGCAGCCATTCCTTGATGTGCGGATACTTCTCCAGCGAATCTTCATCGCGGCTGTACTTGTCCATGTCGAACGATTCGACCACCTTGTCATCGTCCGTGAACTTCACCTGGTCGAACTGCAAGTCCTTCGCCTGTGACTCGCCGCTTTCGATCACGGCGCCATTGTCGAGGTCGAAATGGATGAATTGCGCGATGGGAAAGTCGGCCAGGCCCTCGATGCGCGTGCGGTTGCCCGCGCCGCCCCACAGCGTGTTGAGGATGCGCCGGCGCACGCGCATCAGCACCTGCATGCCCGTGCCGCCGATGCCGATGAACAGGGTCGGGCGCAGTTCGATGATCTTGTCCTGCTTGCGCTCGCTGGCGCCGCCGGTGATGGTTTGGTTCAGGTTCTCTGCCATGGTGATTCCTTCGATGATGCGTGCAACGGCGTGTTCTTAGCGGCGGCTCGAGGTAAATGTCAGCAACAGGGCGACCAGGCCCACCAGCACCAGCGGTCCCATGAACAATGGCGCGAGGAATTTATGCGCGTTCACGGCCGCCAGGACGACACCGGTTGCCAGGCTGGCCAGGAAGATGAACAGCCACCAGCCCGAGGCATTGGCCTTGTTCGGCGGCACGCGCTTGGCCACCAGGCCATTCGCGTAGGCATTCTTGGCAAAGAAAAAGGCGATGAACAGCAGCAACAGCACGACGCCGCCGATCAAGGTGTCGCGCGACGAGGTATCGGTCGTGCCGGCAGCGTCCAACGCGGGCGCCGCTTCAATGGTAGCCGTGGTGGTGGCGGCGCTGGCCGCGGCGGAGGCGTCCGCAGCGGGCGGAGCCGATGCCGGGGCCGGCAAAGTAAAACCTGCGTTGTCTTTTGGAGTGTCTTGCGCCATGGTATGCCTCTGATGGGTTTGAATAGTTTAAAAAGAAATATTGCTCAGGCCAGGGTCAAGGTATGGCCTTCGGCCACGCGCACGACGGACGGCTTGCCCAGGCCACGCTTGAGTTCACCAATGTCGCGGCCGTCATCGTCGCGGATCTGCACGCTCTTGAACGGTTTGAGCAGCACTTGCCGCTGCACGCCGTCGGCCATCACCTTGTAGCGCGTGGCGCGCGTGCTGACCAGACCCAGCGCCAGCAAGCCCAGCACGAGCGCCAGCACGCCGCCCAGTATCACCAGCACGGGCAGCAGCGGATACTGGATGCGCACCAGCAACGGGATCGTCGCCTGCGACGCACGCACGCTGTCGGGCGGCGTAAACATGTCCGAGATCGGGTCGCCGGGGAACAGTTCCTGCAAATCCTTGCCAAAGCTCGACGCCAGCGCCAGCCGCTGTTCCGACAGGCCCACCTGCGCCCGCATCGGCAGCAGCACCTGCTTGCCCATGGCGGCCATCGCCTGCGCCGACCACGGCGACGGGATCTGCGCCATCGGCAGAGAAAATTGCACCTGCACGGATTGGCTGGCGCCCGGTTGCAGCTGGCGGATCTGATCCGGCGCCACGTGCAGCGGTGCGTTCCGGCCCGCCAGGCTGGCGTGCACCTTGGCGCTGTCGATCACGTACGGGAAAAACATGTTTTGCAAGGACGCCTGCAGCACCACTTGCGGCACCAGCTTGGCCGCGTCGACGTCGAGCACGATGGTGCGCCCGTCGCGGCGCAGGCTGGCGTGCACGTTGGGACTGTTCTTGACGGACTGGGGCACGATGCGCACGGCATCCTGGTCCACCGGTTTCAAGCGCGCAGGCGGACGCGTCAGCACTTGCGACAGCCGCCCTTCGGCCAGGATACGGTTCAAAGCCTCGGATGCGGGCTGGCCATACGCGAGTGCGTACACCATCAAGCCCTTGGCGCTGTACAGCTTGCCCTGCACGGGCATGCGCAACGGAAACACCACCGTCTTGGTGATCGACGGCTCCAGATGCAGCAAGCGGTAAAAGTCGCGGTTGCGCTCGGCAGTCTGGCTGTCGTTGTTGGGGCTGTTCTTGTTATTGGTAAATATCCACACGATGCCGGACGCGGACTGGAACGGACCCGTGATGGTCTTGGTGACGGCTTCCTGGAAATCCGTGTCGGCCAGCGCGCCGCCGGCGCCCTTGCGCGCCAGGCCGAGATGGGCCAGCTGGCCCGCCACGCCGGCGCCACCCTGCCCTTGGCCAATCAGCGCGGGCGACACATTGCTGCCGCTGCTCTGGCTGAAGGCCAGGGTATAGACCTTGTCGGACGGGCTCGTGGCAGCCTGCGCCACGGCGCCCACCAGGGCTTTCAGCTGCGAATGCTCATCCGTGTAAAACGGCTCCATCCAGCCCGAGTTTTGCACGAGAAACGCTTGCTGGATGCCGGCTGCGTGCGCGGCGGCAGCGCTGAAAAACGCGGCGCAGGCCACGGTCAGTAAGCGCGCCTTCATGCCTGCAAGGCCCAGCCATCGATACGCGACAGCAGCGGGTGATAGGCCCACAGCATGCCTTCATGGACAAACAGGCGTACGCGCCACGGCTCGCTGACGGCAAAGGTGTGGAACACGGTTTCGCGCAACTCGTCGTCCTGCACCAGCTGCGCCGCCAGGCGCTCGTTCGAGCGCAGCACGCTCGACAGGCCGGCGCTGGTGGCGAACTTCACGCCAAACACGCTGTTGCCGGCGCCGGATTCCAGCAGCGGCATGACGGCCTGGTTCTTGCCGCCATCGTCGCCGTGTTCAGGCTCCTCCCACGGCGCCGTTTTCAGCTTGGTGGCGAAGCGGTAATTGAAGCTGCCCGAACACAGGCGCGGCGCCAGCGCATCGGCCCGTTCGGACTGCGCGCCCAGTTTCACGTAGACATAGGTGCCGCGGCTGCGCTCGAAGCACAGCTGCCACAGTCCCCCATCGCGCGACACGTACGGGCTGCCGAATTCGAAATGCGGCACCAGCCCTTCGGGCCACGGCGTGAACGAGGCGGCCACGTTGCCGTCCGGCTGCAGCTGCAGGCGCAGCTGGCCGTTGGCGCAGGGCCACACGGCCATGCGGTTGTAAGCGACGGGCGCGCTGACGGCGCCCAGGTCAAACAGGCCGTCGAGCAGCACGTCGCTGCCCGGCTTTTGCGCGGCGTCCAGGTTGACGAAGCGGATGCGGCCGTCATCGTCGCGCAGCGGCGCCCACAGGCGGTTCTGGAACCAGACGGGCGCGGCCACGCACGGCGCGCCGCCCACGTGCTCGACCACGTAAGTCAGCGAAGGCACGTCGGGACGGATGCAGGCCAGGCCATGGCTGGTCGGCAAGACCAGCACGCTATTGAACTCCGGCACCAGCTCGGCGCGCCAGGCGCCGTGGGCCAGGTCCGATTCAGCCAGCAAGCCGCCATGGTCGGGGTCCAGCGCCAGCCAGCGTTTCGAGGCGGGCAGCCAGGCGTGCACGACGGCCTTGCGCGGGTCGAGCGCCAGCAGCGCGGGCGCGCTGGTGCCGAACCGGGCAGAAAAGAATTCGTATTCGCCCGGCGGCGGCATGGGCAGCGAGGCATCGGCTTGCGCATGCTCCTCGCGCGCGCGCTGGTCGGCCAGCTTTAACGGCACGCCGGCCTGGCGCAAGCCGGCCGGACCGGCCGGCGGCACGTCGCTGACGGGATAGGCGCCGAAAGGAGGAACCCAAGGCGCCACTCCGGACGGCGTGGCGGACGCCTCGGGCGGCACTTGCAAGGCCGCGCCCGAGGCGGGGTCGAACGCAAATTCGGGCGGAAACTGCCGCACGGGCGCGCCGGCCGCCGCAGGCAGGCGCCGCGCCAGCATCAGCTTGCCGATATCGGCCTGACTCACCAAGGGCGAGACGTTCTGGCCGTCCGCGCTGCGCTGCATGCTCCACGCGCCCGCGTCATCGACGTACCAGACGCCGGAAGGCAGTGGCCAATCCCCAGAAGTTTTATGATCCATGTATTTTCTATGACAAGCAATGCATATCAGACGGTGTATCGTGCTGGGGCTGTCGCAACGAAGTCGCAGCCCTGGCAGTTCTCATAGTAACGTCTTTTTATCTGTATGGAAACATTGACGACGGTCCTCAGCCCTGCTGCGTCCGCACTTTCGTCAACAGCTTGGTGGTCGAGCGGTCATGCTCGAAATCGATGGCCACGGCCTGGCCGCCATACGCCAGCACGGCGCGTCCTTCGGGAATGGCCGCCATGTCGTAGTCCCCGCCCTTGGCATAGATGTCCGGCTGGACTTCCTGCACCACTTCCAGGGCGCTGTCTTCCGAGAACGGCACGACCAGGCTCACCGCTTCCAGCGCGGCCAGCACGGCCATGCGGTCTTCGCAGTTGTTCAGGGGACGGTCGTCGCCCTTGCCCAGGCGTTTCACTGAGGCATCGGTATTCACGGCAACGATCAGCGAGGCGCCCAATGCGCGCGCCTGCGCCAGATAGGTCACGTGGCCGCGGTGCAGGATGTCGAACACGCCGTTCGTCACCACTACCGGTTTCGGCAGCGCCGCGGCGCGGGCGCGCAATTCGTCACGGCCGCACAGTTTGTTTTCAAAATCAGGCATGAATATCTCTGGTTGGGTTAAATACGGTCACGCTATGGTCACGTTCAGGTGTGGCTATCGCCTTGGATGCCGCCGGCATCCTGGCGCCAGGCATCGATCAAGGCCAGAATGGCAGGATCCAGGCCCTCTTCGGCGATGCGATCTTGCCGGTAATAAATCATCAGCGCATACACGCCGGCCAGGCGGCTGACGGATGGCGACAGCGCATATTCATTGCCGCGCGCCGGTTGCCTGGCACGCCAGTAATTGATCGCCGCTTCCAGCGCCTGCATCCGCAGTTCCATCGCCCTCTCCTTCCGCCGCCCGCCCCCGCATTATAGGGGGCGATCCGCTACAATACGCCATCGGCGCCACAGTTTCACGTTTGCGCCACCTTTCATTCATTGCAAGTAAGTACTTCCTGTGTTTCAATCAACCTATGACACTGACTGAACTGAAATATATCGTTGCAGTCGCGCGAGCGAAGCACTTCGGCCATGCCGCCGAAGCCTGCTTCGTTGCCCAGCCCACCCTGTCAGTGGCCATCAAGAAACTCGAAGACGAATTGGGCGTGGTCCTGTTTGAACGGGGCGGCGCGGAAATCTCCGTCACACCCCTGGGCGCGCAGATCATCGCGCAAGCCGAGCGCGTGCTGGAACAGACGGCCGCCATCAAGGAACTCGCCAAGCAGAACAAGGACCCGCTGGCCGGCCCCCTGCGCCTGGGCGTGATCTATACGATCGGCCCCTACCTGCTGCCGCCGCTGGTCAAAGCCATGATAGACCAGGTACCGCAAATGCCTTTGATTTTGCAGGAAAACTTCACGGTTCGCCTGCTCGAATTGCTGCGCCAGGGCGAACTGGACGTGGCCATCATGGCCCTGCCCCTGCCCGAACACGGCATGGCCATGCAGGAACTGTATGACGAACCGTTCGTCGTCGCCATGCCGCGCCAGCATCCATGGACGGCGCGCGCAAAAATCGCCGCACAGGATTTGAAATCGGAAACCATGCTACTGCTGGGCAATGGCCACTGCTTCCGCGACCAGGTGCTGGAAGTGTGCCCCGAAATGGCGCGTTTTTCCTCGCCCGGCAATGGCATGCAGCGCACGTTTGAAGGTTCCTCACTGGAAACCATCCGCCACATGGTGGCCAGCGGCATCGGCCTGACGGTCTTGCCGCGCGCCTCCGTTGCGAATATGCACGCCACCGACGGCATGCTCGCATACCGGCCCTTCGCCGATCCTGTGCCGTCGCGCCGGGTGGTCATGCTGTGGCGCAAGAGTTTTACGCGCAAGGCCGCCATCGACGCCCTGTGCGCCGCCATCGCCAGCTGCAACTTGCCTGGCATCACCCCCTTGTGCGAAGACGACGAATAGTACATTTACATACTATTTGCGATAATCGACCTTTCTCTTCAACAAGATCGAGTCTTTCATGAACAAGCTGGCGCTGTATTTCCGCCTGATACGGCTGGACAAGCCTATCGGTACCGTATTGCTGCTGTGGCCCACCCTGTGCGCGCTGTGGCTGGCGCAGCAAGGCGTGCCGGACTGGCGGCTGCTGCTCATCTTCACTCTTGGCACTTTCCTGATGCGCTCGGCAGGCTGCGCCATCAATGACTACGCCGACCAGGATATCGACAAATTCGTCAAGCGCACGGCCGACCGCCCCATCACCAGCGGACGCATCAGCGGCAAGGAAGCGCTGGCCGTGGCCGGCGTACTGACCGTGCTGGCCTTTTGCCTGATCCTGCCCCTGAATGCGCTGACCAAGCAACTGTCGGTGGCCGCCGTCATCATCGCCGGCACCTATCCCTACTTCAAGCGCTTCTTTGCGATTCCGCAAGCGTACCTGGGCATCGCCTTCGGCTTCGGCATTCCCATGGGCTTTGCCGCCATCACGGATGCCGTGCCCGTCGTTGCCTGGCTGCTGCTGCTAGGTAATGTTTTCTGGGCCGTGGCCTACGACACGGAATACGCGATGGTCGACCGCGACGACGACTTGAAAATCGGCATCAAGACCTCGGCCATTACCTTCGGCCGCTACGACGTGGCCATCGTCATGCTGTGCTATGCCGTGTTTCTGCTGCTGTGGCTGGGATGCGGCTGGTACCTGGGCTTGCGTTACTGGTACGTCGCGGGCTTGCTGGTGGCGGCCGGCTGCGCCGTTTATCACTACACCCTGATCCGCGCACGCGAGCGTATGCCGTGTTTTGCGGCATTCCGGCATAATAACTGGCTAGGAGCAGCGGTGTTTGCGGGCGTGGTACTGGACTTTGCTTTCCGTTAAGCAACGATCCTTGCGCTGCGGCATCCCTTGAGGCGGCGCAAGACAGGCCTGGCCGCAGCTGCCTACACTGGCATTTCACTGTGCAGTTTCACTTCCATGAGGTAATACATGAGCTCGATACATACCGGAAAATCCAGCAGCGACAACATCCTCGCCGACGCCGACAAGGCCCGCGACAAACTGGTCGGCGACCTGAAAACCGTCATCAATGAAGCGGAAGGCTGGCTCGATGGCGCCAAGGATCAGACGGGCGAGAATGTCAAAGCCGTCAAGGACAAGTTCATCGCCACCCTGGAAACGGCCAAGAAAGACTTGATCAAGCTGGAAGAAGACTTGCTCGAACGTACCAAGAAGGCGGCCAAGGCCACCGACGAATACGTGCAGGACAATCCATGGAAAGCTGTCGGTGCGGGCGCCGTCGTCGGCGTGCTGTTCGGCCTGCTGCTCTCCTCGTCGCGCCGCTAGAAAGTAACCAGTAACGACGCCGTACCGACGGCGCAGGCCGTCTCCTGACGCGAAAGGCAGCATATGGCCATCATGCACCATGTCGCCCAAGTCGCAGCGACCCTCGCCGCCATCGTCCAGACCCGTCTGGCCCTGGCGGCCGTGGAAATGGAAGAAGAGTCGCTGCGCTTCCTGTCCTATCTGGCGCTGGCCATGCTGGCACTGCTGTGCCTGTTTGTCGGCCTCGTCCTGATCGTGTTCCTCGTCATCGTGCTGTTCTGGGATACGCACCGCATCGCCGCCATCGCCATCACGGCCGCCGTCTTCATCGGCGCCGCCATCGCCACCCTGCTGGGCGTGCGCGCCAGTTTCCGCAGCAAGCCGAAACTGCTGTCCTTCACACTTTCCGAACTGAACAAAGACCTGGACGAGCTGCAACTGCTGGCCCGCCGGGGAGCGGAGCGGCCATGACCACGCATCCCACCAAACTGTCGCATGTGCACACGGCCGCCAGCCTGGCGCAGCGGCGCGACGCGCTGCTGGCCGAATGCGCGCTGCAGCGCCTGGCCCTGGGCGTGCAGACCCGCCAATTGCTGGAACCGCTGACGGGCGGCAACTTGCGCCACACCCTGGCCACGCGTTTTAAAGTTCCCCTGATGGTGGGCGGCGCCGTGCTGGGCCTGGCGCTGGTGCGGCCGCGCCGCGTCCTGCCCCTGTTGCGGGCCAGCGGCGCGCTGCTCAAGCACGCGACGACCGCCCTGCCCGTCGTGCTGGCGCTGGCGCGGCGGTTCAGCAAGAAAGACACGCCGCCTTAAAATATTTTTTCCTGGCTGCATCCAAATGGCCGGCCCATGCGTAGTAATGGTATCAACCAGCCGGTTGAGCCAACTACCAGGAGCTTGCCATGCATGCCACCACCGCCCCACGCCATACCGCCCCTACGCTCACCGTCCTGTGCGCCGCCCTGCTCGTGGCCGCCTGCGCCCCCATGAGCGCGCGCTATTCGCAGGAACAATTGCCCAACGCAGTGAAAGTGCCCGATGGCCATCAGGTGGCCATGCAGACGGTGGGCGTGGGCAAGATCGCCTACGAATGCCGGGCGAAGAAAGACATGACGGGGCATGAATGGGTCTTCGTGGGACCGGACGCGGCCCTGAACGACCGCAGCGGCATGCAAGTGGGCACGTATGTGGGACCGCCCGCCACCTGGGCCAACCTGGACGGCTCGAAAGTGACGGCGACGCAAGTGGCCGTGGCACCGGCCGGCGCGGGCAATATCCCGTATCAGCTGGTGAAAGCCAATCCGGCAACTGGCAGCGGCGCCATGCAGGGCGTCAGCTACATCCAGCGCGTCGCCACCCGCGGCGGCGTGGCGCCAAGCAGCCCCTGCGGCATGGAGTCCGTCGGCGCCAAACAATGGGTGCCCTACCAGGCCGACTACATTTTTTGGAAATCGGCATAAATCCTTTCAAGCGACGGTTGGCAAGCGGATTTCTGACCTATACTCGGCCTTGAAAACTTGCTAACCGTTCACTCAACGATTGCGCCACCCTTGCCAGCCCCAGCCGCCCCCTACGATTACGATGCCGCCCTGCGCGCCTGCGCCCGGGGCGAGCAGCAGGCATTGCATGGCCTGTACCAGCAGGAAGCACGCTACCTGCTGGGCGTGGCCCTGCGCATCGTGCGCCAGCGGGCGCTGGCCGAAGACGTGCTGCACGACGCCTTCCTGAACATCTGGCGCCGCGCCGGCAGCTTCGACGCCACGCGCGGCAGCGGCAAGGGCTGGATCTATGTGGTGGTGCGGCACCAGGCGCTGAGCGTGGCGCGCGCCCGCGCCCATGAAGTATCGGCCGACGAGGATACCGTGGAAACCCTGCTGCATGAACGCGAAGGCAACGATGCCGACGCCACCTCGGACGCCTACGCCCTGCAGGCGAACATGGGCAAGCTGCACGATTGCCTCGGCCACCTGGACGAATCCAAGCGCAACAGCATCCTGTACGCCTATGTCGATGGCTGTTCCCACAGTGAAATCGCGCAGCGCCTGCAAGCGCCGCTGGGCACCGTCAAGGCATGGGTCAAGCGGGGCCTGGCCGCCTTGCGGGAGTGTATGGGATGATCAATAGCGACGAGGAATGGAAAAGGCTGGCCAGCGAATACGTGCTGGGCACCCTGGAGCTGGCCGAACGGGCGGCAGTGGAACAGCGCTTGCCGCGCGACGCCGCCTTGCGCGACGCCGTCGATGCCTGGGAACGGCGCCTGCTGCCCTTGACGACGCTGGCGCCAGCCGAGCCGCCCTCCGCCCAGCTGTGGCCGCGCATCAGCGCCAGCCTGTTCACGCCGCAAGCTGTCAAACAGGCGGGCGGCTGGCGGGCGTGGTGGAACAGCCTGGCATTCTGGAGAATACTGGCCGGCGGCAGCCTGGCGGCCACGGCCGCGCTGGCCGTGCTCGTTGCCGTGCAGCTGCAGGCGCCAGCCGGACCCGGCTACCTGGTGGTGCTGGTGGCGCCGCAGGATAAATCGCCGGGCTGGATCGTGCAGGCGGGCGGACGGGGCGGCAAGGACCGCGCCCTGAGCCTGATCCCGCTGGGCCCGACTAGCGTGCCGCAGCAGAAAGCCCTGCAATTCTGGACCAAGGGCAAGGACTGGGGCGCGCCCGTCTCGCTGGGCCTCGTCAAGCCGGGGCAAAGCCTCAAGCTGACCCTGGACAAGCTGCCGCCGCTGCAGCCGGAGCAATTGTTTGAAATCACCTTGGAGCCGGCAACCGGCTCGCCCACGGGCAGGCCGACGGGGCCGGTGCTTTACATCGGCCGCGCCGTCAAGGTCATCTGATTATTTACCCAGCTCGTCCCCCATCTCGCGTCCGCGCTGCGCGGCCGCCTTGATGCCCTTGACGATGGCCGCCTTGACGCCGCTCTCTTCCATGCTGGTCAAGGCCGCATAGGTCGTGCCGCCCTTCGACGTGACCCGCTCGCGCAGCAAGGACACGGGTTCGCTGGAGTTCGCCGCCAGCTGCGCCGCGCCCGTAAACGTGGCGATGGCCAGCTGCGTGCCCTGCTCCGGCGTCAAGCCCAGCTCGGCGGCCGCCTGCTGCATCGCTTCGATAAAGTAAAACACATAGGCGGGGCCGCTGCCGGACACGGCCGTGACGGGGTCGATCTTGGCTTCGTCAGCTAGCCAGACGGTCTGGCCGACGGCGCGCAGGATGGCGTCCGCCGTCTTTTTCTGTTCTTCGCTCACGCCGCCGCTGGCCACCATGCCCGTGATGCCCATGCCGATCAGGGCCGGCGTGTTCGGCATGCAGCGCACGATGGCGGGATAATCGCCGAGCCAGCGCGACAGGTCCGCGGCGCGGATGCCGGCCGCGATCGACAGGATCAATGGCGCCCGCTCGCCGTCGAGGAAAGGCAGCAATTGCGCCGCCACGTCGCGCATGCTTTGCGGTTTCACGGCCAGCACGATCACATCCACGCCGCGCAGCACGTCATTGGCGGACGTTGCCGTCGTGACGCCGAATTGCGCCTGCAGTTTTTCCAGCGCGGGCGCGTGCGGGTCGATCACGTGGATGTTGCCGCCCAGGGTCAGCTTGCCCGCCAGGCCGGCGATCAGGGCGGCGGCCATGTTGCCGCCGCCTACAAAGGCGATATTCAATTCTGTCGTCATGGCTATGCTTTCTATCAATCAGTTAAGAGTAATTGCGGGAACCGAAGATGGCGCTGCCCACGCGCACGATGGTGGCGCCTTCCAGCACGGCGGCGCGCAAGTCGGCCGACATGCCCATCGACAGGGTGTCGAGCGCCAGGCCTTCGGCCTTCAATTGTTCGTACAGCGCGCGCAATTGCGCAAACGCACGCCGCTGCAGGGCGACATCCGTTTCCGGCTCGGGAATGGCCATCAGGCCGCGCAGTCGCAGACGGGGCAGCCGCGCCACGGCATGCGCCAGCGCCGGCAAGTCAAACGGCGTCACGCCGCTCTTGCTCGCTTCGCCGCTGATATTGACTTGCAGACAAATATTCAGGTCCGGCAAGCCGGCCGGGCGCTGCTCGGACAGGCGGACAGCGATCTTTTCCCGTTCCACCGTGTGCACCCAGTCAAAATGTTCGGCGATGGGGCGCGTCTTGTTGCTCTGGATGGGGCCGATGAAATGCCATGCCGGGACATGCTGCGGCGCGGCCGCCTTCACCAAGGCGATCTTGTCGAGCGCTTCCTGCAGATAGTTTTCGCCAAACGCCGCCTGGCCAGCGCGCATGGCCGCCAGCACGGCGTCCGCGCCGAAGGTTTTCGAGACGGCCAGCAGGGTCACGTCCTCGGGCGCGCGCCGCGCCTCCAGGGCCGCCTGCGCAATACTGTCGCGCACGGCTTGCAAGTTCTGTTCGATTGTGGACATAATCATTTTCTAGTGTATAGGGGCGGCGGCACAGTGCGCCAGCCCATCAATGCAGGCACAGGGATTATAAATGGACATCTCCGAACTTCTCGCTTTCTCCGTCAGCAACAAGGCTTCCGACCTGCACCTGTCTTCCGGCCTGCCGCCGATGATACGGGTCCATGGCGACGTGCGCCGCCTGAACGTGGCGCCGCTCGAGCACAAGGAAGTGCACAGCATGATCTACGACATCATGAACGACAGCCAGCGCAAGGCGTATGAAGAAGCGCTCGAGTGCGATTTCTCGTTCGAGATTCCCGGCCTGGCCCGCTTCCGCGTCAACGCCTACAACCAGGAACGCGGCGCCTCGGCCGTGCTGCGCACGATTCCGTCGAAGGTGCTGAGCCTGGAAGACCTGAACGCGCCGCGCATCTTCGGCGAACTGGCCATGCGGCCACGGGGCCTCGTGCTGGTGACGGGCCCGACGGGTTCGGGTAAGTCGACCACCCTCGCGGCCATGGTGAACCACGTCAACGAGCGCCTGAATCACCATATTCTGACCATCGAAGACCCGATCGAATTCGTGCATGACCCGAAGAAATGCCTGATCAACCAGCGTGAAGTCGGTTCGCACACGCATTCGTTCAGCAATGCGCTGCGCTCGGCCCTGCGCGAAGACCCGGACGTGATTCTGGTGGGCGAATTGCGCGACCTGGAAACCATCCGCCTGGCGCTGACGGCGGCCGAGACGGGCCACCTGGTGTTCGGCACCCTGCACACCTCGTCGGCGGCGAAATCGATCGACCGCATCATCGACGTCTTCCCCGCCGAGGAAAAGGAAATGGTGCGCGCCATGCTGTCCGAATCCTTGCAAGCCGTCATTTCGCAGAACTTGCTCAAAACCAAGGACGGCGCCGGGCGCGTGGCCGCGCATGAAATCATGCTGGCCACGCCGGCCGTGCGCAACCTGATCCGCGAAGCGAAAGTGGCGCAAATGTATTCGGCCATCCAGACGGGCAGCAACGTGGGCATGCAGACGCTGGACCAGTGCCTCACCGACCTGGTGCGGCGCGGCACGATCTCGGCGGAAACGGCGCGCTCGGCCGCCAAGTCGCCTGAAAACTTCCCCGGATAAGCCATGCAGACGACGCACGAACACTATGGCGCCATGCACGCGCTGCTGGCGCAGATGCGCGCACAAGGCGGCTCCGACCTGTTCATCACGGCCGGCTTTCCGCCCGCCATCAAGCTCGACGGCAAGCTGACGCCGCTGGCGGGCGGCGCACTCACCGCGCAGCAGGCGGCCGGCTACGTGCGCGCCGTCATGAACGCGCGCCAGGCGGCCGAGTTCGAATCCAGCCGCGAAGCCAATTTCGCCATCAGTCCGGACGGCCTCGGGCGTTTCCGCGTGTCCGCCTTCGTGCAGATGGGCCAGGCAGGCATGGTCTTGCGACTCATCAATACCGCCATTCCCACGCTCGATGGGCTCGGTTTACCCGCCATCCTGCAAGACATCGTGATGAGCAAGCGGGGCCTCGTCATCATGGTGGGCGCCACGAGCTGCGGCAAGTCGACCACCCTGGCCGCCATGGTGGGCCACCGCAACGCGCACAGCCACGGCCACATCATCACCATCGAAGACCCCGTGGAATTCATCCATCCGCACGGCAACTGCATCGTCACCCAGCGCGAAGTGGGCGTCGATACGGACGACTGGGCCACGGCCCTGAAAAACACCCTGCGCCAGGCGCCCGACGTGATCCAGATCGGCGAAATACGCGACCGCGACACGATGGACCACGCCATCGCATTTGCCGAGACGGGCCACCTGTGCCTGGCCACCCTGCACGCGAACAATGCCAACCAAGCCTTGGACCGCATCATCAATTTCTTCCCCGAAGAGCGTCGCCAGCAATTGCTGATGGATTTGTCGCTGAATTTGAAGGGCATGATTTCGCAGCGCTTGATTCCCAACAAGGACGGCGGCGGGCGCAAGGCGGCGCTGGAAATCCTGCTCAACTCGCCGCTGATGAGCGACCTGATCTTCAAGGGCCAGGTGCACGAGATCAAGGAATTGATGAAAAAATCGCGCGAGCATGGCATGCAGACGTTCGACCAGGCCCTGTTCGATCTGCACGAAGCGGGCGCCATCACCTATGAAGACGCGCTGCGCAATGCGGACTCCGTCAACGACCTGCGCCTGGCGATCAAACTCAAGGGCGCAACGGCGCCCGAACCCGCCCCGCAAACGGGCGCCACCAAACTGGGACTCCTCTGACATGACCAGCATCCACGATTTCCAGGCCGAGGCGCTGGACGGCACGCCGATCGACCTGGCGCGCTACAAGGGCAAGGTACTGCTGATCGTCAACACGGCCAGCGCCTGCGGCTTCACGCCGCAATACCAGGGACTCGAAGCGCTGTACCGCGAATTCCACGCGCAAGGCCTGGTCGTGCTGGGCTTTCCCTGCAATCAATTCCGCCAGCAGGAACCGGGCTCGAACGCGGAAATCGGCGCCTTTTGCGAAAAGAACTTCGGCGTCACCTTTCCCCTGTTTGCCAAGATCGACGTGAATGGCCCGCATACGCACCCTGTATTTGCGCAATTAAAACAGGCGGCGCCCGGCATATTGGGCACGCAGTCGATCAAATGGAATTTCACCAAGTTTTTGGTGCGCAAGGATGGCAGCGTATTTCGCCGCTACGCGACGGCCAGCAAACCGGCCAGCCTGGCGGACGACATTCGGCAATTGCTACAGGAATAGCAATTCGACGGTTTGATTAAAAACAATAATTGCTCAAATCAATGAATCCGTGTTTATTTCATGCTTGACATCAATATTGTGTTTCCAATAGCAAATTTCGGTGATAATGTTTACATAATTATTCGCAGATATCGATCAAAAAACGATGCCAGTCTTTGGGAAAATATTATCTTCATGGATGCGGATGGGAATTTATTCCCGCCTCTTTCTTCCTATTTTTTTCCTCATACTCGCCGTTTCCGCCGTTCGCTATCACGCCCTGCTCGGCACGGAGACGGCGCTGGCCAATGCGCGCTACCAGAGCGATGCGCGGCAACTCGACCTGTTCCTCGCCAATAGCGTGCTGCCGCTGGCCGTGCACGCGGACAGTCATGCGATGCACGACAGCGTGCGCCAGGTACTGCGCAGCGCCCTGCCACTGAACCGCAGCCTCGTTTCCGCCCGCTGGGACACGGCTGGCGGGCATGTCGAGGTGCTGGCCGACAGCAAGCTTGGCGACACCCTGGCCACGGTGCCGGCGTGGTTCGCGCGCCTGGCGGGCATCAATGCCATCCGCAGCCGCCTGACGGTGGCGCTGCCGGACGGCGGCGACGGCACCCTGAACCTGCACTACACGCCCGGCCTGCCCCTGGCGCAAGTGTGGCACCGGGTGCGCGATCAAGCCGTCCTCAGCAGCATCAATATCGTGCTCGTCTTCCTGCTGCTGGGCTTGATCCTGGCCACGCACCGCAAGCTGCTGGCGCGGTTCGTGCAAGCGACCGACCGCTTCCGCGAAGGCAACTTCGCCGTGCGCCTGGCGGCCGGCGCCACGCCCGAGGCGCAAGCCGTGTCGCAGTCGTTCAACGGCATGGCCGGCGATATCGAAGAACTGTTGACCTCACTCAAGACCAGCCAGCGCCAGCTGGGCGAACAGCTGAATGAAACCGTGCACATGCAGCAGGCGCTGCAAAAGCTGTCCTGGCAAAACTACAATGATGTGCTGACGGGCCTGCCCAACCGCGCCGCGCTGGCCGCCCGCTTTGAACAGGAACTGTTCCTCGCGCGCGAACGCCAGCGCCTGCTGGCCGTCTGCCTGTTCGACCTCGATCATTTTCAGGCCATCAACGACCGCTACGGCGCCGAGGCGGGCGATGAAATCCTCAAGCAGGTAGCGGGCCGCCTGCACGGCTTCACGGGCCAGGTCCACTACGCGGCGCGCCTGGGCGGCGATGAATTCGTCATGCTGCTGTGCGGCCAGGCCAGCATCGCCTGCATCGAACAGAACGTCACGCAGCTGATGGCTGAGCTGAGCCGGCCCTACCAGTGCGACCAGCAGGCGCTGCACATGACGGCCAGCGCCGGCATCGCCGTCTACGCGGGCAAGGACCTGAATACGGAAAGCCTGCTGCGCCACGCCGACCACGCCGTCTACCAGGCGAAATTGACGGGGCGCAACCAGTACCACTTCTTCGACACCAACCTCGACGAGGAAGTACGCACCCACCACAACCAGCGCACGGAAGTGCGCCACGCCCTGATCAACGGCGAACTGCGGCTGTACTACCAGCCCAAGGTGAATATGCGCGCCGGCACGGTGGTGGGCATGGAAGCGCTGCTGCGCTGGCAGCATCCGCGCCGCGGCGTGCTGGCGCCGGCGCAATTCCTGCCGCTGGTGGAACAGACGGATTTGATCATCGACATCGGCGAATGGGTACTGCGCCAGGCCCTGTGGCAGATGCAGCGCTGGAGCGCGACCGGCAAGCACTGGGTGGTCAGCGTGAACATCGCGGCGCGCCATTTCCAGCAACCGGACTTCGTCTCGCGCCTGGAAACCATCCTCGGCGAATTTCCCGGCGTGCGCGCGAGCATGCTGGAACTGGAAATCCTCGAATCGTCGGCCCTGCACGACATCGAGGACGTGCGCCGCATCATCCGCGCCTGCCAGGCGCTGGGCATCACGTTCGCGCTCGACGATTTCGGCACCGGCTATTCGTCGATGTCCTACCTGAAACGCCTGCCGGCCAACATCGTCAAGATCGACCAGAGCTTCGTGCGCAATATGCTCAACGACCGCGACGACCTGCACCTGGTGCGCGCCGTCATCGGCCTGGCCCGCTCCTTCAGCTTGACGGTGATCGCCGAAGGCGTGGAAAGCGTCGAGCATGGCGCGCGCCTGATCCAGCTGGGCTGCGACCTGGCGCAAGGCTACGGCATCGCCCGCCCCATGCCGGCCGACGCCGTGCTGGAGTGGGCCAACACTTTCATCCCTGCGCCGCAATGGCGCATCGCGCAGTACAGCGAAATACCTATCTGACGGACGTCAAGGCCGAGTCGATCAGCTCGATCCAGTGCCGCACCGGCGTCTGCGTGCCGGACTGCAAATGGCTCAGGCAGCCGATATTGGCCGACACGATCATCTCCGGCTCGCACGCTTCCAGCTTGGCCACCTTGTTGTCGCGCAGTTGCTGCGACAGTGCCGGCTGCAGGATCGAATACGTGCCCGCCGAACCGCAGCATAAATGGCTGTCCGCGCACAGGCGCACGTCGACGCCGACGGCGCGCAGCACCTGCTCCACCTTGCCGCGCACCTGCTGGCCGTGCTGCAGGGTGCAGGGCGGGTGATACGCCACTCTTTTTCCGATGCGCCCCTTCAGCAACGCCGCCAGCTCGTTTTCAAACGCCGGCATGATCTCGGACAGATCGCGCGTCAGTGCCGCGATGCGCCGCGCCTTGTCCGCATACTGCGCGTCGTGCGCCAGCAGATGGCCGTATTCCTTGACCGTGGCGCCGCAGCCGGACGCCGTCATGACGATGGCTTCGGCGCTGTCTACGCAGTCTACGTAGGGCCACCAGGCGTCGATATTGCGGCGCATGTCGTCCAGCGCCGCGTCCTGGTCGTTCAGGTGATGGCGCAGCGCGCCGCAGCAGCCCGCCTTCGGCGCGACGATCAGCTGCACCCCGAGCGCGTCGAGCACGCGCGCCGTGGCCGCGTTGATGTTCGGCGACATGGCCGGCTGCACGCAGCCGTCGAGCAGCAGCATGGTGCGCGCATGCCGGCGCGCGGGCCATGCGCCGGCCTTTTCACCGGGACGCAGCTTGTCCTGCAAGCCTTGCGACAGCAGCGGGCGCAGCGCCTGGCCCGCCTTGTACACGGGCGTAAACAGCCAGCGGCGCGGCAAGGCTTCCTTCAGGGCGAAGCGCAAGGCGCGCTCGCGCAAGGGACGCTGCACGCGCTGCTCGACGACGTTGCGGCCGATGTCGACCAGGCGCCCGTACTGCACCCCGGACGGACAGGTCGACTCGCAATTGCGGCAGGTCAGACAGCGGTCCAGGTGCGTCTGCGTCTTGGCCGTGACGGGCGCGCCTTCGAGCACTTGTTTGATCAGGTAGATGCGCCCGCGGGGGCCATCGAGTTCGTCGCCCAGCAACTGGTAGGTGGGACAGGTGGCCGTGCAAAAGCCGCAATGCACGCAGGCGCGCAGGATGGCTTCGGCTTCGTCGCCTGCCGGCGTATTCTTGATGAAATCGGCGAGATTGGTTTGCATGCGCGCTCAATACATTCTGTGCGGGTTGAAGATGCCGGCCGGGTCGAAAGCTTGCCGCAGGCGCTGGTGGATTTTTTCAACGGCCGGCGCCAGCGGATGGAATACGCCCACGGCCTTGTCGCCGCCGCGGAACAGGGTGGCGTGGCCGCCAGCCGCAGCCACGGCCTGGCGGATGTGCTGCGTCCCGGCCGCATCGGCGTCGGCGTCGAGCTTGAGCCAGCGCTGCGCCCCGCCCCACTCGATCAACTGGCGTCCCTTGACAATCACGGCGCTGGCGTGCGGCGGCAGCGACAGGCGCCACAGGCTGCCCGCGCCCGCAAAGAAGGCGTGCGTCTGCTCGCGCACGGACAGCCAGAAGGCGGCCGCGTCATCGGGCGCCAGCACCTCGCCGCCCAGCGCGTGCAGCGCCGCCGACACGGCCGCCTCGGCGCCGGACAGGCGCACCGTCAACACGCCGTCATGCCAGCAGCTGGCCGAAATGGGCAGCGGCTTGCCCGCCCATTCATTGAGCATGCGCAAGGCGGCGATTTCCGCGCACGCCACGCGCAAGGTCGCTTCGCGCAGCGGCAGGGGCAGCACCTTCAGCGACACTTCCAGGATCAGGCCCAGGGTGCCCAGGGATCCCGCGAGCAGGCGCGAGACATCGTAGCCGGCCACGTTTTTCATCACCTGCCCGCCAAAGGCCAGGCGTTCGCCGTGGCCATCCATCAGCACGGCGCCCAGGACGAAATCGCGCAGCGCGCCCGCGCTGGCGCGGCGCGGGCCGGACAGGGCGCTGGCGACGACGCCGCCCACCGTGGCGCCCGGCCCGAAATGGGGCGGCTCGAAGGCCAGCATCTGGTTGCGCGCGGCCAGCGCCGCCTCGATCTCGGCAAGCGGCGTGCCGCAGCGGGCCGTGATCACCAGCTCCGTCGGTTCATAGTCGATGATGCCCGCATACGCGCGCGTATCGAGCACCTCGCCTGCCAGCTGCTGGCCATACCAGTCTTTCGTGCCGCCGCCGCGCAGGCGCAAGGGCTTGCCTGCCGCGCTGGCCGCCAGAATCTGCTGCCTGAATTGTTCCGCTATCGCTTGCAATGGGGTCTCCGGAGAATTAAAAACGGGGCAGGTTGGCGAACGGCAGGCGCCCCGCCGTCACATGCATCTTGCCGAATTCGGCGCAGCGGTTCAAGGTGGGAATCGCCTTGTCCGGGTTCAGCAAGGCGTGGGGATCGAAGGCGCGCTTGACGGCAAAGAAGGCATCGAGTTCGGCGCGCGTAAATTGCACGCACATGGAATTGATCTTTTCCATGCCCACGCCATGTTCGCCCGTGATGGTGCCGCCCACGGCCACGCACAGGGCCAGGATGTCCGCGCCAAACGCTTCGGCGCGCTCGAATTCGCCGGGCATGTTGGCGTCGAACAGGATCAGCGGGTGCAGATTGCCGTCGCCCGCGTGGAACACGTTGGCGCAGCGCAAGCCATGCGTCGTTTCCATGCCGGCGATGCCCGTCAGCACTTCCGCCAGGCGCTTGCGCGGGATGGTGCCGTCCATGCAGTAATAGTCGGGCGAGATGCGCCCGGCGGCGGGAAACGCGTTCTTGCGACCGGACCAGAACTTCATGCGCTCCGCTTCCGACTGCGAGACGGCGATGGCGCTGGCGCCCGCGCCTTCCAGCACGGCCGTCATGCGGGCGATTTCCTCTTCCACTTCCTCGTGCGTGCCGTCCGCTTCGCACAGCAAAATGGCGGCCGCGTCGATGTCGTAGCCGGCCTTGACGAACGGCTCGACCATGCGCGACGAGGTCTGGTCCATCATTTCCAGCCCCGCCGGGATGATGCCGGCGGCGATCACGTTGGCCACCGCATTGCCGCCCGTGACGACGTCGTCAAAGGACGCCATGATGACCCTCGCCGTGGCCGGTTTCGGTATCAGTTTCACCGTCACTTCCGTGACGATGCCCAGCATGCCTTCGGAACCGATGAAGACGGCCAGCAGATCCAGGCCGGGCGAGTCCAGGCATTCGCCGCCCAGTTCCAGCACGTCGCCATCGATGGTGACGACGCGCACGCGCAGCACGTTGTGCACGGTCAAACCGTATTTCAGGCAATGCACGCCGCCCGAGTTTTCCGCCACGTTGCCGCCGATGCTGCAGGCGATCTGCGACGACGGGTCGGGCGCGTAGTACAGCGCGTGGGGCGCGGCCGCTTCGGAAATGGCCAGGTTGCGCACGCCCGGCTGCACCACGGCCGTGCGTGCATAGGCGTCGAGGCGCACGATGCGGTTCAGGCGCGCCGTCGACAGCACCACGCCGTCGGCAATCGGCAAGGCGCCGCCAGACAATCCCGTGCCCGCGCCGCGCGGCACGATCGGCACGCCAAGTTCGCGGCAGACGCCGAGGATGGCGATGACCTGCTCCTCCGTGTCCGGCAGGGTCACCACCATCGGCAACTGGCGGTAGGCGGCCAGGCCGTCGCATTCGTACGGGCGCGTATCTTCGGCGTCGGACAGCACGCAGCGGGCCGGCAGCACGGTCAGCAGGGCCGCGACGACGGCTTGCTGGCGCGCGGCGGTCAATCCGGATTCAGGGGCGGCATTGAGCATAAGATGGGGGGCAAGAGGCATGGGCGTGCAACGATTGTAAGCACAAAAGTGGCGCGCACCGTACTTTTTTGTCCGATTTGCCGGCAAATCCGGCGCCGGGCGGCGCACAGTGTCGTATGCTGCCCCCATTCTTCTTTACAGGATCAGCATCATGGGCAACCGACTTTCGAAAATCGCCACGCGCACGGGCGACAATGGCAGCACCGGCCTGGGCGACGGCAGCCGCACCAGCAAGGACAATGTCCGCATCCACGCCATGGGCGACGTGGACGAACTGAACTCGCATATCGGCTTGCTGCTGTGCGAAGCCATGCCCGACGCCTTGCGCGAGGAACTGGTGGCCATCCAGCACGACCTGTTCGACCTGGGCGGAGAAATCTGCATCCCCGGCTACCAGCTGATCAAGGAAGAGCACGTGCTGCGCCTCGACGACCTGCTGGCGAAATACAATGCGGACTTGCCGGCCCTCTCCGAATTCATCCTGCCGGCCGGCTCGCGCGCCGCCTCGCTGGCGCATGTGTGCCGCACCGTGTGCCGCCGCGCCGAGCGCAGCATCGTCGCGCTGGCCAATGCGGAGCCCCTGCACGAACATCCGCGCCAGTACGTCAACCGCCTGTCGGACCTGCTGTTCGTGCTGTCGCGCGTGCTCAACCGCTTTGCCGGCGGCAGCGACGTGCTGTGGCGGCATGACCGCACGCGGGGATAGAATCAAAAACGGCGATGCCGGTCTAACCGCATCGCCGTGCCTTTCCCGCTGACCGGGTGTTACTTAGCCGCAGGCCTGCAGACACGCTTTATTGGCGCGGACGCATGAAGGAACACTGAACTCCATGACGCAGGCATCGAGCGCCATATAGCACTCGGATTGGCATTCCGATATGTCGGCGGTACTGCTGGCCATGGCATACGAGGCGCTGACGCCCGTGGCAAACAAAAAGAAACCCAGCTTTTTGAACATAAGCACTCCTTTGTGGCGATAAGGGACGGCAGGATGGATGAAGTGATGCAGCCGGCCTGGCCAGCGTCCAGGCCAGCCGGCAAACTTTATTGAATGCTAATCTTGCGCGCAGCGGTCATAGCACATCTGATGAATCTTGGTGCAGGCGCCTGGCGACCTCGGATGGTCGGTCATGCACTGGTCCAGCCCTTCATCGCATTGCGTATAGCATTCCGGCCCGCCGCCAGCAATCGCATACGAAGCGCTGACGCCCATGGCAAACAAAAAGAAACCCAGTTTTTTAAACATTGGTACTCCTTATTGAATATCAGACGATGAGCAACATCCATGGCGCGCCGTCCCTTACGCGCCATCCATAACTTGGGATTGCGTCCAGGCGTCAAGCACGCGGCGGGCGCAGGCATTCCTTCTGGCAAGCCTGATAATTTTCCATGCAGGCCGGCTGGCCGAATTCCACGCAATCGAGCAGGTTGCGTTCGCAGACAAAAGTGCAGTCAGGACCAAATGCCTGGGCACTGAAGGACAGCGCGGCGCCGGTGGCAAACAGGAAAGCGGCAATTTTTTTGAACATGGTCAGCCTTTCAAGTTAACAATTGGAGCGTCAGATTTTCTTCAGCGCCGCTTCCAGCGCGCCCGCATTGAAACCCTGGATCTTGCGGTTGCCGATCAACACCACGGGCACGCCGCCGCCGCCGAGTGCTTCATGGGCTTTTTTCGCGTCCGGGGATTTCTCGATATCGAGATCGACGAAGTCGATCTTGTTTTCCTTGAAGTACGCGCGCGTCTTGGCGCAATAGCCGCACCAGTCCGTGCCGTACAGCACCACTTTCGCCTGGGCATTCGGGAAGTACGCCGCGTAATTGCCCTCGGTGTAATTCGACTTGAGCAAGCCAGGTAACAAGGACAGGCCATAACCGCTGCCCAGGCCGGCAGCGAGGATCAAGCCATACATGGCGATGGTTTTCATTTTTTTCTGCATCATAGGTATCAGAGACGTAGATGATCGAGGGCGGCCGACGCAGCATGCGCCTGCCGGCCGCCTGGCAATGCACGGAGATCAGGAGCCGATGTCGCAGACCCGCAGACAGGCTTTGTAACTGCCGATGCAAAATGGGGATCTGTCGCCATTTTGCATCGTGCATTCCCGCAGCTCCTCCTCGCAGGTAGAGCAGCCGATATCGGAAGCCATGGCATAGGAAGCGCTCAATCCCAGAGTGAAAATAAGTGCTGCAATCTTTTTCATTTACTACTCTCCATGTGAGCGATTGCCTCAGGCAATCGCGGCAGACCAGTCGTAAAAAAAACCAGACAGATTTCGTCATTGCTTGCTACGAAAACGAATATAGACCGCACTTATTTTAGAGTCAACGTTTCCTTTCGATAAATTCCCAGTTTGGAAAATATACCGGCAAAGCGCATGGAATGTGGAATTTGGAGAGATTGGGAGGCGCCAAACGTCTATACAATATCGGCGCCGCAAGCAGGAGAGGCCGGTTGCGGGCGCAGCCGGCCGGCGGCCATATTCAGGCCGGCACAGGCAGGCTCACGGGCTGCACATGCACATGTTCGCGCAATAATCCACGCAGCAACTGCACCTGGGCCACCGCGTCGGCTTGCAGGGCCGTCAAGCCCTCGGCAACGCAGGGACCAGGCGCGCCGGCATCGGCGTCACCGCGCAGCAAGGCATCGATTTCCCCGCTGACGGCGGCGATCCAGTGTTGCAATTCGGGCGGCGCAGGCTCAGCCTGCGGGCTCAGACTGATGCGCGCCGTGCTGCCCGCCACGCGGCGCAGCAGCGGCAAGGTGCGCAGCGCCGCCAGGCCCACGCCGCTGCTGCGGTCGAGGCGGCGCTCGATGCGCAAGCGCTGCAAGACCTGTTCCGCGTTATTGCTGGCCAACCCCGCCTCGCGGCGCAGGCGCGCGATGGCGCTATCCCATTTACCACCGGCCGCCAGCACGGCCAGCAGGTATTTCAGGTTGGCCGATACGGCTTTCGCCAGGCGCTGGTCCAGGTCGTCCGCCTCGCGGTCCGGCCACAGGAAAAACGTGGCCAGCAGGGCCAGCACGCAGCCGAGCACATTGTTGCCCAGGCGGCTCATTGCATACACCATCTCGCTGGCCGGCGCCGCATAGTCGGCCACCAGCACGAAGGCCGGCGTCATGAACAGCACGTGCAGGCTGTAGCTGACGCGGCGCAAGGCCATGGTGGCGACGATCAGGGGAAACACCACCAGCGAGATACCCAGCGGCGTGTAAATGACGAGGCCGATCAGCACGGCCAGCACGGCGCCCAGCACGCTGCCCGCCACGCGTTCGATGCCGCGCGGCCAGGTGGTCGATACGGACGGCTGCAAGATCAATAAGGTGGCCATGGTGGCCCAGTAGCCGAAGGGAATGTGCAAGGTCTCGACCAGCAGGAAGCCGGCCGTCGTCGCCAGCGACACGCGCGCCGCGTGGCGCCAGCTCAGCGACTGCGGCGTGGCGTTGACTTTCGCCGTTTGCCACGCCTGCCCCAGCGCCAGGAAGGCCGCCTCGCGCCACGGCAGCTGCGCCGCGCGCGGCAAGCCCAGCTCCATGAATTCGACGTTCAGGCGCAAGGGCAGCAAGGCGCCCAGCGCCGCTTCCAGGCGCCGTCCGCAGCCGGCCAGGCGACGCTGCAGTTCCAGGGGCGGCGTTTCCGGCTGGCGCTGCACGGCTTGCCCGAGGCGGCGCAGCAGCACGGCCATCACTTCCAGGCTGCGCCGCGCGCGCGGGTCCTGGCGCAGCCGGTGCTGCTCGCGCTCGCACGTATGCGTGACGGCAATGAGGTAGGCGAAGATGCGCTCGGCGTCGCTGAGCGCCAGCAGCAGGTTGTCGTACAGGGCGCTGCGGCCCGCGCGCGCGGGCGGCACGGCGGCCAGCGCCACGCGCGCCGCTTCCAGCGCGGCGCGGGCCTGCGAACGGTAGCTGGCGCCATGCGCGGCCGCGTCCGGCAATGCCGGGCCCTGTTCCAGGAAGCGCGCATTGTCGCGCGCGATGCCGGCCAGGCGCGAATACGCGGCACGGATGGCGCGCCTGCTGGGGCCGAACGGGTGGATGCGCCACACCGTAAAGCTGAGCACGGTGGCAAACAGGCAGCCGAACATGTACAGGCCCAGGAAAGGCGCCGTCTGCGTCATCGATGCCAATGGGTGCGTGACCATCACCACGCAGGCCGTGGCCGCCAGGATGGCCACCTGCGCCGTGGCCGCGCCCCAGATGCGCGCCAGCGCCCCGGCCCAGGAAAACAGCAGCACGGCGATGGCCGCCGCCACCACGCCATGGCCGGCCGCCAGCGCCGTCAGGCCGCCCGCCACGGTCGACAGCAAGCCAAAGCCCACCATCGACACGAAGCGCATGCGCCGTGTGCCGGCCGCGTCGGCCAGGCAGGTCCAGAAGGCGCCGATGGCGGCCCAGGAAAAATCGGGTTGGTCGAACAGCAGGCCCAGCAGCAGCATGGCGCTCGAGGCACAGGCGGCGCGCAAGCCTTCGGACAGATTCGTTTCGTCGATGGCCAGGCTGACCATCCACAGGGGTCGGCGCTGCGCCAGGGTATCGGTATAGGCGTGCATGCCCGTCAGCCAGCGGCTGGCCAGCATGCGGGAACGGCGGTGGAGTTTCCTGAAATGCAAGATCGGCTTTGAAAGGGTATCAAAGCGTCATCGTAGCATTCCCGGACGAAAAATGTTGCAGTGCAGCGTAAAATCCCTGCGGGCGAAAAAAAAGCGCCACCGCGGTGTCGCTTTTTTTCTCGTGCCCGGGCGTCTTAGCTGACCATCGCCAGGCGCGGCCCTGCTGCCGGGAAACGCTGTTCGATCGACGCGGCGATGCCGGCAGCGTCCAGGCCCACGCTTTTCAGCAGCTGCACGGGGTCGCCATGGTCGATGAAGGTGTCGGGCAAGCCCAGCATCAAAATCGGCTTGACGATGCCCTCCGCCGCCAGAGCCTCGGCCACGGCCGAACCGGCGCCGCCCATGATGCAGCCCTCTTCCACCGTCACCAGGTAATCGTGTTCTGCGGCAAGCTGTTTCACCAGCGCCACGTCGAGCGGCTTGACGAAGCGCATGTTGGCCACCGTCGCGTCGAGCTTGTCGCCCGCCGCCATTGCCGGCGCCACCATCGAACCGAAGGCCAGGATGGCGATGCGCTTGCCGTGGCGCTTGGTCTCGCCCTTGCCGATCTCGATGCTGGTCAGTTCCGGCACGATGGCCACGCCGGCGCCGGCGCCGCGTGGATAGCGGATGGCGGCCGGGCCCGGATAATGGTAGCCCGTGGTGAGCATTTGACGGCATTCGTTTTCGTCCGACGCGGCCATGACGACCATGTTCGGGATGCAGCGCAGGAACGCCATGTCGTAATTGCCTGCGTGGGTGGCGCCGTCGGCGCCCACCAGGCCGGCGCGGTCCAGCGCGAACGTCACGTCCAGGTTTTGCAGCGCCACGTCGTGGATCAGCTGGTCGTAGGCGCGCTGCAGGAAGGTGGAATAGATGGCCACGACGGGTTTCAAGCCTTCGCAAGCCAGGCCCGCGCCAAACGTCACGGAATGCTGCTCGGCGATGCCGACGTCAAAGTAGCGGTTGGGGAACTGCTGTTCGAACTTCACCATGCCCGAGCCTTCGCGCATGGCCGGCGTGATGCCCACCAGGCGCTTGTCGTGCGCGGCCATGTCGCACAGCCAGTTGCCGAACACTTCCGTGTACGTCATCTTGCCCGGCGCCGTGGCCGGCTTGATGCCTTCCAGGGGATTGAATTTCGGCGTGCCGTGGTACAGGATAGGCTCCGCCTCGGCCAGCTTGTAGCCCTGCCCCTTCTTGGTCACCACGTGCAGGAATTGCGGGCCCTTCAATTGCTTGATATTTTGCAAGGTCGGGATCAGCGAATCGAGGTCGTGGCCATCGATGGGGCCGATGTAGTTAAAACCGAATTCCTCGAACATGGTTGCGGGCACGACCATGCCTTTGGCGTGCTCTTCGAAGCGTTTCGCCAGTTCCAGCACGGGGCCGGGCAAGACGGACTTGCCGACATTTTTCGCTGCTGCATAGAACTGGCCCGACATCAGGCGCGCCAGGTGGCGGTTCAGCGCGCCCACGGGCGGCGAGATCGACATGTCGTTGTCGTTCAGGATCACCAGCAGGTTGACGTCTTCCTGCACGCCCGCATTGTTCATCGCCTCGAACGCCATGCCGGCCGTCATCGAGCCGTCGCCAATCACGGCGATCGCATGCAGCGGGTCGCCCTTGATCTTGGCCGCTTGCGCCATGCCCAGCGCGGCGGAAATGGACGTCGACGAGTGCGCCGTGCCGAAGGTGTCGTATTCGCTCTCGTCGCGCTTCGGGAAGCCGGAGATGCCATCCTTCTGGCGCAAGGTGTGCATGCGCTCGCGGCGGCCCGTGAGGATCTTGTGCGAATAGGTCTGATGGCCCACATCCCAGACGATGCGGTCGTGCGGCGTGTTGAAGACGTAATGCAGCGCGACGGTCAGCTCGACCGTGCCCAGGTTGGACGACAGGTGGCCGCCCGTCTTGGAGACGGAGTCGAGCAGGAAACTGCGCAATTCCTGCGCCAGCGGCACCAGTTGCGAGCGGGCCAGCTTGCGCACTTGCGCTGGTTCATTGATGGTTTCTAACAGTTTCATTTATGCCTTCCGCTGCACGACCAGGTCCGCCAGCTCGCGCAGACGGCGTGCCTGGTCCCCGAATGGCGCCAGCGCCGCATGGGCGTCGCACCGCAATTGTTCTGCCAGGGCTCTCGATGGTTCCAGCCCCAGTATCGATACGTAAGTAGGCTTGTTGGCGGCCGCATCCTTGCCCGCCGTCTTGCCCAGGGTGGCCGAGTCGGCCGTTGCGTCGAGCACGTCGTCGACCACCTGGAACGCCAGCCCGACGGCGCGCGCATAGGCGTTCAGCGCCGTCATCTCGTCTGGCGTCAAGTCCTTGCCGGCCAGCGCGCCGAGAATCACGGCCGCGCGCAGCAAGGCGCCCGTTTTCAGTTGATGCATCTGTTCCAGCTGCGGCAAGGTCAAGGCCAGGCCGACGCTGTCGAGGTCGATCGCCTGGCCGCCGCACATGCCGCCTGACCCGGAGGCGTGCGCCAGCAGCTTGACCATGGCCATTTGCCGCGCCGGCGGAATGGCCGCGCCATCGGCCAGCAGCATGAACGCCTGCGATTGCAGCGCGTCGCCGACCAGCAGGGCCGTCGCTTCGTCGTAGGCGATGTGCACGGTGGGCTTGCCACGGCGCAAGGCATCGTCATCCATGCACGGCATGTCGTCATGCACGAGCGAATACACGTGAATCATTTCCAGCGCGCAAGCTGCGCGCGCGAGGGTATCTTGATCGGCATCAAACAATTCGCCAGCCGCCATCACCAGCAGCGGGCGCACGCGCTTGCCGCCGCCCAGCAGCGCATAGCGCATGGCCGCGTGCAGCTTGTGCGGTACGGCGTCAAGCGCAGGCAAAAATTGGTCGAGCCGGCTTTCCACGCCAGACTGGGTCGCTTGCATCCAGTCGCCGAAGGTCACGCCATCCTGTTGCACGCTGGCCATCATTGGGCGGCCTCGCCGGCATCCACGAACGGTTTCAACATGTCGCCTTCCAATACTTTCACCTGCGCTTCGACGCTGTCGAGCTGGCTTGCGCAATACTTGACCAGTTCCGAGCCGCGCTGATACGCCGCGACCGATGCTTCCAGCGGCAACTGGCCCGCTTCCATTTGCGTTACCAGCTGCGCCAGTTCCGCCATCGCCTCTTCAAACGAGGCCGGCGCTGCGGCAGCGGCAGTTAATTTCTTCGACATAGACTCAGATCTCTTCGTGGCACGAGGGGCTTGTAGGGAGACGCCGGGGACTCCCGGCCAGCATAGAAGCGTTATTTTAGAACAAACCACACTATTAAGTGAAAACTTAAGCGCAATCGACGCGCTCAAAGTCAATAGCGTTGCCAGCTTGTCAGTGGATTTTAGCCGAATACCCCCTTGCTACCGGAAATTGCGCGCCAAATGACAATGTTTCTCATTAAAAGCGTATTTACCGGGCGGGTTTGATAATGCCGAGGCCGATCCGCGCTATAATCGCCGGTTCTGTCCGAAATACCGTTTCAACAAATTTGAATTCAGGTCTTTGCGGATTCTTTCTCTCTGTAGCGGTTGCCCAGGGAATGGCCTGGGGCACTGCTGACCGTTGTACATTTATGGGGGGTTGGGATGTCCGATCTGGCTACTCACGCCAAGCTGGCGCGTTCAAACGCGCAACTTCCGGTCCACGTCTATTTTGACGAAACGCTGTTGCAGCGTGAAATGCAGCAATTGTTCCAAGCCGGCCCGCGTTATGTCGGGCATGCGCTGATGGTGCCGGAAACCGGCGATTTTGCGACCCTGGCGTCTGAGAACGAAGGGCGTATGCTCGTGCGCAACGCCAACGGCATCGAAGTGCTGTCCAACGTATGCCGCCACCGGCAGGCGCTGATGTTCAATGGCCGCGGCAACGCGAACCATATCGTCTGCCCGCTGCACCGCTGGACCTACGACCTCAAGGGTGAATTGATCGGCGCGCCGCATTTCCCCGAGACGCCGTGCCTGAACCTGTCGAAAACGCCGCTGCAAAGCTGGAATGGCTTGCTGTTCGAGCAAAATGGCTACAACGTGATGGAAAAATTGAAAGATTTGTCCGTCTCGAAAGACCTCGATTTCTCCGGCTACATGTTCGACCACGTGGAAATTCACGAGTGCGACTACAACTGGAAGACTTTCATCGAAGTCTACCTCGAGGATTATCACGTGGAACCGTTCCACCCGGGCCTGGGCAGCTTCGTCAGCTGCGACGACCTGCGCTGGGAATTCGGCAAGGATTACAGCGTGCAGACGGTGGGCGTGCACCGCGGCCTGCAGCAAGCCGGCTCGCCTGCCTACAAGAAATGGCAGGAGCAGGTGCTGCAATTCCGTGGCGGCGAAGCGCCGCCGTATGGCGCCATCTGGCTGACCCTGTATCCGAACATCATGGTCGAATGGTATCCGCACGTGCTGATCGTCTCGACCCTGTGGCCAGACGGTCCGCAAAAGACGCGCAACGTGGTGGAGTTCTATTACCCGGAAGAAATCGTGCTGTTCGAGCGCGACTTCGTCGAAGCGGAACGGGCCGCCTACATGGAAACCTGCGTCGAGGACGATGAAATCGCCCAGCGCATGGATGCGGGCCGCAAGGTCCTGATGCAGCGCGGCGTGAACGAAGTGGGCCCTTACCAATCGCCGATGGAAGACGGCATGCAGCATTTCCATGAGTGGTACCGCAGCAATATCGAACTGTAACTCCCTCAAGGGCCGCATTGCGCGGCCTTTTTCATTTTCATCGTCAGGATTTACTCATGCAATCTTTATGGATGCTGTTTGCCAGCTTTATGTTCGCCATCATGGGCGTGTGCGTGAAACTGGCCTCGGAGATGTATTCGACGTCCGAAATCGTCATGTACCGCGGCATCATCGGCATGATCGTCATGAGCTGCACGATTTTGTACCAGGGCGGCAGTTTTAAAACCACGATGCCGGGCCAGCATCTGTGGCGCGGCGTGGTGGGCGTGATCGCCCTGTGGCTGTGGTTTTATGCCATCGCCATCCTGCCGCTGGCCACGGCCATGACGCTCAATTACATGGCGCCCATCTGGATTGCCGTGATTTTGCTGGTGGGCGGCTGGTGGAAAGGCATGCAACAGGTCGAGTGGCCGCTGGTGGCGGCCATTGCCATGAGCTTTGTCGGCGTGACCCTGCTGCTGCAACCGGTGTTCGAGACGGACCAGGCGGCTGGCGCCATCACGGCCCTGATTTCCGGCATGCTGTCGGCCCTCGCCTATTTGCAGGTGCGCAAGCTGGGCCTGCTGGGCGAACCCGAATACCGGGTCGTGTTTTACTTCTCGGTCGTCAATTTCCTGGCCGGCGTGATCGGCCACGTGGCCAGCGCCGGCGGCGGCCCCGTCGTCTGGCATGCACACACGAGCGCCTACGGCATCGGTTTGCTGGCCGCCATCGGCCTGTGCGCCACCATGGCACAGATGGCCATGACGCGCGCCTACCGCCTGGGCAAGACCCTCGTGGTTGCCAATTTACAGTACACGGGTATCGTCTTTTCAAGCTTCTGGGGCGTGGTGATCTTTGGCGACCTGTTCGACTGGCATGGCTGGACCGGCATCGCCATCATTCTCGCCTCCGGTATCGCGGCAACCTATTACAATACCCGCAACACGGCCCGTGGCGCCGCCATCGCGCGCACGGATCCCATCGCCAGCGAAGTGTAAAGGAGCGTTGCTGATGTACACCACCTTGATCCAGGCCAGCGAACTGGCCAGCCACCTGAATGACAGCCGCTGGGTCATCCTCGATTGCCGCCACGACTTGCTCAATCCGACCGCCGGCAGCGACGCGTTTGCCGCCGGCCACATCCAGAACGCGCAGTTCGCCGATATCGACACGGCCCTGTCCGGCCCCAAGACGGCGCGCGGCCCGGCCTTCACGGGACGCCATCCCCTGCCCGACCGCAACGCCCTGCTGGCCACCTTGCGCGGCTGGGGCATCAACGACGACACGCAAGTGGTCGCCTATGACGGCCAGGGCGGCATGTTCGCCGCGCGCCTGTGGTGGCTGCTGCGCTGGGTCGGCCACCCGGCCGTCGCCGTACTCGACGGCGGCCTGGCCGCCTGGCAGGCGCAGGGTTTACCGCTGGTCACGCCGGTGGCGCCCCGCCCTGCCGGCAATCTGACGGAAAAAGCCAGCCTGACGCGCACGGTCACGGTGCAGGACGTCATCGCCAACCTGGAAACCCGGGCCTTGACGGTGATCGATGCGCGCGCGCCCGACCGTTACCGGGGAGAAAACGAAACCATCGACCCCGTGGGCGGCCATATCCCCGGCGCGAAAAACCGTTTCTTCAAGGATAACCTGCAGACGGACGGCCGCTTCAAATCCGCTAAAGAACTGGAGCAGGAATTCGCGGGCCTAATCAGCACGGCTGAATCTACTATCCTGCAATGCGGCTCCGGCGTGACGGCCTGCCACAACCTGCTGGCCCTGGAAGTGGCCGGTTTGCCTGGCGCGGCCCTGTATCCAGGTTCGTGGAGCGAATGGTGCGCCGATCCGGCGCGGCCTGTGGCGATGGGCTGTCCAGTCCTAAAATAGGTTGACAGTATTTATTGCTGCACAAACGCCCGATGCACCGCATCGGGCGTTTTGTACTTCAAGGCCATATGTGGTCGTTCCTGGTTGTATATCCGCACC
>NZ_JBNYXP010000011.1:0-150648 GCF_051380725.1 Janthinobacterium glycogeni | reverse complement strand
CCACTACCTGATGCACCGGTATAACTGGATACGGCCACATCAGTTCAACCAGGGACTGGCACCGGCCGTCGCCGAAGAAAAACTTAACGTAGTGTCCGGGATGGGTTGACCACTACAGAGTGAGGCAGAGGCTCATTGAGCTTTTTTTCAGACAGACCGTGCTTTCCTGCGTTGTGCACCCATACAAAAAACTTAGCACGATAGTTGTTGCACTCAATACTGAGACGTTCGTTTTCTGCCTGAAGTCCGTCCAGCCTCTTCTGCAGAGCCTCAACTCGACTATCGGCTGGAACGGGACGGCCCGCCTCAAGCTGAAGCGAACGCTTACGAAGGTTGAACTCTTGAGTGATTTTCTTATGGTTGGCAAGTGCCTGCCGAGTGTATTCAGCACCGATACCCTTCTTTATGGCGGCAATTAGTAGGTCCCAGGTCAGCTTCCCGGTCCAATCGGAAAGAATCTCATGTACCACTTCGATGACGTCGTCATCAATGACCCTCGCTCTACTTTTTGCCATTTCGCAACCTCTCTAGCAGCTTGTTCTTTTTCGGCTCGCCTAGCTTCTCCTGCCGTAAGAAGGCGACCTGTTCAAATCGGGATGCCGACCGTACTTCGCTAAGGGCAACTAGCGCTCCATCGGCTATGGCTGGGTTCTCCAATATCGATACGAGTTGCTCGCAGTGGACCAGAGTCTTTCGATGATGTACAACCCACCGAGACGCGCCGTACTTTGACTGCTGTTCGGCCGCCTCAGCCTGCGCAAGAAGGACTTCGGTTTCGTCGCGCAGGCGTCGGATATTTGCAAGCTTCACCTGCGCGCCTTTAACGCAGATGTGCTCGTGGCAGTTCAGACAATCTCGATGAATTGGGCAAGGGGACGATGCGAAATCGTGCCTGCACATGCCGTACAGCGTGGCATGAGCCGTACCCGTTATCAGCTTTCCAGTAGCATCGTCGCGGTGCGCTACGACACGAATTTTCGGTATCTCGGTGACGCCCGCAAATAACTGCGCCCCCACAGCGACGGCGATTGCCCTAGTCTTGCTAAGAATTTCACCAGAGGAGACGTGGTCATACGCCGAGTTCTGGGAGGGGTCGGCGCGGCCGGACCACATTGCAATATCCAGCTGAGAAGCACCGTTAGACTGAGCCAAAGTATTAAGATAGTGCCGGGCCTGATGCGAACGCATCTCAAGGGCGGTGCCGTCACGCTCTTTCAAACCGCGCCGCTCGAAGATGGAGTTCGCACTACCACTGCTGCTCAAACGCGATGTGATTTCGCCAGGCGAAATTCTGTCGATAATGCACGAGTAGGCATTCAGCTTCTCGTCAAGGTCAAAGCGGCAGCATATAAACAGACTATCGCTGTACTTCAGTCCAGCTGTAGGCTCGCAGATGTCCTGGGGAAGTTTCCCGAGCACAACCCTTTCAATGTCCTTGAATAGATAGTGCTTCGGTATAACGGGCTTGACCTTTTCGTTGACGCAAAACTTTCTCATAGGCCGCGGCCGACCATAGAGCATTAAGCCAACCTCTTCTTCGTTGACGTATTGCTTTTCACGCAGGTATTCACACTCTGGTAACAGGTAAATCTCGTGCGGATGAGCCTCATACCATAAAGCAGCCTGCCTAGCTTTGCTCGAGGCTTCTTTAATGTTCTTGATAGCCCTACGAGCAACCGACTCCATAGTTGGCAAAATCCATCGCACAGAGTCGTTAAATCCCTTGGAACCAGACTCCCGCAGGCCGTAGTGCGGCTTTTGTTCACTGTCGTATTCGACCTCACACTCGTAAGGCAGCCTTACGACTTCGTTGATACGCTGTGGAAAACAGTACATCACAGCAAGGGCAGAGGTCACGAACAGCTCCGCAAGCGAAGCTGGCGTCTGAAAGATGAATGCTAAGGCTTCGATTGCCTCTTTGGAAGGAAGCTTCTCATCCCTTGCTTTGTCTGCATCGGCACCGACTCGTATACCTGTATCAATCGGTCTTCTGAGCGGATTAACCCAGGCCATCTTCATTTGACACAAGCCCTGTTCGAGCAAGAAGTCGCCTATTTTTTCAAGCTGCCCAGCAATCTTTGGCGCGGTCATGGCCTGATAGTCCCGCTTTATGACTCGACATGCGGCAACGAAGACATCGTATGTCGCGTGATTTACCTTACCATTGAGTCCTTCTATGCATAAAGCATGGTCCAGGACACGCAGGGCGGCAAGCCGATTTGACCAAGTTGTACTTCCCTTGAGGCTCAAAGAGTAGCGGAAATAGGACTTCGCAAAGCCGACAAATCCAAGCGACATGGCCGGAATGTCATTTCGAGACCGCGCGGCGTCGTAACTAGAGAAAATCGCGCGCGACTTTTTGTTAGAGCCCTTAGTGGGGTACGTAGCCGTGATATCCCAGACATCGTCATCAAATTGCAAGTCCACCCCAAAAAGAACAAGCTCGTGACGACAGTACTTTTCGAAAGCCGCCAGGTTATGTTCGGCAGACAACTCGGCCTTAGATTTAAATAGAAGAACATCACTCATCGATTTCTCCTACCAACTCAGCCTTCATACGCGCACATTCATCCATGACGTTCTTGATAGCTATTATCGTCAAATCATTCACAGCCGCCATGCGCTCCCCGCCAATTTCGAGCATATCCTCTCGCTCTTTCGTCAACTGCTCATAGAGTTCGCCGTGTGGGGCATCAACCCACGCTTCGAATTTAGGGCAGGTATAGCAGGCGATAGGGGCATGGAATTGGCAGTTATAAGTTGTGCCGCAGTTGCCTACACCCTTACCGCTATTCTTGTAGTCAATAATCTGACTACTGGAATCTTCGAAGCGTGTCGCATCAGAGAGTTTGGTTATAACTGTTCCGACAAAAGCGTTTGCGATAGGAGCCAAATCCTTTGCCAATTTTTTGTCTAGCCGCTCTGCGATTTCCGGTATAACGGCTACATAACACTTCACGTTTTGCGTATCAACGTGACCCAGAATCTCAGCGATAACCAACTCGCCGAACCCCTCTTGAGCAGCCCGCGTGCCCAGCGTGTCCCTGAAGCGACCGATAACCATGTGCATTGGCTCTGAGGTTCGAGGGCTTATTGGCGCGATTGCTGTCAAGGCTTCTCTAAAGTGTCTCGCGAGGCTGGTCGAGGTCCAATGCTCGGCGAAATCACTGTCCAGTTGTAGCAAACTAGAGTCGATATCGGTCGGAAACATCGGTGCGTTCACGCCGAGTCCTGGATAGCTAGCTTGTACCTCGAGCGCATAAGCAAGGAGCTCATCGCCAAACTGGCGAAGGAGCGGGCGTACCAAAAAATCATCACGAACAACGGCGCCGCGTTGTTTCGCCTTCGGAATCGAGACCTCATATGAAACGGTACCGTCACTGTCCTTTCTAACCACCAAGTCACACACCTTAAGGGCACAATATTGGGAGACTCGCTGTCCAGTCAGCATAGCTAGCCACGTCAAGAAATAGAATTTCGGCACGATTCGACCATTGGCGTAAGCCAAGTTCAAAGCTTGAGAGAGCTGCTGGATTTCAAGCTCCGTAAATGGTCCTTCGATTGGGTCCTGCGTTAACACAGCATGCCCCTTCTTGTTGCCCTTCTTGCGCATACTCTTAAGGAGCTTGACGGCGTCCTTCGACAGCCCGGGCAATCCCAAGTCATCCCACCTCGTAACTAGAGCCGACAAGTGCGTATCAATGCCGAGCCTATTTCGATGATGAGCAACGAAATTCAGGATGTGGGCTTCAGTGACTTGCCCAACTTCGGCAATGGCAGTCAGCTCTATCACGTCGGCCAATCGGCTAAAGCTTCTGTACATATTGACCGCATATGTCGGAGCATTGATTTCAAGAAAGTTGATTAAAACCTGCTTGACGTAAGGGATAAGCAGCGTTACCTGTACAGGTAAATCCGAGAAATTCATATAGACAGTGTAAATTCCATCAACAAATTTCCAGTGCTCTTGGTCCGGATGAAACGTGGCGCCGCTACGAAGACGAACGATCGTGGGAAGCCCGGTGTCGAAGAAATTTCGCTGAGCGGCAGTAGCCATCGGAAAGTTCATTTGTACACTTTCCCTTGCAAGGCCGTCAGAACTTCATTTGCTTTTTGTTCGATATAAGCCTTCGTATAAATTTGGGAGGTTTGCGAACCCTTTCCCCAACCCATAAGATAGTTTTGAATCAACTGAACCAAAGGCGCTTCCATCCCCTCACAAAGTTTCGCGAATCGGTCATTGATAGTGTGGCGCAAGACGTGAGCAGATAGCTGAACGAATTCAGGGAACGCACGGCGGAGAGACGAAAATAGATAATCGATGCCATTTAAAGCCAACTCGTTTCCTTCATCTGAGACAATTAGATACGGGTTGTACCCAGCCAATCGGCGGGTCGGCCGGACGTGTTGTATATAGTGCAGCAATAGCTGGACCATCTCGTCGTTAAGAGGCAGCACCCGGGACAAAGTTTTGGTGGTAGCCGGGCGCCCACGGTCGTCATCTTCATCATCGGTCCTCTTAGCAATGAAGATAAGGCCATTTCGCAGATTTATGTCCTCCAGCTTCACTCCAAGCAATTCGCCCTTACGAATGCCCAAGCCGTACAGCAGTTTCACGACTAGCTGATTGCGATGCCTGACAAATTCGCTCTTCCAGGGGTTACCGGGAAAATCAACATTGGTGACTTCAAAGAGCCGTACATCTGCTTCCTGGGGAAGGCCCTTTCGGTCAGATTTTTTGGGAACCACAGGCTTTTTCAACCTTAACGCATTGAGCGTAAGTTCAGTAGCTTGGTTGAATTCAGATTTTTTGATGGGAAGGTTTTGCAGCCGGGCGCGGCCCGCGAAGTGCTTAAGAAAGACAATGATGTAATGCAAGCGTATAACAGCGGTCTTGGAGCGGACCGACTCCACTTTCGAACGCGTGAATCGCCCTTTCCGACGCCGCGCAACTGCCAGCGAAATGACTCCCGTTGAGGAGTCCGCAAGTGCTTCCTTCCGGGTTTTACAGCGGTCGGAGATAGCCTCTACCTCAGATTGCCTCAGTAACTCGCCAGCACGAGCTCGCTCTACGAGGGAGACCTTCTTCTCGTGAAGGACTTCGTAAAGGAGCTGTACCGCGCGGATTGCAGAGTCGATGGTCTTAGTCTTCAGCGCCTGTCCTCGCAAATGCAGCGCAAAGGCTGCAGCCTCAAAATCTCCAAGCAAAGTAGAACTACTCACAAGCAACGGGAGTCGTTCACCATCCCCGAAGGCAACCAATCGCACCGCATATTCGCTCATTTACGTTTACACTTCTTCAGCTAGGTAATAAAAAATTATACCTTTCAATGAGAAAAATTGTAAACGAAAAAAAGTCCTGCAAATCAATGACTTGCAGGACGTTGTTTACGAATGAGGCTTATTGGGTCCTAGAACGGAATATCGTCATCCATATCAGAGAAGTTCGGTGCTGGCTTCGGTGCCGGGCGTGGGGCCGGGGCCGGAGCTGGACGCGGGGCTGGTGCCTGGCGTGGGGCCGGGGCTTCGTAGCCGCCGCCACCGCCGTAGCTGTCATCGCCACCGCCGGCGTCGCCGCCCATGCCGGAACGGCCGCCCAGCATTTGCATCTGTTCCGCGATGATGTCGGTTGCGTACTTCTCGACGCCGTCCTTGTCCGTGTATTTACGGGTTTGCAGACGGCCTTCGACGTAGACGGACGAGCCTTTTTTCAGGTATTGGCCGACGATTTCCGCCAGGCGGCCAAAGAACGAGATACGGTGCCACTCTGTCAATTCTTTTTGTTCGCCCGTGTTGCGGTCCTTCGATTTGTACGAAGTGGCCACGGCGATGTTGGCGATCGCGTCGCCGCTAGGCATGTAGCGG
The DNA here is from genome assembly GCF_051380725.1 of Janthinobacterium glycogeni. NCBI lineage: Bacteria > Pseudomonadati > Pseudomonadota > Betaproteobacteria > Burkholderiales > Oxalobacteraceae > Janthinobacterium > Janthinobacterium glycogeni. Next base: position 144,783 of record NZ_JBNYXP010000011.1, on the reverse strand, counting down.
ATTTCCGGGTCACGGCCCAGATTGCCGACGATGATGACTTTGTTGACTGATGCCATGAATAACTCCTGATGAACTGCAGCGGGAGCCGGTGTCCCGCGCGTTAGTTTAGTGTACTAAACGAGGATTATAAGCGACCACGCGACGCAAAGCACCCGCTTTCTGGCGGACGCCATCTCCCGTGCGGTGGCACGTTTTTTTCACGGCAGAGGAAAACAAGAAACTTGAATACTGGTATTATATACAGTATTCAAACGTCAGTACGCATCTGCATCAAACTTTGTCAGGGCACGTTCGCCCGGCGGCGCAATCCGCCCATGGACGCCTCAGGCATGCAGAGCAAAACCCGGCTATAGTTACAGGTTGACCCGTTGTGGCTCCTCATCTGCACCCAGGCACAATGCGCCGGCCGCACCACTCACTGAAAGCAAGGCAATCACATGGAACAGATCCGCATTCGCGGCGCTCGCACGCATAACCTCAAGAATATCAATCTCGATTTGCCGCGCAATAAGCTGATCGTGATTACCGGCTTGTCCGGCTCCGGCAAGTCGTCGCTGGCCTTCGACACCTTGTATGCGGAAGGCCAGCGCCGCTATGTCGAGTCGCTGTCGGCGTATGCGCGCCAGTTTCTGCAATTGATGGAAAAGCCGGACGTCGACCTGATCGAGGGCCTATCACCGGCCATCTCCATCGAACAGAAGGCAACGTCGCACAACCCGCGCTCGACGGTGGGCACCGTCACGGAAATCCACGATTATCTGCGCCTGCTGTATGCGCGCGTGGGCACGCCCTACTGCCCCGACCATCCGGAAAACGCACTGGCCGCCCAGTCCGTATCGCAAATGGTCGATGCCGTGCTGGCCATGCCGGAAGACACCAAACTGATGATACTGGCGCCCGTCGTCGCCAACCGCAAGGGCGAGCACGTGGATCTGTTCGAGCAGATGCAGGCGCAGGGCTTCGTGCGCTTCCGCGTGCAGAGCGGCACGCATGCGGCCAAGATCTACGAAGTCGATGACCTCCCGAAATTAAAGAAAACGGAAAAACACACGATCGACGTCGTCATCGACCGGGTCAAGGTGAACCAGGAGATCAAGCAGCGCCTGGCGGAAAGTTTCGAAACGGCCTTGCGCCTGGCCGATGGCCGCGCCATCGCCTACGAAATGGACACCGCCCAGGAGCACGTGTACTCCAACAAGTTCGCCTGCAATGTGTGTGGTTATTCCCTGCAGGAACTGGAACCGCGTCTGTTCTCGTTCAACAACCCCATGGGCGCCTGCCCCGAATGCGACGGCCTGGGACACATTGAATTCTTTGACCCGAAACGCATCGTCGCGTTCCCGAACCTGTCGCTGGCGTCGGGCGCCGTCAAGGGCTGGGACCGCCGCAACCAGTTTTACTTCCAGATGCTGTCGAACTTGGCCGCGTATTACGAGTTCGACCTGGACATGCCGTTCGAGCAACTGGACTTGAATTCACAGCAAGCCGTGTTGTACGGTTCCGGCAAGCAAGTGATTCCATTTACCTATGTCAACGAACGGGGCCGCACCGTCATCAAGGAACACACGTTCGAAGGCGTGGTCAACAATTTGCAGCGCCGCTACCGCGAGACGGATTCGATGGCCGTCAAGGAAGAATTGGCCAAGTTCATCAATGAAAAATGCTGCCCGTCCTGCGATGGCGCGCGCCTGCGCGTGGAAGCGCGCTTCGTCAAGGTCGGCACCGGCAAACAGCAGCGCGCCATCTATGAGGTGGCGGGAAAACCGCTGCGCGAGACGCTGGAATTCTTTGAAAAACTGAAGCTGACGGGCGCCAAGAAAGAGATCGCCGACCGCGTGGTCAAGGAAATCATTTCGCGCCTGAAATTCCTCAACAACGTCGGTCTCGACTACCTGTCCTTGGACCGCAGCGCCGATACGCTGTCCGGCGGCGAAGCACAACGCATCCGCCTCGCGTCGCAAATCGGCTCCGGTTTGACGGGCGTCATGTATGTGCTCGATGAGCCGTCGATCGGCTTGCATCAGCGCGATAATGACCGCCTGATCGAAACCTTGAAACACTTGCGCGACATCGGCAACAGCGTGCTGGTGGTCGAGCATGATGAAGACGCCATCCGCACGGCCGACTACATCGTCGACATGGGCATCGGCGCGGGCGTGCACGGCGGCGAGATCATCGCCGAAGGCACCCTGCAAGACATTCTCAAGAACAAGAAATCGCTGACGGCGCAGTATCTGAACGGCAAGCTGAAAATCGCCGTGCCCGCCAAGCGCCACGCCAGCAATCCGGAAAAGCAGCTGGTCATTACCGGCGCGACGGGCAACAATCTGAAGAAAGTCTCGCTGAGCTTGCCGGTGGGCTTGATGACCTGCGTCACGGGCGTGTCCGGTTCAGGCAAATCGTCGCTGGTCAACGATACTTTATATCCGGCCCTGTCGCGCCATTTGTACGGTTCGCAGACGGAACCGGCGCCGCACGAATCGATCAGCGGCCTGGAACACTTCGACAAGGTCATTTCCGTCGACCAGGCGCCGATCGGCCGCACGCCGCGCTCGAATCCCGCCACGTACACGGGCTTGTTTACGCCGATCCGCGACCTGTTCTCCACCGTGCCGACGGCCAAGGAACGGGGCTACAGCGCAGGCCGCTTCTCGTTCAACGTGAAGGGCGGACGCTGCGAGGCGTGCCAGGGCGACGGCGTGATCAAGGTCGAGATGCACTTCCTGCCCGACGTCTACGTGCCGTGCGACGTGTGCCACGGCAAGCGCTACAACCGCGAAACGCTGGAAGTGCATTACAAGGGCAAGAACATCACGGAAGTGCTGGGCATGACGGTGGAAGAGGCGCATGAATTCTTCAAGCCCGTGCCCTTGATCGCACGCAAGCTGCAAACCCTGCTCGACGTGGGCCTGGGCTACATCAAGCTGGGCCAGAGCGCCACTACCCTGTCCGGCGGCGAGGCGCAGCGCGTGAAATTGTCGCTGGAACTGTCCAAGCGCGACACGGGCCGCACCCTGTACATCCTCGATGAACCGACGACGGGCTTGCACTTCCACGACATCGACTTGCTGCTGAAAGTCATCCACCGCCTGCGCGACCAGGGCAACACCCTCGTCATCATCGAGCACAACCTGGACGTCATCAAGACGGCCGACTGGATCGTCGACCTGGGTCCCGAAGGCGGCGCCGGCGGCGGGCAGATCATTGCCACGGGCACGCCGGAAGACGTGGCCGTCAACCCGGCCAGCGTGACGGGGAAATACCTGGGGCCGCTGCTGAAGCAATAAGCTGCAGCACTTAAAAAAATGGCGCGGATTGTCCAGACAATTCGCGCCATTTTTTGTTTCCGCGCAAACGTCAGGGTTTGCTCACCTTGTTGGCTTTGGCAGCGCGTTCCAGTTTCGTCTGCATGTAGGCCCAGGAGTACTCAAGCGCCTCATACAGCGCCGTACCGTCTTCCAGCAGGCGCGGCCCAAGCAGGCACATGCCCCGCAACATTTCCGGCGACTGGCCGCGTTGGCCATTCCAGGCTTGCGCCGCCATCGCCTGGACTTTGTAGCGTTCGCCAGCCTTCTGGCGCTGCGTATCGACGGCCTTGCCCTCCTCATCCGTCCACACGGTCTGGAAGAAACGGCCGGCGTCGTCATCGGACCAGATACCGCCTTGCTTCATTTCTGCAAGCATGGCATCGAGTGTCTTGTGATAGCGCGCCTGCTGCTGGCGCATGCGCTCGACATTGCTCTTCAGCCCTGCTTCCAGCGTGACGCCATACTGCCGGGCATACTCGATGTTCTCGCAATCCTGGCGGTGCTCGGCATGAGCGCCGCTGCCGAGCAGGCAGGCGGCCACGGTGCTGATGATGATCGTTTTTTTCATTTTTTGAGCAGGCATAACAGGAAATAATTTCCACGGGACAATTATTATACCGGCAATAAAAAACGGCGCGGATTGCTCATGCAATCCGCGCCGTTTCTCTTTTGATAGCACCCCAGTCATTGCCGGCGTGTCATTTATCGCACGCCAGTCTTTGCCGGCGTGTTTCTCCCCCACTACTAAACGCTTACTCAGCCAAACGCTTTTCCAGCGCCGCCTTGTGATCTGCCAATTCTTGCGGCAGATGATACGCGAGTTTTTCAAACAACTGCGTATGCAATTTCAATTCTTCCACCCACGCGGCCTTGTCGATCGAGGTGATGGTGTCGAACTGTGCTTGCGTGAATGGCAAGCCATCCCAGTTCAGATCGCCATACTGCGGCGTCGTGCCGAACAGGTTTTCCACGCCGCCCGCCTTGCCCTCGATGCGCTCCAACATCCACTTCAGTACGCGCATGTTGTCGCCAAAGCCGGGCCAGACGAATTTGCCTGCCTCGTCCGTGCGGAACCAGTTGACGCAGTAGATCTTCGGCAGGGCTGCCGGGTTGACCTTGCCCACCTTGACGCCCATGTCCAGCCAGTGCTGGAAGTAATCGCTCATGTTATAGCCGATAAACGGCAACATGGCAAATGGATCGCGGCGCACGACACCCATCTGGCCCACGGCCGCAGCCGTCGTTTCCGAACCCATGGTGGCGGCCATGTACACGCCCTCGACCCAGTTGCGCGCTTCGGTCACCAGCGGCACGGTGGTCGAGCGGCGGCCGCCGAAGATGAAGGCCGAGATCGGCACGCCGGCCGGATCGTCCCAGGCCGAGTCGATCACGGGGTTTTGCGTAGCGGCAACCGTGAAGCGCGCGTTCGGATGCGCGGCCTTGGTGCCGGACGCTGGCGTCCAGTCCTTGCCTTGCCAGTCGATCAGGTGGCTTGGCGCTTCCTTGGTCAAACCTTCCCACCACACGTCGCCATCGTCCGTCAGCGCCACGTTGGTGAAGATCGTGTTGTCGCGCATGGAGGCCATGCAGTTGTAGTTGGTTTTTTCGTTGGTGCCCGGCGCCACGCCGAAGTAGCCCGCCTCCGGGTTGATGGCATATAAACGGCCATCGGCGCCCGGCTTGATCCAGGCGATATCGTCGCCGATGGTGGTCACTTTCCAGCCGTTAAAACTTGCCGGCGGGATCAGCATGGCGAAGTTGGTCTTGCCGCACGCCGACGGGAACGCTGCCGCCACGTAATGCTTCTTGCCTTCCGGCGACTCCACGCCAAGGATCAGCATGTGTTCGGCCAGCCAGCCCGGGTTGCTGTCCGATGCTTGCGCTTCCTGGTAGCCCATATTCGAGGCGATGCGCAGGGCGAAACATTTCTTGCCCAGCAAGGCGTTGCCGCCGTAGCCGGAACCGAAAGACCAGATTTCACGCGTTTCCGGGAAGTGCACGATGTATTTGGTGCTGTTGCACGGCCATTTCACGTCTTGCTGACCGGCAGCCAGCGGCGCGCCCACGCTGTGCACGCACGGCACGAACTCGCCATCGGTGCCCAGCACGTCGTACACGGCGCGGCCCATGCGGGTCATGATCTTCATGTTGACGGCGACATACGGCGAATCGGACAGTTCCACGCCGATGTGGGCGATCGGCGAGCCCAGCGGGCCCATCGAGAATGGCACGACGTACATGGTGCGGCCGCGCATGCAGCCATCGAACAGGCCGTTCAAGGTGTGGCGCATTTCGCCAGGCTCGGTCCAGTTATTCGTCGGGCCGGCCGCTTCTTTCGTTGCCGAGCAAATATACGTGCGGTCTTCGACGCGGGCCACGTCGCTCGGATCGGAGCAGGCCAGGTAGGAATTCGGGCGCTTGTCGGCATTGAGTTTTTTCATGGTGCCGCTGGCAACCATGTCGGCGCACAGGCGCTCGTACTCTTCTTGCGAACCGTCGCACCAGTAGATGCGGTCCGGCTTGGTCAGCGCGGCAATGTCGGCCACCCAGTTGATCAGTTTCTGTTGTTTAATATAAGCTGGGACGTTGAGTGCGGCGACGCCACCCATGACAGGCTGATTCATATTACCTCCAATACCAATAAAAGAAATTCTGGTCGTTCCGGCAAGACAGGCAGCATCGTTGAGAGGTGGCTGCGGCTCACTGCGGGCGGTGTGTTCACGCGGGCAGGGCTCTGGTGTCGTGTCCGCCGCGGCGTTCGGGCCAGCGGCATTTACCTGGATCATGCTCCCGAGCTGCAGGAACAGTTTGCGCTATCACTATAATCACGAAGCTTCAAAAGTGCCGGCGATTGTACACCCGCATAACGGCTATTCTCGCAAAAATGTAGGAGAATAGCCTGACTAATGTAGTAGGCTATTCAGCATTTCCCGTATCCTGTTATTTCCCTACCAAATCCTTACTAAAATCGGCCATCCACCATGAAAATTGCCATACTCGATGATTACCAGGATGCCGTGCGCGGCCTCGACTGTTTCAAATTGCTCGATGGACACGAGGTCAAAGTGTTCAGCAATACGGCGCGGGGCCTGGGCCAGCTGGCGATCCGCCTGGCGCCGTTCGACGCGCTGGTGCTGATCCGCGAACGCAGCAGTTTCAATCGTGCCTTGCTGTCGAAACTGCCGAATCTGAAACTGATTTCGCAAACGGGCAAGGTCAGCGGACACATCGATGTGGCGGCTGCCACGGAACTCGGCATCGCCATCGCGGAAGGCATCGGCTCGCCCACGGCGCCGGCCGAACTGACGTGGGCGCTGATCATGGCGGCACAGCGCAAGATCGTGCCGTACGCACAACATTTACAGGAGGGGCTGTGGCAGACGTCGTCGCTGGAGCCAAAGCGCAATACGCTCGGCACGGTATTGAAAGGGCGCACCCTGGCGATCTGGGGCTACGGCAAGATCGGTCAATTGATCGCCGGCTATGGCCGCGCCTTCGGCATGACCATCCTCGTGTGGGGCAGCGAAGCGAGCCGCGCAGCGGCCGTGGCCGCCGGCGATACGGCGGCGGCATCGCGCGAGGCCTTCTTCGAGCAGGCCGACGTCTTGACCCTGCATCTGCGACTGTCCGACAAGACACGCGGCCTGGTCACAGCCGAAGACCTGGCGCGCATGAAACCGACGTCGCTGTTCGTCAACACCAGCCGCGCCGAACTGGTGATGGAGGGCGCGCTGGAAGCGGCGCTGCCGCAGGGGCGCCCGGGCGCCGCCGCGCTCGACGTATTTACGGACGAGCCGCTGCCGCCAGGCTCGCCATTGCTGCTGCTGCCGAACGTGCTGGCCACGCCCCACCTGGGCTACGTCGAGCGTGACAGCTATGAACTGTATTTCCGCTACGCCTTGCAAAACATCGTTGATTTTGCGCAAGGTCAATGCACGCGCCTGCTCAATCCCGAGACGCTGGCACATGCGCGCCAAGCCCCTCAGGAGCGCTGAAAGCCCTTGAGGAGGTCCGGCTCGCCCGTGATGCGGATGGCGGGCGCGGGCAGCACGTGCCGGCCGCGCCACAGGCCGGACCAGCCTGGCGGCCAGGCGATGTCCGGCCCGCCGTACGGCGCCACGCCGGCGCGCACGGCCACCACCGGCACGGGCGGCATGTCTTGCAAGGGCTCGCCTGGCGCGCGCTGCATGTCCAGGCTGTACATATAGTCAGGCAACAAGGCATCGCAGACGCGGCCAAACCACTCGCTATGGTCGTCGTCGCGTCCCAGCGCCTGCGCCAGGCCTTGCGGATCGAAGCGGGCCAGCGCATCGATCAGCTCGCCCGTGGTGGCGCCGGGAGAGTCTCCCCAGCCCATCACGGGGTTGACGTTGTAGTCGGCGCCCGAACCGTACCAGCCTTCGCGCCAGGGCCGTTGCATCCAGTCGCGCGGCCCCGTAAACAAATGCCAGCGCCAGTGCAGGCCGGACGGCTTGGGCCAGGAATACAGATACAGTTTCTGATAGCCGGCCTGGTGCAGTTCGCGCACCATGGCCATCAGGCGCGCGTGCGGCATGCGGTCGGGCGGCGCGCGGCGAAACAGGATCGCTTCGCCATCGGCGAACTGCACGTCGTCGGTCGACAGGTTCAGGTCCAGGGTCCGCGCTTCGCTGCCGAAACGGGCGGCGATCCAGCCCGTCAGCAAATTGACGGACGTGATCACCCCGTAACCGCGGTGGCGGTGAAAAATGACGGTGCCGGGAGCGAGCGCTTTCATACGGAGTCGGGGGTGGCTGGCAAGCAAAGAAACCAGTGTACTCACAGATGGCCGAATTTTCCAGATGTGGCGCGGTAGCAGGGCGGCAAGCACGCCGTCCCATCCGCAGCGGCATTCACGCAACGCTGCCAATCCACGCTATCATGCGCGTCATTCTCCACTGACATCGTGACCACATCATGACATTGCGCATACTCGCCACCGGCGGCACTTTCGACAAACACTACAACGAATTGAACGGTACCCTGGGCTTTTCCGACAGTCATTTGCCGGCAGCGATTGCCCGCGCGCGCATGACGGCGCCCGTGGCGCTGGAACAATTGCCCCTGCTCGACTCGCTCGACATGCAGGATGCGGACCGCCAGCGCGTGCTCGCCTCGTGCCGCGCGGCACAGGAAAAGGCCATTGTCATCATCCATGGCACCGACACCATGCGCGAAACGGCGCAAGTGCTGGGCGCGGCGAACCTGCAGCAAACGGTCATTTTGACGGGCGCCATGATTCCCTACGAAATCGACAACTCCGACGCCCTGTTCAACCTGGGCTTTGCCTGCGGCGTGGCGCAAACCTTGCCGGCCGGCGTCTACGTGGCCATGAATGGCCAGATCTTCGCCTGGGACAACGTGCAAAAGAACCGCGCCGCCGGCGTATTCCAGCCCTTGTAAGCGAATGGCAGGACAGGGCGCAACAACAGATCGGCACACACTCTGACTGACACTCTGTCACAATTCGACCAGCCCGTTTCAACGGGCTTTTTTACGTTTTTTACATTGTACAAATTCTGCAAAGCAATCCGACACGGTTGAGGTGCATTTTTTCTTGCTGAGACGACATACTGTTTGCCTCAACAAGTCAAAAGTACATTTATAACAATATTTCGCCATGTAGTCTTCCACCTTCCACCGACGTGGTACCGCCTACCGTACACGCCTTCGCAGGCCCTCTACCCGATGGCCCGAGCGGTGCTCGTGTACTGCTTGTCGTTATTAAAACTACTACGGGGTAATTGCTAGAATGGCATTAAAGAAAAAATGGGCGTGCGCAGCGTACGCCTGACCCTGACCGTTCTGGCAGGCGACGTCTTGTTCTCCGGCCAATACCATGGCGGACGAAACAATTCAAAAAGTTGAAATTACCGGTTCGAGTATCAAGCGTATGGCTGTCGAAGGCGCCTTGCCTGTACAGCGCCTGTCGCAAGAAGCGATCGCCAAATCGGCGCCACTTCGGTTGCCGACCTGATCCAGGCCCTGCCAGCCATGCAAGGCTTCACCATCGGCGCAGTCGCAGCAGGTTCCGACTCGGGTGGCAATACCAGTGCTTCGCTGCCCGGTATCGGCGAGTCCTACCCCCTGGTACTGCTGCATGGCCGCCGCATCGTGCCACAAGGCTCCCGCACCACGGTCATTTAGGCAGCGCAACAGGGCGATATCAAATCGGTCACGGCCAACTTCCCCAGCAGCGACTTCGGTGTGCGTGCAAGCCAGACCGTTACCCAGACCAAGCACATGGTGGTTGGCGTGGAAGGCGGACTGGGCGCGTGGAACTTCGAGAGCGGCCTGACCTGGTCGCAAAACTCGATCGACGAGCGCTACACAGGCGGCTACGCGACAAATCAGGGCTGCAATGACATCCTGGCCAATCCGGATTTCGATGCGTTCGCGTTGGGCCAAAAAGCCATTCGTGCAAGCGCAATTCGTCGGCTCCGTGCGTACCGCATCGACCACGATGCGCGGCATCGACACGCACGGTTCGCGTGAGTTGTTCTCCTTGCCAGGCGGCAAGGCCAGCCTCGACATCGGCGGCGACTACCGCACCTACCGCTATGAGCAGTCGCCAGGCGCCACCAGTGACGACATCTACAGCTTCAACACGAAGACCGCCTACAACATGAGCGGCGACACCTACGGCGCGTTTGTCGAGTTGCTGGCTCCGCTGACGAAATCGTTCGAAATGCACGTCGGTGGCCGTTACGATGCTGTCAAGGCGATCGATGACAAGCCGAACAAAAAAATTGTCGGCAAAAAAGACAGCGCCAATACCTACAAGGTAACGGCACGCTGGCAGCTGGTACAAACCGTGCTGATCCGCGATTCCTACGGCACGGGCTTCAAGGCGCCAAGCATGCTGGACACCGCTCAGCCACTGGTCAATGCCGCCTTTACCGCCAAGAAATTTACCTGCCCATGGCCAGGTACCGAGTTCTGCTGCGGCGAACCAATTCAAGACAACGCCGTATCGGAAGGCAACCCGGAACTGCAATCGGAAAAATCGAAACAGTTCACCCTGGGCTTCCGTGTCGGGCCTAGCGCGGCCTTCTCGTTCGGCGCCGACCTGTGGGATGTGAAACTGCACAATACCGTCTCGTCAATCACCGAACATCAGGCATTTGGCGATCCGGTCAATATACCTGCAACATGCACTTCTTCGGCGACACCAACAAAGTCACGTTCCGCAACCTGATGAAGCTGACGACGACCCTCGATACGGGCCGCCTGAGCAACGCGGTCACGGTCAACTACCGTAACGGCTACACCGACGCAGCCGCTGCCGTATATGACGTAGCGGCCGCAAAAGAAGTGAAGGGTTTCCGCCTGCAAGTACCGTCGTACACGACGTTCGACTGGCAAGCACGTTTCGCCTTTGACAAGCAAACCACGATACGCGCAGGCATCAAAAACTGTTCGACCGTGCACCGCCGCTGTCGCTGCGCGCTTCATCTGGCCACCAGGTCGGTTTCGACCCACGTTACGCCGATCCAATGATGCGTTCGTTCTACATCACCGGCAACTACAAATTCTAATGTGACGTTTTGAACGAGCTTGTCCGAAAGCGCCTTGCACTTCACCGTACAAGGCGCTTTTTTCTTGTCGCACAGCTATTTTGTTACCTGGACATTCAGATAACGGTAATGGCTCTCACCGTAATCTTTCGATAACGTACGCAATTGTATGGCGACGCCCAGATCATGCAGCAAAGCACTCTCAACCACGTACGCAGTTTCCTGCGAGGTGCAGACAAAGCGGGTCGCTTCGCCTTGCAAACTGGCGAAAATCGTACTGGCCTGTAACGTATCCTGCACTTCACATAGCGTGGTCACGTGCTCTGGCCGCTCGCCCGGCTTGGCAGGCACATTAGTTGTGGTCATATTGGCCTGAAAGCGGGTACCCGGGGACAAACTCGCCGGCAGCGACAGCGACAGGCTGGAGGTGGCCAGATAACTGTTGCGGACATCGCCCTTCTCTGCGGCCCGCAACTGAAACAGGCCCGCAACCTCCAAGCGCTGCATCGTAAAGGTACGGTAATGCTCGCTCGTCACGACCAGGCCATCGCGCTCGCGCAAGTCATGCTCGACCACCGTGGTCCCTTCAGGTTTGCCGGCAGAGATGGACTGCCGGGAAAAATGCAGCGTCTTGAATCGCGGCTGCCACAGCGGCGCCGCCGCCAAGGCCGCTTGCGCCGCCGCCAACACCTGCGGCGGCAGCGGCGCACTGTCAAACGCGCCCGTGGCATTTGGCGGCGGCGGATACTCGCTCGCATCGATGTCGGGGCGCGCCTCGCGCAGCAGAGCGCCGTCGACACCGCCTTGCAGCGAACAGCCGACGCGCACGACGCCTTGCAGCTCTTCGTGCGGTTCGATCAGGAACACGCGTTCGACCTTGTCCCGTCCGGCCGCCACGCCGGAGGCGGACGCAAACGCCTGCCAAGGCCCGCCGGGCAGGCGCACGTCGGAGCGCACATACGCGCCGTCATCGGCGCGCATGCGCCGGGCATCGTGAATCAGAGGCTGCAATTGCCCATACACCGCGTCGACCTTGCCGGCGACGAGAAAGCCCCAGCTGTAATAGCGGCCCAGGCCGCCCAGATCCGACGCTTCATCCGTATAGCCGAGCAAGGTCAAGCCGCCAGCGCGCAAGGGCGCGGCAAACAGCACACTATTGCCCTTGGCCTGATAACGGTTGGGCACCCTGATCCAGCTGGTATCGCCGCGCGTGGCCAGCGGCACGCTGCCGGCCAAGGCCGCGCTGTCCTGCTGCAAGCTGCGGAAAAAAGAGGCATCGCAAGCGCTCAGCTCGCGCAAGGTAGTGTCGGATAGTTGCGCCTGGGCGGTGGCCATCTGCGTGGCCGCGAGAATAAGGACGGCGCAACAGCGCTGGAAATACTTGTGCATGAGTGAATGTAGAAATAATCAATGTCAGGATAGTAACGATATCACAGCAATATTATTTCCACATGGCAAATTTTAATGTGCTGTCGCCAGCTTTGCTCAATGCAAAACGGCCCGCCGGGCAATGCCAGCGGGCCGTCCGTCACGCATACATGCTGGTGCTTACGCCGTCGCTTCGCCGCCCAATGCCTCGACCACGTCGGCCATCAGCTTGCTCAGCTCGCCCGTCATCAGCATCACGTCGCCGTCAAAACGCTCTTCGTCGTTCTTCGTGCTCGATTCCGTTTCCTTGATCACGTCCAGCGGCTTGACGCTCTTGATGGCCAAGGACTCCGTCAACACGAACGAGATCTTGTCGTTCCAGGTCATGGCCAGGCGCGTGCACTGCTTGCCGGCGGCGATGTGGCGGCGCACGTCGTCCGCTTCCAGCGTATGGCGCACATAGCGCACGGTGGCCTTGCTTTCGCCTGTGGCGCGCAATTCCGTGTCCATGTCGACCGTGAAGCCGGCAGGCGCGTCATCCGCCTGCAGCCACTCCGTCATCACCGCCACGGGCGAGCGCTGCACGCGCAGGCTTTCCAGCGGCAATTTATCCACGGCTTTCAACAGCAGCTTGATGACTTCATCGGCTTTCGCCGGGCTGGCGGCATCGACCACCAGCCAGCCATTGACGGGGTCGATCCACGTCCAGACGTTGCTGCGGATGCTGAAGGCGCGCGGCAACAGTTCGTCGGCCACGCGTTCCTTCAATTCTTTCATGGCTTTCTTGCCAGGCGCAAAGCCTTGTGCTTCTTCCATCTCGGCGGCGCGGGCCTTGGCCACCTGGTTGATGACGGTCGCCGGCAACAGTTTCTTTTCCGTGCCCAGCAAGATCAACATCTGTTTGTTGACCACGTGGACCAGGCCGCCGTTCGGGCGCGGCGTATCCCAGCCCTGGCGCATCAGATCCATGCTGGTCGCCGGCGTAAATTTGTTCGAGGACAAGGCCTCTTCCAGTTGTTCTGGCGTATAAGCCCACGGTGCGGGCAGGCGGTAAATCTGAAGATTCTTGAACCACATAGTTTTTGTCTTCCGTTTGTTTCAGTAGTGCCAGGGGAACGCCATTCTACACTTTCGACACGGGAATGCCGTCAAAAGCGCGGACTGGCGCGGTGTTGTTGATACATGGGGAACGCCGCTACAGGGCGGGAAACAGCTCCGCCTGGGCTGGCGCCTGGCGCGTCACGACGGCCGGATCGGACAAGGTCGAGATGCGCACGCCCAGCAGGCGAATTTTCTTGTCAAATGGCACGCGCCGCAAGCAATCGCGGCTGGCGCGCAGGATGGCGGCGGCATCCGCCGTGGCGCTGGGCAGGGTGATGTCGCGCGTAACGGTGCTGAAATCCTCGAAGCGCAGCTTGATGCCCACCGTGCGCCCCGCCAGCGACTGTTTATCCAGGTCGCCCGCCACGCGCGTGCACAGGCTTTCCAGCTTTTCCGACAGGGTGGCGCGGTCGCGCACCACCTGCAAGTCGCGCTCGAACGTCGTTTCGCGGCTGACGGACTTGGTTTCCCGGCTCGTCTGCACGGGCCGTTCATCGATGCCCAGCGCCGCCTGGCGCAGCCAGCCCGTGTACAGGTCGCCGAACTGCGTGCGCAGCATGGCCAGATCGGCCCGGGCCAGCTCGCCGATGGTATGGACGCCCAGCGCTTCCAGCTTGGCCGTCGCCTTCGGGCCGATGCCGTTGATCTTTTTCGCCGGCAAGGGCCACACGCGCGTTTCGATATCCTCGGGCGACAAGATGGTCAGGCCGTCGGGCTTTTCCAGGTCGGAACAGATTTTTGCCAGCAATTTGTTGGGCGCCAGGCCGATCGAGCACGACAGCCCGGTCGCCTCGAACACGGCCGCCTTCAGGCGCGCCGCCATGGCCGGCGCCCGCTCGCCGTACTCGGTGAGGTCGACATAGATTTCATCGATGCCCACGTTCTGGATGATGGGGCACAGCTGGGCCACGGCCTGCTTGAAGCGGGCCGAATATTCGCGGTAAGCCTCGAAGTCGGCCGGCAGCAGGATGCTGTCGGGCGCCAGCTTGGCCGCCTTCATGATGCCCATGGCGGAAAACACGCCGAAGGCGCGCGCCGCATAGGTCGACGTGGTGACGACGCCGCGCCCCACATAGTCGCGCATGCGCGCAAACTGCCGCGTGCCATCTTCCTGCAGCACGGGCTGCTGCAGGCGCCCGCCGCCGATGACGACGGCTTCGCCGCGCAATTCCGGATATTTCAACAGTTCCACGGAGGCGAAAAAGGCATCCATGTCCAGATGGGCTATCCAGCGGCGCGGTTCAGGCAATGTAGGGGCAGATGTAGTCAAGGACACCTCGCGGCGGGGCACTGTAATTATATACAGTATCGCTGGAAATGCCCGTGGATGCAAGTTGAAACGCACGAGCACGGCGGTTGCTTTTCTCAATAGCAAGATTACAATCCTGACATAACTATTCAAAGGAGTCACCTTGTCTATCGCCCATCACGCTGCGCGCCGCCGGTCCGTCTGGTCATCCCTCTTGCCGGCCCTGCTGCTGTCCACCTTGGCGCCATGCGCGCTGGCCGCCGATGCCGCCCCCGTGGCCGCCAAGACGGCCTGGCAGGAAACGCGCCACGGCACCGTCGTCACGGACGACTACCGCTGGCTGCAAAAGAAATCCGATCCTGCCGTGATCGATTACCTGAATGCGGAAAACGCCTACACGGCCGCCGTCACGGCCCCGATCCAGCCGCTGGCCGACAAGCTGACTGCGGAAATCAAGGGCCGCATGCAGGAAGTGGACCTGTCCGTGCCTGCGCGCCAGGGCAATTTCTACTATTACACGCGCATGGAGGCGGGCAAGCAATACCCGCTTCATTGCCGCCGCCCTGTCGGCGCGAACGGCGTCTACGATGCGCAAGCGGTCGAAGAAATCCTGCTGGACCAGAATCAATTGGCCGAAGGCCACAAATTCTTTGCCGTGCGCGCCTTTGCCGTCAGCCCGAACGAACAATTGCTGGCCTACACCACGGACACGACGGGTTTCCGCCAGTACGAATTGCATGTGAAGGATTTGAAAACGGGCAAGTTGCTCACCGACAGCATGCCTAGAGTCACATCCCTGGCCTGGGCGGCGGACAACGCCACCCTGATGCTGACCCAGGAAGACGCCACCACCAAGCGCGCGGACCGCTTGTTCCGCCTGGCCCTGGGCGGCACGCCGCAGCAGGTCTACCACGAACCGGTGGAGCAGTTCGCCCTCAACCTGGGCCGCACGCAGGACAAGCGCTACTTCGTGCTGACCTCGGGCAGCACGGACACCAGCGAAGTGCTGTTGTTGCCAACGAACAAGCCTGAAGGCAGCTTCCAGAGCGTGCTAAAACGCGAAAAAGGCCACCGCTACGGCATCGAGCACCGCGACGGCCAGCTGTATATCCTGACCAACAAGGACGCGAAGAATTTCCGCGTCGTCAGCGCGCCGCTGGCGGCCCCGCAGCCGAAGAACTGGAAGACCGTCGTGCCGCACAACAAGGACGCCGTGATCCAGTCCCTCGACGTCTTCCAGGGCTACCTGGTAGTGATGGAAAAGGCCAGCGCCCTGAACCGCGCGCGCATCTACGATTTCGCGCACAAGAACTGGAAAACGGTGCAGTTCGACGACCCCGTCTACCTGGCCACGGCGGCCGGCACGCCTGAGTTTTCCGCCACGCAATTTCGCATGTCCTACCAGTCGCCCGTCACGCCACCCACCGTCATCGACGTCAATATGCAAAATGGCAAGCGCACGGTGCTGAAGCAGCAGGAAATCGTCGGCGGCTTTGACGGCAGCCGCTACACGACGCAGCGCCTGTGGGCGAAGGCGCGCGATGGCGTGCAAGTGCCTTTGTGGGTCGTCTACAAGAAAGGCGTCAAGCTCGACGGTTCCGCGCCGCTGCTGCTGTACTCGTACGGTTCGTATGGCATCTCGACGGAAGCCACTTTTTCCATCAGCCGCATCAGCCTGCTGGAGCGCGGCGTCATCTATGTGCAAGCGCATATCCGCGGCGGCACCGACATGGGCGAAGCGTGGCATGAAGACGGCATGCTGATGAAGAAGAAAAACACCTTCCATGACTTCATCGACAGCGCCGACTACCTGGTGCGCGAAAAATGGACGAGCCCGAACCGCCTGATCATCCAGGGCGGCAGCGCCGGCGGCTTGCTGATGGGCGCCGTCGTCAACATGCGCCCCGAGCTGTTCCACGCCGTGCACGCGGCCGTCCCGTTTGTCGACGTGATGAACACCATGATGGATGCCAGCCTGCCCCTGACGACGGGCGAGTACCTGGAATGGGGCGACCCGAACCAGAAGGCTGCCTACGACTACATGCTCAGCTACTCGCCTTACGACAACATTGCACGCAAGAATTATCCCGCCATGCTGGTGACGACGGGCCTGAACGACAGCCAGGTCATGTACTGGGAACCGGCCAAGTATGTGGCCAAGCTGCGCGCGTATAAAACGGACAGCAATCCATTGCTGCTGAAAACGAATATGGGCGCCGGCCACGGCGGCGCTTCGGGCCGCTACAACGCCATCCAGGAAAACGCTTTCAATATGGCGTGGATGCTGTCCCAGTGGGATATCACGGAATAATGTGAAAAAAGCGCTTGCAGAAGGATTTTAGCCATCCTATAATAGCGCCTCTTCCAGACGTGGTGACAAACGTCGGGATGGTTTTCTGAGACAAGCAACGGGTGCTTAGCTCAGTTGGTAGAGCGGCGCCCTTACAAGGCGTAGGTCGGGAGTTCGAGCCTCTCAGCACCCACCAAATCAGAAAACTGTCCAGTGCTTCATGGATCAGCAACACAGATCATACGAGCTTGGAGTGGTAGTTCAGTTGGTTAGAATACCGGCCTGTCACGTCGGGGGTCGCGGGTTCGAGTCCCGTCCGCTCCGCCAATAAAAGAAAAGCCCTTTGGTTCCTGGAACCGAAGGGCTTTTCCCATTTCAGCAGCGGAAATCGCGCCAGCCCCCCCCTTCCTGAACATTTTTGCGTTTTTCAGCAAAAAAACTGCGGTTATCCCTCAAGAATAGTTGCACAAGCGGGAAAGCGCCCCCTATAATAGTGCCTCTTCCAGACGTGGTGACAAACGTCGGGATAGTTTTCTGGGTATGCGGGTGCTTAGCTCAGTTGGTAGAGCGGCGCCCTTACAAGGCGTAGGTCGGGAGTTCGAGCCTCTCAGCACCCACCACCAATGCAGAAAATTATCCAGTGCTTCATGGATCAGCAACACAGATCATACGAGCTTGGAGTGGTAGTTCAGTTGGTTAGAATACCGGCCTGTCACGTCGGGGGTCGCGGGTTCGAGTCCCGTCCGCTCCGCCAATAAAAGAAAAGCCCTTTGGTTCTCTGAACCGAAGGGCTTTTCCCATTCTGGGGTCAGACCCTCAACAGCGCCAACGTCAAGCTCAACGCTAACTTATCCGGGGGTCTGACACCGGCTGTTAGAATCAGCGCTACCCTGACTCCGCCCCTGCCCGCATGCGCCTGCCCCGCAGTCTTCCCCCCTATTCCGCCTTGCGCTTGCGCCTGGCCCATCATGCGTTGCTGCAATTTGCCGCCAGCCTGGCCAGCTCCATGGAAATTCTCGTGTTCCTGGCCGGTCCCGTCCTGCTGGGCCTGCTCAGCGTCATCGCCCTGCCCGGCTTTCTCGCCATGAGCCAGCCTTGGCCGGCCGCCGTGGCTATCATCGTCACGCAGACCGTCCTCACTTGCCTGCCCGCCTGGCTGCTGCGCAAACGGCTGCTGCCGGCAAGTACCGCCGCCTGGCTGCGCCAGCTGCCCTTGCCGCCGCGCCTGCGCTGGCAAGCCGATATCGCCGTGGCCGGCCTGCTGATGCTGCCGCTGGGCCTTGCCTATGCCGTCTCGGCCGCCGTCTGGCTGGTGCAGTCGCCGCCGTGGCTGCGCCCCATTGCCGCGCCCGGCATGGCGGCCACCGTCGGTGCCTGGCTGCTGGCCTGGCTGCTGACGGCGTGCATCGTGGCGCAACGCCTGCGCGCGCCGCGCCCCGCACAAAAAGCGCGCCTGCCCACGATGACGGCCTATGTGCCGCAGCGGCCCCGCTGGACTACCCTGTTCCTGTGGCGCCAGCTGTTCTGGCTGCCCTTCTGGCGCAACGACAATGTGATCGGCCTGCAGCAAAGCGTGCTGCTGGCCACGGCCGGCGCCAGCATGCTGGCCTGGCTGCTGCGCGCGCCCCTCGTGCCCGCACCGATGCTGGGTTTGCTGGCCAGCGCCAGCCTGGTCATTGTGACGGACCGGGGCGACAAGGCCGTGCGCGAGCAGATCGCCGTGCTGCGCCCCGCGCTGAACGCCTGGCCGCTGGCCGGCACGTCCTTGCTGCGCCTGGCCTGCGCGGCCAGCCTGCTGCCGCCGTTTGCCGTGCTGCTGGCCGGTGCTGTCTTGCTGTACGCCACCGATCCCGCCGCCTTGCAGCAGCGCGTAACCGGGGTATATGCCCTCACCGCCAGTGCGGCCCTGCTGGCCATCGTCGGCCTGCCCCGCCTGACGGCGCGCGGCCGGGTCTCCCTCGTCGTCCTGTCCATCCTTGCCTTGAGCGCCATCGGAAGCGAATTATGGAATTGAACCTGCCTACTCCCGTGCTGCACATCGAGCACCTCGATTTTCACTTCCCCACGCACAGCGTCTTCCAGGGGTTCAACCAGCAATTCGGCCCCGGCATCACCTGGCTGCGCGGCGCGAACGGGGCCGGCAAGACGACCTTGCTGAAGCTGGCAGGCGGCGCCCTGCTGCCCGCGCGCGGCGCCATCCGCCTGAATGACGTCGACAGCGGCTTCATGCCGCTGGCCTACCGCGCGCAAACCTTCTATTGCGGCGGCGACGCCCCCGCCCTGCCCTGGCTGCAAGTGCACGAGTTTCTCGACCTGCACCTGGCCCTGTATCCGGGCAGCGACCAGGCCCTGCTGAACGACGAGCTGAGCGCATTTTCCCTGCTGCAGACCTTACAGCAAAGCATCACCGCCCTGTCCCTGGGCCAGCATAAAAAACTGCAACTGGCGCTGGCCCTGGCCTTGCCCGTGCGGCTGCTGCTGATCGATGAACCGTTCAACGGCCTCGATGCGGCGGCCATGGCGCACCTGCGCGCGCGCCTGGCCGATGCGGCCCGTCTGGCGCGCCAGTGCATCGTGCTGACCAGCCATCTGGCGCCGGATGTGCCGCTGGCGGACACGGTGGAAATATAGACAGAAAATACAGCTTTGCAGATCGACCAAGGACAGCTTAGGATGCCGTGTTGCAAAATCCGGCGATCCCGGTGCAACCACGACGACAACACGGCGCGCTTATTCACCGCGCCAGGCTTATTCTTGGAGATTAATATGTTGAACACCTACCGCAACGCCCTGGCCATCCTGTGCGCCATCCTTGCCACCTCGGCCAGCGCCGCCGGCCCCACGGGCACGGCCGCCGACTATGGCACGCCGGCGCACCACGGCGCCGCCCAGCGCAGCATCGAACTGCAGGCCGATACGCGCCACATCAACGTCACGCGCGGCGAAACCGTCACCATCGCGCGCGCCGGCCAGCGTTTTACGTGGCATGTGCAGACTTTTAACCATCAAACGACATTCGCCCTGAGCGACATCGCGCCGAAGGACATGCCCGTTGACGGCATCGCCGTGTATGTGGCCGCCAATCCCCTGTATGCGGGTAGCTGATTTCCTGCGCCCATAAAAAAAACCGGAACCACCTCGCGGCGTTCCGGTTTTTTTCAGCGTGAAGATTTACGCCGTCAATGCTTCTTTCGCTGCGGACTCATCGACCACTTCCTCGTCGTCCGAGCGGATCAGGTGGTCAAAGGCGGACAAAGCTGCCTTGGCGCCTTCGCCGGTGGCGATGATGATCTGCTTGTACGGCACCGTGGTGACGTCGCCGGCCGCGAACACGCCGGGGATCGAGGTCTGGCCGCGGGCATCGACTTCGATTTCGCCGTGGCGCGACAGGGCGACCGTGCCTTTGAGCCACTCCGTGTTCGGCACCAGGCCGATCTGCACGAAGACGCCTTCCAGCTCGACCTTGTTCGATGCGCCGCTGTTGCGGTCCGTGTAGCTCAGGCCATTGACGATCTTGCCATCGCCGTGGATTTCGGTGGTCTGCGCCGACGTGATCACGGTCACGTTAGGCAGGCTGTGCAGCTTGCGTTGCAGCACCGCGTCGGCGCGCAATTCCGCGCCGAACTCGATCAGGGTCACGTGCTTCACCAGGCCGGCCAGGTCGATCGCCGCTTCCACACCCGAGTTGCCGCCGCCGATCACGGCGACGCGCTTGCCCTTGAACAAGGGACCATCGCAGTGCGGGCAGTAGGCGACACCGTGGTTGCGGTATTCCTTCTCGCCCGGCACGTTGATTTCGCGCCAGCGGGCGCCGGTGGCCAGGATGACGGTCTTGGCTTTCAGCACGGCGCCAGTCGCCGTTTCAATCTCGATCAGCTTGCCTGGCGTCAATTTCGCGGCGCGCTGCGTGTTCATGATGTCGACGTCGTATTCCTTGACATGCTGTTCCAGCGCCACGGCGAACTTCGGACCATCGGTTTCCTTGACGGAAATAAAGTTTTCGATTGCCAAGGTATCGAGCACCTGGCCGCCGAAACGCTCGGCCAGCACGCCCGTATTGATGCCTTTGCGGGCCGCGTAGATGGCCGCTGCCGCACCGGCTGGGCCGCCGCCGACGATCAGTACATCGAACACGTCTTTTTTCGACAACGCTGCCGCCTGGCGTGCTCCGGCGTTGGTGTCGAGCTTGGCGAGGATTTCCTCGACATTCGTGCGGCCCTGGCCAAAGTGTTCACCGTTCAGGAACATCATCGGCACGGCCATGATCTGGCGCGCTTCCACTTCTTGCGGGAACACGCCGCCATCGATGGTGGTGACCTTGATGCGCGGGTTGATCACGGCCATGGCATTCAAGGCCTGCACCACTTCCGGGCAGTTATGGCAGGAAAGCGAAATAAACGTTTCAAACTCGTAATCGCCGTCGAGATTGCGGATCTGCTCGATCACGGCGTCGTCGAACTTGATGGTGTGGCCGCCCACTTGCAGCAGCGCCAGCACCAGCGACGTGAATTCGTGGCCCAGCGGCACACCGGCGAAACGCACGCCGATGTCGGAGCCGGTACGGTTGATGCTGAACGACGGGGTCCGTACGCCAGCGTCAAGGCGCTCGACCAGCGTGATCTTGTCGCTCAACAGGACTATCTCCTGGAGCAATTCCTTCATCTCGCGGGCTTTTGCGCTGTCATCGAGAGAAGCGACCAGCTCAAGCGGATACACCACTTTTTCCAGGTAGGATTTCAGTTGGGTTTTGAGGGTTGCATCTAACATGATTTTTTCTTCCTTTACAAATATTTAGGCGAATGCCGGGCCGGACGCCCGGTCCGGCATCGCGGTAACTACTTGTTTGCTACGTCGTGCATCGAGACTTAGATCTTGCCAACCAAGTCCAGCGATGGGGTCAGGGTTGCTGCGCCTTCCGTCCATTTGGCTGGGCACACTTCGCCTGGGTGAGCGGCAACGTATTGAGCTGCCTTAACTTTGCGCAACAGTTCCGATGCGTCACGGCCGATGCCGTTGTCATGCACTTCCAGCACTTTGATGAAGCCGTCAGGATTGATGACGAAGGTACCGCGCAGTGCCATGCCTTCTTCTTCGATCATGACTTCGAAATTGCGCGACAGCGTACCGGTTGGGTCGCCGATCAGTGCGTATTGCACTTTCTTGATCGCGTCCGAGGTGTCGTGCCATGCTTTGTGCGCGAAGTGCGAATCGGTCGAGATGCCGTAGACATCGACGCCCAGCTTCTGGAATTCAGCGTGGTGATCGGCCAGATCTTCCAGTTCGGTTGGGCAAACGAAGGTGAAGTCGGCTGGGTAGAACACGAATACCGACCACTTGCCTTTCAGCGACGCTTCCGTCAGGTCGACGAATTTGCCATTGTGGAATGCGGTTGCCTTGAATGGTTTAACTTGGGTATTGATGAGCGACATTTCATTTCCTCTCGTGTGGTGAATCAGTAAGACTCTAGTGTAAGGGCTTTTAACCCATATGCAAAATTGATTGTAGCAATAGTTTCAATTGGTTTTAGCTATCACGACAGTATGGGAACTCCATGATAGGCAGTTCCCACAGGATTGAACAGCGACAAAAAGGGTTCCCTTTCCTGCCGCCGGGTCTTTAATTTTTGAGTTCTTCCGGTACCTTGCCGCCGTTTTCCGCCAGCTTGATCATCACCTGGCGGTGCAGCCAGATATTCATGCTGGCCGAATCGTTGGTGTCGCCGGTGAAATGCAGTTCTTGCGCCAGTTCCTTGCGCGCGGCCAGGCTGCTGTCAAGTTGAAGCAGTTTCATCAGGTCGACGATGGACGTGCGCCAGTTGAGTTTTTCCGCGTTCTTGCTGGCCAGGTCGACCAGCACCACTTCCACGTCCACCACGGGCACGGCAGCCGCTGGTGCAGGTGCAGGTGCCGCCGGTGCTGCCGCCGCTGGCGCGTCGGTAGCGGCAGCTGGCGTGGCTGCGGGAGCAGCGTCGGACGAATGGTGGAAGATCTTGTTGTAGATATTGCTGAAAATGCCCATGAGGTCACCTCGAGTTGAGTGAATGGAAGAAGAGTTGCCTGCGCACCCGGTACAGATACCGGGGACAGCTGAAGCCGGGCGCAGGCGCCAGCCCATCGAGTATAAGCCCGTTCAGGCCGGGAGCCCTGTCCCGCAGGGCCAACGGAAATCTGGTGGCAGGGCACGCCTGTTTCAAGGGAGCAAGGGCCGCTGGGCGTGCAGCAGCGCATCGAACGCTTCGATGGCCAGCGGCGGCGCAAACAGCTCGCCTTGCGCAAAATCGCAGCCGATCTCCAGCAGCCGCGCGCGCTGCTCTTCAGTCTCCACGCCTTCCGCGATGACCTGCAAGCCCAGCTTGTGGGCCATGGTGACGATGGCTTCGCACAGCGCCAATTCGCTGGCGCCGGACGCCAGCTTGCACACCAGCACGCCGTCGAGCTTCAGGTAATCGAGGCGGCATTGCTGCAGCTGCGTCAGCGAGGCATGGCCGCTGCCGAAGTCGTCGAGGGCGATCTGCAAGCCCGCCTCGCGCAAGTGCTGCAGGCGTGGCGCCATGCTGGTGCCGCCAGGTAAAAGTACATCTTCGCGCAGGTCGAGCACGATAGCCGAGGCCGGCACATCGAGCGCCAGCAGCTGGCGCAGCCAAGTGCCGGGCGCCTCGACTTCGCGCTGCAATTCCAGTGACGACTGGTTCAGGCACAGTTGCAGCCCCGGCAAGCCGATGGCCTGGCCCTGGGCACGCCAGCGCCGCAGCTGCGCGGCCGCCGTGCGCAGCACCCAGTCACCGATCTCCACGATCAAGCCGCTGCTTTCGGCCAGCGCCAGGAAATCGGGCGGGCACACGACGCCCCGCTGCGGATGGTGCCAGCGCAGCAAGGCTTCCGCTTTGGCAAGTTTGCCGCTACGCAACTCGACGATGGGCTGGTAGTGCAGCTGCATCTGCTGTTCGCACAGGGCCGTGCGCAAGTCCGCGCCCAGGCGCATGCGGTTGACGGCCGCCACCTGCATGGCCGGCGTGAAATAACTGTAGCGGTTGCGCCCCGCCCCTTTCGACACATACATGGCCTGGTCCGCATGCTTGAGCAAGTCCTCGATCGTGCCCGCATCGTCCGGATACAGCGTGATGCCGATCGAGGCGGAGACGAAGGCCTGCTCCTGCCCCAGCAGGAACGGCGCCAGCAAGCCGTCAAGGATTTGCCGCGCGATGCGGTCGACTTGCTGCAAATCGTCGAGGTCGGACAGGATCACCGTGAATTCATCGCCGCCCAGACGCGCCACCGTATCGGTCTCGCGCACGCCCACGCGGATGCGCCGCGCCGCCTCGATCAGCAGAATATCGCCCTGGTGATGCCCAAGCGTGTCGTTGACCTCCTTGAAATGGTCGAGGTCGATGAACAGGATGGCCACGCGGCTTGCGTCGCGCCGGCCCTGGGCCAGCGCCAGGCGCAGGCGCTCGTGGAACATGCGCCGGTTCGGCAATTGCGTGAGGGTATCGAAATTGGCTTGCTGCCAGATCAGCGCTTCCGTTTGCCGCTTGTCCGTCACGTCTTCCAGCATGCACAAGTGGTGCGGCCCGCCATGGCGCGCCGTGGCGATGGCCGTCACCGAGGCATCGACCCACACCACGCCGCCATCAGGACGCACGATGCGCTTGGCGTAGCGAAAGCCCTGCATGCGCCGCACCAGCAGCTGCGCCACGTGGGCTTGCTCGCCCGCCACGTCGTCGGGATGGCTGATCTCCATCCAGCTCGTCTGCTTCATGTGCTCCAGCGTGCGGCCGGCGATGGCCAGATAGCGCGGATTGATATCGAGAAACTGTCCGCTCACGGTATCGATCAGGGCGATACCCATGGGCGCCTGCTCGAACATGGTGCGAAAGCGCAACTCTCCTTGCCGGATGGTGTCCTCGGTGCGGCGGCGCTCGCGCGCCAGATTGCTGAAATGAAAGGCAGCCGACACGGCCAGCAGGCTGCCCGCCACGCCCAGCGACAGGTACAGCCAGCCGAGGTCCGCGCCTGGCACGGGGCGATACAGGAAACCCTGGTAGGCGCGGCTGTCCGTGGCATTGCGCGGCAGCACGCCCATGGCGGCATAGGTCGTGGCGATATGCTGCCAGCGCTGGGGATTCATGTAGCCCGGCTCCACCAGCGTAGGCTGCAGCAGCAGCTCCATCTGCTGGGCCTCATACAGCAGGTGCGCGCGGTCATGGCGCTGACTGTATTTGACATGGATCAGTTGCGCCATTTCCTCGCGGTGCGCCATCGCGTATTGCCAGCCGCGCAGGCTGGCCGCGCGGAACGCTTTCACGCGCTCGGGATGGCGGCGCAGTTCCTGTTCGCTGGTAAACAGGTTGTCGCCATAGAAATCGATGCCGGCCGTGCGCGGCGTAAACTGGTAATAGGGAAAACCCGCCCGGTCCAGATAGTCCGGTTCGTTGGTGGAATACGCGGCAATCGCATCGACCTTGCCTTCGATCAAATCCTCGATCCGGTAGCTGGGCGGCAAGTGGCGCATCTGCTGCGGCGCGACGCCCATTTTCTTCAGGAATAGCGACACTTCATCGGACGCGGACGCCACATCGGTGGGCGCGCCTATCATCACGGGCGCGCCCACCAGCCGGCGCACATCGGGCGCGCCGCCATGCTGGCGCATCAGCAGCACGCCGGGTGAATGCTGGAACACGACGGCCAGCACCACCACGGGTTTACCGGCCAGGCGGCTGAGCAACAAGGTGCTGTTGCTCACGCCATACTCGGCCTGGCCCGCCAGCACGGCCGCCTCGGCACGCGGTGCACCGCTGCCTTCGACCAGCCTGACTTCCAGCCCCGCCTCGCGGTAATAGCCCTGCTCGATGGCCGCGTAATAGCCGGCGAACTGGAACTGATGCGTGAAATTGAGCTGCAGGGAGACGGGTTCCAGCGCCCGGGCCGGCGGGGCCAGGCACAGCAGCAGGAAATAGAGGCCGCGCCAGCCGTGCGCCAGCCTGCCGGCGAGCGGCAAGACTAGGCGGAAAGCATCGCTTGCTTTCATCGGCATGGCGGAACACCACAGGAAGCTGCCGAGCTGGCAGGGGTAAGGCTATTGTAGCCGCCCCTTTTGCCGTTGGATAATTATTTCAGTCAGGACAAGTGCGTTGATGTTTTTAGCAAACAATTGCGCGTTTGTTTGCGCTAGAACACGACGCCGGCCACCAAAATGACGTTGGCATACGGACTGCACTCGCCTGTGCGCACGATGGCGCGCGCGCCCTTGCTCAATTGCTTGAACTCCTCGTGCGTCACTTGGCGCGCATCGGGCAAGGCCAGCGCCGCCACCTGCGCCGCCATGGCCGGGTTATGCTGCGGCAGTTCGCTGGCGAGCAGATGGTATTCCACCTGCATTTCAGTCAGTACCGTGTTGACGGTATCGATGAAGCCGGGGATACCGCGCGTCAGGGCCAGGTCGATCAGGGGCACGCCTGGCTGCGATGGCAGGCCCGCGTCGCCGATGACAAGCATGTCGCCATGACCGAGCGAGGCGATCAGTTGCGACAGCGCGATATTGAGCAGCGGTGATTTTTTCATGGGCGTGGTGTCGTTAGAACAGCTCGTGCAAGTGGGGAATCGAGGTTTGCGCGCCGGGCTTGGTGACGCTCCAGGCGGCCGCGCGCTGGCCTTGCTGGATCGCTTCGGCCTCGTCCATGCCGGACGCCAGGCCCGCCACAAAGCCGCCGATGAAGGTATCGCCGGCGGCCGTCGTGTCGACGGCTTGCACCGCTTCGGCCGGGAAGGTGTAATCGCCGCCATACAGGGCCGCGTGCACGCCCTTGGAACCCAAGGTGATGATGACGTTGTCGCTGCCCAGTTTTTGCAGCGCGGCGGCCAAGGCCTTGGCATCCGCGCCTTCCGGGCTGACGCCGGCCAGCATGGCCGCTTCGATTTCATTCGGAATCAGGTAGTCGACCAGTTCCAGCACGCCTGCCGGCAAGCTGGCCGCAGGGGCGGGATTGAGCACCACGGTCTTGCCCAACGAGCGGGCCAGCTTGATGGCGTGCACGACGGTGGCCATCGGCGTTTCCAGCTGCAGCACGACGATGTCCGCCTGCTCGATCAGCTCTTTGGCCGCGTCGATATGCGCGGGGCTGAGCAGATCGTTGGCGCCGCCGGCGATCACGATGCTGTTCTGGCCGTTGTCGTCGACGAGGATCGAGGCGATGCCCGAAGCCACGCCCGGCAAGGTCGTGATGTGGCTGTCGATGATGCCGTCGCCGACGAGCGCCGCGCGCAACGTCGCGCCGAACGCGTCGTCGCCCACGCAGCCGACCATGGCCACTTGCTGGGCGCCCGCCACCTTGCCGCTCAGGCGCGCGCAGGCCACGGCCTGGTTGGCGCCCTTGCCGCCAGGAATAGTTCTAAACGCGCCGCCCGTCAGGGTTTCGCCGGGCAGGGGCATGCGCGGCACGCGCAAGACCAGGTCCATATTGATGCTGCCGATAACCACGATCATGATGTCATTCCCATCAGTTCAGTTGCAGGAGAAGAAGTAGGTACAGCAGAAGGTACGGTGGCGGCCACGCTGGAGCCGCGCACGTGCAGTTCAGGTGCGATGCTGCGCTGCTGGCGCGGCAAGGCGGGGTCGGCGATGCGCGCCAGCAGGCAGGCCGCCGTGATGTGGCCCAGCTCACGCGTATTTTGCGCCACGCTGCTCAAGGCCGGATGCACGAAGCTGGCCAGGTCGATATCGTCGAAACCGACGACGGCCAGTTCGCCCGGCACGGCAATGCCGCGCTCGGCGGCGGCGCGCAGGGCGCCAAACGCCATCAGGTCATTGCAGCAGAACAGGGCGTCGGGGCGCTGGTCTTGCGGCAGCGCCAGCAAGTCCAGCGCGGCCGCATAGCCGCCCGCGCTCGTAAAATCGCCATGGCGGCACAGGGCGTCGGCCAGGACCACGCCCGCGTCCGCCATGGCGCTGCGCGCGCCATCGATGCGCTCGTTGGAAATGCTCACTTCGCGCGGACCGGCGATGCAGGCGAGGCGCCGGCGTCCCAGTCCCAGCAAGTGGCGCGCGGCCAAGGCGCCGCCAGCGCGGTTGTCGACGGCCACCGCATCGATGGCCAGGTCGCTGGGCGCGCGGTCGAGCAGCACGGCCGGCACCTTCATCTTGCGCAGCAGTTCGCCATCGCTGTCGGCCAGCGCGGACAGAATCAGGCCATCGCAGCGCTTGGTCAGCAGCACGTTCAGGTAATCGCGCTGCTTGACGGGGTCGTCATCGGAATTGCACAAAATCACGCTGTAGCCGGCCGCGTAGCAGCTGTCCTCGATGCCGCGCGCCACCTCCGAGAAATACGGATTCGTATTGTTCGGAATGATCAGGCCGATGGTGCCCGTGCTGCGGCTGCGCAAGGAACGCGCCAGCGCGCTGGGCACGTAATGCAGTGCCTCCGCCGCCGCCAGCACGGCGCGGCGCGCCTCGTCGCTGACGGGACGGGTATTATTGAGGACGTGCGAGACGGTGGTAAACGACACCCCCGCCGCCTGCGCCACTTGCTTGATGGTTGCCATGGGCCGGTATTATGAACGCTCGCCGCGGCGGCGGTAAGTGTCAAGCACCACGGCGGCGACGATCACCAGGCCCGTGACGATGCGTTTCACGGGTTCCGACACGCCCACCTGCGCCAGGCCCGCTTCCAGCACGGAAATGATCAACACGCCGATAAACGTGCTGATGACGGAACCGCGCCCGCCCATCAGGCTCGTGCCGCCAATCACGACGGCGGCGATCACCTGCAATTCCATGCCCACGCCGCCGTTCGGGTCGGCCGCTTCCAGGCGCGAGACCTGGAACAGCGCGCCCACGCCGGCAAGAAAGCCCATCAAGGCAAATACCAGCACTTTCGACGGCTTCGTATTGATGCCGGACAGCCGCACGGCTTCCTCGTTCGTGCCGATGCCGATCCAGTGGCGTCCCAGCACCGTGCGCGTGAGCACCAGGTGGCCGATGACGACGATGGCGATCGAGGCGATGAAGGCGGGCGACAGGCCGAAGGCGATCGGCGAACTGATGCCGTCAACGGCGCTGCCGATGTATTCCGTGCGCGAGTTCGTCACTTGATAGGCCATGCCGCGCGCCATTTCCAGCACGCCCAAGGACACAATGAACGAGGGAATGCGCCAGCCGACGGAAATGAGGCCCGTGGTCGCGCCGCACAGGGCGGCGACGAACATGCCCAGCAGGGCCGCACTCCACACGGGCCAGCCCCAGTGCACGACGGCCAGCGACAGCACGGAAGCGGCCAGCGCCATCACGGAACCGACGGACAGATCGATGCCGCCGATGATCAGCACGAACGTCATGCCGACGGCCATCACCACCAGGGTCGGGATGTTGTTCGACAGGGTACTCAAGGTCGCCAGGGTAAAGAAGTTTTCGCTGGCAAACGAGAACAGCACGCACATGGCCAGCAGGGCGCCGATCAGGCCCGCATAGTTTTTCAGGTCGGCCAGGCTGCGCTGCAGATACGAAGGAGAGGAGTTGGTGGTCATGGGAATCTTTCCGGCGGATCAGGCCGCAGCTGGAGTGGAATTAGGGGTCAAATAGCCGGAGAAGGCGGCCGACAGCAGCGCGTCCTGGCTCCAGGCGCCGCGCTCGAAGGTATCGACGATGCTGCCCGCGCTCATGACGGCGATGCGGTCGCAGATCAGCATCAGTTCGCGCAAGTCGCTCGAGACGATGACGAGGCCCTTGCCCTGGCGCGCCTGTTCGGCCAGCACCTGATAAATATCAAACTTGGCGCCGATATCGATGCCGCGCGTGGGCTCGTCGAACAGCATCACGGGGCAGTCGCGGTACAGCCAGCGGGCGATCACGACCTTTTGCTGGTTGCCGCCAGAGAGTTCCGCCACCGTTTGCGCGCTGTTGCGCGAGCGGATGCCCAGGCGCTGAATATAGTCGTCGGCCACCGACGCTTCGGCCGCGTCGTTGAGCCAGCCCGCGCCACTGACCGTGTCCAGCGACGCCACGGTCGTGTTGACAGCGATCGACTGGCGCAGCAACAAGCCCTGGCCCTTGCGGTCTTCCGTGATCATGGCGATGCCGGCCTGCACGGCTGCCTGCGGCGAGTGCAAGGCGGCCGGTATTTCGCTGTCGCCGAGGAAAATTTCACCGGCGTCGGCGCGGTCGGCGCCGAAGATCAGCCGCAACAATTCCGTGCGGCCCGAGCCGATGAGGCCGGCGATGCCGAGGATTTCGCCGGCGCGCAAGTCGAACGACGTCGGGTTGACCACCTTGCCGCGAGCCAGGCCGCGCACGCGCAGCAGCGGGGCGCCGATGGTGCGCCCGCTCAGGTCGACGGCATCGTCGGCCGAGCGGCCCACCATCAGGCTGACCAGGTCGGCGGCGGAGTGGCCCGCGATGTCGTCATCGCACACGAGCTGGCCGTCGCGCAGCACGGCGATGCGGTCGGCCACGCGCTTGAGTTCTTCCAGGCGATGGGAAATATAGATGATGCACACGCCTTCGGCCTTCAGGCGTTCGATCTGCAGGAACAGCAGTTCCACTTCGCGGTGCGTCAGCATGGCCGTCGGCTCATCGAGCACCAGCAGGCGGCAGGCGCCGATCAGGTTGCGCGCGATCTCGATCATCTGCTGGTGGCCGATGCCCAGCTCGCCGACTAACGTCCACGGGTCGAGACCGCCCAGGCCCACTTTGTCCATCTGTTCGCGCGCGTCGCGTTCGAGGCGGCCGCGGTCGATGAAGCCGAAACGCTGCGGCAGATTCTTCAGGTACAGGTTTTCCGCGATCGACAGCGTGGGAATCAGATTAAGTTCCTGCATCACCATGCGGATGCCCAGCGCCTCGGCGGCGCCGCGCGAAGCGGGCTGGTAAGGCTTGCCGTCGAGCAGCATCGTGCCCGTGGTAGCTTGCTCCAGGCCGCAGATGATCTTCGACAGGGTGCTCTTGCCCGCGCCGTTCTCTCCCGTCAGCGCCAGCACCTGGCCTGGGGCGAAGCGCAGGCCCACGCCGCCCAGCACGGGGCCGACATAAGACTTGCCGATGTTGTCCAGGGTCAATAGAGGGATGGCGGCTGAGGGCGCCGGGGGGATGTCGGTAGGCATGGTAAAACTCCGCGGAAAAAGGCGGCGGGGCCGGCGCCGCGCGCTCGGACAGAGACGCGGGCGCCGGCTCCGGCGGGATCAGACGATCAGGACTTGGCGCCCTTGGCGACCAGTTCGACCTTGGTTTCGATGACGCCACCGAGATCGGCCTGTTTCTTCTTCTGCGCCAGCGCTTTGAGCACGGTGTCGATGCCGAACACGGCTTGCTGCGAACCGAACTGGTCGGCGGTAGCCAGCACGCGGCCATCGGCCAGCATCGGCTTGATGGCGTTGATGTTGTCGTAGCCGACGACGAGCACTTTGCCCGTCTTGCCTGCCGCCTTGATGGCGGACACGGCGCCGATGGCCATGTTGTCGTTACCGCACAGCAAAGCCTTGATGTTCGGGTTGGCGTTCAGCATGGCGGCGGCCACCGTGTTGGCGGGAGCGATTTCCCACTGGCCCGACTGCACGCTGACGACCTTGGCGCCGGCCGCGTTCATCGCGTCCTGGAAGCCCAGGGTGCGCTGCTGCGCGTTGTAGGTGGTGGAGACGCCCTCGATGATGCCGACGGGATCGCCCTTCTTGATCTGCTTGGCCAGGAAGTCGCCGACGACCTTGGCGCCCTTGCGGTTGTCCGGGCCGACGAACGGCACGGTGATGCCCTTCTCTTTCAAGGCGCCCTCGTCGAGCTTGTTGTCGATATTGACGACGATGATGCCCGCGTCGATGGCTTTTTTCAGCACCGGCACCAGCGCTTTCGAATCGGCCGGGGCGATCACCAGCGCGTTGACGCGCGAGACGATCATTTGCTCGACCAGTTTGATCTGGCTCGACGTATCCGTTTCATCCTTGATGCCGTTCGACAGCAGGTCGTACTTGGCGGCATTGGCCTTCTGATGCGCCTTGGCGCCATTTTCCATGGTCAGGAAAAATTCATTGGCGAGCGACTTCATCACCAGCGCCACCTTCGGCTTGGCAGGTGTCTGCGCCATGGCCGGCACGGCGGGCAAAGCACATACCAGGACAGCGGCGGCAATCATTTTCAGGCGAATACGGGATGTCATGAGCGTCTCCAGAGTTGTTGGTCAAGCACGTGTACTGCATGCTTTTTAGGAAATTCGTTGCGCGCAAACGTTTGCGCGAAGCGAATAGTGCCTCAATGCCCTATTACAGTGCAAGCAAAACTGTATGTGCGGTGCAGCAAAAAGGGAGCGCCCAGAGGGAAAGGGACAGGCCGAGGCGATCGGCCTGCCGAGGGGAAATGCGCGGAAGTCAGGCGTTTGTTGCGGGACGGGCGCTGGCCCACTGCACGGCCAGTACGCTGGCCAGCACCAGCAGCAAGCCCAGCATTGACCAGCCCGTCATGGCCTGGCCCAGCAAGGCCCAACCCAGCACGACGGCCATCAGGGGGCTGAGCAGTCCCAGCGAGGACACGGCCACGGGCGACAGCCTGGCGATGCCGCGGAACCACAGCGCATACGCCAGCAGTGCGCCGGCCAGGCACAGGTAGGCGTAAGCCAATACTTGCTGCAAGGACAGCGCCGGCAACGGTGCGTCGGCCAGCCAGGCGACGGGCGCCAGCATCAGGCCGCCGAGCAGCAATTGCCAGCCCGTCAGCGCCAGTACGGGCAAGTCCGGCTTCCAGCGCCGCGTCAGATAGGTGCCGGCCGCCATGCAGGCCGTGCCGCCCAGCGCGGCGGCGATGCCGATCGGTTCCCACACGGTGCGCGGCGACAGCAACAAGACGCCCATGCCCAACACGCCGAGCACGCTGGCGCCCAGGGCCAGGCGTGCCGGACGCCGTCCTTCCACGCCCCAGGCCAGGCCCATCACCAAGAGCGGCTGGATGGCGCCCACCACGGCCGCCAGGCCGCCGGGCAAACGGTAGGCGGCCACGAACAGCAGCGCCTGGAACACGCCGATATTGAGCGCGGACAGGATCAGCACGCGGCCCCAGTCGCGCCGCGCGGGCAGGCGCCGCATCAGCAGCAGCAACAGCAGGCCGGCCGGCAGCACGCGGATCAGCGCCGCCGTGAACGGGCGGTCCGGCGGCAGCAGTTCGGACGTGACGATATACGTGGAACCCCAGATCATGGGCGCCAGCGCCGTGAGCAGAATATCGCCCCAGGCGGGGCGGACAGAAAAGGTGGACATGTACTATCTCGACATCAAGATAAAAAGCCAGTGTGGGCGCGAACTATCTTGATGTCAAGATAAATTGACGGATGGAGCGGCGCCTGGCGGGCGTAAAAAAGCCCGGCAGGGCCGGGCTGCGGGAAAGAGGCAAGGCGGCATGCTGTGCCGCCTGCCGGATGCTTAATCGCGCACGCGCTGCAGCACCGCGACCGGCATGCCGCCGACGGTGAGCGTGGCCACGTTGTTGCTGTTGCTTAGGGTGATCTGCATGGCCATGCCGCTCCCCTCTTCCGAGACGATCGTCACGACATTGCCTTCGGTGGCAAACGTGGCCGTGCTTGCGTTGCCGTTCTCGATAATGCTGTCCTGTGTAAATTCCAGGATTTTGCCCGTCGAGCCCTTCCATTTGCCCACCAGCGGGTGGCCGCCAAAGCGGAACAGGCTTTTCAGCATGTCCAGCATGCCCGCTCCTTGCGCACCCGAGGCATTGCGCATGGCGCCCGCCATGGCCATGGCGGCCTGGTGCATTTTCGCACGGTCGGTGACTTGCCATTGCTTGTCGACCAGCGCCAGCGGCAGTTGCACTTCCAGGCCGCCGCCCGGCAAGCGTTGCAGGATCAGCGCGCGGTCGGGCGATTTGACGAGCCATGCCGCCTCATCGCTCAGCGCCAGGGTAGCCGTGGCCATCGCCGTCGGCTGCCCGCCTATCTCGCGCACCTGCTCGTAGCCGCTGACACTGGCCACTTTCACGCCCTTGGCCACGCACAGCTTGTCGCCACGCAAGGCCGCCTTGCCCGGCGCGGCCAGCGCATAGACGAATTGCGATTGCGCCAGCCAGCCGCCGCTGCTTTGCTCGACGGGAGCGTTGTACAAGCCGCCACGCACGAGGATATCGAGCCATTGTCGAGTGGAACTATCGTACGACGCCACGCGGATTTCTTCCTTCTGGTACGGCAAGTTGGCGAAGCAGAGCAGCTTGTCGCGCGCCGCCTCATCGGCCGCCAGGTGGGCATCGATGGCGCGGCCAAAACTGCTGGCCGACGCCGCTTCCGGCGCCAGCAGCCATGCCAGGGCGCCGCCGGCCACGATGACCGCCGTCAGCGCGCCGCCGGCGATCATGAGGTGGCGCCGCTTCACGCCGGACAGCGCCGGTGTCGCGGCCGGCGCGGGTGCCGGGGCGGCGTTGACGGCCTTGCCGCACTCGTCGCAAAAGCGCGCGTCAGGCGCGTGGGCGGTGCCGCACTGTTTACAGAATTGCGCCATGGTCTGCCTTACTTGAGTTTATGCGCGCATTCGCCGCAGAACACGTCGTCGGACGCGACCGGGGCCTTGCAGCTCGGGCAGTGCAGGCTGTCCGCCGGTGCCGCCGGTGCCGCAGGCGCAGAGGGTGCTGCAGGGGCGGAGGTCTGTTCGGCCAGGGCACGCGCGCGTTCACGCGCTTCTTCGGCTTTCTTCTTGACCGTGGCCAGCCCGTCGTTCAGGCTCGCTTCCGAGGCGCTGAAATCGACATTGCGCGTGGCGTTCAGGTAAATGATGCACACGCCCTTGGTAAAGATCAGGCCGGGCACCACAGCCGCGGCCGCCATCAGCAAGCCGCCGCCCAGACCCGCTGCGATGATGTAGCCGGAACCGCCACTCAGCCCCGAAGCCAGGGAATACATATTCATCTGGCCGCCCAGGCCCAGGATGCCAGCCGACATGCCGCTGGTCAGCGACACGCCGGTACCGACCACGCCAAAGATCAGCAGCGCGACAAACATCGTGATCAGGAACAGCAACACTTCCAGCAGGATCACCGACACCAGCTTGGTGCGCACGATCAGGTTCAATCGGGCAATGATCTGGAACACGGTGGCGCCCGACCACGCGGCTGGGCCGGCCAGCGGCAGCATCACGTAAAACAGCGCAAACACCAGCACGCCCAGCACGATGGCCGACAGCGGGAAGACCAGCGTGTACAGCACGGGACCGAGCACGGGGATCTTGCAGACGAACAAAATGATGGCGATGGCGATCATGGCCGCCAGCACGATCAGAAATTCCAGGAACACGACCGCGATCAGGCGGTGGCTCGTGTACAGCGAAACGAGCACGGCATCCACCAGGCTCAAGCCAGGCTGGCCCTGGGCATCGCGCATCAGCAGGATGCCTACGGCGTTGGAGCCGTAAAACATCACGAGGAAGGCCATCAGGCCGCCCAGGAAGCCCAGCAGCACGCTGCTCATGCTGCCGGCGAGCATCGTCAGTACGCCACCGACGAGCACGGCGCCGATGAAGGTCAGGGCCAGCAGGGCAATTGCGCGGAAATTCTTGATGGCGTCGGTCGCTTCGATCAGCGAACCGAGCGCGGAGGAAAAGGGAAGAGGTTTAGATGCTTCTGTGGAAATGGTCATGTCTAGCCTGGATGGGGGTAAATCGGGGAACGGAACGGCCGGCATGGCCGCCCCGTGGCAATCAGTGTCAGTAAGCGCGGGCCAGTTGCAGGTCGGACGCGGGCGCCTGGCGCTGGACGATCTGCAGCTTGACGTCCTGGCCGCCGACGCGCTTGCTATTCAGGTACAGGGCCGTGCGTACCGGGTAAATGCCCTGCGGCACACCTTCCGGCATGGGAATCGAAAAGCCGCCCTTGTAGGCGCCGCTGCCGTTATTGCTGCTGACCACCTTGCGCACGGTCTTGATCAGCTCGCCATTTGGCTTGTACAGGCTCAATTCCTCCTCCACCAGCGGGTTCGGATCGCGCGTGCCGGCCGCCACTTCGATATACGAATTGGTCTGCGCCTTCTGGCCCGGACGTACGGAAGACGGCGTAAAGCCCGTCTCGTATTTCACCAGGGTCGACTGCTCGGGCAGCTTGCCCTTGTTGGCCACCTTGTAGTCGGCCTGTACCTGCTGCGACGTCTTGACTTGCTGGCTTTGATAATTCAGGGCCACGCAGGCGAGCGCGCCCAGACTGGCGCCCAGTGCCGCGCCGCGCACGGTATTGTTGCCGCCGCCCAGCAAGCCGCCCACGACGGCGCCGATGCCGGCCAGCATTGCCGTATTGCATTCGCCGCTGGCCGCTTCCGTGCCGGCGGTGGTGGTATTGCCCGTGGCGCCAGGACCGCCTGGCGCGGCGCAACCGGCCAGCATCGAAGACACGACCAGCAGCGCCACCATGGGCTTGGCAATTTGTTTCAAGTTTTTCACGTTATTCTCCGGAAGGATCAAAATAGGAATGAAAGGCAAGCCGCGCGGCTTACTCGATCTGGATTTGCGACAGCGCCTTGTCTTGCGCTTCCTTCGCCTTGCGCTTGATGTCGAGCGCGTAACGGTTGCCCGTGTCCATGCGCAGCACGGCATTCGCGTTGGCAATGGCGCAGTCGTACTTGCGCTGGCTCATGCAGTGGCTCGCTTCCGACAGGCTGTCCGTGATCACGCTTTCCAGACCAGAAGACTTGCTGGCAGGCGCAGCCGGCGGTGTCACCTTGACGGGTTTGGCCGGCTTTTCCACGATAGGGGCCGGGGCGGGTGCCGGGGCGGGAGCGACTGCCGGCGCTGGAGCAGGCTCGGCGGGGGCCGCCGCAGGCGTGGCGGCAGGCTCGGCCGCCGTGGCGCCATCGAGCACAGGGTCGCTGATAGCCAGCGGCTGCTCGGCGGCAGGCGCAGGTTCCGCCTGCGCTGGCAAGACTGGAACAGCTTCCGGCGCCGGTGCAGCCGGCTTGCTTGACATAAAAAAGTAAGCGCCCGCACCGCCCAGCAGTACTACTGCGGCGACGGCTGCGGCGATCAGTTTCTTGCGGCTGCCCGCCGCTGGGCTGTCCTCCGGCACATCGGGCGCGGGCGCCGGTTCTGGCGCAGGCGCAGGTGAAGGAGCGGGATCGGCACGGCGCTTTTCCAGCACGGGCGGTGGCGGTGGCGGTGGCGGTGGCGGTGGCGCGACAGGCTCCGGGATGAAGACGGGAACGGGTTCCGGAACAGCTTGCTCGAGCATTTCTGCCACTGGAGCGGGCTCAGGAACAACCACACTCACTGGTTCAGGAATCGGCGCCGAAACAGGTGCCGTAACAGGTTCTGGCGGCACCACTGGCGCCACGGCAAAGCTGAACGCGCATTTGGGGCAGAACTTGGCGTCGGGCTTGCAATCATGGCCGCACTGGCCACAGGATTTGCCTGGCACCGCAGCGGCGGCGGTCGTGGCAACGGCAAACGTCGTGCCGCAGGATGAACAGAATTTTGCGCCCGGCTTATTCTCGGCTTGGCAGGAAAGGCATTTCAATTGGCATCTCTTTTCATATCAACGCTGGGAGTCGCGTACGCTGGCGCTTGCCAGAAAGGCAGCTTTGTTGCCGTACGGCTAAATATCCAACGAGTATATTTTCAAACACCAAGTTGCCACAAGGGAAAATTGCCTTTTGCTCTATTCAATTTTTAAATATTGGTAAAAATCCGCCGCCACGGCGGTTTGCCGCCCCATCTTGGTGCGCCCATAGCAAAAAACCCGGCAACGCAGTACGCGTTGCCGGGTTTTTCAAACGATGCCCGAGGGCCGAAGACTATCTACTTGCGTCCACCCCGTGCCGGCGCGGCATGGCCGCCCTTGGCTGGCGGCTTGCTGCCACGGCCCATCGGCACGGCGGCCGGCTTGGCCTTCGTCTTGATGGTCGACAGAATCGATGGACGCACTTTCGACTCGGCGGCCGACGCTTTGGGCGCCGCTGCCGTGCCGCCCAGGGCGATGCGGTTTTTGCCCGGCGTGACCTTGAACTTGTCCGGCGTGCCGGCGCCATGCGTCTGGCGGCTGCGTTCGCCAGCGGCCAGGCCGCCCGATTCCGACGAGGTCCAGGCCGGTATCAAGTGCTTGTCGCCATTGCCGATCAAGTCGCCACGGCCCATATTGACCAGCGCCTCGCGCAAAATCGGCCAGTTGGCCGGGTCCTGGTAGCGCAGGAAAGCCTTGTGCGTGCGGCGGATCTTGCCGCTGCGCGCCGTTTCCACCACTTCCGAGTCGGCTGTCACCTTGCGCAGCGGATTCTTGCGCGTGTGGTACATCGTCGTGGCCATGGCCATCGGCGTGGGCATGAAGGTCTGCACCTGGTCCAATTTAAAATTGTTTTTCTTCAGCCACAGGGCCAGGTTCAGCATGTCCAGGTCCGTCGTGCCCGGATGGGCGGCGATGAAATAGGGAATCAAATACTGCTTCTTGCCTGCTTCCAGCGAGAAACGGTCGAACATTTCCTTGAACTCATCGTACGCGCCGATGCCGGGCTTCATCATCTTCGACAAGGTGCCCTCTTCCGTGTGCTCGGGCGCGATTTTCAGCAAGCCGCCCACGTGGTGCGTGACCAGTTCCTTCACGTACTCGGGTGAACGCACGGCCAGGTCGTAGCGCAAGCCCGAACTGATCAGCACTTTCTTGATGCCAGGAATGGCGCGCGCCTTGCGGTACAGCGAGATCAGCTTGCTGTGGTCCGTGCCCAGGTTCACGCAGATGGACGGGTACACGCATGACAAGCGGCGGC
The DNA here is from genome assembly GCF_051380725.1 of Janthinobacterium glycogeni. Classification (NCBI taxonomy): domain Bacteria; kingdom Pseudomonadati; phylum Pseudomonadota; class Betaproteobacteria; order Burkholderiales; family Oxalobacteraceae; genus Janthinobacterium; species Janthinobacterium glycogeni. Next base: position 106,226 of record NZ_JBNYXP010000011.1, on the reverse strand, counting down.
ACGACACTTCGATCTCTTTTTCCTTGCAGGCCAGGCGGTACATATTCGCCGTCGGGCCGCCCATATCAGAAATGGTGCCCGTAAAGCCTTTGGTTTTATCGCGGATATGCTCAATTTCACGCAGGATCGACGGTTCCGAACGGCTCTGGATGATGCGGCCTTCATGTTCCGTAATCGAGCAGAAGGTGCAGCCGCCGAAGCAGCCGCGCATGATGTTGACGGAGAAGCGGATCATTTCCCACGCCGGGATATGCGCCTTGCCATAGCTCGGGTGCGGGGCGCGCGCGTAGTTCATGTCGTACACGCCGTCCATCTCGTCCATGGCCAGCGGCAGCGGCGGCGGATTGAGCCACACGTCGCGCTCGCCGTGCGCCTGCACCATGGCGCGCGCATTGCCGGGATTCGATTCCAGGTGGAACACGCGCGAGGCGTGCGCATACATGACGGGATCATCCTTGACGACATCGTAGGCGGGCAGGCGCACCACCGTCTTGTCGTGCTTTTCCTTGGCCATGGCCAGGCGTTCTTCGCGGCTCATGATGCGGATCGGCTTGATGACTTCGGCCGATTTCGAGGCATTTTCCGTGGCGCAGGCGGTCTTGTCTTCCTGCACCATCTCGTACGGGCTGTAGTGCGGGTCGATCTTGCCGGGCACGTCGACGCGGGTGGAATTGTGCACGCCCCAGTCGTCGCCGGGCAGCCAGCCGGACGGCACCATGAAGGCCGTGCCGCGCAAGTCGCGGATATCCTTGATGTGTTCGCCGGCGGCCAGGCGGTGCGTCAGGTCGACCAGCGCCCGCTCGGCATTGCCGAAGATCAACAAATCAGCCTTGGAATCGGGCAAGACGGAGCGGCGGACCTTGTCCGACCAGTAATCGTAATGGGCGATGCGGCGCAAGGATGCCTCGATGCTGCCGATGACGATGGGCACGTCGGAATACGCTTCGCGCGCGCGCTGGGCGTACACGGTGACGGCGCGGTCCGGGCGTTTGTTCGGTTCCGCGTTGGCCGTGTAGGCGTCGTCGGAGCGGATCTTGCGGTCGGCCGTGTACTGGTTGACCATGGAATCCATGTTGCCGGCGGTAATGCCGTAGTACAGGCGCGGCTTGCCGAGGATGCGGAAGGCGTCGGCCGACAGCCAGTCCGGCTGGCTGATGATGCCGACGCGATAACCTTGCGCTTCGAGCAGGCGGCCGACCAGGGCCATGCCGAAGCTCGGATGGTCGATGTAGGCGTCGCCCGTGACGAGGATGACGTCGCACTGGTCCCAGCCCAGCGCGTCCATCTCGGCACGCGACATCGGCAGGAAAGGCGCCACGGCAGCGCGGGCAGACCGCTTGGGAACGGTCGCAAATAAATTGGTAGGGGAGCTCATAGGGTACGGATTGTACCGGAATTGGCCATTTCCAACCTGACGGCCTGCTTTTTACTGTTGGATTTCAGTACAAAAAACGTTTATTTTTCAATCACTTGGGAAATTTCCATCGAGAAATTGTGACTGAGGAGCAGTTTTTATCATGGCATCAACATCGTCTCGGCGCCTCTCAAAACCGTAGCGAGCAAGCTCAATGCCGGGTTGAGTAGCGGAGCCGTACGAAGGTACGGTGAGCAACGGATGCCCGGCAGTGGGCTGCGCAGTAGGTTTTCAGAGGTGCATCAGATACCCATGTTGGCGAGAATTTCACCCAATTCGCGTAAAGCCGGCTCCAGTTTCGGATGCTTGACGGCAAACTTGGCCGACAATTCCTGGCTGCGCTCGGCCAGTCCATAGGTGGTCGACTCTTCTTCCTGTTCCTGCGCGGCGCGCTTTTCCATCAGCAACTTGATGTCGACATCGAGTTTTTGCAGCAAACCATGCAGTTCTTCATCGACGGGGCCGCTGGTTTCCAGTGTCGAATGCAGTTGTTGCAGCGATTCCTTGAGTTTGCTATCCATGTTTTTTCCTGTCAGTCAGTAAATTGCGTGTCCAGATACAGCTGTTCCACCTTGCTCCTGGCCCACGGGGTCTTGCGCAAAAACTTCAGGCTCGACTTGATGCTGGGATCGCTGATGAAGCAATTGATATCGATGTGCTTGGCCAGACCGTCCCAACCATAGTGGGCTTGCAGGCGCGTCACGATACCTTCCAGGGTAATGCCATTCAAATCTTGCTGACTCATATACTCTTTCGACTGCCTTCTTATTTACATCTTACTCAATTCTACGCCGCCGGCACGGAAAGCTTGCGTGCGCCATGTCAACGCAACGCAAGCTTCTGATGAGGACGTCTTACTTCGCGTTCAAGCCCCGGCGTTCCAGCAATGGTTCCACGGTGGCATCGCGGCCGCGGAAGTCGCGGAACAGTTGCAGCGCATCGACGCTGCCGCCGCGCGACAGCAATTTGCTGCGGAACCAGTCGCCATTCTTGCGCGTCAGGCCGCCGTTTTCCTTGAACCAGTTGACCGACTCCGCGTCCAGCTTTTCCGACCACAGGTAGGCGTAATAGGCTGCCGAATAGCCGCCCGAGAAGCTGTGCGAGAAGTAAGCCGTGCGGTAGCGCGGCGGCACGGGCGCGTAGTCGACGCCCGCATCCTTCAGGGATGCCGCTTCAAAGGCCAGCACGTCCGTCGGGATCTGGCTCGGCGCCAGCTGGTGCCAGCGCTGGTCCAGCAGGGCCGCCGACAGGTATTCCGTCGTCATGAAACCCTGGTTGAATTTCTTTGCCGCCGTCACCTTGTCGAGCAATTCCTGCGGCATGGCCGCGCCGCTCTGGTAGTGCTTGGCATAGTTTTGCAGCACTTCCGGCCAGACGGCCCACATTTCATTGACTTGCGATGGATACTCGACGAAGTCGCTCGGCACGCTGGTGCCGGCAAAGCGCGGGTATTTCACGTTCGAAAACATGCCGTGCAGCGCATGGCCGAATTCGTGGAACATGGTCGTCACCTCATCGAAGGTCAGCAAGGTCGGCTGGCCGGCGGGCGGCTTCGGAATGTTCAGCTGGTTGGCGACAACGGGATGCGTGCCCATCAGCATTGACTGCGACACGTATTCATTCATCCATGCGCCGCCATGCTTGTTGCCACGCGCATAGAAGTCGGCGATGAACAGGGCCAGCGGCTTGCCGTTGGCGTCGAGCACGTCGTAGACGCGCACGTCCGGGTTGTACACCGGCAAGTCTTTGCGTTCTTTGAAGCTGATGCCATACAGTTTATTGGCGGCAAAGAAGACGCCGTTGTTCAGCACGCTGTTCAATTCCAGGTACGGTTTCAGCTCGTTTTCATCGAAATTGAAACGCTGCTTGCGCAGCTTGTCCGTGTAGATGGCCCAGTCGGCTGCTGCCACCTGGAAACCGCCTTTTTCCGCGTCGACCACTTGCTGCAGGTCGGCCGCTTCGCGGCGCGCGTTGGCGACGGCCGGTTTCGCCAGCTCCGACAGCAGGGTATTGACGGCCGTCGTGGTCTTGGCCGTCTGGTCTTCCAGCGAGTATGCGGCGTAGTTGGCGTAACCGAGCAAGGTCGCCCGTTCGGCGCGCAGTTTGGCCAGTTTCAGCACGATGGCGCGGTTGTCGAACTCGCCGCCCTGGCTGCCGCGGTTCAGCGACGCATCCATCAGGCGCTGGCGTGTCTTGCGGTCCGTCAATACGGCCAGCGGCGGCTGGCCGCTGGTGTTGACCAGGGCGATGACGAACTTGCCCGTCAAACCCCGTTCCTTGGCGGCCGCGGCAGCCGTGTCGATATCGCTGTCCGTCATGCCCGCCAGCTCGGCGCGCGTGTCGACGACGATGCTCTTGGCATTCGTTTCCTTCAGCACGTTTTGCGCGAAGGCCGTTTCCAGGCCCGCCTGCTCGGCGTTATAGGCTTTCAGTTTTTCCTTGTCCGCATCGGACAGCTTGGCGCCGGCGCGCACGAAATCCGTGTGGTAACGTTCCAGCAAGCGCAAGGATTCGGCGTCGAGGCCCAGCTTGTCGCGCTTGGCGTACAGGGTGTCGATGCGGGTAAACAATTTCGGGTTCAGGGTGATCGCATCGCCATGCGCGGCCAGTTTCGGCGACACGTCCACTTCCACCGCTTCGAGCACGCTGTTCGTGTTGGTCGACGTCATATTGCTGAAGATGCTTTGCACGCGGTGCAGCAGCTGCCCCGTGCGCTCGAGGGCCACGATGGTGTTCTCGAACGTGGCCGGCTGGCGGTTGTTGGCAATCGCATTGACTTCGGCCAGCTGGCGTTTCATGCCTTCGGCAAACGCCGGCGCGTAGTGTTCATCCTTGATCAGGCCGAACTGCGGCATCTGGAACGGCAGCGGACTGGCTTTGAGCAAGGGGTTCTGGGCGCTGACGGCGGCGGCAGGTGCGGATTTGGCGGTGGCGGCAGCCATGGCGGAAGGAGCGGCGTGGGCCAGCATGACGCTGGCGGCGATGACGAGCAGTTGTGGACGGATCATGACATCTTTCAGGAAGCGCGGGAAGAACCGCGATCGCGTCGCGGGCCAGTGGCAGATCATAGCAGCCTGTCACACAGGCGTCATCCAACATGGGCAATCCTGTGGTGCATCCCGCCAAATGCGCGGTTTACCACGGCGAACAATCAAAATCGCCAAATAAAAATGGCCGCCCATTGCCGGGCGGCCATTGATATTCAGCACAGACGAGGCTAGTGCTGGGGAGGAATTACTTGCCGTTCAAGCCACGGCGTTCCAGCAGCGGCTCGATCTTCGCATCGCGGCCGCGGAAGTTGCGGTAGATGTCGAGCGCATCGGCGCTGCCGCCGCGCGACAGCAGTTTATTGCGGAACCAGTCACCGTTCTTGCGCGTCAGGCCGCCGTTTTCCTTGAACCATTCGACCGTGTCGGCATCGAGCTTTTCCGACCACAGATACGCGTAGTAGCCGGCCGAATAGCCGCCCGCGAACGCGTGCGAGAAATACGTGGTGCGGTAGCGCGGCGGCGCCGGCGCGAAATCGACGCCCGCGTCGCTCAAGGCGGTTTTTTCAAACGCCAGCACATCGGTGGGGATCTGTGCCGGGGTCAGCTGGTGCCAGCGCTGGTCCAGCAGGGCCGATGCCAGGTATTCCGTGGTCTTGTAGCCCTGGTTGAAGTTGTCGGCCGCCGTCACCTTGGCCAGCAGCTCGGCCGGAATGGCCGCGCCCGTCTGGTAGTGCTTGGCGTAGTTTTGCAGCACCTCCGGCCACAGCGCCCACATTTCATTGACTTGCGACGGGTATTCGACGAAGTCGCGCGGCACGCTGGTGCCGGCGAAGCGCGGGTATTTCACGTTCGAGAACATGCCGTGCAGCGCATGGCCGAATTCGTGGAACATGGTGTTGACTTCGTCAAACGTCATCAGGGTCGGCTGGCCCGCTTCCGGCTTCGGAATGTTGAGGTTATTCGCGATCACCGGCTTGCGGTTCAGCAAGGTCGACTGGCCCACGTAGGCATTCGCCCAGGCGCCGCCGCGCTTGTTGCTGCGCGCGTAAGGGTCCAGGGTAAAGATGGCCAGCTGCGTGCCGTCTTCATTGAAGACGTCGTACACCAGCATGTCGGTGTTGTAGACGGGCAAGTCGGTGCGCTGCTTGAAAGTGAGGCCGTACAACTTGCCAGCGGCAAAGAACACGCCCTTGGTCAGCACGCTGTGCATTTCAAAGTACGGTTTCAACTGATTTTCATCAAAGTTGTAGCGTTCGGCGCGCACCTTGTCGCTATAGTAGGCCCAGTCGGCGGCGCCCACCTTGAAGCCGCCTTTGCCCGCATCGATGACCTTCTGGATATCGTCCGCTTCACGGCGCGCATTGACGACGGCCGGCTTGGCCAGCTCGCCCAGCAGGGCGTTCACGGCGGTCGTGTCGTGCGCCGTCTGGTCTTCCAGCGAGTAGGCCGCGTAGTTCGGGTAGCCCATCAGCGCGGCCCGTTCGGCGCGCAGTTTCGCCAGTGCCAGCACTTCCTCGGTGTTGTCGAACTCGCCGCCGCGGCTGCCGCGCGCTTGCGACGCGGCCATGATGCGTTCGCGCACGGCGCGGTTGGTCAGCAGCGACAACGGCGCCTGGCCCGTCGTGTTGACGAGGGCGATCACGTATTTGCCATCGAGGCCGCGCTTCTTGGCCAGGCCGGCGGCCACTTCGATGGCGGCCGGCGACAGGCCGTCCAGCTCTTCGCGCGTATCGACGACGACAGCCGATGCGTTCAATTCCTTCAGCACATTCTGCGCGAACTTGGTCGACAGGGCGGCCAGCTGGCCGTTATAGGCGCGCAGCTTTTCCTTGTCCGCCGCCGACAGCTTGGCGCCGGCGCGTACAAAATCGGTGTGATAGCGTTCCAGCAGGCGTTTCGATTCCGCATCGAGGCCAAGCTTGTCGCGCTTGGCGTACAGGGTGTCGATGCGCTTGAACAATTTGTCGTTAAGCATGATCGCGTCGCTGTGGGCCGCCATCTTCGGCGCCAGCTCGCGTTCCAGGCCCTGGATCGTCTCATTCGTGTTAGAGCCGGACATCACGGAAAACACGGTGCGCACGCGGCTCAGCAGCTGGCCCGAGCGTTCCATGGCCACGATGGTGTTATCGAAGGTCGCTGGCTTCTTGTTGTTCGCAATCGCGTTGATTTCCGCCAGGTTGGCGGCCATGCCGGCCGTAAAGGCGGGCGCGTAGTCGGCATCCTGCACCTTGTCGAAGGGCGGATAGTTGAATGGCAAGCTGCTCGCTTGCGCAAACGGGTTTGAAGCGGGCAAGGCGGCGGCCGCAGTAGCGGCAGTGGTGGGCGCGGTGTTGGCGGCAAAAGCGGCGGCGGCTGGTGCCAGCATCAGGCTGGCGGCGATGACGAGCATTGTAGGACGGGTCATGTCTTCTTTCAAGAAACGCAAGAGAGCCGCGATTGTGTCGCGGGCCAGCCTGAAATAATAACAGCCTGACACACTTGCGTCACCAGCAACTACCGATGGTAGCCCGCCCGCCAGTGATGAACGGTTTTCACGCGCTCCGCGTCACGATGCCGATTTAGTAATGCGGCGGACGCTCGTTGACCAGCCCGCCATTTGCCTGCTGCGCCCCGTCGCGCACGTGTTCGCCCAGCTTGTGCAGCATCGCTTCCAATTGATCGATGCGCTTGCCCTGCTGGTACACCATCTGGTTCAGCGACTCGACCAGGTCTTCCTGCTGCGCCAGCTTGATTTCGATATCGACGAAACGTGTTTCCATCTGTTCTGCATTGTCCATGGTGCTCTCGGTGACTCCTGACTGAAAGCGGCATTCTACCGCCGCAGCGGCGTGAGCCAGGACAAACTCCCGCCATTCGCCGCCGGACGGGCTTCGATTTCTGCTTATTCTTCCTGTATGGGTTCAAGCCGCTTGACGAATGAGAACAAACGATTACAATGACTGCATCCACGCCACCCGAACCAACCCTGATCGATACGCGCAAGACGGTCGAATACCGGCGCTGGGAAGATTCCCTGCACGACGTGGCGGCCGCCGCCATTGACGCGCGCATCAAGCATCTGCAGCACGGAAAAAAGGGCGACTGGCGGGCAGTGGGCGAAGGCGTGTGCGAGCTGCGCTTTTTGCAGACGGGGCCCGGCTGGCGCGTGTATTTTCACGAAACAAATCGGGGCACCCTGATCTTGCTGCTGCTGGGTGGCAATAAATCCAGCCAGCAACGCGACATCAAGCAGGCGCAAGCGATACTCAAGGACTTGAAAGCCCGGCAGGCGGCCCTGAAGAAAGCGGCGGCGGCATCCACAGGAGCACGAAAGAAATGAACCAAGACATCCATAGCGACACCTTCGACCTCGACGACCTGGAAGCCTTAGGCCTGAGCAAATTTGACCCGACGCAACACCTGACCAGCAAGGCCGCCGTGGCCGCCTACATGAGCGAAATCGTCGCCACGGGCAACGCCGAACTGTTCCAGTCGGCCATGAACGACGTGGTGCGTGCCTATGGCATGGGCAAGGTGGCGGCCCGGGCCGACATCACGCGCGAAGGCGCCTATAAAGCCTTGCGCGAAGGCAGCAAACCGCGCTTTGAAACCATTTTGAAGATGCTCGATGCGCTGGGCATGCAACTGGCCATCGTGCCGAAAACCACGCCGGACGGCGCCGTGGAAGCCTGAGCGCCGCTTACACTTTCGGCGTGGCCAGCAAGGCCTTCATGCGCGCCAGACGTTCTTTCGGCGAAATGATTTCCGACTCGGTCGGCACGGCGTCGCCCACGTCAAGTTGCATTTCCTTGATGAAACGCGACGGGTCGCAATGGACTTGCTCACCGGCCCGCTTGCGCTTCTTGCACCAGGTGACGTGCAAGGTGCGCTGGGCGCGCGTAATGCCCACATACATCAGGCGGCGCTCTTCCTGGATGCGCGCGGCGATGGTTTCGGCCGGCGCGTCGGGGTCGCCCTTGTGCGGCAAGATGCCCTCTTCCACGCCCACCAGGAACACGTGCGGAAACTCCAGCCCTTTCGACGCGTGCAGGGTCGACATGCGCACGGCGTCCTGCTCCTCGTCCTTGCCCTCCAACATCGTCATCAGGGCCACCATCTGCGTCAGTTCCAGCACGTTCTTTTCTTCGCCATCGCGGTCCTTGCCGCCCCGGCCCCGTTCCTTGAGCCAGTTGACGAATTCCAGCACGTTCTGCCACTTGCTTTGCGCCTGCCGTTCCTCGAAGGCATCGTACAGATACGATTCGTAGTGAATCTCCTTCATCATGTCATCGAGCACTTCGGCCGCGTTGTCGCCGCTGCCGGCCGCGCCCGGACGGCTGGCGCGCGATTCGAGGTCGTTGATGAAGTTGCAGAAATCGCGCAGCGGCCCCAGCTGGCGGTCCGTCAGCTTGGCCTCGATGCCGCCCTTGAACACAGCCTGGAACAGCGAGCACTGCCACTGCCCCGAGAATGCGCCCAGCACTTCCAGGGTCGACTGCCCCACGCCACGGCGCGGCGTCGTCACGGCGCGGATGAAGGCCGGATCGTCGTCTTCGTTGGCCAGCAAACGCAGGTAGCTGATGATGTCCTTGATCTCAGCCTTGTCGAAGAAACTCTGGCCGCCCGAGATCGTGTACGGGATGCGCTCCTTGCGCAGACACTGTTCGATGATGCGCGCCTGGTGATTACCCCGGTACAAAATCGCGTAATCGGAAAATTTGTTCTTGCGTTCAAAATGGTCGGCCGAGATCATGATGGCGACCTGCTCCGCTTCCTGCTCGTCCGTCTGCATGCCCAGCACCTTGATCGGTTCGCCCAGGCCGTGCTCGGACCACAGCGACTTTTCAAACAGTTTGGGGTTGTTGCCGATGACGGCATTGGCCGCATTGAGCACGCGCATGGTGGAACGGTAGTTTTGCTCGAGCTTGATCACGCGCAAGTCGGGGAAATCCGTCTCCAGGGTTTTCAGGTTTTCCACGGTGGCGCCGCGCCACGCATAGATCGCCTGATCGTCGTCGCCCACGGCCGTAAACATCGGCTTCTTGCCGATGCCCGTCACCATCAATTTGACCAGTTCGTACTGGCAGGTGTTCGTATCCTGGTATTCATCGACGAGCAGGTAGCGCAAACGGCGCTGCCACTTGTCGCGCACGGGACCGTTGTTGCGGAACAATTCCACGGGCAGGCGGATCAAGTCGTCGAAATCGACGGCCTGGTAGGCCGAGAGCGTCGCCACATAGCTGCGGTAGATGCGCGCCGCGTTGGCTTCATCTTCATCCTTGGCTTGCGCCAGCGCCATGTCAGGATCGATCAGGCCGTTTTTCCACAGCGACATGGCGTTCTGGATGCCGCGAATCACCTGTTTATCGGTGGTAATGGCGAGGTCTTGCACGAGAGAAAAGCAGTCGTCGCTGTCCATGATGGAAAAGCGGTCTTTCAATCCCACGCCATTGGCTTCCTGGCGCAGGATTTTCACGCCCAGCGAGTGAAAGGTTGACACCGTCAACTGCTTGGCCTGGCGCGGCTGTTTCAAGAGCTTGGCGATGCGTTCCTGCATTTCCAGCGCCGCCTTGTTGGTGAAGGTCAGCGCGGCGATGGTGCGCGGGTCATAGCCCCGGTCTTCGATCAGGTGGGCGATCTTTTGCGTGATCACGCGCGTCTTGCCCGAACCGGCGCCCGCCAGCACGAGGCAGGGGCCGTCGAGGTAGGTAACCGCTTCGCTTTGGGGCGCATTCAGACCGAACTGTGGTGCTTTGGACATCAGGGTATTTCCGCAGGGAACAGCAGCCCATTGTAACAGCGTCGCGCAGCCTATTTGCATGGCGGACCATGCCTGAAAAACAGGCAATGGCATTGATATATCGCCATATGCCGCCATCTTGGCCGATGGAATGCGTGCGGCGATGCCACGCCTGGAGTACCATTCCGCCTATATCGCCCGTGCGCGCCCACTTACCGAATGGCAGTCCCATGAAATTTGAACACCTGATTGAAATCAACGATCCTTTGAATCCGCTGATCGACACCCTGACCCTGGAACAAGTGTGGCGCGGTCTGGTCTTGCGCGCCGAGTCGCCGAAGCTGTTCGTGCCGCACCTCGATGAGTGCCAGATCAGCGAGCGCAGCGACGCCGGTTTCGCGCGCAGCCTGCGCTATGGCGAACTGATCATCAACGACAGGGTGGTGCTGGTGCCGCAACTGCAGGTGCGTTACGAAGTGCCGGCGCAACAGGATATCAGCGCCTCCTCGCTGGTGATGACCATCGAAATGCCCGACGAAGCGAGCATGTGGGTGCGCTTCCAGTACGACGACGGCCACGACGCGGCCACCGATGCGGCCAACGCCCTGTACGACGACTTCCGCCGCTCGGCCTACAAGGAATCCGACATCGACACCGTGCGCATCATGCGCGAGCTGGCGCTCGAAGGACGGCTCGATGCGGGTCTGCTGAACTAAATCAAACTCGCGCGCTGCGGCCCCACAGCTGGTCGGGCCGGAACTGCAAGCCCGCCTGCTCCGCGCTGAGCACTTCGCGGATGGCGTGCAAGTCCACGCGCGTATCGCGCCGCAGCGGCACGTCCAGGCGCGCACCGCGGGGGCCGATCAGCGACTGCACGTGGGGCGTGGTGGCATTCAAGCCCTTGCGCGTGACGACGCCGATTTCTCCATTGAGCAGTTTGACGAAGGTGCCGACCGGGTAGATGCCCAGCTCGCGCACCAGCAGCGACGCCAGCGGCGCATCCAGGGTGGCCTTGTCGGCCATCAGCATTTCGCGCAGGGCCACGTTCGGCAGCAAGGGCTGGCGGTAGCTGCGCTTCGAGACGCGCGCGCAATAGCGGTCGGCCAGCATGATCAGGCGGGCGCCGATGCCGATCGCCTCGCCTTGCGTGCCCAGCGGATACCCGCTGCCATCGATATTTTCATGGTGCTGCAGCACGGCTTGCAGCCAGACGGCGTCCGTGACGCCCGTCGCGCGCAGCAAGTCGACACCGGCTTGCGGGTGGGCGCGCAAATAGGCCCGTTCCTGCGCGTCCAGCGGGCCCGCCTTCTGCTGGAAATCCGCATGGCGTTCCAGCATCCCCACATTCATGCTCAGCGCGGCCAGCACCACGCTGCGCACGACCTCATCATCGAGTTTCAGCGCCCGCGCCAGCAAGGCCGTGATGACGGCCGTGTCGACGCTGTGGCGTACGGCAAAGTCGCCCGCGCCCTGGTTGTGCAGGATGCAGGCCAGCGCCACGTCGGCGTCCAGCACAACGGCCTCTTCCACCAGTTGCGCCAGCGGCGCCAGCGACAGGTGGCTGCCCGTCTGCCCGGCGGCAATGACCGGCAAGACAAGGGCCAGCCCCGCCGTGACGAGGTTCAGCATGCGCAGGGCCGACGGCGCTTCGGTGGCCGTGCGCGGCACGTCGGCACTCGTGTCGGCGATGACGCCGCGCGCCAGCAATAAGGCGATCTGGTTCTCGCTGCTGATGACATGGCCCAGCCTGGCCAGCAAGCCGCCCGTCTCGCCGTGCACGTCCCAGGGCAAGGCCACGCCCAGGGCGAGTTCTCCCGCGTAAATGCGCCGAATTTTCACATCGTCTCCATCATCGCCTGCACCCGCTTGTTTTTACCATCCTGGCATCAGCGGCATGTGCCAATTGAAATGTTTTTTGCTTTTAATCAATATTTCAATGTGGCAGCGATGATCGCGCAATCATGTGCGCTTGTCTACAAAATTGTGTAAATATTAAAATTGCATCAGACGCCAGGCGAGCAGTCGGCGCAGCCGGGCGCGTGTTCCGGGTCTTTTTCCAGGTGCAGCGCCAGCTCGCGCAAGGCCGTGCGCACGCCTTCCTCGATGACGGGGTGGTAAAACGGCATGTCGAGCATGGCGGGCACCGTCAGCTGCGCCTGGCACGCCCAGGCCAGCAAGTGGCCCAGGTGTTCCGCCCGCGGGCCGATCAGTTCGGCGCCGAGAAAGCGCTTGCTGCCGAACTCCGCATACACGCGCAACATGCCCTGGTTTTGCAGCATGACGCGGCTGCGGCCCTGGTTGCCGAAGGACACGGCGCCCACGGCGAAGCGGCCCGCGTGGCTCACGCACAGTTGCTGGTACGTCGCGCCCACGGTGGCGATCTGCGGCTCCGTGAAGGCGATCGTCAACGGCGTGCGGCGCAAGCCCGGTTGGACGTCAGGAAAGCGCGCCGCGTTGTCGCCCGCGATGCGGCCCTCGTCGGCCGCCTCGGGCAGCAGCGGCAGTGCGTTGTCGGCGTCGCCGGCGATGAAGATGGCGCTCTTGCCGCACTGCATGGTGTGCCGGTCATGCAGGGGGACGGCATGTCGGTCGAGTTCGATTTGCGCCGTCTCCAGGCCGATCTTGTCCACGTTCGGACGGCGGCCGATGGCGGCCAGCACGTACTCGAACTGCTCGGTTTTTTCCACGCCCGCCTCATCGCTGCTGGTCAGCAGAATGCCGCCGCCGTCCGGCGTTTTTGCCATGTGCGCGACCTTGGTCATGAAACGGATATCGAGTTCGCGCGCCAGCACGGCGTCGGCCTCCCGCAGCACCAGCGGGTCCGTCAGCTGCGCGACTTTATTGCCGCGCGCAAACACCGTCACGCGCACGCCGAGACGCGCCAGCGCCTGGCCCAGTTCCAGGCCGATGACGCCGCTGCCGACCACGGCGACTGACTTTGGCAAGTCCGTCCATTCGAACACGGCGTCGCTGGTGATGACGCGCTCGCCCGCCGCCTGCCACTCGGGCGGCACGATGGGCGTGGAACCGGTGGCGATCACCACGCTGGCCGCTTCGACAAGCGTGTGTTCGTCGACCTGCAGCTTGCCCGGCGCAATGAAGCGGGCGTGGCCGCGCAGTTTTTCTTCCTCGGGGATGGCGTTGACGCCGTCGAGCACGAAGCCGACAAAACGGTCGCGCTCGCTACGCACCCTGTCCATCACTTGCCGGCCGTCGATGCGCACGGGGCCCGGATGCACGCCAAATGCGGGTGCGGCAGCCACGGCATGGGCCGCCTCGGCCGCCGCGATCAGAAGCTTGCTGGGCATGCAGCCGACCCTGGCGCAGGTCGTGCCATACGGCCCGCTTTCGATCATCAGCACGCGCTTGCCCTGCATGCGCGCCGCCTTGTGCGCCGTCATGCCGGCCGTACCGCTGCCGATCACGGCCACATCCACTTGTATCGTTTTCATCGTGCTACTTATCTCCGCGTCAGATTGCTCACAGCGTTCGATACTACCCGTTTGCCGAAAATAAGGTTTTACTTTGCTGCAATATGTGTATTAGTATAACTAATCAATTCTAAAATTTATAAGCTGAGCTAATGGGATCACTCGATTATCGCGCGCTGGCCGTGCTGGACGCCGTGGCCAGCCATGGCAGTTTCGACAAGGCCGCCCTGGCGCTGGGCATCACCCAGTCGGCCGTCTCGCAGCGCATCAAGGCGCTGGAAGACGCCAGCGGGCGCCTCTTGATCATCCGTGGCCAGCCAGCCGTGCCGACGGGCCTGGGCCAGCGATTGATCGTGCATCACCGCAACGTCAAGCTGATGGAAGCATCGCTCGACATCGACCTGGGCAACAGCGTCAGCATGCCGGAAATCGCCATCGCCATCGATGCCGACAGCCTGGCCACGTGGTTCCCCGACACCTTGTCGGCCCTGCTGGCACCGCCCCGCTGCCAGCTCGACGTGCGCCTGGCCGACAGCGACAGCGCCCTGCAGATGGTGCGCGACGGCTCCGTGTTTGGCGGCGTGACTGCCGAGTCCGGCCCAGCGCTTGACGCGGCGGCCGCCACCAGCGTCACGCCGCTGGGCACCTTGCGCTATGTCTGCGTGGCCACGCCCGTGTTTGCCGGGCACTGGTTCGGCGACGGTTTTATTGCCGAGGCGGTACAACTGGCACCGGCCGTGGTGGGCCAGCACGGCTTGCTGGCGCGTTTCCTCGCTGAACAATTAAACATGCGCGAACCGTTTCCGCACCACACCTTGCCGGTCGAAGCGGCGCGCCGCGCCTGCGTCCAGGATGGCCTGGCTTACGGCCTGATGCCGCAGCGCCTGGCCGCGCAGGCGCTGGCGACGGACAGACTCATCGATCTGCTGCCAGGCAGCACCCTGGACGTGCCGCTGAGCTGGCACGCGTGGACCCTGGACACGCCGTTTACCAAGCTGCTGTCCGAGCAGATCGTCAAGGCCGGGCGCGACTACCTGGCTTAAATGTCCAGCGGGTCCACTTCCAGCGACCATTTCACGCGCGACTTCATGGCGCGCAGCTCACTTAACCATTCTTTTAAAAACGCCTGCAGCGCGGGCCGCGAGGGCGATTCCAGCAGCAGCTGGGCGCGGTCCACGTTGTAGACGCGCGTCATGCTCATGGGAATCGGGTCATTGATGGTCACCTGCGGGTGCTCCATGCACTCTTTCGCCGCCTGCAGGAATGCGATGGCCGTGGCCAGCTCGGGCGCCTCGGCGCGCAGCAGGGCCTGGAACAGATACGGCGGCAGCGCCGCCTGCGCCCGCTCTTCCAGCAAGGTCGTGGCGAAATGGTCGTAATCGTGGTTGACGACCGCTTCATACAGCGGATGGCGCGCGTAGCGCGTCTGGATCAGCACCTCACTGACGCTGCCGCCCTCCGTCTGCGCGGCGCGCCCGGCGCGGCCCGCCACCTGCATGAGCTGGGCGAACAGCCGTTCGCTGGCCCGGTAATCCTGCGAAAACAGGGCCGTGTCCGGATTCAAAATGCCGACCAGGGTCAGCTTTTTGAAATCGTGGCCCTTGGCCACCATCTGCGTGCCGATCAGGATATCCACTTCGCCCCGGTGCACGCTGTCGAACGCTTCCTGCGCGCTGCCCTTCTTGCGCGTGGAATCGGCATCGATGCGCAGAATCCGCGCCTCGGGAAACAATTGCTGCAAACCCTCTTCCACCCGCTGCGTGCCGCGTCCCAGCGGCTGCAAGTCGACGTTGCCGCAGGTGGGGCAATGGCGGGGAATGCGCAATTCCAGGCTGCAATGGTGGCAGCGCAGCCGGTGTTCGGGCTTGTGCAGCACCATGAACGAGGTGCAGCGCGTGCAATTGCTGATCCAGCCACACGATTCGCAGCAGATCACGGGCGAATAGCCGCGCCGGTTCAGGAACAGCAGCGACTGCTCGCCCCGTTCCATGCGCAGTTTTAAGGCGGCGACCAGATGCGAGGTCAGGCCGTCTTTCGGCTTGTCGCGCTCCATGTCGAGGATCTTCACGCGCGGCAAGACCGCATTTTTCACGGCCCGCTCGCGCAATTCCAGCTTGCGGTAGCGCCCCGTCTGCGCGTGGTGCCAGCTTTCCAGCGACGGCGTGGCCGAACCGAGCACGATGGGAATCTGCAATTGCCAGGCGCGCCACACGGCCAGGTCGCGCGCGGAATAGCGCAAGCCTTCCTGCTGCTTGTAGGACGGGTCATGTTCCTCGTCGATGACGATCAGTTTCAATTTCGGCAAGGACGCCAGGATCGCCAATCGCGTGCCGAGCACGATGCGTGCCTGGCCCTGGTGCGCGGCCAGCCAGTGCAGCATGCGCTCGCCTTCGGACAGGCTGCTGTGCAGGGTGGCCAGCATGACGCAGGGAAAGCGCGCGCGGATATTGCCTTCCAGCTGGGGCGTGAGGTTAATTTCCGGCACCAGGATGAGGATTTGCGCATCGTCCTCGCGCGCCAGCACCTGGGCGCAGGCTTGCAGATACACTTCCGTCTTGCCGCTGCCCGTGACGCCGTACAGCAGGGTCGGTTGAAAGCCCTGGGCGCCGCCGATGGCGTCAGCCGCCTCTTGCTGGGCGGCATTGAGTGCCGGCATGTTCAGCGGCGTGCCGTCGTGCGCATCGGCCAGCTTGCCCAGCTTCTTGATGGCGCGGTCGAGCGCCACGGTGGTGAGCACGCGCAAATTCTTCGGTAAACCCGGCAAGGCCACTTCACCAAGCGGGCGCTGATAGTAATCGGCGGCAAAGGCGGCCAGCGCCAGCCACTGTGCCGACAGCGGCGCCAGCTGGCTGCGCACGGCCAGCACGTCCTTCAATTTCGCGGCGGGCACGTCGGTGCTGTCGGACACCCCGACGATCAGCCCCATCACTTCGCGCCGGCCGAACGGCACCAGCGCCAGCTGCCCCACTTGCGGCAGCGGCACGGCTGCGTCCGCATCCGCCGCCGCGTTCCAGCGGTAGTCGAACAGGGCGTTCAAGGGCGTGTCGAGCGCGATGTTCAGGATGCACGACGTCAAAATGCACTGCGACATGGGGGTAGGGCCTATCTCAATAAAAAAGCGCGCCGCAGGGGCGATGGCGCGGCGGGATGTCCGGCAGCAAGCCAGCGGGCCATGATACTTGTTTCGTCCGTCAAACGCCTAACGACGGACGGGACAGCGCGCTCTCGTGCCTGAAGAAAATTCTGTGGATAACTTTGTGGACAAAGCAAAATTAACTTTCAGAAAAATGTGGACAGAAAATTTCGATCGCCGTCAAGAGCGGCACGCAAGAAAAATTAAGTATGTAAAATCAATGACTTAAAAATTGATGCCCGGGCGGCCACAAATCCACAGGACATTTCCGCCGCTGTGCATAACTGAGCCATTTGTAATTTATTTATACAGAAATCAGCACCATTTTGAGGCGTCCGATCGAGAAAAACGCGGGCGGCATGCAGCAAAATTGACAATTGCCGGGCAAGCGTTCGTTTTTACCTGACGGACGGCGAAACATTGTTCAATTATCATGCACTGCAACATGCACTTCAGGTGAAACCTGAACATCGGCGCTAAGTACCGGTTAACAAAATACTTTTCAATTTTATCCACAGAATCTGTTGATAACTTTGTGGACAATGAAGGAATAAGGCAGGCGGACGAAAGAATAACCTTATCAATAGCAACAAAGTCCGCCAGTCAATGAATTTTTTATTCCTTAATAATCAATTACTTATAAATCGCCCCGGGGCATGGCTTTTACACTGCCTTTTATTTCCGCAGCAAAAAAAATTGTGCATAAGTCGGTATGTCTTGCTAAGGCGCAGCAAAGAAAAAGGCAGGCTTCCGTTGGAAAGCCTGCCTTTTCTGCCCCTGAGCCAGGGGAAAACGACGACTTACTGGCCGCTGCGCATGGCGCGGCTCATGCTGTGCACGGCTTCCACCATCGCTGCCACGGATTCCGGCGGCGTGAACTGGGAAATGCCATGACCCAGGTTGAACACGTGGCCCGTACCTGCCGACGGCGCACCGAAGGCGTTGAGCACTTTCGCCACTTCCGCGCGAATCTGCTCGGGGCTGGCGAACAGGATGGCGGGGTCGAGATTGCCCTGCAAGCCCACCTTATGGCCCACCAGCTGGCGCGCGCGCGTCAGGTTGACGGTCCAGTCCAGGCCCACGGCATCGGCGCCGATGTCGGCGATCTGCTCGATCCACTGCCCGCCGCCCTTGGTAAACACGATGGCGGGAATCTTGACGCCATCCTTGTCGCGTTTCAATTGCGCCACCACTTGCTGCATATAGGCCAGCGAGAATTCCTGGTAGGCGCCATCGGCCAGCGCACCGCCCCAGGAATCGAAGATCATCACGGCTTGCGCGCCGGCGTCGATCTGCGCATTCAGGTATTGCGCCACGGAGGTGGCGTTGATCGCCAGGATGTGGTGCATCAGGTCAGGGCGGTTGTACAGCATCTTCTTGATGGTATGGAACTCTTTCGAGCCGCCGCCTTCCACCATGTAGCAGGCCAGAGTCCACGGGCTGCCGGAAAAACCGATCAGCGGCACGCGGCCATTGAGTTCCGTGCGGATCTGCGTGACGGCCTTGAAGACATAGTCGAGCGACGCCAGGTCCGGCACCTGCAAGGCCTTCACGTCCTGCTCCGTGCGCAGCGGGCGCTCGAACTTCGGGCCTTCGCCATCGGCGAAATACAGGCCCAGGCCCATGGCGTCAGGCACCGTCAGGATGTCCGAAAACAAAATGGCCGCGTCGAGCGGGAAACGCTCCAGGGGCTGCAAAGTGACTTCCGTGGCGTAATCGGGATTCTTCGCCAGGCCCAGGAAGGAGCCGGCCCGCTCGCGCGTGGCGCGGTATTCGGGCAGGTAGCGGCCCGCCTGGCGCATCAGCCAGACGGGAGTGTGCTCGGTCGGCTGGCGCAGCAGGGCGCGCAGGAAAGTGTCATTCTGGAGCGGAGCAAATTGTGGCATGGCAGGCAATCGAGCTTGGAGAAGCGGTATTATCGCATCCAATCGCTGCCATTTCATTGATTCCGGTGCCGCTTTGCAGCATTTGCCACGCACAGCGATGACTTTCGTTGTGCCTGCCCTTCCATTATGATGATGCACGCCGCCGCGCGCCCTGACCCTGCCTGGCGGCCCTTGATCCCCTCACTATACGGAGCCCGCATGACCTCGACCGCATCCAGCACCCCTTATGGCATCTGGCCATCGCCGATCAGCGCGGCCATCGTCGCCGCCGGCGCCTCGCCGCTGACGCAGCTGGCCCTGGGCGGTGCGGATGGGAACGATGTGTACTGGCTGGCCGGGCGCGCCAGCGAGGCGGGCCGCAACACCCTGCTGCGCCAGCGCGGCGCGCGCGTCGATGAACTCACGCCGGCGCCGTTCAATGTGCGTACTCGCGTGCATGAGTACGGCGGCGGCGCGTATGCCGTCGCCGGCGATACCGTATATTTTTCGCATTTCGCCGACAATTGCCTGTACCGCGTGGCCGGCGACGCCGCGCCCGCAGCGTTCACCACGGGCGGCAACACGCGCCATGCGGACTTCGTCGTCGATGCGGCCCGTGCCCGCCTGATCGCCGTGCGCGAGCAGCATCCGGACGCAGGCCATGCGCATCCGGAAAACTGCCTGGTGGCCGTCGGCTTCGACGGGCGCGAAACGGTGCTGGCGCGGGGCCACGATTTTTATGCGGCGCCGCGTTTGTCGCCGGATGGCAGCCAGCTGGCCTGGATCAGCTGGGACCACCCGCGCCTGCCGTGGCAAGGCACGGAACTGTGGCTGGCCGACGTGCAGCCGGACGGCAGCCTCGGTTCGCCGCGCCTGATCGCCGGCGGCGCGCGCGAGTCGATTTGCCAGCCGGAATGGTCGCCGAACGGCTTGCTGCACTTCGTTTCCGACAGCAGCGGCTGGTGGAATCTGTACCGGCTGCACGGCGCCGACATCGAGGCGTTATGCCCGATGGAAGCGGAATTTGCCACGCCGCACTGGACCTTCGGCGGCAGCATGTACGGTTTTCTTTCCGACGACGAGATCGTCTGCACGTACATCCAGGCCGGCATCAGCTACCTGGCGCAATTGAACGTGGCGGCGGCCAAGCTCGAGCCGATACCGCACCCGTACCAGGAAATCCGCGAACTGCGCGTGGGCCCCGGCTTCGTCGCGCTGCTCGGCGGCAGCCCCACCATCGCGCTGGAACTGGCGCGCATCGATTTGGCTAACCATGAGCTGGAAGTGCTGGCGCAGTCGATCACGGCCTTGCCCCCGCTCGCCTACCTGTCCGTGCCGCGCAGCTTGAGCTATCCGAGCAGCAATGGCCGCACCGCCCACGCCTTCTTCTATGCGCCCACGAATGGCGACGTGCAGGCGCCGGCAGGCACCTTGCCGCCCGTCATCGTCATCAGCCATGGCGGCCCCACCAGCATGGCCAGCAATACCTTGAAACTGGCGACGCAGTTCTGGACCAGCCGCGGCATCGGCGTGCTCGACGTCAACTACGGCGGCAGCAGCGGTTTCGGCCGCGAATACCGCGATGCGCTGCGCGGACAATGGGGCATCGTCGACGTGGAAGACTGCATCGCCGGCGCCCGTTACCTGGCCGCCAACGGCCTGGCCGACCCCGAGCGCCTGATCATCCGCGGCGGCAGCGCGGGCGGCCTGACGACCCTGTGCGCATTGACGTTCCACGACGTCTTC
The DNA here is from genome assembly GCF_051380725.1 of Janthinobacterium glycogeni. Taxonomy (NCBI): domain Bacteria; kingdom Pseudomonadati; phylum Pseudomonadota; class Betaproteobacteria; order Burkholderiales; family Oxalobacteraceae; genus Janthinobacterium; species Janthinobacterium glycogeni. Next base: position 85,928 of record NZ_JBNYXP010000011.1, on the reverse strand, counting down.
AAGGCGGGCGCCAGTTACTACGGCGTGTCCGATCTGAAGGGCCTGGACAACGATTCGCACAAGTTCGAATCGCGCTACACCGACTACCTGATCGCCTCGCAACCGCAAGCCGAGGCGCTGTACCGCGAGCGCTCGCCCATCCACCACACGGATAAACTGTCGCGCCCGATGATCTTCTTCCAGGGCCTCGATGACAAGGTGGTGCCGCCGCAGCAGTCGCAGCTGATGGTCGACGCCCTGCAGGCGCGCGGCGTGCCCGTCGCCTACGTGCCGCTCGAAGGCGAGGGACACGGCTTCCGCAAGGCGGAAAACATCGTGCGCACCCTCGACGCGGAACTGTATTTCTACCAGCGCGTGTTCGGCCTGCCCGTGGCGGCCGGCGATGCGCCCGTGCATATCGCCAACTTGCCCGCATGAGCGAACAGCATGTAGACCAACAGCTGCTGGACGAGTTCGCCGCACTGGAGCAGCACGAACAGATGATCCTGGCCTTGCTGGCGATTACGGGCGAACCGGTGGGCAAGCATGCCGTGTATGAACACTTGCAGCGCGCCAATGTCGTCGAGCCCGACGGCACGCCGTTTTCCCTGCTGGTGGTCACCAACATGCTGCAACGGCTGACGCGTCTGGCGCTGGCCAGCGAGGTGGTGGGGCGCGGCTTTGCCTGCGAAGCCAGGCTGCGCTGGCCCGCCATGCGCGCCGCCATCGAGCACCTGGTGTTTCGCGACCTGTGCCAGGCCATCGAGCTGATCAACCCCGTGCGCCGCAACTGGGATGGCTATGTGGAATTGCGCAGTTACCGCCAGGGCGTGGCGCGCCTGCGCATCGCCCTCTTGCGCAATGACGAGGTGCGCCACGTGGCCGCCATCCTGGCCGCCTGCATGGCCTGCTATGAGGCGCAGCAGCTGCACCCGCTGATCGAGATCTTCGGCCGGCCGTTCGAGCCGGAAATGCTGTCTTTCGTCATGCCGCAACTGCAGGACGACATCCTCGCGGTGCTGCTGGGCAATGCGCCGCGCGAACCGGCCACGGCGCACGCCATCCGCACCTACGCGCGCACCCACCACGCGCGCCAGGCGGCCGCCGGCGACCATATCGGCGCCGCCCTGCCGCTGGCCCTGGCCGAAGACGCCCTGCTGTGCGGCGAACTCGACGCCGCCGCGCGCTACCTGGCGGGCCAGCAGGGGCCGCAGGCGCTGTTTGTCGACAGCAGCATCGCCCTGTTGCGCGGCGAACATGCGCAAGCCGTGGCGGGCTTTGAAACGGCCTTGAAAGGGTTGCGCAAGGAAACAGGCAAGCGCAAGCTGTGCTTTACGGGCATCGGCGGCCACCTGTACGTGCTGGCCCTGCTGCGCGGCAACGACGCCAAGCTGCTGAAAAGCGCGGAGACCTACCTCGATATCGCGCTGCATGCGCAACCAAACCACGACAGCATCGTCTACCAGCAACTCAATACCTTGCGCCTGGTGCGCGCCGGCGTGCAGCTGGCGGAAAGCATCCCCACGCGCAGCTGGGAAACGGCACTGCAGGCGCAGCTGTTCCAGGCCTTGCTGTACTACTGGCTGGCCCTGCCGCAATTGAGCGAGCGCAAGGATCAACTGCACCTGCTGGTGCTGCAAGCGGACGCGGCCGGCTACGATTTGATCGCCGCGCAGGCGGCCGGCTTGCTGGGCCTGATGGGCGAGCCGCAGCAGGAGCGCTATGCCACGGCCAAACGGGCGCAACACGGTCTGACGGACATGGCGCCGTGGTTCGAGCGTCAGGAAGCGTGGCAGCGCCAGCTGAGCGCCCTGATCAACCTGCAGCAGAACGCGCCGGCCGAAGCGCTGGGCGGCGTCTCGCGCCTCGTCTGGCTGGTGGCGTTCGACCCGCGCTTCGGCCTCACGGCCGTGGAAGTGCGCGAGCAGAAGCGCGACGCGCGCGGCGGCTGGAGCAAGGGCCGCGCCATGGGCCTCAAACGCCTGGCCGAAGAGGCGGGCGACATCGATTTCCTCACGCCGCAAGACGCGCGCGCGGCCGGCAGCATCGCGCCGTTCAAGCAATATTATTCGTCGGCGCCGCGCTATGAAGTCGAGCTGGACAAGGCCGCCGTGCTGCTGGTGGGCCACCCGCTCGTTTTCTGGCTCGATCATCCCGACACGCGCGTGGAACTGATCGCCGGCGCGCCCGAGCTCCTCATCAAGTCGCACGAGGGGCAGCTGTGGCTGGGCATGCAACCGCCCCTGCCCGACAACGGCAGCAACGTGGTGGTGCAGCGCGAGACGCCGACGCGCTTGCGCGTGGTCCACATCCTCGACGAACACCGGCGCATCGGCGCCATCGTGGGCCTGGGCCTGTCCGTGCCCCTGCATGCGGAAAAGCAGGTCATGCAGGCCATCGGCGCCATCTCGTCCATGGTCACCGTGCAATCGGATATCGGCGGCGGCGCCGGCGACGCGGAAGCGATCACGGCCGACCACCGCCTGCACGTGCACCTGCTGCCCTACCAGCAGGGTCTCAAGATGCAGATTCTGGTCCGCCCGCTGCTCGACAACGGCGCCTATTACGCACCGGGCAGCGGCGCCGAGAGCGTGTTTGCCGACGTGGCGGGCCGGGCCGTGCAAGCGCGGCGCGACCTGAACGCGGAACGCGAAGCGCAGCGCCAGCTCATCGGAAAATGCCTGGTGCTGGAAGAGGCGGAAGAAGAGCATGGCGAGTGGCTGCTGGGCCAGCCCGCGCTAGGCCTGCAACTGCTGGTGGAGCTGCAGGCGCTGGACCCCGCCGGCATCGTGCTGGCCTGGCCGGAAGGCGAAACCATGCGCGTATCGAAACGCATCGACAGCGGCCAGATGCGCCTGAACATCAAGAGCGAAAAAGACTGGTTTGCCGCCAGCGGCGAAGTGCAGATCGATGAAGACAAGGTCATGGATTTGCGCGCCCTGTTGGATTTGATGCAGAACAATAAAAGCCGCTTCGTGGCCCTGGGCGACAACCAGTTCCTCGCGCTCAGCGACGAATTGCACCGCCGGCTGTCCGAACTGGCCGCGTATGGCGAGGCGCATGCCGACGGCGTGCACATCCACCCGCTGGCCGCCTTCGCGCTGGAAGAGCTGGCCAACGATGCGGGCGGCGTGAAGGCCGACAAGTTGTGGCGCGAACACCTGCTGCGCCTGCGCGCCCTCGACGATTATCAGCCGCAGCTGCCCAGCACCCTGCAGGCCGACTTGCGCGACTATCAGCTGGCCGGCTACCAATGGCTGGCGCGTCTGGCGCACTGGGGCGTGGGAGCCTGCCTGGCCGACGACATGGGCTTAGGTAAAACCTTGCAGGCGCTGGCGCTGATCCTGGCGCGCGCGCCGAACGGTCCCACCCTCGTTGTCGCCCCCACGTCCGTGTGCATGAACTGGATCAGCGAAGCGCAGCGCTTCGCGCCCACCTTGCAGGTGAAGCTGTTCGGCAGCGGCGACCGGGCCGACATGCTGGGCACCTTGCAACCGTTCGACGTGGTGGTGGCCAGCTACGGCTTGCTGCAGCAGGAAGCCACCATGTTTGCCGGCGTGCGCTGGCATACCATCGTGCTCGACGAAGCGCAGGCCATCAAGAACGGCGCCACCAAGCGCTCGCAAGCCGTGATGGCCTTGCAAGGCGACTTCCGCATGGTGGCCAGCGGCACGCCGCTGGAAAACCACCTGGGCGAACTGTGGAATCTGTTCCGCTTCATCAACCCCGGTTTGCTGGGTACCCTCGACCAGTTTAATTTGCGCTTTGCCGGTCCCATTGAGAAAGATCAAGACAAGCGGGCGGCGGCAGGCGCGCGCCTGCGCTTGCGCCGCCTGATCGCGCCGTTCATCTTGCGCCGCACGAAGACGCAAGTGCTGTCGGAATTGCCATCGCGCACGGAAATCGTGCTGGAAGTGGCATTGTCGCCGCAGGAAACGGCGCTGTACGAATCCTTGCGCCGCGAAGCGCTGGAAAAGCTGGCCATGGTGGAAGGACCGGCGTCGAAAAAGGCCATCCAGATCCTGGCCGAGATCATGAAGCTGCGCCGCGCCTGCTGCAATCCGCAGCTGGTGGCGCCCGAGCTGGGCCTGGCCAGCAGCAAGCTGGCCGCCTTCGCCGAGCTGCTGTCGGGCTTGCTGGAAAACCGCCACAAGGTACTCGTCTTCAGCCAGTTCGTCGATCACCTGACCCTGATCCGCCGGCACCTGGAGCAGCATGGCGTGAGCTATCAGTATCTCGACGGCAGCACACCCATGCAGGAGCGCAAGCGCCGCGTCGATGCCTTCCAGGCGGGCGAGGGCGATGTATTCCTGATCAGCCTGAAGGCGGGCGGCATGGGCATCAATCTGACGGCGGCCGATTACGTGATCCACATGGACCCGTGGTGGAACCCGGCCGTGGAAGACCAGGCCTCGGACCGCGCCCACCGCATGGGGCAATTGCGCCCCGTGACCATTTACCGCCTGGTGGCGAAACACACGATCGAGGAAGGCATCGTCGAATTGCACCAGCACAAGCGCGACCTGGCCGACAGTTTATTGGAAGGCAGCGACGCGGCCGCGCGCATGTCGGCCAATGACATGCTGGGCATGCTGCAGGAGGGCTTGAAGCGATGAGCTTGAAAAAATGCGCGGCGCCGCCGGGTTCCATGCGATGATCGTTTTTCCCTGTTTTGATGCCACGCCATGACCGACCTTATCGCCACCACCGCCGGCCAGCGCGCCGCCTTTTTGTGCGGCAAATCCTGGACTGCCTACGTCAGCACCTTCCTCATTGCCGTGCTGCTGTTCTTTGCCGCCCTGCCGCTGGCCTTCAAGTACAACGCGCGCGCCGCCTTCGTGGTGCTGATCGGCTCGGCGCTGATCGTCGGCTACCGCCTGCTGACGATCCGCAGCTATCAGCTGTACATTGATGAGGCGGGCGTGTGGCTGGCCTCCGGTATCTTGCCGTGGAAAAAGAAACTGACGGGCGTCAAATGGCGCGACATGGATGAAGCCGTCTATGAAACGAACTTCTGGAGCTGGCTGTTCCAGTCCTACACGGTGCGCGTCAGCCAGCGCTACACGCAGGAAACGGAAATCCACGCCACCGGCATGGCGCGCGGCAAGGATGCCGTGGCGGCCATCAATGCGCGCCACCAGGAATTGCTGCACGGCAGCGCCATCGTCGTCTAGCGCGGCGCGCTCCCGGCGCAAAAAACTGCGCAGCGGCGGCAATTAATGCTAATCTTTGGGCCGCCCAGGCAAGCAAGGCCAACCTTTCAATAGTTGTTTGTTATTCATATTGTCAGTTTATTCTTTCCTTACAATGACAAACAGCCAAATATTCAAGAGATAAACTATGCTGATCAAAAATAAAGTTGCGCTCGCCGCATTGATGATGGCCTTTACCCTGACACCGGCCAGCGCCGCCAAGAAGCCGCAGAAACAAGGCAAGGCAACGAGCAGCAGCAGCAAGAAGAAAACCGTCGCCAAGAAGGCGGCCGTCGTCACGGCGGCCACGGCAGCGACGGTCGCGGCCGTCGCCAGCGAGAACAGCAGCGACCGCTCCATGAATAACCTCAGCGGCCAGTTCCTCACGGCCCTGTGGCGCCTGGACCCGGAAAGCGCGATTTCGGTCGGCAAGTACGATGGCGCCGCCAACCTGAGCATTCCCGACGCGGCCAGCCGCCAGAAGCAACTGGCCTTCATCGAAGAATGGCTGGGCAAGTTCGGCAAGCTGAATGCCGGCAAAATGTCTGACAAGCAACGCACCGACCTGGCCTTGCTGACGAATAAACTGCAATCGGACCGCTGGTATCTGACCACCTTCCGCGAATTCGAATGGAATCCCGCCCAGTACAACGTGGCCGGTTCCATCGACTTCATCCTGAACACGGAATACGCGGCCCAGCCGCAGCGCCTGCGTACCTTGCTCAAGCGTATCGCCACCGTGCCGCAATACTATGCGGCCGCCCGCGCCAGCATCGTCAACCCCACGCGCGAACACACGCAGCTGGCCATCGCCCAGAGCGCCGGCGTGCTCAGCGTGCTTGACGACCTGAACAAGGCGGCGCAGGGTTCCATCCTGACGCCGGCGGAAAAACAGCTGTACAACGCCCGCATCGCCGCAGCCCGCACGGCCGTGCAAGGCTACGCGGCCTGGCTGAAGGAACAGGATGCCGCGCTGGCGCAGAACGGCAATGCGCGCTCCTTCCGCATCGGCAAGGAGCTATATGAGCAAAAATTCGCCTACGATATCCAGGCCAGCGTCAGCGCCGAGCAGATGTACCAGAAAGCCCTGGCCGCGCGCGAAAAGTTGCTCGAGCACATGGATAGCCTGTCCGACGAGCTGTGGGTGAAAACCATGGGTACTACGGCCAAGCCGGCGGACCGCACGGCGAAGATCGGCATGGTGATCGACAAGCTGTCCAGCAAGCACGTGGCGCCAGCCGATTTCGTGCCGGAAATCCGCCGCCAGATCCCCGAGTTGCAGGAATGGGTGACCAGCCACAACCTGCTGACGATGGACCCGAAAAAGCCGCTGGTCGTGCGTGAAACGCCCGCTTACCAGCGCGGCGTGGCCGGCGCCAGCATCGAGGCGCCCGGCCCGTACCGCCCGCAGGACCGCACCTATTACAACGTGACGCCGCTCGATGGCGAAACGCCGGAACAGGCGGAAAGCAGCTTGCGCGAGTACAACCACTGGATCTTGCAGATCCTGAATATCCACGAAGCCATCCCCGGCCACTACACGCAGCTCGTGTACGCCAACAAGTCGCCGTCGCTGGTCAAGTCGATCTTCGGCAATGGCGCCATGATCGAAGGCTGGGCCGTGTATGGCGAGCGCATGATGCTCGAATCGGGCTACGGCAACAACGCGCCGGAAATGTGGCTGATGTATTCGAAGTGGAACTTGCGCAGCGTCACCAACACCATCCTCGACTACAGCGTGCACGTGCTGGGCATGACGGAAGCGCAGGCGCTGGACCTGCTGACGCGCCAGGCCTTCCAGACCAAGCGTGAAGCGACGGAAAAATGGCGCCGCGTGCAGCTGAGCTCGGTTCAGCTGACCAGCTATTTCAGCGGCTACAGCGAAATCATGGACTTGCGCGAACAGCGCAAGCAAGCGCTGGGCAGCAAGTTCGTGCTGAAAGATTTCCACGAGCAATTCCTCAGCTACGGCAGCGCTCCCGTGAAAGTCATCAAGGAATTGATGAATTAAGCGGCGCTCGCCGTCAGCTTGCAAAGGGCGCCGCGGCGCCCTTTTTACATGCGTTTGCGCCGCCGCAAACCACCGGCTGCCCTGCCCATTAAGCTGACGGGAAGGCAGGCGCCACCGCACTCCTCACTGGCAATCGCCGCTTTTTCTGCTAGGCTGGATTTCAGGAGCGTCCATGCATATGCCCATCCAGTTCGACACCCTCGATTACGCCAAACGCCTCGCCTCGGCAGGCGTGCCCGTGCAGCAAGCGGAAGCCCATGCGGCGGCCCTGGGCGATGTGCTGGGGTCGGCCGTCGTCGTGCATGGCGAACTGGCGGCGCTGGAGCGCAATCTGCTGGGGGAAATCAAGCTGGTGTCGCAAAGAGTCGACACCAGGGTGGGTGCCCTTGATGTGAAAATAGATGCGCTGGAACTGAAACTCGATAGCAGAATAGATGCACTTGAACGGAAGTTCGATGCCAGATTCGATAATTCCGAGCAAAAATTCGATGCGCGCCTGGAACGCATGGACTTGCGCCATGGCGCGGACATGAAACACGTGTACTGGATGATGAGCACCCTGATCCTGCTCAACCTGGGCATCCTCAGCAAGCTGATGCTGCAGTAAGCGCACACCAACTTTCTCGACAATGAAAAAGCCGCTGCTCCCGGGGGAGGTCAGCGGCTTTTGCCTGTGTGGCTTGCTTACGCCTAGGACGCTTCTTCCGGCGCCTGGGTGGCCTTGACGAAGATGGGCGCCACCAGCAAGCCCAGTTCGAACAACAGGCACATCGGGATGGCCAGCGAGAACTGGCTGACCACGTCCGGCGGCGTGACGATGGCGGCAATGACGAAGGCGCCGACGATGATGTAGGGGCGCACTTCCTTGAGTTTCGCGATGGAAACCAGCCCCATGCGCACGAGGATCACCACCACCACGGGCACTTCGAACGTGGCGCCAAAGGCCAGGCACATCGACATGACGAAATCGAGGTAGTTTTCGATATCGGGCGTCACCGCGATCGACGACGGGGAAAAGTCGCTGATGAAGTGAAACACGCGGCCAAACACAAAGAAATAGCAGAAGGCCACGCCGGCCATGAACAGCAGGGAAGACGAGATGACCAGCGGCGCGATCAGCCGCTTTTCATGCGTGTACAGACCGGGCGCGATAAACGCCCACATCTGGTACAGCACCCAGGGCAAGGCGACGATGAAGGCGATCACCAGCGTCACTTTCATCGGCACGAGGAACGGCGAGATGACGCCGGTGGCGATCATTTTCGAGCCGGCCGGCAGCGAGGCGATCATCGGCGCCGCAATGAAATCGTAGATATGCGATGGGCCGGGCCAATAAAACAGCACGGCGCAGACGACGGCGATGCCGATCGACGCCTTGACCAGACGGTTGCGCAGCTCGACCAGATGCGAGATAAAGGTTTCTTCCACCGGGGATTTGCTACTCATGAGTAAAAGGAGGAGGAACTGGCGCGCGGACGGAAGCGCGCCACGCGGGCGGCGGCCGACTGCACGTGCTGCTTGCCGCCATGGCGCTGCTTGTACCAGCCAGGGATGGCGGAATTGCGCACCAGTTTCTTGCGGCGGAATTCGCGCGCCTTGCGGGCCAGGTCATCGTTGGTGGCGCGCAGCATGGCTTCATGGGCATCGTGATGCCCCTCATATGCACTGGAATCGCCGCGCCAGGCGTTTTCCACCTCGGCCAGGTTGCCGGAGATCGAGTTTTCCACGCCATGCATGGATTTCTCCACGCTTTGCTTGACGGAATGGGCCGCCTCCTGCACTTCCTTCTGCAGGTTTTTCAGCTCTTCCATTTCAATTTCGCGCGAAACTTCGGATTTCACCTGGTTCAGGTAGCGTTGCGCGCGGCCATACAGGGTGCCGGCCATGCGCGCCACTCTCGGCAACTTTTCAGGGCCGATGACTATCAACGCAACGACGCCGATGATGGCGATTTTAGAGAGGCCGAGATCGATCATAAGCGGACAAGGGCTGTTACCGGACGAGGCAAGCGCCCCGCCACGCTATCAGAACTTGCTTTTCTCTTTCGTTTCGACGTCGATGGTGCTTTTGTCGGCCACTTGCGATGGCGCAGCAGGAGGGGTATTGGCTGCCGGCGCGTCATCATCGCCCTTGACGCCATCCTTGAAGCCTTTGACGGCCTTGCCGATATCACCGCCGATATTGCCCAGTTTCTTGGTGCCGAAGACCAGCATCACAATGACCAGAACGATCACCCAGTGCCAAATACTCAATGAACCCATCACATTCTCCTTGCGGGACGGTGCCCGAATAGCGTCAACCAATGCCGGTAGTATACACGCGAACCCGGCGCACGGCGAAATCAGTGCTGGCCGCGCCAGGGACGGGGACCGCCGTACACATGCATGTGCAGGTGATACACCTCTTGCCCGCCGTTCGGGCCGCTGTTGATCATGGTCTTGAAGCCGCCGGCAGGCGTGCCGTCGGCGTCATAGCTGACGGCGCAGCCGAATTCGGCGGCGAGTTTCGGCGCCAGGCGCAGCAGCTTGCCCAGCATGTCCGTATGGCTGTCATCGCAGTCGGACAGGGTCGCCACGTGGCGCTTCGGGATCAGCAGCAGATGCACGGGGGCGGCCGGGTTGATGTCCTTGAAGGCCAGCAGGTCCTCGTCTTCATACACGATGGTCGAGGGGATTTGTTTTGCAGCAATCTTGCAGAAAATACAGTTATCCACGCGTTCTCCGGTCAGGTCAGTGTTTGTCTGTTTCGCCAGCGTCGCGCAGCTCATCCTTGCGCGCCGCCTTTTCTTCCAGGCCGGACAAGCCTTCGCGGCGCGCCAGCTCGTCGAGCACCTGCTGCGGCGTCAGGTCGAACTGCGCCAGCATCACCAGCGAGTGAAACCACAGATCGGCGCATTCGTACAGGACCTTCGACGGGTCGTTGTCGCGGCGCGCATCCTTGGCGGCCATCACGGTTTCCGTGGCTTCCTCGCCGATTTTTTTCAGGATGGCGTCATCGCCCTTGGCGAACAGGCGCGCGACATAGGACGTGGCGGGGTCGCCGCCATTGGCCAGCTTGCGCGATTCGATCACGGCGGCCAGGCGTTTTAACGTTTCACTCATTTGCTCTTGCTTTCCGCGTAAATCGTCTCGGGGTCTTTCAGGACGGGGTCGGTGATCTGCCATTCGCCCGTTTTTTCGTCGCCTTCGAACTTCTGGAAGAAGCACGAATGGCGGCCCGTATGGCAGGCGATGCCGCCGGCTTGCTCGATTTTCAGCAAGACTACGTCTTCGTCGCAATCGAGACGGATTTCCAGCACCTTTTGCGTGTGGCCCGATTCTTCGCCCTTGTGCCACAGTTTCTTGCGCGAACGGCTCCAGTAGACGGCTTCGCCCAGCTCCACCGTGCGCGCCAGCGCGTCGCGGTTCATCCAGGCGAACATCAGCACGTCATTGCTGCCCGCTTCCTGCGCGATCACGGGCACCAGCCCGTGCTCGTCCCATTTGACCTTTTTCAGCCACTTGGCATTGCTTGCTACGATGGTTCCGTTCTGCATGTTCTTCTATCCCGCTGATATTGACTTGCTTGTCTTTACGCCAGACGCATGGGGATGCCCTGCTGCGCCATGAACTGCTTGGCTTCCTGCACCGTGTGCTGGCCATAGTGGAAGATGCTGGCGGCCAGCACGGCGTCCGCGCGGCCCACCTTGATGCCGTCGACCAGATCCTGCAAGCCACCCACGCCGCCCGAGGCGATGACGGGAATGCTGACGGCGTCGGACACGCCGCGCGTCAAGCCCAGGTCGAAGCCCACCTTGGTGCCATCGCGGTCCATGCTGGTGAGCAAGATTTCGCCGGCGCCCAGGCTTTCCATCTTTTTGGCCCATGCGAACGCGTCGAGCCCCGTGGCCGTGCGGCCGCCATGGGTAAACACTTCCCACTTGCCGGGCGACACCTGTTTGGCGTCGATGGCGACGACGATGCATTGCGAACCGTGCTTTTGCGAGGCCTCGTACACCAGTTGAGGATTCGTCACGGCCGAGGTGTTGATGCTGACCTTGTCGGCGCCCGCGTTGAGCAGCCGGCGCACATCTTCCACCACGCGCACGCCGCCGCCCACGGTCAGCGGAATGAACACTTGCGATGCCACCGCTTCGATGATGTCGAAGATCAGGCCGCGGTTGTCGCTCGAGGCGGTAATGTCGAGAAAAGTGATTTCGTCGGCGCCCTGCTCGTCATAACGGCGGGCAATTTCCACGGGGTCGCCCGCATCGCGCAATTCCGTGAAGTTGACGCCTTTGACGACGCGGCCATTGGTCACGTCGAGGCAGGGGATGATACGTTTTGCAAGCATGATGGTATCCAGATTGTCGTCAGGCCAGGGAGCGTGTTCGCGCCCCGGCCGGGCAGGCTTAAACGGCGGCGTCGGTCAGTTCGTCGGCGCGTTCCTGCGCCTGCGCCAGGTCGATCGTGCCTTCATAGATGGAACGGCCGCAGATCACGCCTTCGATGCCTTCGGCCTGGACGGCGCACAGCGCTTCCACGTCGCCGATGTTGTGCAGGCCGCCCGAGGCGATGACGGGGATCTTGACGGCTTGCGCCAGCTTGACGGTGGCCTCGATATTGATGCCGCCCATCATGCCGTCGCGGCCGATGTCCGTGTAGATGATCGATTCGACGCCGTAGGCTTCGAATTTTTTCGCCAGGTCGATCACTTCGTGGCCCGACATCTTGCTCCAGCCATCCGTTGCCACCTTGCCATCCTTGGCATCGAGGCCGACGATGATGTGGCCCGGGAAGGCGCCGCAGGCGTCGTGCAGGAAGCCGGGGCTTTTCACGGCCGCCGTGCCGATGATGATGTAGGTGATGCCGGCGTCGAGATAGCGCTCGATGGTGTCGAGGTCGCGGATGCCGCCGCCCAGCTGCACGGGGATTTCCTCGATGTCGTTTTCCACGGCGAAATCCTGCACGGCCTTCAGGATGGCTTTCACGGCGCCTTCGTTCTTCGGCTTGCCGGCAAAGGCGCCGTTCAGGTCGACCAGGTGCAGCCGGCGCGCGCCTTGCATCAGCCAATGGCGGGCCATCTCGGCCGGGTCTTCGGAAAATACGGTGGCAAGTTCCATATCGCCTTGTTTCAGGCGTACGCAGTGACCGTCTTTCAGGTCGATGGCGGGAATAAGCAGCATGGTCAGTGTGATTTAAAAGTGAGTGAGAGGCGGAAAAAAAGCCGGAGAGCCAACGTTAAGGTTGCCAGTGAACGAAGTTCTTGTACAGCTGCAAGCCAGCGGCAGCACTTTTTTCAGGGTGAAACTGTGTCGCGAAAATATTATCACGGGCGACGGCGCAGGCGAACGGCGCGCCATAGACAGTCTCGCCCACCGTGTGCGCTGCCTCTTGAGGTTGAGCAAAATAGCTGTGCACAAAGTAAAAATACGCGTTATCGGCGATGCCATCCCACATGACATGGGACGCCGTTTGCCGCACTTGGTTCCAGCCCATTTGCGGCACCTTGAAGCGCGAGCCGTCTTCCTGTACCTGGCCGTCGAGCTGGAAGCGCACGACTTTGCCTGGCAGCAAGCCCAAGCCGGCCGCGTCGCCCTCTTCGCTGCCGTCGAACAGCATTTGCTCGCCGATGCACACGCCCAGCACGGGCTTGCTGTCGGCGGCGCGCAGCAGCGCCTCCAATACGCCCGATTCGCGCAGGCTGCGCATGCAGTCGGGCATGGCGCCCTGGCCCGGCAGGACGATGCGGTCGGCGCTGTCGATGTCGGCAGCGACACCGGAAATGCGCACGTCGGCTTCCGGCGCCACGGCACGCAGCGCTTGCGCCACCGAGCGCAAATTGCCCATGCCGTAATCCACCACCACAATTTTATTCATGTTTGATCCCGGAATCTACAATATAGCGAGAGCGGCGCTTACAGGCTGCCCTTGGTCGATGGAATGATGCCGGCCGCGCGCTCGTCGAGCTCGGCAGCCATGCGCAGCGCGCGGCCAAAGGCCTTGAACACGGTTTCGCACTGATGGTGGGCATTCGTGCCGCGCAAGTTGTCGATATGCAATGTCACGCCCGCATGGTTGACGAAGCCGCGGAAAAATTCCAGGGTCAGGTCAACGTCGAAGCCGGCGATCATGGCGCGCGTAAACGGGATGTGGTATTCGATGCCCGGGCGACCCGAGAAATCGAGCACCACGCGCGACAGCGCCTCGTCCAGCGGCACGTAGGCGTGGCCATAGCGGCGGATGCCCTTCTTGTCGCCGATGGCCTTGGCCACGGCCATGCCCAGGGTGATGCCCACGTCTTCCACCGTATGGTGGTTGTCGATATGCACGTCGCCCGTCGCTTCGATATCGAGGTCGATCAAGCCGTGGCGGGCGATCTGGTCCAGCATATGGTCGAGGAAGGGCACGCCGGTATTGAGCTTTTGCTGGCCCGTGCCGTCCAGGTTGAGGGCGACGCGAACTTGCGTCTCATTGGTGTTGCGCGTGATTTCTGCGGTGCGGTTCATGGGAGGCTCTGGCGATAGGCTAAACGAGGGATGCCTTGAAGGCATCGTAAAAAAGGGAATTTTCTTCCGGGGTGCTGACGCTGATGCGCAGGCAATTGAGCAGCGCAGCATGCATTTTACTCATATTTTTAATTAAAACCCGGCGGGCAAGCAGTTTTGCGCAAACATCGTCGGAATCCGCCACACGAATCAGAAGAAAATTTGCCTTCGAGGGGAATACCGTCACGCCGGGCAGTTCCGCCAGGCGCCGCGCCAGTGCGTCGCGCGCGCTGTTGAGCAGGGCCGCCTGGGCGTTGAGCACGTCGAGGTGCTCGAGCGCGAATTCGGCCGCCGCCTGCGTCAGCACATTCACATTGTAGGGCGGACGCACTTTCTCAAATTGCGCCAGCAAGGCCGGCGCGGCCGACATGTAGCCGAGGCGGATGCCGGCCAGGCCCAGTTTCGACACGGTGCGCATCACCACCAGGTTTTCGAACTCGGGCAGGCGGCCCATGAAACTGTGCTGCGCGAACGGCTCATACGCTTCGTCGACGACGGCGATGCCGGAGTCGCCCAGGGCGCCCAGGATGCGTTCGATGTCGGCAGTGGCAAACAGGTTGCCCGTCGGGTTGTTCGGATACGCGAGGAAGACCAGCGCCGGGCGGTGCTCTTCGATGGCCGCCAGCATGGCGTCCATGTCCAGGCTGAAGTCCGCGTTCAACGGCACGCCGACGAAATCCATGCCGGCAAACTGCGCCGAGCGCGCATACATGACGAAGGCCGGCACGGGCGCCAGCAGCACGGCGCGCTTGCCTGGCTCCTGATGCGCGCACGCCATGGCCAGGATGGAAATCAGTTCATCGGAGCCGTTGCCCAGCATGACCTCATAGCCGGCGGGCACGCCCAGATTGGCGCAGATGGCTTTTTGCAGGCTGGCGTACGACGGCGGATAGCGGTTCAGCGCCACGCCGGCCAGGCGCGCGCCCAGTTCCTCGCGCAGATGCGGCGGCAGCGGATACGGGTTTTCCATCGCATCGAGCTTGATGTAACCGCTGGCATCGGCTACCTGGTAGCTTTTGACGGCCCGCACATCGGACCGCACGGTGTTGCTGATTAACTGATCGAGGAAAGACATGCTGCAAACACTCCTGATGGAATTAAATGGAGACTAAATGACGACGTCTTCCGGCACGCTAGCGCTGCGCGCCTTGCGGGCCGGCGCTTTTTTCGCGGCGGGCGGCTTTTTCGCCGCCGCAGGCTTCTTGACGGCGGCCGGTTTTTTCGCTGCTGCCTTGGCCGGCTTAGTCGCGGGCGGTGCTGCCAGTTCCTGCGTCAACGCCGCCAATCGCTGTTCGATGATGGCGCAGTAATCGGGATTCAATTCAAAGCCGACGAAATCGCGCCCGCAGCGCTTGGCCGCCAGGGCCGTCGTGCCGCTGCCCATGAACAGATCGAGCACCACGCCGCCGGGCGGGCACGACGCCTTGACCATGCGCTCGATGATTTCGAGCGGTTTTTGCGTCGGGTGGTCGGCCCGTTCCGGGTGTTCCTTGTGCAGGCGCGATACGCTCCACAAGTCTTTCGGGTTGTAGCCCACTTCCAGCCATTTTGCGCCGATGAAGATCGAGCGCGAACGGGCTTTCTTGGTGGCCGCGTCGTAGGCGATGCGCACCGCGTCAAGGTCGAAGTAGTAATCCTTGCGCTTGACGAAGAAGCCGATGGTGTCGTGCACCGATGAAAAGCTGCGCACGCTGCCGCCCATGGACGGCACGCGGCGGTCCCAGATGATTTCATTCATCATCGCCATGCGCTGTTTCAGCATGACGAAGATTTCCGGCGAATAGCGCCAGGTCAGAAAGATATACAGGCTGCCGTTGGCTTTGAGCTTGGGCAGCGCCGCATCGATCCACTGTTCCGTCCAGCGCAGGTAGTCGGCCACCGACTGCTGGTCCGAGGCATTGCCGTAATCCTTGCCCAGGTTGTACGGCGGATCCGTCAGGATCAGGTCCACGGAGCCATCGGGAATGCGCGCCAGCCCCGCCAGCGCATCCTCGCAATAGACCCGGTTGACCCAGTCCGGCCGATCCGCCATCGTCGTCATGGCTGCGGCTTCAGACGCAGTTCGGCGCTGCGCGCGTGCGCTTGCAAGCCTTCGCCATACGCCAGGGTGGCGGCGACACGGCCCAGGGTTTGCGCACCCGCTTCGCTGACGTGGATGATGGACGAACGCTTCTGGAAGTCATACACGCCCAGCGGCGACGAAAAACGCGCCGTGCGCGAGGTGGGCAGCACGTGATTGGGACCGCAGCAATAGTCGCCCAGCGATTCGGACGAGAAGCGGCCCAGGAACATGGCGCCCGCGTGGCGGATCTGCTCGGCCCACTGCTGCGGGTTTTCCGCCGAGATTTCCAGGTGCTCGGCCGCGATGCTGTTGGCGATCTCGCACGCCTCCGCCATGCTGCGCACCTTGATCAAGGCGCCGCGGTCGGCCAGCGAGGTGCTGATGGTGGCCTGGCGCGGCATCGTCGGCAGCAGCCTGGCGATGCTCTCTTCCACTTTCGCGATGTAATCGGCGTCGGGGCACAGCAGGATCGCCTGGGCCAATTCATCGTGCTCGGCCTGCGAAAACAGGTCCATCGCGACCCAGTCGGGGTTCGTCGTGCCGTCGCACAGCACGAGGATTTCCGATGGCCCCGCGATCATGTCGATGCCGACGATGCCGAACACGCGGCGCTTGGCGGCGGCCACATAGGCGTTGCCGGGACCGACGATTTTATCCACGGCGGCGATCGTCTGCGTGCCGTAGGCCAGCGCGCCGACGGCTTGCGCGCCGCCGATGGTGATCACGCGCGTCACGCCGGCGATCGCGGCGGCGGCCAGCACCATCTGGTTTTTCACGCCATCGGGCGTCGGCACCACCATGGTGATTTCGCCCACGCCCGCCACGTGCGCGGGAATGGCGTTCATCAGCACGGACGACGGATACGCGGCCTTGCCGCCCGGGACATAGATGCCGACCCGGTCCAGCGGCGTGATCTTCTGCCCCAGCACCGTGCCATCGGGCTCGGTGTAGCTAAACCCGCGCAATTCCTCGCGCTGGCGTTCGTGGAAGGCGCGGATGCGCTGCGCGGCGATCTGCAGCGCTTCGCGCTGGGCCGATGGCAAGCCGTTCAGGGCCGCCTGCAATTCGGCTTGCGAAATATCGAAGGCCGCCATTTCCGCCGCGCCGCCATGGGGGATGCGGTCGAAACGGTTGGTGTATTCCAGTACGGCGGCGTCGCCGCGCGTTTTCACGTCGGCCAGGATTTTTGCGACCGACGTTTCAATCGCTGCATCGGTGCCCGCCTCGAACGCCAGCAAGGTGTCGAGCGATTGTTGGAAACCATCCTGGCTTGAATCGAGCTTGCGTATCTGTATCGGCATAATCGGCTTTCTGCTACTGAAGGTGTCTAGGCTTGCGAGGCGCGTTCAAACGCCTCGATAATCGGCTGCAAGCGCTCGCGCTTGAGCTTTAATGCCGCCTGGTTGACCACCAGGCGCGACGAAATTTCCATGATGTGCTCGACCTCGACGAGGTTGTTCGCGCGCAGGGTGCTGCCCGTGCTGACCAGGTCGACGATGGCGTCCGACAGGCCGACCAGGGGCGCCAGCTCCATCGAGCCATACAGCTTGATCAGGTCGACGTGCACGCCCTTGGCGGCGAAATGCTCACGCGCCGTGTGCACGAACTTGGTGGCCACGCGCAAGCGCGCGCCCTGGTGCACGGCCTTCTCATAGTCGAAGCCGGCCTGCACCGCCACCGACATGCGGCAGGCGGCGATATTCAGGTCGATCGGCTGGTACAGGCCTTCGCCGCCGTGTTCCAGCAGCACGTCCTTGCCCGCCACGCCAAAGTCGGCCGCGCCGTACTGCACGTAGGTCGGCACGTCGCTGGCGCGCACGATGATGACGCGCACGTTCGGATCGTTGGTGGCCAAAATCAGCTTGCGCGAGGTCTCCGGGTTTTCCAGCACCTTGATGCCGGCCGCTTCCAGCAGCGGCATGGTGTCCTCGAAAATGCGGCCTTTCGAGAGCGCCAGGATCAGCTGGGAGCTGTCGCCGTTGTTCGATCCGTTCATGCTCGTTCCTTTTCTTGTTTTTACTTGATGCGCACGATGTTCGCGCCGACGGCCGACAACTTCACTTCCATGCGGTCGTAGCCGCGGTCGAGGTGATAGATGCGGTCGATCAGGGTTTCGCCGTCGGCGGCCAGGGCCGCGATCACCAGCGACGCCGAGGCGCGCAGGTCGGTCGCCATCACAGGCGCGCCGCGCAGCTGCTTGACGCCGGCGATGATGGCCGTGTTGCCCTCGATGGTGATGTCGGCGCCCAGGCGGTTCATTTCCTGCACGTGCATGAAGCGGTTCTCGAAGATCGTCTCGGTGACGCGGCTGGCGCCGTTGGCGATGGTGTTGACGGCCATGAACTGCGCCTGCATGTCGGTCGGGAAGCCCGGGTATTCCGTCGTGCGGAAGCTGACGGGGTTCGGACGGGCCGACATCTCGGCGCGGATCCAGTCGGCGCCGAAGGTCATCGTCAGGCCCATGGCACGCAGCTTGTCGAGCGCCGCGTCGAGGATGTCCGTGCGCACGTTGCGCAGGGTGATGTCGCCGCCGGTGGCCGCCACGGCGCACAGGAAGGTGCCCGTTTCAATACGGTCGGCGATCACCGCGTGCGAGGCGCCGTGCAAGGACTCGACGCCCTGGATCACCAGGCGGCTGGTGCCGATGCCGTCGATCTTCGCGCCCATGGCCACCAGCAGGTGGGCCAGGTCGGTCACTTCCGGTTCGCAGGCGGCGTTTTCCAGGATGGTCTCGCCTTCGGCCAGGGTCGCGGCCATCAAGAGGTTCTCGGTGCCGGTGACGGTGATCATGTCGGTGACGATGCGCGCGCCTTTGAGCTTGGCGCACTTGGCGTAGATATAGCCCGCTTCGATGCGGATCTCGGCGCCCAGCGCTTCCAGGCCCTTGATGTGCTGGTCGACGGGACGCGAACCGATGGCGCAGCCGCCCGGCAAGGATACCTTGGCTTCGCCGAAGCGCGCCAGCATGGGGCCCAGCACGAGGATCGAGGCGCGCATGGTCTTCACCAGTTCATACGGCGCTTCCAGGGTATCGATGGCGCTGCCGTTGAGAACCACGCGGTCGCCGTCCTGCTGCACTTTCAGGCCCGTCTGGCCCAGCAATTTGAGCATGGTGGCCACGTCGTGCAAATGCGGCACGTTCGTCAGGTCCAGGTCGCCCGCGGTCAAGAGACCCGCGCACAGGATGGGCAGGGCGGCGTTTTTCGCGCCGGAGATGGCGATGTCGCCGTTCAGGCGGTTGCCGCCGTTGATGAGGAGCTTGTCCATGTGCTTATCCTTGGAATTCTTCAGGTGTCAGGGTTTTCATCGACAGCGCGTGGATTTCTTCGCGCATGCGGTCGCCCAGCGCCGCGTAGACGATCTGGTGGCGCTGGATCAGGCGCTTGCCAGCGAATGCGGGCGAGACGATCACGGCCTGGAAGTGCTGGCCATCGCCCTCCACTTCGAGGTGCGTGCATTCGAGGCCGGCCGACAGATAGCCGTGGATCAGTTCTGGAGTGGTGGTCACGATAAGTCCTTGATATTGAATAATGTAGTGATGTGATGTGCCGCAGTCAATGGCGCAATGAGTGTCGCAATCAGTGACGCAAACGATAGCCGCTTTTCAGCAGGCGGATCGACGCCAGCGCCAGGATCACGAGGAAGCCGGCGACGATGGAAAGACTGAGCCACGGGCTGACGTCGGACACGCCGAAGAAGCCGTAGCGGAAGCCGTCGATCATGTAAAAGAAAGGGTTCAGGTGCGATACCGTCTGCCAGAATGGCGGCAGCGAGTGGATCGAATAGAACACGCCCGACAGGAACGTGGCCGGCATGATCAGGAAGTTCTGGAAGGCGGCCAGCTGGTCGAATTTCTCGGCCCAGATGCCGGCGATCAGGCCCATGGTGCCCAGCATGGCGGCGCCGAGAAACGCGAAGACGACGATCCACAGGGGCGCGACAAACGACAGGTCGGCGAACCAGCAAGTGATGGCAAACACGCCAAAGCCCACGGCCAGGCCGCGCGCGACGGAAGCGAGTACATACGCCGAGAAGATTTCCCAGTGCGACAGGGGCGTGAGCAGCACGAACACCAGGTTGCCCGTGATCTTGGACTGGATCAGCGAGGACGAGGAATTGGCAAACGCGTTTTGCAGCACGCTCATCATCACCAGGCCGGGAATCAGGAAGGCCGTGTAGCTGACGCCGGGGCTCGGCTCGACGCGGCCGTCGAGCACATGGCCGAACACCAGCAGGTACAGCATCGACGTGAGCACGGGCGCGGCCACGGTTTGCGTCGCCACTTTCCAGAAGCGCAGCGTCTCTTTGTAGACGAGGGTGCGAAATCCTGTCGAAATCATACGGTACCTTTATCCATGATCTGCAAGAAGATATCTTCCAGGTCGGCTTGTTGCAATTGCATTTCATCGATCTCGACACCCGCCTCGCGCAGGCGGGCGAGGATTTTCTCGACTTCGCTGTATTCGTTGACGCGCAGGCTGAACTTGTTCGGCGCCTGCTGTTCTTCCGGGTGCAGCACCAGGTGCTGCAGGTCGGCCGGCAGGCTGCCGTGTTTCAGGTGCAGCTGCAGCTGCGAGCCGGCGATGCGGCGGATCAGGGCCGACATGGTGTCGAGCGCCACCACCTTCCCGCTTTTCAGCATGGCGACGCGCTGGCACATGGCTTGCGCCTCTTCCAGGTAGTGGGTGGTCAGCACGACCGTGTGGCCGCCTTCGCGGTTCAGGCGCGAGATGAACTTCCACAGGGTCTGGCGCAGTTCCACGTCGACGCCGGCCGTCGGTTCATCGAGCACGATGACGGGCGGCTTGTGCACCAGCGCCTGCGCCACGAGCACGCGGCGCTTCATGCCGCCGGACAGCGCGCGCATGTTGGTGTCGGCCTTGCCGGTGAGGTCGAGGTTTTCCATGACCTCGTCGATCCACTTGTCGTTGTTCGGCAGGCCGAAATAGCCGGACTGCAGGCGCAGGGTTTCGCGCACGGTGAAAAACGGGTCGAACACGAGTTCCTGCGGCACCACACCCAGGTTGCGGCGCGCGTTGCGGAAGTCCTTGACCACGTCGTGGCCATGGATCTTGACGGTGCCCGCGTCGGGGCGTATCAGGCCGGCGATGATGGAAATGAGGGTGGTCTTGCCGGCGCCGTTGGGACCAAGCAGGCCAAAGAACTCGCCTTCTTCGATGGCCAGCGACACGCCGCCCAGCGCCTTGAGCGATTTATAGCTCTTTTCTACATTCGTTATTTGAATTGCGGTCATGTGCTTGTTTCAAGTGTAATGCGTCTGGTGTGATGCGCCAGTTGCCGGAGACATCCATGCCGGCAGGCCGGTGCAGGGCGCCCCTTCAGGCGAGGACGGCGCAACAGTCAATTATAGTTGGAAACTTCGTGGAACACTTGGAGATCAATCCGGCGGCGCTGCTGGCCTGCCGGCTTGAAAGCTACTGCTGATGCGGGGAGTGGGACAGGATCAATGATGATGCAGGTCGGACGGGCTGCGTTCGGCGTGGCCGCCGGCGCTGCCGCAGTCGTCGGCCGTCAACGTGCTCGAAACGAGCGAGCAGACGCCATACAGCTTGGTCAAGTTTTTCAGGTTGTTCGGCAGGTTTTTCAGCTCCAGCACGGCGCCGGCATCCTGCGCCGCGCGCTGCCACGTCAGCATGACGGAAACGGCCGCCGAATCGACGGCCTTGACGTTGCGCAGGTCGAACTTGGTCTGACCCGAGCGGATGGCGTCCAGACCCTGCTCCAATGCCGAAGTGGCATTGTGCACGGTCAGGGAAGTCAGGGACTGCAAGGTGTCGAGAGAGTCGGGCATGGCGTCGGGCTGCGCTGGTCTGGAGCTGGGTCAGGAGCTATATGATAGCCGATTATTTGGCTTTGGCGGCGGGACGGCTGGCCAGGGCCTTGTTTTTCGCAGCCAGGGTCTTGATCAGACCATCGACGCCGCCTTTGCTGATCTCGCTGGCAAAGCTGCTTTTGTAGGTTTCCACCAGCCATGCGCCCAGCACGTTGATGTCATAGATCTTCCAGCCGGACGGGGTCTTCGCCACGCGGTAGTTCAGGGGCACGGGTTCGCCGCGCGCCACGTTCACTTGCGAACGCACTTCCACTTCCGTGTCGGCCGGGTCGGCGCGCAGCGGCTTGAATTCCACGGTTTCATTCTTGATCTGCGACAGGGCGCCCGAATACGTGTAGATCAGCAAGGTGCGGAATTCCGCAGCCAGCTGCTTTTGCTGGTCCGGCGTGGCGTCGCGCCAGTAGCGGCCGGCGGCCAGAGCCGTCATGCGCTGGAAATCCACGTAGGGCAGGATCTTGCTTTCCACCAATTCGGTAACGCGCTTGATATCGCCAGCCTGGATGGCCTTGTCGTTCTTGGCCGTGTCGATCACGTCCTGGCTGATGCGTTTGACCAAGACGTCCGGCGCTTCGACAGCAGGAGCGGCCTGGGCGGCGGTGGCAAAGGCGATGGTCGCCATCGCCAGCAGTTGTTTCATCAATTTCATGGTTCTACCTTTCATGGTGTTGCTATGCACCGGCTGGCGTTGATTCGCAGCCGTGGTGTTCTTGCATCCAGTTTACTCCTGGGGCTTGGCCTCGGAAGCAACGGTATTGCTACCAGATGTTACGAGGTCCGCTGGCGCCACCTCGGCGGCGGCCGTGGCCGCAGGCGCGTCATTGGCGGCTTGCGGTTTTGCCTCGTACTCCGGCTCGTAATCGCTGCTGTCGTTTTTTGGCACTTTGCGGTCGCGGCGGTCCGTATCACCGTCGAAAACCTTGCTTTCGCGCGCCTGCAGGAAGCCGTCGCGGATGAATTCATAGCGGTCCAGCGCGGCCGCTTCCATCAGGTTGGTCGCGTCGAGCAGCGCGGCGCGCTTGTCGACCACGCGCGTCACCGTGCCGATATTGCGCACATTGACCGGATCCTTGTAGCGCCATGGGTCGCCCGCGATATCGAGCGGCAAGGCCACCGTGTCGCGCACGGTCGACGGGCCCAGCAGCGGCAACATCACGTACGGACCCGACTGGACGCCATACCAGCCCAGAGTCTGGCCAAAGTCTTCGCTATGCTTGGGAATGCCGGCCTGCGACGCGATGTCGATCAGGCCGAGGATGCCGAAGGTCGAGTTCATGCTGACGCGCACGACGTCTTGCAAGCCCGCCTCACCCTTGCCTTGCAGCAGGTTGTTCACGGCACTCCACACATCGGCCAGGTTGCCGAAGAAGTTGCCCACGCCCGTTTGCACGAACGACGGCGTCACCTTCTTGTAGGCCGTAGCGACGGGCTTCAATGCCACCTGGTCGACGGTATCGTTGAACTTGAACATCGCGCGGTTATACCCTTCCAGCGGGTCGCGCGGATTGGTGCCGGTGGCGCAAGCGCTCACGCTGGCGGCGATGGTCAGGGCCAGGCCGATGCGCGCCAGGCTGCCTTGGGATTGTTTGGTCGACTCGCTCATTTGCTGTCCTTTCCTTCCGCTGCCTTGCTGTAGATGAACTGATTGATCAGGTCTTCCAGCACTGTGGCCGATTGAGTACGGGCGATCTTGTCGCCCTCTGCCAGATTCGCCAAATCGCCGCCTGCTTCCAGGCCGATATATTGCTCACCCAGCAAACCGGCCGTCAAAATCTTGGCCGAGCTGTCTTTCGGAAATTTGTAGCCATCTTCGATATCGAGTTTCACCAGCGCCTGATACGTCTTGTCGTCAAAGCGGATCTCCGCCACGCGCCCGACCACCACGCCAGCCCCCTTGACGGGCGCCTGCGGCTTGAGGCCGCCAATATTGTCGAACTTGGCCGTAATGGTATACGTCTTGCTGAAAGACAGCGAGCTCATATTGCCGGCCTTGAGCGCCAAAAACATCAGTGCCGCCACACCCAGCAAGACGAACAAGCCGACCCAGACATCCAAAGATTTACGTTGCATAAACAATCCTAAATAATTTTTACTTGCTGCCGCCTGTGCAACATCCTGCCCAGGCCCGCTGTTGTTCGCTGATCGGCAATTACTTGCTAAACATCAACGCCGTCATCATGAAATCGAGCCACCACACCATCAACGACGAAATGACCACCGTGCGCGTGGTGGCGCCGGACACGTCTTCCGGCGTCGGCTGTGCCTGGTACCCCTGGAACAGCGCGATGAACGTCACCGCGATGCCGAAGACCATGCTTTTCACATAGGTACCATTGGCGATATCTTTCCAGATATTCACACCGCCCTGCATCTGCGACCAGAACGAGCCTTCATCGACGCCGATCAGCACGACGCCCACCAGGTAGCTGCCGATGACGCCGACGGCCGTGAAGATGCCGCCCAGGATAGGCATGGCGATCACGCCGGCCCAGAAGCGGGGCGCCAGCACGCGCTGGATCGGATTGACGGCCATCATTTCCATGGCCGACAATTGCTCGCCCGCCTTCATCAGGCCGATTTCCGCCGTCAGCGAGGTGCCGGCGCGGCCCGCGAACAGCAGCGCCGTGACGACCGGACCCAGTTCACGCATCAAGGATAGCGCCACCAACTGCCCCAGCGACTGCGTCGCGCCAAAGGTGCTCAGTGTGTAATAGCCTTGCAGCCCCAGCACCATGCCGACGAACAGGCCGGACACGGCGATGATCACCACCGAGCGGCTGCCGATGTAAAACAATTGCTCGATGAGCAAGTGTGGCCGGCGCCACAGGCCACCCGAGGAGGCGATGATGAGAAAGAAGGAACGCACGGCAAAGCCGAGGTCTTGTACCGCATTGCGCAACCATGCTCCGATCGACGCCAGGAAACGCGCGATCATCGGCCTGCTCCCGCATGCAAGCCCAGGTCGTCGGCCAGCGACTTGCCCGGATAGTGGAACGGCACCGGACCATCGGCCTCGGCATTGACGAACTGCTTGACGTACGGATGCGTCGACACGGCCATCTGGGCCGGCGTGCCGTGCGCCACGATCTTGCCCGATGATAGAAAATACACATAATCAGCGATGGCGAAACACTCCTTCACGTCATGCGATACCAGGATAGACGTGGAACCCAGCGCATCGTTCAGATTGCGGATCAAATTGGCCGTCACACCCATGGAAATCGGGTCCAGGCCGGCGAACGGCTCGTCGTACATGATCAGTTCGGGGTCGAGCGCGATGGCGCGCGCCAGCGCAACGCGACGGCCCATGCCGCCCGAGATCTCGGCCGGCTTCAATTGCGCCGCATTGCGCAGCCCCACGGCGTGCAGCTTCATCAGCACCAGGGTGCGGATCAGCTCTTCGTTCAGATCCGTGTGTTCGCGCAGGGGGAACGCCACGTTCTCGAACGCCGTCAAGTCCGTAAACAGCGCGCCGTGCTGGAACAGCATGCCCATCTTGCGGCGCAGCTGATATAACTCGTCGGTTGCCAGCGTATGCACGATCTGGCCGTCCACATTCACGGAGCCGGAACTGGGGCGCAGCTGCCCGCCGATCAGGCGCAGTACGGTCGTCTTGCCACTGCCGGAGCCACCCATGACGGCCACAACTTTTCCACGTGGGAAATCCATTTGAAGGCCCGATAAAATCGAACGTTCTCCATAGGCAAAGTGTAAATCACGGATCTCAACAAGATTTGGCACGACGAAGCTCACTATTTTAATGGCGTATTGTAGTGCAGAAACGCCAACCTCTGCTGAGACACCCCTTGGGACAGCCCCGGAAAGGGGAAGAATACAACACTAATGAATCGAAAGTCAGATATTGTAGTGGAAATTTGACCTGCGCATCGCGCCACCATCCGCCGGCGTTCACGGCTGTCGACTTGCCAAGTAAAAATAGCCAGGGCCACGTCGCGCTGCGCGCCGTGGCCCTGGAAAAAACGAACAATTGCTCGTTAATTAGCGTGGCAGCACGGATGCCCCCATCAGGAACTCATCGACGGCGCGCGCGCACTGGCGCCCTTCGCGGATGGCCCACACCACCAGCGACTGGCCGCGGCGCATGTCGCCGGCCGCAAACACCTTGGCCACCGAAGTCTGGTAGCAGCCGGCGCCATCCGTTGTCGCCTTGACATTGCCGCGCGCATCCGTATCGACGCCGAACGCTTGCAGCACCTGTTGCACAGGGGAAACAAAGCCCATGGCCAGGAAGACCAGGTCCGCCTTCATCTCGAATTCCGAATTCGGCACTTCGCTCATCTTGCCGTCTTTCCATTCGACTCGGCAGGCGATCAGCTTTTCCACCTTGCCGCCCTTGCCTTCGAAACGCTTGGTGGCCACGGCCCAGTCGCGCTCGCAGCCTTCCTCGTGCGAGGACGAGGTGCGCAGCTTGGTCGGCCAGTATGGCCACACGAGCGGCTTGTTTTCCTGTTCCGGCGGCTGCGGCATCAGTTCGAACTGGGCCACCGAGGCGGCGCCATGGCGGTTCGAGGTGCCGACGCAGTCGGAACCCGTGTCGCCGCCGCCGATCACCACCACGTGCTTGCCCGTGGCCTTGATCTGGTCCTTGAGCTTGTCGCCCGCGTTGACCTTGTTTTGCAGCGGCAGGAAATCCATGGCGAAATGCACGCCTTTCAGCTCGCGGCCCGGCACGGGCAAATCGCGCGGCTGCTCGGCGCCGCCGGCCATGATGACGGCGTCAAATTCCTTTTCCAGGTCTTCCGGGAAAATGGTTTCCTTGGCCCAGTTGTTCACGTGGGCAGGGAAATCCTTGCCGACCAGCACGCTGGTGCGGAAGACCACGCCTTCGGCTTCCATCTGTTTCACGCGCAGGTCGATGTGCGACTTTTCCATCTTGAAGTCGGGAATGCCGTAACGCAACAAGCCGCCAACCCGGTCGCTCTTTTCAAACACGGTGACGGCATGGCCGGCGCGCGCCAGCTGCTGCGCCGCCGCCAGGCCGGCGGGGCCGGAGCCGACGATGGCCACTTTCTTGCCCGTGCTGAAGCTTGCCGGCTGCGGCGTGACCCAGCCGTGCTCCCAGCCCATGTCGATGATTTTATGTTCGATGGACTTGATGCCGACCGGATCTTCATGGATGCCCAAGGTACAGGCCGATTCGCACGGCGCCGGGCAGATGCGGCCCGTAAATTCCGGGAAGTTATTTGTCGAATGCAAGATATCGAGCGCTTCGCGGTAGGCGCCGCGGTACACGAGGTCATTCCAGTCGGGAATGATGTTATTCACGGGACAGCCCGTGGTGCAGAAAGGGATGCCGCAATCCATGCAGCGCGCGCCCTGCACGGTCGCTTGCGCATCCGACAGGTGCAGCACGAATTCCTTGTAGTTCTTCAGACGCGCGGCAGGCTCCAGATAGTGTTCGTCCTGGCGCTTGAATTCCATGAAGCCGGTAATTTTACCCACGATGTTTCCTTTGTATTTGGCTGGCGGGGAGCGGCATGGCCGCTCCCTGGTCGTTCATTTGGCAATGAGCTTGGCTGGCTCAGGCGGCGACGGCTTGCACTTCCATGGCGGCGTCGGCAGCCATCTCGATCAGCGCGCGCTTGTATTCGTTCGGGAAGACTTTCACGAACTTGCCGCGCGCCGCAGCCCAGTCGTCCAGCAGGACACGGGCGCGCGTGCTGCCCGTGTGCTTGAAGTGACGCTCGATCAGGCGCTTGAGGATGACTTCGTCCGCTTCCGGCACGCCATCGCGGTGCTGCGTATGCCAGGCGTCGCGGTCGACATGCTGTTCCGCCGCCGACACGACCTTGTCCAGGCTGACCATGGCCGTGTTGCATTTGCTGGCAAAGTCGCCGGCCGGGTCGTACACATAGGCGATGCCGCCCGACATGCCGGCCGCGAAGTTGCGTCCCGTGTTGCCCAGGACCACCACCGTGCCGCCCGTCATGTATTCGCAGCCATGGTCGCCCAGGCCCTCGACCACCGTGGTGGCGCCCGAGTTGCGCACGGCAAAGCGTTCGCCGGCCACGCCGTTGAAGAAGGCTTCGCCGGCGATGGCGCCGTACAGCACCGTGTTGCCGATGATGATGTTGTCCACGGCCCAGCCACGGAACTCGGTATTGGGCCGCACGATGATGCGCCCGCCCGACAAGCCCTTGCCCACGTAATCGTTGCCTTCACCCACCAGGTCGATCGTGATGCCGTGCGCCAGGAATGCGCAGGCCGACTGGCCCGCCGTGCCTTGCAGCTGGATGTGGATGGTGTCGTCCGGCAAGCCGGCGTGGCCGTATTTCTTTGCCACTTCGCCGGACAACATGGTGCCCACCGTGCGGTTCAGGTTGCGCACGGGCGAGATGAAGGAGACGCGCTCGCCCTTTTCCAGCGCCGCGCGCGCTTGCGCGATCAGCTTGTGGTCGAGCGCCTTTTCCAGCGCATGGTCCTGGAATTCCACATGGCGGCAGGCTTGGCCATCCGGTGTTTCCGGCTTGTAGAAGATGGACGAGAAGTCCAGCCCCTGCGCCTTCCAGTGCGAAATCGCCTTCGATTTGTCCAGCAAGTCGACACGGCCGATCAGCTCGTCATACGTGCGGATGCCCAGCTGCGCCATCAATTGACGGGCTTCCTCGGCAACGAAGAAGAAGTAGTTGACGACATACTCGGGCTTGCCCGAGAACTTGGCGCGCAGCACCGGATCTTGCGTGGCCACGCCCACCGGGCACGTATTCAAGTGGCATTTGCGCATCATGATGCAGCCTTCGACCACCAGCGGTGCCGTGGCGAAACCGATCTCGTCGGCGCCCAGCAGGGCGGCGATGACCACGTCGCGGCCCGTCTTCATCTGGCCGTCGGCCTGCACGCGGATACGGCTGCGCAAGCCGTTCAAGACCAGGGTTTGTTGCGTTTCGGCCAGACCCAGCTCCCACGGCGTGCCCGCATGTTTCACGGACGACAATGGCGAAGCGCCCGTGCCGCCGTCGTGGCCGGCGACGACCACGTGGTCGGCTTTCGCCTTGGTGACGCCGGCAGCCACAGTGCCGATACCCACTTCCGACACCAGTTTCACGGAAATCGAGGCGCGCGGATTGGCGTTCTTCAAATCATGGATCAGCTGCGCCAGATCTTCGATCGAATAGATGTCATGGTGCGGCGGCGGCGAAATCAGGCCCACGCCCGGCACGGAAAAGCGCAGGCTGGCGATGTATTCCGACACCTTATGGCCCGGCAACTGGCCGCCTTCGCCCGGTTTGGCGCCCTGCGCCATCTTGATCTGGATCTGGTCGGCCGAGTTCAGGTAAGCGGCCGTGACGCCGAAACGTCCCGACGCCACCTGCTTGATGCGCGAGCGCATGGAATCGCCTTCCTGCAGCGGAATATCGACGACGATCTGCTCGGCGCCCACGACGGAAGCCATCGTGTCGCCCTGGCGGATCGGGATGCCCTTCAATTCCTGCGTGTAGCGGTTCGGATCTTCGCCGCCCTCGCCCGTGTTCGACTTGCCGCCGATGCGGTTCATGGCGACCGCAAGCGTTGCGTGCGCTTCCGTGCTGATGGAACCGAGCGACATGGCGCCCGTGGCGAAGCGCTTGACGATTTCCTTGGCCGGTTCCACTTCATCGAGCGGGATGGCCTTGGTCGGGTCGAGCTTGAACTCGAACAGGCCGCGCAGGGTCAGGTGGCGACGGCTCTGGTCGTTGATGATTTGCGCGTACTCCTTATAGCTGGAGAAATTGTTGCTGCGCGTGGAATGCTGCAGCTTCGCAATCGCGTCCGGCGTCCACATGTGGTCTTCGCCGCGCACGCGGAACGCGTACTCGCCGCCCGCGTCGAGCTTATCGATCAGCACGGGATCGTTGCCGAAGGCAAGCGCGTGCAGGCGCAGCGCTTCTTCCGCCACTTCAAACACGCCGATGCCTTCCACGTTCGAGGCCGTGCCCTTGAAGTATTTGTCGACCAGCGACTTGTTCAGGCCGATGGCTTCGAAGATTTGCGCGCCGCAGTAGGACATATACGTCGAAATGCCCATCTTCGACATGACCTTCATCAAGCCCTTGCCCACGGCCTTGGTGTAGTTGTAGATGGCTTTCTCGGCGGACAAATCGCCCGGCAAGCCGTGCGCCATCTCGGCCAGGGTTTCCATGGCCAGATACGGGTGGACGGCTTCCGCGCCATAGCCTGCCAGCAAGGCGAAGTGGTGCGTTTCGCGGGCCGAGCCCGTTTCCACGACGAGGCCGGTGGAGGCGCGCAAGCCCTTGCTCACCAGGTGCTGGTGCACGGTGGAGGTGGCCAGCAGCGCGGGGATCGCCACCTGGTCGGCGCAGATGGCGCGGTCCGAGACGATGAGGATGTTGTGGCCCGACTTGA
Source organism: Janthinobacterium glycogeni (assembly GCF_051380725.1). Taxonomy (NCBI): domain Bacteria; kingdom Pseudomonadati; phylum Pseudomonadota; class Betaproteobacteria; order Burkholderiales; family Oxalobacteraceae; genus Janthinobacterium; species Janthinobacterium glycogeni. The sequence continues at coordinate 55,943 of NZ_JBNYXP010000011.1, read as the reverse complement.
CGGCGTCGACGGCTTCCGCACACAGCGAGGCCAGGCACGCTTCCACGCCTTCCTTGCCCCAGGCCAGCGGGTAGCAGATGTCCAGTTCATACGACTTGAACTTGCCGCCCGTGTGGGCGCTGATGTTGCGCAGGCGCGCCATGTCGTCAAAGCCCAGCACGGGCTGCGCCACTTCCAGGCGCATCGGCGGATTGACGTTGTTGGTGTCGAGCAAGTTCGGTTTCGGGCCGATGAAGGACACGAGCGACATCACCATCGCTTCGCGGATCGGGTCGATCGGCGGATTCGTCACTTGCGCGAACAATTGCTTGAAGTAGTTATACAGCGGCTTCAATTTGTTCGACATGACGGCCAACGGCGAGTCATTGCCCATCGAGCCCGTCGCCTCTTCGCCGGCCAGTGCCATCGGCGCCATGAGGAATTTCAAGTCTTCCTGCGTGTAGCCGAACGCCTGCTGGCGGTCCAGCAACGATGGCTGGGCCTTTTCGCCCTGGGCGCGGTCCTGTTTCGCTTGTCCTTCGGCCAGCTTGATCTCGTCGAGCTTGATGCGCACCGAGTTGATCCACGCTTTATACGGCTTGGCGTTGGCGTAAGTGTTTTTCAGTTCCTGGTCGTCGATGATGCGGCCCGCTTCCAGGTCGATCAGGAACATTTTGCCAGGCTGCAAGCGCCATTTCTGGATGATCTTCGACTCGGGAATCGGCAGCACGCCCGATTCCGACGCCATCACCACCAGGTCGTCGTCCGTGACGATGTAGCGGGCCGGACGCAAGCCGTTGCGGTCCAGGGTGCCGCCGATGTGGCGGCCGTCCGTGAACGCCATGGCGGCGGGGCCATCCCACGGTTCCATCATGGCCGCGTGGTATTCATAGAAGGCGCGGCGGTTGTCATCCATGGTCGTGTGGTTTTCCCACGCTTCCGGAATCATCATCATCATCGCCTGGGCGATCGGGTAGCCGGCCATCAGCAGCAGTTCCAGCGCATTGTCGAAGCACGCCGTGTCGGACTGGCCTTCATAGATCAGAGGAAACAGCTTTTGCAGGTCGTCGCCCAGCACGGCCGACTTCATCACGCCTTCACGGGCGCGCATCCAGTTGAAGTTGCCTTTCACCGTGTTGATCTCGCCGTTATGGGCGATCAGGCGGTACGGGTGGGCCAGCGGCCATTCCGGGAAGGTATTCGTCGAGAAACGCTGGTGCACGAGGGCCAGGGCCGAGATGCAGCGCGCATCCTGCAAGTCCTTGTAGTACACGCCCACCTGGTCGGCCAGCAGCAAGCCTTTATAGACGATGGTACGGGCCGACATCGACGGCACGAAAAATTCCTTGCCGTGCAGCAGTTTCAAGGCCTGGATGGCGTGGCCCGACGATTTGCGGATCACATACAGTTTGCGCTCGAGCGCGTCGGTGACCATGATGTCCGGGCCGCGGCCGATGAAGATCTGGCGGATGACCGGTTCCTTGGCGCGCACGGTGGGCGACATCGGCATATCCGTATCGATGGGCACGTTGCGCCAGCCCAGCACGACTTGGCCCTCGATGCGCACGGCGCGTTCGATTTCCTGTTCGCAAGCGATGCGCGACGCGTGTTCCTTCGGCAGGAAGACCATGCCCACGCCGTATTCGCCAGGCGGCGGCAATTCCACGCCCTGCTTGGCCATTTCTTCGCGGTAGTACTGGTCGGGAATCTGGATCAGGATGCCGGCGCCATCGCCCATCAGCGCATCGGCGCCGACGGCGCCCCGGTGATCGAGGTTTTTCAGAATCAGCAAACCCTGTTCGACGATCGAATGGGTCTTGTTGCCCTTGATATGGGCGACGAAACCGACGCCGCAGGCATCGTGTTCATTGGCTGGGTCGTACAGGCCTTGCGCTTTCATGGGCTTCTCCGCTGCATATGACTATCGAAAAACTAGAGTAGTGCAACGCAACAAAAAACTCAACCAGAACAATTAGGGTCGGAGTCGAATTAAATTCGATTCCGTCGCTCTAAAAATTTAATAGGGACATAGTCGAAGCCATTTCAATAAAACGTCAGAAAGAAACCGTTTTTTGTTTTAAATGCGAATGCCTGTCAATTGGCGTCCGCAGCGGCCACGATTTTGCGGGGACGACCGCGCTTGGCCGGCAACACTTGCCGCTGCATTTTCTGCTCCAGCGCCTGCTTGAACGCGTCGGAACCCAGCGGCCAGCCCTTCAATACAGCCTGTTCCACCACTTTCACCTGGCTGCTGCCCAGGCCTTGCTCGAATAGGCGCAGATACGCCGCCTCGCGGTCGAACGGCGTGTTGCCCAGCGCCCAGTACAGCGCATGGTCGGTGATGACGGGATCGGGCCGCACGCCGGCATGGTGGGCATAGCTGGACCAGCTGTAATCGAGCGCCTGGCCCGCCAGGCCCGTTTGCACGGGCACGCATTCCAGATAGCGGCAGCACGTGAGGAAGAAATTGTCGGGATCGATGACGGAAGTTTTGTAGCGTCCCTGCCACAAGGCACCTTCGCGGCCGTATTTCTGGTTGAAATACGGCACGTAATAGCGTCCCAGCCACTGCATCAGCTGCCCCAGACCCGTCGCATCGGCCGGCGTGGCCAACAAATGTAGTTGATCCGGCAACAAAACATAGGCGTGGATGGCCACCTTGAACATTTTTGCGCCCGTTTTCAGCCAGGACAAACATTGCGCGTAGTCCGCCGCGTCCTGGAATACGGGCTGGCGGTTGCTGCCGCGCTGGATCACGTAATGGGGCAGTGCTGGAATGATGAGGCGGGGCAAACGGGCCATGGCAGAATCGGTAAAAAGAAGGCTAAGGCCTTGATTTTACACAGTATGCGTGCCGGACGCGACTCTGACCCTGTTTTATTTGAAATGCTGGAAAAGGCGGCTGACTCTGTCCCTTAATTTTGCGACAGGGCGTTCATGCGCCTTCACAAACAGCCTGCGGGTAATTCCAGCGGCCGCCCTTGTCGAGGCAGCTGTCGATTTTCCATTCCTGACGTAGCCACAGAGCAGCACAGGACAAGCCAACGATCAACAGCAGCCCAAGCAGAACACGCCATTTCATCAGGACCGCCTCTGCTGGTCAGGACAAATTGAAACTGGCCGACAGGCTGTAGCCCTCGCCATACGCGCTGCGCAGCGGCAAGTCCTGGCCCAGGCCCGTCTTGGCTTTCTTGCGCAGGCGGTACACGAGCATGTCGACCCGGCGGCCCGCATCGGGATCTTCGCCGCCCATGCCGGCCACGATGACGTCGCGCGGCACGGGGCGGGTGTTGATGGTGAGCAGGTGCAGGAAGTTGAATTCTTTTTCAGTCAGGGCGATGACGGCGCCCATCAGTTCAAGTTGGCGAGCGCTTACTTTCAAGGTCCACTTGCCCGGCTCGGGCACGGGATCTTGCGGACCGACGCGGCGGTCGAGCGCCTCGATGTGGGCGGCCAGTTCGGGGAACTTGATCGGCTTGGTCAGATAATGGTCGGCGCCCAGGCGCAAGCCCAGGATGCGGCTGTCGAAGGCGACGCGCCCCGTCAGCACCAGCACGCCGATTTGCGGATACAGCTGGCGCATGCGGGGGATGACGTTGAAGCCGTCCTCATCGGGCAAGCCCAGGTCCAGCACGACCACCCCAACATTGCCATGGCTCAACGCCGTCCACATGCCCCCAGCGGAGCTGGTGATATGAACTTCGTGTTCGAGCTCAACGAGAAACTCCGCCATGTCTTCGGCGTAGTCCAGATTGTCTTCGACGATCAGTATTTTCGTCATTGCAACGCCATTCTTCCATTAGTGAGCTACCGTGGGCAAACCATGCCATTCACTTCTGCACCATGATGGACGGCACAATAGGTTTACGTCAAGGAATTATCACGGTTGGCTTCAGCGGAAGCAAGGCTTTTCCTTGTCTAGACAGGAAGCGGCAGCCAAATCCGGAAAAGCGCCCCACCTTCGGGCAGATTATGCCCCTGTAAACTCCCGCCATGTACGTCCACCACGGCGCGCGCCATGTACAGGCCCAGGCCCGCACCGGGATGCGTGGCATCGATTCCACGGCGTCCTTTCTCGAACAGCTGGGCCAGTTCTTCTTCCCGCAAGCCGGGTCCCGCATCGCGCACGCACAGGGCCACGCCGCCTTCGGGCACCAGCCTGGCCGACACGGTGATGACGCCGCCCGGCGGGCTGAACTTGACGGCGTTGTCGAGCAGGATTTTCAGGCACAGGGCCATGCCGGGCACGTCGCAGCGCAGCCGGGCCGGCAAGTCTTCATCGAGTTCCAGTTGCACGCGGTGGCTGGCCGGCACGGTGGCGGCCGCCTGCTGCAGCAAGGCCAGCGGCGCGATGCCGTCGGCGGCCCGTTCGCGGCCGATAGCCGCCATGCGCTCGGGCGACAGGTAATCGTCGATCATGGCCAGCAGGCGGTCGACGGCCGTCTGGATTTTCACGTAGCGCTTGCGCGTGGCCTCGTCGGCGTCTTGCGACGTCGAGACGAGGCGCTGGATGGCGCCGTCGATGGTGGCGAGCGGCGTGCGGAATTCGTGCGACAGCATCGAAGCGAAGCGCTTCTGCTCCTTTTCCCGCTCGGCTTCCTGCGCGTGGGCGGCGCTGACGTCGCGCACCGTGCCCACGATAGTGACGCCCCGCTCGCTCGCCGATGCGGGCACGATGGTCGAGCTGATTTCCAGCGCCAGCAGGCGGCCGTCGGCGTGCGGCAATTCCACTTCGCGCAGCAGGGTCAAGCGGCTGGTATCGCCGTCGCGCCAGCGCTGCAGCCGGGCCGGCACGTCGGCCGCCAGCTGCGCCGCGTGTTCGCGCAAGGCAGGCACATCATGGCCCGTCAGGCGCTGCGCGGCGGGGCTGATGTAGAGCAATTCGAGGGTGGTGGCGTCGAGCAGGAACGCCGCGTCGCGCCCGTGCTCGGCCAGCAGGCGGAACTGCGCTTCGCCCGCCCGCGCGCGCAGCAGGGCGCGGCGCAACTGGACGAAACGCAGCGCCATGAGGACGGCGCCGGCAAGCAGCAGGAGGAAAATGGGCAGCATGCGTTATACCTGGCAGGAAAGAAGCGCCAAGTATACGCGTGCCACGCCGTTAATCCTCCAGCGGGGCGAAAATCTGCTGCAAGTCTTCCTGCGTGAGCGCCATCTTCTGCGATTCGCCTTCGGCCAGGATCGATTGCGCCAGCTCCGATTTCTTTTGCTGCAGCAACTGGATTTTTTCTTCCAGCGTGCCCTTCGCGATCAATTTGTAGACGAACACGGGCTTGTCCTGGCCGATGCGCCAGGCGCGGTCCGTGGCCTGGTTTTCCGCCGCCGGATTCCACCACGGATCGTAGTGGATGACCGTGTCGGCGGCCGTCAGGTTCAGTCCCACGCCGCCCGCTTTCAGGCTGATCAGGAAGATGGGCACGGCGCCCTGCTGGAAGGCCGCCACCTGCGCGCCCCGGTCCTTCGTCTCGCCCGTCAGCAGGGCATACGGGATGTCGCGCGATTCGAGTTCTTCCTCGATCAATTCCAGCATGCTGGTAAATTGCGAGAAGACGAGTATCTTGCGCCCTTCGTCGAGCAAGTCTTCCACCATCTGCATCAGGTCGAGCAGCTTGGCCGAACCGGCCGACTGCTTCTTCGCCGGCAAGGATTTCACCAGGCGGGGGTCGCAACACACCTGGCGCAGTTTCAGCAGCGCTTCGAGGATGACGATCTGGCTGCGCGCCACGCCCTTCTTGTCGATTTCTTCGCGGACCTTTTGATCCATCGCCAGGCGCACGGTTTCATACAGATCGCGTTGCGGGCCCGTCAGTTCCACCTTGCGCACCATCTCCGTCTTCGGCGGCAGCTCCTTGGCCACATTGTCCTTCGTGCGGCGCAGCAGGAACGGCTTGATGCGGCGGTTCAGCAGCATGCGGCGCAACGGATCGTCCTGGCGCTCGATCGGGTGGCGGAACTGGGTGTTGAAGGTCTTTTCGTCGCCCAGCAAGCCCGGCAGCAGGAAGTGGAATTGCGACCACAGCTCGCCCAGATGATTTTCCAGCGGCGTGCCGGACAGGCACAGGCGATGGCGCGCGCGCAGCAGGCCCGCGCTTTGCGCCGCCTTGCTGCGCGTATTCTTGATGTAATGCGATTCGTCGAGGATGACCAGGTGGAAATCGTGCTCGCGCAAGGTTTCCTCGTCGCGCGGCAGCAGCGCATACGTCGTCAGCACCAGGTCGCACTGGTCGATCTGGTCGAATTGCTGGGCGCGGTCCTTGCCTTGCAGCAGCAACACCTTCAGGCTGGGCGCAAATTTTGCCGCCTCGTCCTGCCAGTTGCCCATCAAGCTAGTCGGTGCGATGACGAGGGCCGGATGCGTGAGACGGCCCGCTTCCTTTTCCACCAGAATATGCGCCAGCGTCTGCACGGTTTTCCCGAGGCCCATGTCATCGGCGAGGATGCCCGCCAGGTCATGGTCGCGCAGGAATTGCATCCACGCCAGGCCGTCGGCCTGGTAGTCGCGCAGGGTCGCCTGCAAGCCCGCGGGTGCCGCCACTTTTTGCACGGAACCGAACTGGCTCAGCTTGCGGCCCATGGCGCGCAGCTGCTCGCCGCCCGTCCACTGCATCTCCAGGCCCCGCGCCAGCTCTTCCAGGCGTGCCGCGTCCAGGGTCGACATGCGCACGGCATGCCTGATCTTGTCGCTGAAATACAGCTCACCCAGCGTGTTCAGGATGGGGCGCACTCTGCCCCACGGCAGGGCGACGCGCGTGCCGTCCGGCAAGGTCGCCAGCATCTGGTCATCGTCCGCATGCGCTTCGATGACTTTCGGATTGAAATCGTTGGGCGCGTTGCGGATCAGCTGCACCAGCACGGGCAGCAGCGGCACGCGCTCGTGGTTGACGACGATGCCCAGCTCCAGCTCGAACCAGGCGTTGCCGCTGTCCGGGTCCTGGTCGTCGATCTCCGCGTACCAGTCGCCCACGTCGCTCACGTCGTAGCGGTACTTGGCCGTCTTTTCCACGATCCAGCCCTGCTCCAGCAAGGCGTCGATCCCGGACTCGGCAAAACGCAGCCATTCCGCCTGGGAAGGCAGCAGCAAGGCGCCCTTCAAGCCGCTCAAGGGAGCGGAGCCCGGCTTCTTGAATTGCAGCTCGGCCAGCGTGGCCAGCGCGCGCGCTTCATCGACCGTGTTTCTCTGGATAATTTCCGTCACCTCGCCCACTTGCCGCACGACGCGCTGCGACGGGTCGAACGAGACTCTTTCGCCATCGTAGTCGTAGGACAGCACGGCGAAATCGCTCCAGCGCTGCGCGCTGCCGTCGGCCAGCATGGCGCTGTCCAGCAGCAACACCGGTTGCGCCGGCACATCCTTGCGCAAGCGCTGCGGCAACGGTTGCGGCAGCGGCATCAAATGCTGCAAGCCTTGCGCCAGCAGCAGTTGCGACACGCGCACCTTGTCGTTCGCATTCAACGGCGGCGCCTGCGCCACCAGCGCCTGCAGGTCGGCCAGGGAAATATCGGAGCCGCCCTGGTTCAGTTCCAGCACGCCGCACGACAGATTGTCGATGTACCACGGCGGATCGGTGGGCAGCATGTAATCGATCTGGTCGGCGCCATGGTGCTTCGCGCCTTCCGGCGGGTCCACTTGCCAGCCCAGACGCATGGTCTTGCCTTCGTCGCGCCAGAACAGGCGCGCCGGGCGCACGGGACCTTCCTTCAACGGATAGACGAGGCCATTGCCGACATCGGCCCAGGAATTGGCCCACAACAATTTATCCTGCTCGGCCAGCATTTTCAGCAGGGCCGCGCCCACCTTGCCCTTCGGCTCCGTGGCGCTGCCCGTCTGCGAATTCTGCCCGCTGCGCATGGCCACGAAGAAGCGCACGAGGTCTTCGTCGGCCGGCGTCAAGAACGTGGGCGGCGCCGACAGCAGGGAAAAGATTTCGCTGATGGGAGACGCCGCCGCCACGTCGCCGTTTGGCCGCAGCCGCGCCTTGTACAGGCACAGCGCCACGTGGCGACCACCGCTGGTGGGCGCCAGCACGTAGATCAGGCGGTGCTGGTTGAGTTTGGGATCGGGCTCGGCAATCGTCAGCACGGCCTTCGGATGGGCGGCAGCCTCCACCCGCTGCAGCCAGGTGGCGACGGCATACGGCAAAGGCGCTCCCGGCGCGCTGGCCGGGGCAACTGGGGTTTCACTGGTCTCGTCGCGGGTAAAATCCATGGGGCGCATTTTTGTGTAAAGGTCGTATCCAAATCGGCAACAGGCAATATTATCCGCCATACAGGCCTTGCTGGCTTGATTCACACACGCTCTTTGAGCAGTTTTCATGCGCGATGCCTAAAAAATAAGTATTTAATACGACACTTGGGACCCGCCAATGGCAAAAAAGGCCCGTCATGGGCCTTTTTTTACCGCCTGTGGATGGCTTATCAGGCCGGCACAGTTTCTTCTTCGGCCACGCTGACGGCCTCGACTACCGGTGCCGTGCTCGTATCGGCCGGCGTAAAGTTGCGCAAAAACAAGAAGAACTGGCCCATCATCTGCGTCCACAGTTGCAGATTGATATTCAGGTACTCCTTGCTGACGCCGCCGGCGACCAGCACATCCATTTCCAGCACGACGAAATCGCCATGCTGGGCCACGCGCGCGAAGCGCTTGCTGCGGTGCCATTCGGCCAGCAAGCCGGCCGGCAAGTCGCCGCCCTGCACGCGCAGCGGGCAGCTCAAGGTCAGGTCCGCATATTGGCCAGGCGCGGCTTCATTACCCCACAGCACCTGGAAACCGATGCCATGGCTGGCGCTGTGCAGGCGCACGACACCGTCGTGTTCAATGCTGGTCACGGCGCAGCCGGCAGCCTTGATGGCCTCGGCCGTTTGTTCCGCATTCAGGGTGGTCAGCAAGTTGTTGGTATTTTCCATCGTCGTTCCATTCATTTCAAAAAAATTATTGGGGGGCCGGCGCGGGCGCGGCAGGTGTTTCTGTTTGACGCGCATCGAAGCGGCCCTGGTACAGCTGGTCGCCGTACTGCTGCGCGATTTGCTCGAGTTTCACTCTGCTTTGCGCGGCGAACGGCTGGCGCGCCTTCATGACGTCCAGCACATTCAACGACTCGTACGCTTGCAGGATTTCCTGCCCGGCCGCATACAGCTGGGCATTCTTGCTTTCGCAGCGCGCCAGGGCGCCGCGCTGGGCCGTCACTTCGCCGTCCAGGCGTGCACGTTCCGCTTCCTGCTGCTTGCCCGTGGCGGCCAGCCGCTCGCTGGCCTGGCGGTACTGCGCCAGGCTGGCGGCGGCCTCCTGTGCGGCAGCCGCGCCGCGCTGCTGCTCGGCTGCCAGCTTTTCCCGCTGCGCGCGTTCCTGCGCCAGCTGCGACTGGCTGCGCGCCAGCTCTTTTTTCAAGCCATCGCTGGCAGGCGCGGCGGCGGCGGGCGCCGCCTTGGCGGCAGGCACGCCCTTGGCTTTGAGCGCGTCCAGCTCGCCGCGCGTCTGCTGCAATTGCGCCGTGACATTGCGCAGCTCGGCACGCAGACGCTCTTCCATGCTCTGGCCCTTCTGTCCCTGCGCCTGGGCGCCGCCGGCCAGCAAGCTCAGCAGCAATAAAGGCAGGCGCATTTTGTTGGATATCAACATCATGGCTCCTTAAAAACGCGCGTTCAATTCGATTTGCAGAGTGTCGATCGACAGCGCCGAACCGAACACTTCGCGGCTCGACGTCCAGCGGCCGTTCAGCCAGGTATTCTTGTCGAGCGCATACGCGCCGCCCAGGTAATACCCGCGCGCATTCGTGCCGCCCAGGTGGAAGGTGGAATCGTTGTAGGCGTCAGGCAAGGCGTCCGGTTCGATGCGCTTGTATCCCAGTAAAACGTTCCAGTCGCCGCGCGCCGCCGGGCTGGCCTTGCCCAGGGTTGCCTGCAGCATGTAGGCATTGCCGCCGCTCCTGAAATCGGCTTGCGAGACGCCGCCCGTGCCGCCGAAGTTGTTCATGATGCCGCCCTTGGCGCGCGCCCACATGGCGTTCTTGTCGTAAGCCATGTTGCGCACATAATCGCCTTCGATGCGCAAGTCCGTGCCGCCGGCCACCTTGCTATCCCAGCGCGCATTCAGGTTTGCCAGGCGGAATTTCGAGGCCAGGCCCACGTACTGCGGCTGCGGTGTATTCGCCGGGTCCAGCGGGTTCAGAGCGATATTGCGCAGCAACATCAAGCTATTGCCCTTTTGCATGCTCGATGGACGCGACCAGTCCGTGCTGCAGCCATCGGCGCCCGCGTACAGCGCGCACGGCTGCGAATACTCGCCGCTGATATTGCGGAAGTTGTAGTAGGCCAGCGCGCCGCGCAACTGATGGTCGCTATTGATCTTCCACGACGCGCCCACTTGCGCGCCCAGCAGCCATTTGTTTTCGCTCGACATTTTTGCCTGGCTGCGGCTAGGCGCATTGTCGGACGAATACTCGAGCGGAATCAGGCCCAGGGTACCGAACACGGTGACGTCCTTGCTCTCGCCCACCGGCTGCTGCACCTTGGCGGCGATGCCGTCGAAATTGAGTTCGCTGGAAAACAATTCGTCGCCGGACACGAACGGATTGTCGAAGCGGCCCGCCGTCAGTTTCAGCCACGAAGCGGGCTGGTAGGACAGCCAGGCCTGGTCCAGCCAGATGTTCTTCTTGCCCAGGCCGCCGCCCAGGGTTTGCGTGGTGGACACCGGGCTGTCGTCATTGCCGCTGGCCAGGCGGATGCCCGCTTGCGTGGTGTCGGAAATGTCGGCCAGGATACCAAGGCGGGCACGGGCGCGCAGCAAGTGCTTGCGGTCTTCGCGCGTGTTCAGCAGCGCCGGCAGGGCCAGGTTGGTGTTCGAATTGACGTCGTAGCCGCTGCCGCTGTTGAGCGAGCGCCAGTCGATCTCGATATTGCTGTTGGCCATGTCGTAATAGCGCGATTCGTAGCGTGCGCGCACGTCGCCTTCGACGCGGATGCGCTTGCTCCAGGCCGGCGTTTCATTCGGCGCCGCCCAGCCGCCCGCCTTCGCCTCGGCCAACACTTGTCCCTTGATCTCGTCGCGGATCTGTTCGCGCACGGTTTGCGAAATATACGGCACGCGCACGTCGCCCGGCTGCACCTGCGCCAGGGCGGCCGGTGCGGCGGCAGGACGGGCTTGCGCCGCGGCCAGCGCTTCGCTCTGCGCCTGCGCCAGCAAGGCTTCGCCGGCATCCTTGTTCAGGGCGCCGCTCTGGATCAGGCCGCGGATCAGCTTGACCATGGTGCTGTCGGCCGGGACGGCCTGCGCCTGTACCGCACCTGCCGCCACACTCAGGGCGAAGGCGGCCAGCGCCAGCGGAAGGCGGCGCAGGCGCTGTGGGGAAGAAAATAAGGAATTCATTGTTTCTCTCGAAAAAAATTAATATGAGTTGGGGGCGCTATGGCCGGCGGCCTTTAATGGAAACGCGGGCCGGGAAACGCAGGGACGCCGGCGGCCGCTCATCGGCGCGGAAGTCGCGCACCATGGCCAGCACTTGCTCATCCGTCTGCGCATTGCCCGTGCCTTGCACAAGGTGGACCTTCGACGTCCGGCCTTCCGTATCTAGCCACAGGTCGACGCGGATGTCGGCAAAGGCCAGCTGGCGCGTGCGCGGATCGCGGGCAAAAGCCAGCTGCAGCGCGTTGGCCACGTAGCGGCCATACGATCCCGCGCCGAGTCCGCCGCCACCGCCGCCGCCCGTCATGCCGCCGCCGCGCCCGGCCTGGATGCCGAACGCGTCGCTGCCGGCCTGCGCCGCGCCGTCGATGGTGACGGGGTCGCCCTTGTCCGGCGACGGGCTTTCCGGCGCGTCATCCATGGGCTTGTCGGCCGGCGTCGGTTCCGGCTCGGACACTTCCGGCACCACCTTGTCGGGCGTCGGTTCCGGCAGTTTTTCCGGTTCCGGCGGCGGTGGCGGCGGCGGTGGCAGCATCAGCATCGGCGGCGCCGCCACTTCGCGCTTGGTGGCCGCCGTATCGGACAGCAAATACCAGACCAGCGCGGCCAGCGCACCGGCCAGCAGCGCGCCGCCGGCCACGCCGCCCCAGCGGCGCCACCACTGCGCCGCGCCTGACGCTTCCGGGGCGGCCGTCTTCATCATGTCGTCACGCTTCACCTTGCGCTCCTCATGCCGGCTTGCCGGTCACCAGGCCCACCTGGTTCAGGTCGATCCGGCGCAGCAAATCGAGCACTTCGACCACTTTCGCGTATTGCACGGCGGCGTCGCCGCGCACGATCACGGGGAAGTCGGGCGTCAGCGCCTTTTCCGTGCGCAAGCGCTCTTCCAGTTCGGGCAAGGTGACGGGATAGGCGTCGAGGAAGACCTGGCCCGCGTTGTCGATGGTGATGGCCTTGGTCTTCGGCTTTTCCAGCGCCATGGCCGAGCTGGCCTTGGGCAGGTCGACCTTGATGCCGGGAATGCTGGCATTGCTGGTCAGGATGAAGATCACCAGCACCACCAGCAGCACGTCGACGAAGGGCGTGATGTTGATGCCGCCGCTACGCTTGCGGGGGGTAAACTTGGCGGAGGTGGCCATGGTTATGCGCCCCTCACGCCTGATGCAGCGCGGGACGCATCTGGCGTCCGTCGCCCTGCTCTTCCGCCAGACGCGTGGCGAATTCATCGACGAAGACAGCCATGTCGGCAACGATGGCGTCCGAACGCGACGACAGCCAGTTGTAGCCGAACAGGGCGGGAATCGCCACGCCCAGGCCGGCAGCCGTACACAGCAGCGCTGCCGCCATGCCCGGCGCCACCGAGTTGATGTCCACGGCGCCGGCCATGGCCGCCACGACGAACACCAGCATGATGCCGATCACGGTACCGAACAGGCCGACGTACGGCGCGCCTTCGATGGTGGTGGATAACCAGATCATGCGCTTGGACATGCGCTCGCTTTCGCGCACCATCACGCCATCCATGGCGGCGCGGATGGCGCCGATCGTCGCGTTCGACACGGCGTTCAGGTCGTAGCCGCGGTCGTGGCGGCGGCGCATCTCGTCGATGGCCACGTCATACAGACGCCACAGCGAGGAATCCGTCTTCACGGAAGCGCTCAGCTTGCCGTTGCGCGCCAAGTGATCGAGCGGCGCGCCGGCCGCTTCGTGGAACGATTGCATGAATTGCGCATTCGCGCGCGAGATGGCGCCATAGCTGCGGCCCTTGCCGATCATGATGATCCACGACAAGACCATCATCAGGCCCAACACGCCGACGACGATCCAGGCGTCGAGCGGCATGGCGGCGATGATGAAGCCGAAATGGCTTTTGCCGGCCTGCTGTTCATCGGCGCCAAACACGGCCAGGCGCGATTCGGAACCTTGCGAGACGGCGTCGGCCAGCAGCAGGGCGTCGGGACGGGCCGTGCGCGACAGGCGCAGCTCGTCGATGGCGCCCGTGAAGTTGGCCAGGGTGGCGGCGCCCGAGGCGACCGGCGCCGCATCGGCGCCTACCGAGGCGGCCGTGGCGAAGGCTGGCAAGGCGGTGGCCAGCGAGACGGCGGGACGGCCGCCCACGTACAGGGCCACGTTGGCTTTATCGGCCTTGACGGCCAGGTGCGACCATTGCGCGGCCTGGATCGGCTGGCCCGGCTTGCTGCGCTGGCCATTCACTTGCACGAAGGGCACGCCCTGGTCCACGCCGATCAGCAATTCATTGGCGCCGTCGCGGCGCGCATACAGCACTTGCTGCGCGCCCAGGTTGTCGGGACGCACCCAGGCGGAAAAGGTGAACGGCGCGCCGGCGGCCAGCGCCAGCGAAGGCGAGGCGGGCAGCATCAGCGGCGTGGTGCCCAGGCGGGCGCCGGCGCCGATGACGGCACCGTCGAGCGCCGGCACGGCCGTCTGGGCATGGTTGCCGTAGGCGGTGCTGTCGCGCGAAGGCACGCCAGGTTCGGTGAAGTGGTACACGAGGCTGTAATCGGGATCGAAGGTGCGCTGGCCGTTGCCGGAAGCAGGCGCCTTCGGATTGCCGTAATACATCCACAGCTGCTGCTGCGTACCGGCCGTCAGGGCCGGCACGTCGACCCAGATCAGGGCGATGCCCAGCAGCGGATTGAATTGCTCGATCTGGTGGTTCAGCACCGTCTTGTCGTCGCCCGCCACGAAGCGCAGGTCGGCGCCGTTGTCGCTGACGCCCTCGAAGTTGAAATTACCCGAATGCAAGCGCAGCAGCACGGGAATGCGGCCCGGATCGCCGCCCACGGCGCCCGCCTTCGGGCCGGCGTCGACGGTGACGGGTTTGCGGTAAGCCCAGTCGGGCTGCCACCAGGCATGCGCCAGGCCGGGAACGAGCGTGCCCAGGATCGTGAGCAGGAAAAGAAAACGTTGCATGACAGTGATTCTCCGAAGAAAAGTCTAAAAAAGTGCAGTGCTGTTGAGCTGGCCCGTCAGTAGCTGGCCGACAGGTTGAAATTGATGCGGCGCACGTGTTTGTGCGTGCGCGGGCCATCGCGCAGCGGATACGAAAAGTCGATGCGGCCGTTCAGGTAGCGCAGGAACTGGAAGCTGCTGCCCACACCCACGGACGCCAGGCCGAACAGGTCTTTCTGCTCGATCATCGGATCGCGCAGGCGCAGGCGCGCGCCATCGGCAAAGGCGAACAGGCGCCAGTTTTCCAGGCGGCTGAAATACGTCAGCTGGGGCGTGCGCCATTCGACGGTGCCGGACACGCCATAGTCGCCCGTCGCTTCGGCCGACAGGTAGCCGCGCACGGAATTGGCGCCGCCGGCCGCCATCTGCTCGCCCGACACGAGCGCCGCGTCGGCCAGCTGGCCCGACATGCGCCCGTGCAGCTGCGCGCCGCTGCCCAGGGTGTAAGTGGCGTTGGCGTCGCCCTTCAGCACGAGGAAGCTGGGCGAAGCCTTGTAGCGCTTGTTGTCGTAGGCGGCGCTGTCGCTGCCGTAGCCGAACGCGGCGCGCGTGCCGGCCACCAGCGACAGGCCCAGGCCGTACGTCGCCGCGTCCGTCTGCGCAAAGCCGTTATACGACACGCTCAGGGGCACGTACTTGAGCGGAATATTGCTGCCCGTGCCATTGAGCTTCAAGGCTTCCTGGTTATCCTTGAAATCGATGCCGGCAGAAAAGCTGTGCCACCAGATGCCGCTGTTGGGCACCGTGTAGTTGAGCTTCATGCCCAGCGCGTGGCCCTTGCCCAGCACGCTGGTGCCGCCCGTGCTGGCCACGTTGCTGTTCGACTGGTATCCCGTCGCTTCCACGCTCCAGCCCTGCGTGCCGATGGGCGCCACGTACGAGGCGGACCACACCTTGGTCTGGTTCAGGTCGCCCGGCGTGCCGAAAAAGCTGATGGTGGCGCTATGCCCCAGCTGCCACAGATTGTCGTGCCCCACCGACATGCTGGTGCGCAGCTTTTTCGTGTCGGCGCTGTAATCGTTGTTCAAGCCCACGCTGGCGCGCCACGGGCTGCTGTCCTCGACTTTCAAGTCCACGTCCATGGTGCCGGGCAGGCTGCCCTGCTTGACCAGCGGCATCACCTGGCGCTTGGGGCCGCGGTTCAAGGCCGTCAGTTCCACTTGCGCCTGGGTAAAGTCCGGCACCTTGCCTTCCGTCAGGGCCGGCACTTGCTGGCGCACATCGAGCGGCGAGTTGTATTGCGCGCCGACCACGCGCAAGCGCCCCACCTTCGTTTCGCTCACCTGCAGCACCACCACACCCTGCTCCACCTGCTGCTCCGGCAAGTCCACGTAGACGGACTGGTAGCCGCGCGCCTGATAGGCCGCAACGAGGGCGTCGCGCGCCCCTTCCACGTCCTTCAGGGTGCGGCCCGGCCCCAGGAAGGGCGTGACCGCCTCTTCGATGGCGCGCGCATCGAGCACGGTATTGCCGCGCACCAGGTATTCCTCGATCGTCACCTGCCGTTCCGGCGCGGCCACGGGAGCGGCCGCCGGGACCGCGTCCTGCGCGCGCGCCATGCCGGGCAGCGCCAGCATGGCCAGGCACAGCATCGTCAAGGCGGTTGCAGGCGCCGCTGGCGGCACGCCCCTGCCCTTGGTTGTCATTTCACGCATCTTCCATTCACCTTAAAATCAAACGGTTGCCCTGTGTTGCGGCGCTGGGCCGGCGTTTTTTTGTTGCTGATGTTCATCTACTGATGCCTAGACAGCCGCCGCGCGCGGCGACTGCCGAATGTCATCAAATGTTCATAAAACTCCGCTCAAGGCTGTAAACCGCGCCGCTCGTTCGGCGTGAGCGCCTGCAGCTGCGGCGCCGTCAAGGGCCCCGCCCCCAGCACCTGCACCACGCCGGCCGGCTGGTAGCTGGACGCCTGCGGCTCGCCCCCCTTGTGCTTGCCGACACCGTCCTCGTCCGCCTGCTCGTTGCCAAAGCCCAGCACCTTCACCGTGAACAGCGATGGCTGCGCCTGGCGGGTGGCGGCCCGTTCGCGCTGCAGCACGTCCTGCGCCGCCGTGACGGCTTGCGAGGCGGCCGCGCTGGCGTTGCTGAGCGCGCCCACGTTGACCGAGGCGATGGTTGGCACGCCCGTGGCCTTGCCCTGTACCTGGATGTTTTCCGCGTTGACCACCTGCAAGGCCGCCAGGTTGACGTTGCCCGACACGCGAATGCCCGCCTCGCCCGCGTCGATGCTGCCCAGCGGGGCGATCAGGTCGATGTCGCCGGGCGGCACCTCGGGGATCGGATTCAGGGTGGCGATGCCGGCGCCCGTGCTTGGCGTGCTCGGCGACAGGCTGACCAGGCCGATGCTGTCGTACGCGCGGCGCTGCGGCGTGTAGACGACGGTGGACTTGGTGCCGCGGCCCGCGTTGATGTCGCCCGTGGCCGACCAGGCCAGGATGTTGCCGCCGAAGGTGGTGAAGATGCGGCTCTGGCCCAGCAGGATGCTGTCTTTCGCATACATCTGGATGTCGCCCTGTCCCTGCGTTAGCACGCCCGAACCTTCGCCCGGCGCATAGCCGCCGTCGACGCCGATCAGCGCGCGCCCGCCCGGCACCGTGATGCCGATGTCGCCGCCGAAATCCGTGTGGATGCCGGCATCGTTGACGATCACGTGCGGCACGTTGACGGTCGGACGCCCCGCCTCGGCCCATTCCTGCGGACTCAGGTAGCGCACGCCCGCGACCGGCCGCTTGGTATAGATGCCGTCGTAGTCGTTGACCGTGTACAGCGCGCTGCTGAACATCGTCAGGTCGCCCTTGTACTCGATCTTCTTGCCCGCCTTGTCCTGCGCCGGGAACAGGGTGGCGATGGCTTCGCGGCCGCGCAGGTAGCTGCCGCGGCGCATGCCGTCCGGATCGTTGTATTCGCGCCCGGCCGCCTTCAGTTCGGCAAAGTAGACATTGCTCAGGTACACCTGCTGCTGTTCCTTCGGCAAGGCGGCAAAGAAGCTGCGCGCATCGGTGGCCGGGTCGTAACGGATGCCCAGGCCGCTGTCGCCACCAAAGCGCGTTGTCAGCCAGTTCACCAGGTGCAACTGGCTGACCTGCGCGTATTCGCGCGCCAGGTCGCGCCGCACGCCGCCCGTTTGCTGGCCGGCCTTTTCCAGTTCCACCTGTTTCGTGCCGAGGAAGGCGGCAGCGCCCGCCTCGTCGCCTTTGTAGCCGAACTGGCCGCGCAGCCAGTCGGCCAGGGTCAGCTTGCCGCCGTAGACATACACGGCGCTGCCGGCCTGGTCGGCCAGCGGACGGCCCGGGTCGGCCAGCTTGGCCGGGTCCAGGTAGCGCGCCGCGAAGGCCGCATAGTCGGGACCGTTGCGGCCCACGCCGGCGGCCACGCTGATGCCGGCGCCATTGCCCCGTTCGGCAGCGCCGACATTCACGATGGAACCGAGGCTGCGCAGCTCGCCCTTGTCGGCCATGTACAGGTCGCGTCCGGCGCTCACATTGAGCTGGCCGGGTCCCGCCACATAGAAGGTGCTGTAGCGGATATCACGCCCGGCGCTGACGACGGAAACGTCATCGGCATGGCGGTGCACGAACAGGTTGCCGCGCGCGGAAGAGCCGCCCGAGACGACCGGCTTGTCCGGAAAATCGGGCCGGCCGACAAAGGCCTGGCTGGTCCATCCCGCCGCGCCGTCCGGCACGCTCTCGACACTGCCGAGCGGCGTGCCCGAGTTGACGATATCGCGTCCGGCGCGCACGGCCACGGCGCCGCCGCCTTCGTACCACAGGCCCAACGCGCCGCTGACGCCCTTCAGGTTGCCCCGGTACACGATGCCGCCCGTGCGCAGACCGACGATGTCGCCGCTGTTGGCATAGAAATGCGCGGGCAGCTGGCCTGCCGGCACATAGTCGGACACCGTCGGCGGCGTCATGCTGAACAGCGGATACAGTTGTTGCCCGGCATCGCTGGCACCGTTCGGGGTCGAGCCGAACCATTTCAGCGCACCGGGCGCCAGCGCATTCGCGCTGACGTTGTGCAGCGGTAGCAGGCCGTACCAGACTTGATCCAGGGCGCCGATGAAGCCCGGATTGAACGGGTTCGGCAGCAGGCGCGGGTCGGCGCCCGATGGGGTGATCGGATAGCCGGCCGCATGGATGGAATCGGCGGCCAGCATTTCCAGCTGGCCCGTGCCCGTCTTGACAAATTGCGGCGCCACCGGCGACGGCGCCAGGATCACGCCGTTTTGCGGCATGTCCACCTTGCCGCCATCACCACCCAGCCTGCCCAGGCTGGCATTGCCGTAGTACAAGCTGCCGCTGGCGGCCACGGCGCGCAGCACGGACGGCATGACGAAGCGTGCATCCGTCGGCGCGTGGTTGTCGCCGATCGTCGCATTGATCCAGGACGAGGTGGGCGTCAAGTTGCCGCCCGCGCTGAACAGGTCGATGGCGGTGGCCGGCGTCCACAGCGAGAACCAGCTCCAGCCTTCGCCGGTGCGCGCCACGCCCTGGTAGTTGAACGGCGAACCGTTGCCCAGCTGCTTCACGCGGCCCGCATCGGCCGTGCCGCCCAGCACCAGGTCGCCGCGCGCATCGATGCGCACGCCGCTGTCGCCCGGCACCAGGACAGGTCCGCCGCTGGCAATCGCCGTGCCCGCCGTATAGGTTTCGTACGGCCGCGATTCCGTCGGATCGGCGCGGTCGAAACGCAGTTCGACGCCGCCTACGGCGCCCGCCTCCATGCGCAGCGCGCCACGCAGGTTGGTGAAAGTGCTGTTGAGCGTGGGATACTGGCGCTCGAAGCGCGTATCGGCATTCGCGAAGTCGCCGTTGCGGTCGAAACTGCGCACCGCGGCGACCGGATTGAGGCCGCCGCCGATGCGGATGTCGAGGTCGCCTCCGCCCGTCAGCAGCAACTTGCCGTCCGGCGTCACCCTGCCCGTGCTGCCCACGGCCACGTTCAGGCCCTGGCTGCGCGGCGCGAATTCGCCGGCCGGATCGGCGCGCGAGGTCAGCATGCCGGCGTCGCCGCCCGCCTGCAGCAGCACATTGCCGCCGCCCAGGGTGCCGATGCCCGTAAAGCCCGACAGCACCGGCAAACCGGCAAACA
Organism: Janthinobacterium glycogeni; assembly: GCF_051380725.1. Classification (NCBI taxonomy): domain Bacteria; kingdom Pseudomonadati; phylum Pseudomonadota; class Betaproteobacteria; order Burkholderiales; family Oxalobacteraceae; genus Janthinobacterium; species Janthinobacterium glycogeni. Next base: position 36,502 of record NZ_JBNYXP010000011.1, on the reverse strand, counting down.
GGTCGGGACCTTCGGGGCGCGCGACGTAGGTGCCGAAATTGATCCACCACGCCGTCGGCACGCCCGCGCCCGTGCTGCCGCTGCCCTGGCGCCACAGCCAGCTGCCGATATCGCTGGTGTCCTGCTGCGCGTTGAGGAAGCCGATGGCATCCTCGCGGCGTTGCGTGGAGGTGCCCAGGGTATCGCCCTTGACGTCGCCCTGGGTGCGCAGCAGCAGATTGCCGCCGTGCTCGGGATACCAGGCGCGGTACAGGCTCTGGCTGCCGCCATCGACAAACGCTGTAAAGTCCTTGCCCAGCGCACCGAGTAACTGGCCCTTGGCGTTCAGGCCGCGCGGCAAGTTGAACAGATCCTTGCCATCGACCAGCGGCGAGGCCGACTGCGTGCCCGCCGTGTAGACGCCATACAGCGAACGCATGTCGAAGTCGCCCGCGGCCAGCAAGTCGAGGTCGCCCGTGCCCGTGCGCAGCACGCTGAACAGGGGCTGGCGCGCCGGCACCACAGTCGTCACGTAGTCGGGCGGCGTGCCGTCGGCCACCTTGATCACCAGGTAGCCATAGCTTTCCAGCATGTTTGCCTCGTCGCCAAACCAGCTGATGTCAACCTCGCCTTCCGGCCATCCTTCGGCAATCGCCGCCTCGCTGAAGATATATTTGTTTGGCAGACCCGTGCCCGGCACGACGGATTTCACCGTGCCCATGCCGTAATGCGTATCGGCCAGCATCAGATGCGCGTCCTTCGCATGCGGCCGCAGCGCGCGCGTGTCGGCCGCGGCCGTATCGGCGCCGCCCACCAGGCGCAGCGACCACGCTTGCGAACCCTGGGCCAGCATGGGCGCCAGCGCCAGGTTGCGGCCCTGGCTGCCGCTGCCATCCTCGCTGCGCAGCGCCACCATGGTCGCGTCGCCAGGCAGCTTGACCAGCGTGCCGGCTGGCAGCACGCTGCCCTTGTCCAGCGCCAGCGCGGAGGCCAGCACCACGCCATTGATGGAATTGACGCTATCGCCCGTGTCGCGCGGTTGGCCTTCCGGGAAGGGCAAGGCCACATTCGCCGGCCACACCATGGCCGCCACCTTGGCCGCGCCAGGCAGGCGCAGGCCGGCATCGAGCTGCATGCCGCTCGATAAGGTCAGCGCCTTGGGCAAGACGGTGCCGGCCGCGTACAGCACGCTGCCGTCGGCATTGCGCACGGCGCCGCCCAGCACGCTGCCTGCAGGTAAGTTCAACTCCGCAGTCAAGGTGGCGCGCGCCGCCAGCAAGGTGCCGCTGCGCAACTCCATGGCTTTCATCGGCACGGCGAAATTGACGCTCGTGCCCGATTTGAAATACGTGTCCTCGGCCAGGGTCACCAGGCCCGCTTGCGGCACGACGACCTCGCCGCCCCACGGCAGCCGGCCCTTCACCAGCTGCCAGCCCTTGTCATCGACCGTGACGGGCAGCTTGCTGGTATCGAAACCATCGGTGATGCTGCCAAAGACGCTGAGCTTGCCACCGGCGCGCAGCACCAGCGCACCGGCCTCGCCCGAGCCGTACACGCCGCTCAGGCGCGCCAGCGGATTGACGCCGTCGTAGCGGTGGCCGGACAGGTCGATGTCGCCATCGACATGCAGGTCGCCGCCCGGCGTGGCGCTGACGATCTCGACGCCGGGGCGCAGGTGGAAGGCGTTGGCATCGCCGCGCAAGCCGCGCAATTTGTTGTTCATCAAGTTGCCGTTCGCCAGCGCATTGACCATGAAGGCCTGGCTGTCCCCGTGCTTCTCGTCCAGGTAAGCCTGATTGATGCTCTGGTAGCTGCGGCCGTCCGCATCCTTGCCGGCGCCGGCCGGGGCATCCTTGTATTGCCAGAAGGCGTTGACGTTGATCGTACGCGCGCCGGCGATGTTCAGCGCGCCGGCCGCGTCGATGTCGATATCGTCGCCCGTGGCGCCGCCGAGGCGGCGCGCATTCAGGTCGATGCTGCCATAGTTGCCGCCGCCTTTGCCTGCCTCGCCGCTGCGCAGGTCGAAGCGCGCGCCGTTTTCCAGGGTCAGGCGGCCGCCAGGCGACGCCAGTTCGATCACGGCGCGGTTCGGCGCCTCGATCGCCTGGCCATAGCTGTCCGTGCGCAGCACCGTGCCGTGCGCATCGAGCACGGCGCCCGATTGGAGGGTCACGCCGTCGCGGCCGGCCAGGCGGATGCTGCCCACCTGTTCGCCGCTGGCGTCGATGCGGCCGTTCACCGTCAGGCTGCCGCCATCGACGGAGACGCTCACTTCGCGCGCCTTGAGCTCGTCGCCGATGGTCAAATTGCCCTGCTTGAGCTGGAAGCTGCGGCTGCCGTACACCTTGCCCGTGTTCAGGCGCTGGTTCAGGCCGGCGAAGTCGCCGATCCGCTGGGCGCGGATGTCCGCGCCGCCTGCCGCATAGCCTACCTGGGTGCCGCCCGCGTCATAGCTGCCGCTGGCGCCGCCCAGCAAGGTGCCGCGCAAATCGACGCTGCCGGCAGCGTCACCGGTGGCTGTCGCGCTCAGCTTGCCGGCGCGGTTGTTCACGGCCGAGACGTCGATCACGGAAGCGGCCGCCTGGCGCACATCGCCTTCGCGGCTGTCGAGGATCACGTCGCCGCCCCAGCTGTACTTGCTCGTGTCGTAGAAATCGATCTTGCGGCCCGCCAGGTCCAGCTTGGCCTTGTCGCCCAGCAGCACATCGCGCTCGGCCGACAGGGTCAATTTTCCGCTTGGCAAGACCACCGACGTATCCACGCTGACATTGTTGCCGCTCAGCGCCACTTCAGCGCCCAGGGCGCCGGCCAGCGCCGCATTCGTCGGCGGGGCGGCGGCCGCGCCTGCCGGTGCGCTCACCTTCAGGTCGCCGCCCGCCGTGATGCGGTTGACGGAGCCGGCCGCGCCCGTCAGCAGCGGCGTATTGATCAGCAAATCGCCGCCGCTGTAGCGGTAGCCATTGGTGGCCGTATCCCACGCGCTTTGCGACTGGTAGACGGACAGGCTGCCCTTGTTGTTGGCCGTCAGCTGTTCGCTGGCGTTGAGCGCCACCTGGCCGAAGCCCAGCACCAGGCGATCCAGCTTGTGGATGGTGTCGGGACGGCTGTCCGGCGTGAAGCCGAATTCGATGCGCTTGGCATCGACCTGCAGGCGACCGCTGCCCGTGCCGGGGCCATTGGCCACCACGGCGCCAGGCGCATTCGTCGCGCCCTGCCACACGAGGGTGTCCGTGTGGATGCGCGCCAGCGCGTCCGTGCCGCCATAGCCGTAGATGGCCGGCGTATTGAGCACCAGGCGCGACAGTGACGACTTGCCGGTGGCCGCATCGATGGTCGACAGCTGCGACGAATCATAGAAGTTGAAGGAATTGCGCGCCGTCAAACCCAGGTTTTCCAGCGCCGGTGCACCCGTGCTGGTGTCGCCGCGCAGCAGGCGGTCGAGCACGCCCTGGTTCAGCGCCAGGCCGTCCGGCAGGGCGCCGCGGGCGCTGGCGTCCGCCAGGGACGCCTCGCTGCCGACATTGATCGCCCCCATCGCCAGCACCAGGTTGCGCGTGCCGTAGTGCACGTTGTCGCGCAGGGTAAACGCGCGCTCCGTCACGGCGGCGATGGTGCCCTCGGAATACAGCGCGGTGCTGCCGCTGCAGGCGCCGCCCGCCTTCGTGCAGGCGCCGATATCGATGATGCCCGGGCCATACGATTCGGACGACGGCGCTGCGGCCGGCAGCATGTCCAGCCAGCCGTTCGAGACGGCCAGCACGCTGCCCATGGGCAGGTACGCATAGCCGTCGCGCGAGTCCCAGGCCGCCTTGCCGCGGCCCAGCGTATTGATGCCGGAACCCTGCTCGAGGATGATGCCGTCGTCTTTTCTCGCCGTCACCAGGAACACTTCGGCCGCCTTCAGCACGGCGCCGTCGCGCAGCACGATGCCGCCCGCCGATTCCTTGATGGCGGCGATATTGGCGCGCTGATTGCTGCCCGTGCCAAATTCGCTGTAGGTCACGCGCGGCAAGCCGCCGATGCCCACGCGCTGGGCGCCGAAGGCATTGATCTGCGAGGCATGCACGGAGACGCCATTGAAATCGGCCAGCGGCGCCGTGCCGTCGGCCAGCACTTCGTAGCGGGTCGAGACATGGTTTCCCGTGCCCAGCAGAAGGGAGCCGCCGAAGCCGCCCTCGGCCGGCGTGTACAGGGCGCTGCCATCCATCATCAATGGCGTATGGTTATTCTCGACGCTGTGCAGGGACGGAGCGATCAGTTGCAGCCGCACGCCCTTGGCGTCGCGTTCTAGCATGGCGCGCGGCACGCCGTCGCGCGTGGCCTGCGCCATGGCGAAGGCGGCATAGCCCGTTTCATTGTATTGCGAATAGCTGCGCAGCACGTCGGCCGGCGTCAGGATGGCTTGCTGCGCCACCACGTCGCGGAACGCCGTGCCCGCCACGCCCGTCTGCGCCGCCGTGGCAAACGAGCCATTGCGCATGGCGATCGTGCCGCCTGTCTCGACAGCGCCGGCCAGGCCATTCAATTCCACGCGGAAAGCACCGGGCAGCAGGGCGTAATTCGATGGCAGCAGGGTGTAGGTGCCGGCCGCCAGGCCGGGCACGCCCGCGCCGATGGTGATCTGGCGTCCCACGGCGGGCTTGCCCGCGCCCTGCTCGGCCGTCAAGGGCGCCACGTCCGGCTGGACGCCGGGAATGATGGCGTACACGGGATTGGTGTTCAGGCCGGGCAGGGTGAAGCCGCCGTTCGGCTTCATCTGCACCAGCGGGTTGAGGCGCGCGTCGGTGGAGCCGCCGCGTCCGGCCAGGAAGGCCGCGCCCGTCAAGGTGCCGCCGCCAGACAGGTCGAGCACGGCGCCGGCCTGCACGTCGACGGCGGCGCCCGTCAAGGCGATCTCGGGACCGTTGCCCACGCCCTTGAACACGACGTCGTTGCCGTCATACAGGTAGCTCAAGCCATCGAGCGTGCCGCCGTACGGCATCGTCAAGCCTTTCGCACTGACGGACGTCAGGCTGCCCGGCAACAGGTTGACATGGCCCGTATTGGCTTCATAGCCTTCGGCGCCCAGGTTGATCTGGCCCAGCGGCGCGCGCAGCACGCCGTGCTGGTTGATGGTGGGGGCAACCAGGCTCAGGCTGCCAAACACGGAGAACGGCTGGTTCGGCGTGGCGCTGCCGGCGCTGCGCCCGATATCGAGCGTGCGCAGCGGATCGAGCGTGACGCGGATATTCCCGTATTCGTCGATGGCGCTTCTCTGGCCCACCGTGACCATGCCGCTGTCACCCGTGGCCGGGTAGATCTGCGCAGCCACCAGGGTGGCATTGCCCGGCTGGTACAGGGCGGCGCTGTTCGACAGGCGCATGTCGCCGCGGCTGTTGAGGGTCAGCTGCTCGAAGGCATCGCGTTCGACCACCAGGTCGGCGCCGCTGCTCTGCGCGATGGTGCCGCGCGTGCCCATGTTGACCTCGCCCGCGATATCGAGCATGCCCGCATCGATCTGCAGCAGGGAATCCTCGGCCACCAGCGGCACGCCCAGCATGCCGCGTCCCCTGCCCAGGTTTTTCGAGCCTTTCACGGCATTGGGCACGATGTAGTCATCCTTCTGCGCACGCACGGCCGTGCCCAGGCGCACGTACGGCGCCGCCAGGCGCACCTGGCTGGCAAGGCTGCTCGCCTTGTCCTGGCCATCGGGCAAAGGCTGCTGCGCCAGCCCCAGCGAGGTGGCGCTCAGGCGCAGGCTCTGGCCCAGCGACAGGTTGACGTCGCCGTCAAAACTGAGCATGCCATTCACATGCAGGGCCAGGTTGTCAAAGCCGCCGGCCTGCACGCGGTCGGCCCCCAGGCGCGCGCTGCCATAGCACAGCGCCGCATCCTGCTGGCCGGCGCGCAAGTCGACGGGCAAGGCGCTCTCGCCCTGCACCTGCGCCAGCAGCATTTCGCGCGGCACGCGCACCGCGTTGTCCACGTTGCCGCCTTGCAAGTTGTAGCGGTCGACCTTGCCATAATTGGGCGTGTCCAGCGCCAGCGCCAGGGTGCCGCCGGCCGCACCGGCGCCTCCGGCCGCGGCGCGCAGGGTGCCGTCGGCAAAGATGCCGTTGTACGAACTGAGCGAAATCAAACCGCCGTTGCCCGCCACGTTGACGGCGCCCTGGTTCGGCAAGTCCAGTGCGGCTTGCGCGCCGCTGGCGTCGAGCAGGGCGCCAGGACGCACGACGACGAAGGCATCGGCCGCGTCGACGCTGGCGGCGTCAGCCTTGTAGCGGGCGCCGATTTCGATGCTGCCGCCCTGGTCCGCACGGCCATAGCGACCGCCGCGCATGTCGGTGGCGACCGTGGCGCGCCCCGCCACGTCCAGCACGGCCTTGTCGCCGATCCAGATCGACGTCGCTTGCCCCTTGCCGTTCGGCAGGTCCACATCATTGCCCGTGCCAAACGTGCCTGGCAGGACGGCGATCTTGCCGCCCCAGGCGTCGAGGCGGCCATCGACGGTGATCTGGTCATTGCCCGTCAGGCTGATCTGGCGGCCCGGATCGACCTGGATGACGGCGCCCTGGGCCACCGCCAGGACGCCTTTCACGTGCGGGCTGCCGGCCGTCAGCGACAGGTTGGCGCCGGCGCGCTGCGTCAGGCGGGCCTTGCGCGCGTCTTCCTGGTACAGCTCCGGCGTCCACAGTTCCAGCGCGGCGCCAGGATCGGTGCCGCCCGCCACCGTATGGCCCGTGGCGGGATTGAAGCGCAGCACCGGCATCCTGACATCGATATGCGCATCCTTGACCACCGCGACGCCATCGCGGCCCGTGATGGCGTAGTCGGCAAAACCGCTCTGGAACAGGCTCGCGTCCAGCGCCAGCAGCGGCTTGACGGCCGCGTCGCGCCCCAGCACGATGCCGGCCGGCAGCACCAGACCAGGCGGCGCGCGCAATTCTTCGGTGGCGATGCTGCCCGCCGCGTACCGCGTCGTCACCGGTACGATAGGCAAGCCCTGCGGAAAGGCCGCCGCCGACACCACGAAGCCGGCATTCAGGCCATTGATGACCGTCAGCACGCTGCCGGCTGGAACGGTGGAGCCCTCCCTGACATACGTCGCGTTGTTGATGACGACGTGCGCGCCAGGCGGCAACAGCAGGTCGGCCCCCAGGACCAGCGGTTTTTGCACCGACACATCCACCACCACGGGTTTGCTCAAGGCCTGGCCCGGCTTGATCACGCTGGTGGTCAAGGTGAAAGCCAGGGGGATCGTCTCGCCCTTGGCGATCAGCAATTCATCGGCCAGGCGCAGGCTCACGGGGGCGCTGCTGCCGCCTGGCAGCACGTCGCCACCCTGCAGCGTGCCGCCGATGCTGACGGCCGCGCCGCTGTCGATCACCAGGCGTCCGCCGCCTTTCACGCCATGGCCGCGCAATTCGCCGTCGAGCTTGAGCATGGCGCCGGTCGGGGCCTTCTCCGTCGGCAGATCGACCGCCAGGGTGATGTCGCCGCCGCGCCCGCCTTGCAGGCTGCCATTGCCCATCAGGGCCGCGCCGGACGAGACGTCGATGACGCTGCCGCGCGTCAGGTCGATGCCGCCCGAGCTTTTCAGGCTGACCTTGCCCCCATTGATATACGGCAAGCCGGCGACCGCGCCCGGCTCGAGTTCCAGGTTGCTCCACAGGCCGCGCGCATCGAGGCGCACGCCGGGCGCCACGCGCACGCCGGCCGTTCCCGTGGGACGGTTGTCCGGCACCAGCTTGCCATCGGCCCATACCGCCCCCGCATTCGCCAGGTAGCGCGAGATGATGTCGCCGGCGGCGATGCTGCCGCCGCGCGCGCTCACGTTCGCTTTCAGCGCCACGTCGGTGGCGTGCAGGGCGATGTCGCCGCCATCGGCCACGCGCACGTCGGCATTGACGTCGAGCTTGTCGTAGGCGTAGATATTCAGCGCGCCCAATTCCAGCCCGTTGAGCCAGTCGGCATCGAGCTGCAAGGCCTGGCTGCGCGCGGCCGGCAAGGCAGCGTCCAGCAGCTGGCCATCGGCGATACCGGCCACCTTGCCGATTTGCACCTTGTCCAGCACGGCTTGCGGGCTGTCGCGCAGCTGACCCGTCTTGGTATCGAAGACGGGTGTCATTTTACCCACGATCAGCTGACCGGCGCGCGCCGCCGATGTCTGCGCCTGCTTGTAGCTATCGATGCCGTCGTCGCGCTTGCGCTGCTGGCGCTCGCCCTGGAACACGGACGTATCGATATCGCCTTCCAGCACGGCCGCGCCCGTGGAAACGATCAGGCGGCCCGCATCGCGGCCCACCGTATAGCCGTTTTCCAGGCGTTCGCGCGGACCGATCAAGGCATTCGCAAAGGTTTCCGTCGTGTTCGCGCCCCAGCGCGCATGCGTGCTTTCATGGCCGCGGTACAAGCCCGTGTACAGGTTGTCGCCGGGCGCCGTGCTCAGTTTATACATCGCGCCATCAGCGCCCTTCAGCCACGTCTGCTTGACCATGCCCGTCTGCACGTCGAGCGAGCCGCCGGCGATATTGATGCGCGAACCGGCCTGCGTCACCACTTCGCCGCCGCCAAAGCCGACGGTGCCGCCCTGGGCCGCCCATTCACCGATGCCGTGGCCGCTGGTGTTCAGGTAGCCGCTCACTTCCAGCAAGCCGCCGGCCGTGTACCAGCGGTCCGTGGCGTAGCCATTCGTGCCGGCCGGCACCAGCACCAGGTCGCGGCGGTCGACCCACACATCGCTGTTGTTGAGGTATTTGGCGTCGCGGCTGCCGGGCGCGTCGCGCTGCTCGTTGCCCTGCACGTTGATCAGCACATTGTTGCTGCTCATGTCGACCTTCACGCCGACGGCGCCGGAGACGTCGATGACGGCGTCGCGCGCCACATGGCTGCGGCGGGCCGCGTCGACCAGCACCTGGCCGCCCGTGGCCAGGGTCAGCGAATCGCCTTCGAACTCCACATTGCCGGCCGAAACGATGCGCACCAGCGACTGGTCGCGCCGGTCCTGCGGCGTGTCCGTTCCCTTGCCCGTATCTTTCAGCAAGGTGTCGCGCTGCACATCGAGCGCCGTGGCGCCGTTATCGTCGATGACAATGGCGCTGACGCTGCCGCGTCCCATGGTGACCTTGGCATCCTCGCCCGCCGCCGCCAGGTGGATGGCGCCGCGTCCGTTGACGGAGGTGCTCGACAGCAGCACGCCGTCCTGGCGCAGCGTGTTGCCGCTTAGCGTGATGTCGCCGCCGGCCGACTGGATCACCCCGCAGTTGACGACGGCGCCGGCGTCGCTGCCGGCCGCGCGCAGCATCCCGACTTCATTGCCGCGCGTGCTCGCATACTGGTTCTTGTCCGTGCCCTGGCCCGGACGCACGACGATGGCGTCGCCGGCGGCCAGGATGGTCTGGCCATTCGGCGTGGTGATGGCGCCCGCATTGTCGACGCCGCGGCCGGCCAGCAGCACATAGCCGCCGCCCTCCGTCACCGTCTGCGGCTTGCGCGTGTCGATGCGCGCGCCGGCGGCGACGACGACATCGGCCTCGGCCTTGCCATGCTTGAAGGTATTCTGGTCCAGCAACAAGTCATTCGCAAAGGTCGGCACGGCGCCCGTGCCCTGCACCTTGCCGTACAGGCCGCTCTTGAACTGGCTGTCGCTCATGCCCATGGCGGCCGCCGCCAGATTGCGCGTGTCGACCTGGCTGCTGCCCGTAAACACGATGCCGTTGCGGTTGACGATCATCACCGTGCCGTCGGCCTTGATCTGGCCCTGGATCTGGCTGGGGCGCGCCAGCGGATCATTGACGCGGTTCAACACGGCCCAGTTCGATTTCTGGTCGAACTGCAAGGTGGTGTTCTTGCCGACGTTAAAACTTTCCCAGTTCAGTATCGCCTTGTCGTCCGTCTGCACGACCTTCACGACGGTCTTGCCGTCGGCCTGGGTCTGCACCGGCCCCTGGGCATTGAGCCAGCCGGCCGTCAGGCTGTTGCTGTCGACCTGCAAGCCGCCCTTGACCAGGCCATCGGGAGCGCCGCCCGCCGCCAGCGCCGCCTGGCGCGCGGCCGCCTGCAGCGCCTGCTCGGCGGCGATGCCGCGCGCGGCCTGCAACAGGTTATTCAGCGATTGCTGCAGCTTGCCTTCGGCCTTCTGCTGCTGCAGCAAAGGATTGTTCAGCGAGGTGACCGGCTGGCCATTCGGCAAGCGTCCCGTGCTGGCGGCCGTGCCCTGCTGCGCGCCCTTGCCGGCGAACCAGGCGCCGCTGAACGGCTGCTGCGCCTGCGCGCCGCCCGCCTGCAGTAGCATGGCGATGGCCAGCGCCAGCGGTTTCAGGCGCACCGGGCGTCCGGCCTGACTGCCCGCCATGGCGGAGGAGGATGCGTGTTTCGTGACCGACTTGCTTCGCTGCATGGCGACATTCCCTTTTCATGTTCCGTTGCTGACCGATATCGCGAAGCGGCGCGCGGCACGCACGGGGCGGGCGGCAGGCACTGATTCGCGGCTTCCAGCAGCATTGACAGGGAACAAGGTCCGGGACTGCAAAAGGTCATGAAAATGTCATAATTGGCGGCATGCCATCGGCGTGCATCGCTAGCCGAACAGCACGATGCCGCCCGGCAACCGCGTTACGCGCGCACCATACGCATCCTGGATCAGGGCGATCACGTCATCGAGGCGGTCGAGCGAAAAACTCGCTTGCACGCGCGTGTGTTTCAAGGCGTCGCCATTGAGGATCAGCTTGCCGGGACGGTAGCGGTTCACCTCGTCCACCACCTCGGCCAGGGTGCTTTGCTTGAACACCAGCAGCCGGTGGCGCCATGCGCTGACGTCGCTTTTTGCCACCGCGCGCGCGATGCCGAAATGCTCGGGCCGGTAACGCAGCTGCTGGCCGGCCGCCAGCTCCGCATCGTTGCCGGCCTGCGCCACGCGCAAGCGGCCCGCCAGGCACGTCACGCACACTTCCTGGCCGAACAGGCGGATATTGAAGCGGGCGCTGCCGGCCGACACCGTGCCGTCGCCCGCCTGCACGCGCACCCGCGCCGCGCCGCGCAGGCCGGCCTGGAATTCCGCCTCGCCCGCCAGCAGCACCAGCGACGCGGCGCCGTCCTGCACGGGCGCCGCGTCGAGGCGCGTCTGCGTATTCATCTGCACCAGCACGCCGCCATCGAGCGCCACTTCGCGCTGCTCGCCCGTGCCCGTGGCGTAGTCGGCGGCCAGGCCCGCCACGGCCGGCCACAGGTCCGCCGGCGGGCGCAGCACCAGCAAGCCCAGCGAGGCCGCCACGGCGCCACCGAGCCAGGCGCGCCGCGCCGTATTCACTGGCGCCTGCGCCCGCTTGACGGCGCGCGCGGCCGGCGCCATGGCGCTCCACACGGCGCGCGCCTCGGCAAACGCCGTCGCATGTCTGCGGCTGCGCGCGCACCAGTGGCGAAACACTTGCGCATCGCGCTCGCTGACCTGGCCCGAGGCCAGGCGCACGACCCATGCCTGCGCTTCCTTCTGGATGACACCCATGTCGTCTTCCGCTTGTTCAATCATGATGTTTAGACGTTTTTCCCGCCCCGGGACCGAAGCGCTGGATGAAATCGCGTCCCATGCGCTCGCAGCAATGTTCGAGGCCGGCGCGCAATTCCTTCTCCACCGTGCGGGCGGAAATGCCGAAGCGCTCCGCGATGTCGCGGTGCGGCAACTGGTCGACGCGGGCGGCGATGACGATGGCGCGCCGGCGTTTCGGCAACTCCTGCAAGGCCCGCTCCAGTTCTTCCAGTTCGGCGCGCGCGCTGAAGGTGCGGGCCGGGTCGGCCAGCTCGTCGGCCATCTCGTACAAGTCGTCGATATCGGGCAGGCTGAGCAGGCGCGCATTGTCGCGGCGTTGATCTTCCGCAATGTTGATGGCGATGCGCATCAGATACGCGGACGGATAGCTGATCGCTTCAGGCGCGGTCATCTTTTCCACTCTTAAATATGTTTCATGCAGCGCGTCGTTGGCCAGGTCTTCCGAGCCCAGGCGGCGCTGCAGGTGGCGGCGAAACTGTCCATAGCGTTCCAGGAACAGCTTGCGCAAGGTGGCTTTCAGCAAATCCGACATGCTCAAGTCGCTCCGGCCGACAGGTAGGGCGCGCAATCGGCAGCTGGGTCGGGCCGCGGCGTCAGTAAGATCGTCAGCGGCTGCGGCAAGCCCGCCGGCGGCGCGCCATCCATCAGCAGGCTGCGCAAGCGCTGCAGCACGGCGCGGTCGCGCTGTTCCACGCCGCTCGCTTCGAGCACGTGCACGTCGCGCACCTTGCCCCGTTCATCGAGCCACAGCTGGAAGGCCAGGCGGTAGCGGCCGAAGGCGTCCGGATGCAAGCGGCACAGGGCGCGCGTGAGCGAGCGCTGCAGGATGACCGCATAGCCCTGCAACGGTGGCGCGGCAGGAGCGGCCTCGGCCGACACGGGCGCCGGCGCCAATGGGGCGTCGGCCAGCGCCAGCAAGGTAAACGCATTGCTGCCGCTGAAGCGCGCGCCCAGCTGCGTGCCGACGAGCAAACGCTGCAGCGCTTCGGCCGGCGTGTAGTCGCCGCGCACGGGCGAGGCCACTCTGCCGGCCGCCAGCTGGCTGCTGACGAGCACGGAATACCCGGTCACTTCGCCAAACGCCACCAGGGCCGCATCGAGCGGCTGGGCGGGCAAGTCGAAGCGCAGGGTGGCGTGCGCGCTGGCATCAGCGCCATCCGCACTGGCAGCGGGCCGCGCGAATGTCATGAATGTCATCAATGTCATCAGCAAGCAGGCGGACAGGGCATTGCCCGTTGCGGCGCGGCGGTGGCTTAGTGTCATTTTCCAGGGGAATCAACGAAAAATCCTGCTCATGAAGTGTCTTGACTGCAATGTTGTCTGCAGAATGGCAGGATGGTAGCTTCATAAAATGACAACTGCATGACATGGCGCCAGCCCGCATCCCGGCCTGTGTCATCGCCGCGACACATGACCTTGCTATGCTGGCCGCTTATTCACCGCTCCGGGAGCCGCCATGGCACGCCTGTTATCACTGTTGCTCTTGATCTGCGCCGCCTTGCCCGCGCAGGCGGACGAGCATACCGTCGTCGTGCAGGCCGCCGCGCCGCAGAAGGGCTGCGTGGAAGTGGAAGTCAATGGCCGGCGCGCGCAGTCGATGTCTTGCTTGAATGAAAAATTATTGCCGAATAGCAACACCGTGAACCGGCCGCCGCCCGCCCTGTCCGGCGCCGAAGCGATCTTGCAGCGGCCATCGAACCAACTGGGGCTGTACAACCGCGCCGCCCTCGAACACCGCATGGGCAATGCCTTTGGCAAATCCGTCACGCCGCAGAGACCGCCAACTCCCGCGCCCGCCAGCCCGCTGCTGCCCGCCCGCTAGGCCGCTTGTCAACGCACAGTCCATTTGCGCTGTCAAGATTGCGCAATCGCGCCGATTGCGTATCATTCCAGGCTTGATCGCTCTGGAAACAACCATGCTGCCCACTATCGAACAACGTCTTGCCCTTGAACTTGCCGCCAAACCGGTGCAGGTTGCCGCCGCCATCGAACTGCTCGACGAAGGCGCCACCGTGCCCTTCATCGCCCGTTACCGCAAGGAAGCGACCGGTGGCCTCGACGATATCCAGTTGCGCCTGCTCGAAGAGCGTTTGCGCTACCTGCGCGAACTGGAAGAGCGGCGCGCCGCCATCGTGGCGTCGATCACGGAACAGAACAAGATGACGCCCGAGCTGCTCGACGCCGTCATGCACGCGGAAGACAAGACGCGCCTGGAAGATTTGTATCTGCCGTACAAGCAGAAGCGCCGCACGAAGGCGCAGATCGCCATCGAAGCGGGCCTGATGCCGCTGGCCGACGGCTTGCTGGAAAACCCGGAACTGACGCCGGAAATGGAAGCGGGCAAGTTCCTGCGCGAGGCGTTTACGAGTGCCGACGGCAACAACCCTGGCGTGGCCGACACCAAGGCGGCCCTCGACGGCGCGCGCCAGATTCTGATGGAACGTTTCGCCGAAGACGCGACCTTGCTGCAAACCTTGCGCGAATACGTGCAGGAACACGGCATCGTGGAATCGAAAGTGGTGGAAGGCAAGCAGGACGAAGGCGAAAAATTCGCCGATTATTTCGATTACTCGGAAACCATTTCCACCGTCCCCTCGCACCGCGCGCTGGCGCTGCTGCGCGGCCGCCGCGAAGGCATCCTCGACGTCACCCTGCGCCTGGACACGGAAGTGGAAAAACCGAAATGGGATGCGCCGCATAATCCGTGCGAAGGCCGCATCGCCGCCCGCTTCGGCATCAAGCAACAGGGCCGCCCGGCCGACAAATGGCTGGCCGACACGGCGCGCTGGACCTGGCGCGTGAAAAGCTTCATGCACCTGGAAACGGAACTGATGGGCGCGCTGCGCGAACGCTCGGAACTCGACGCCATCAACGTGTTTGCCACCAACCTGAAAGCGCTGCTGCTGGCCGCGCCGGCCGGCCAGCGCGCCACCATGGGCCTCGATCCTGGCCTGCGCACGGGCGTCAAGGTCGCCGTGGTCGACGCCACCGGCAAAGTGGTCGACACGGCCGTGATCTACCCGCACCAGCCGAAGAACGACTGGGATGGTTCGCTGCATACTCTGGGCCGCCTGGCCGCCAAGCACAATGTGTCGCTCATTTCCATCGGCAACGGCACGGCCTCGCGCGAGACGGATAAACTGGCGCAGGATTTGATCAAGCAGCACCCGGAAGCGAAGATGACGAAGATCGTCGTCTCGGAAGCGGGCGCGTCGGTGTATTCGGCGTCCGAATTCGCCTCGAAAGAGTTGCCGGACATGGATGTGTCGCTGCGCGGCGCCGTGTCGATCGCCCGCCGCCTGCAAGACCCGCTGGCCGAGCTGGTCAAGATCGACCCGAAATCGATCGGCGTGGGGCAGTACCAGCACGACGTGAGCCAAAGCCAGCTGGCACGCTCGCTCGATGCCGTGGTGGAAGATTGCGTGAACGCCGTGGGCGTGGACGTGAACACGGCGTCGGCGCCGCTGCTGGCGCGCGTCTCCGGCCTGTCGGCCAGCGTGGCGCAAAGCATCGTCACCTACCGCGACATGAAGGGCGCGTTCACCTCGCGCGCGGCCTTGAAGGCCGTACCGCGCCTGGGCGACAAGACCTACGAGCAGGCGGCGGGCTTCCTGCGCGTGATGGGCGGCGAGAACCCGCTGGACGCCTCGGCCGTCCACCCGGAATCGTACCCGCTGGTGGAAAAGATCCTGGCCGATATCAAGAAGGATATCAAGGCCGTCATCGGCGAAACGGCGCTGCTGAAAACCTTGAGCCCGGCAAAATATGCGGATGAAACGTTTGGCGTGCCGACCATTTCCGACATTTTGAAGGAACTGGAAAAGCCGGGCCGCGACCCGCGTCCGGAATTCACGACGGCCACCTTCAAGGAAGGCGTGGAAGAAATCCGCGACCTGCGCCCGGACATGATTCTCGAAGGCGTCGTCACCAACGTGGCCGCCTTTGGCGCCTTCGTCGACATCGGCGTGCACCAGGATGGCCTCGTGCATATCTCGGCTCTGTCGAACACCTTCGTCAAGGACCCGCACACGGTGGTCAAAGCCGGGCAAGTCGTGCGCGTCAAAGTGCTGGAAGTCGATGAAAAACGCAAGCGCATCGCGCTGACCATGCGTTTGACGGACAGCGCACCGCAGGCGGGCAGCAAACCGGAGCAGCGTGGCGACCGCAACGACCGCCGCAGCATGGCGCAGCACCAGTCGCAGTCGCGCAACGCGCCCGAGCCGGCCGGCAGCATGGCCGCCGCCTTCGCCAAGCTGCGCGGTTAAGCCCGTGGCCGCCGGGCAGGACATCACCATCCTGGCGGCGGACGCGGCCGGCCCGGATGCGCAGCTGCTGCTCGACGCATTGTCGGACGCGCTGCTGCGCATCAATGGCGACAGTGGCCGCTCCTCCTTCGACGTGGAAGCGGCCACGCCGCGCGGCGGCTTTTATATTGCCCGCGATGGCGCCGGTGAACTGCTGGGCTGCGCCGCCCTGCGGCCGCTGGGCGAGCCGGACAGCACCACGGCGGAGCTCAAGCGCATGTATGCGCGCCCGGGCAGCAATGGCGTGGGCGCGGCCCTGCTGGCCCATGTGGAGGCGCAGGCGCGCCGGCATGGCTACCGGGCCCTGCACCTGTCCACCCGCGTGGCCAATGCCCGCGCCGTGGCGTTTTATGCCAAACACGGCTATGCACCAGTCATTGCCTGGGGCAAATACGTGGGCGCGGCACAATCGACCTGCCTGGGCAAGTCCTTATAAGCGTTAACGTGGCTGACTTGCCCGATTTATGACCTGAGCGCATACCCGTGCCGTCGTTTTCTTATAAAATGACGGCATCTATTTATTTACCCATCAGAGGCAGCTATGAGCGACGTACAAACCTGGATCAAAGAAACCGTGACGAACACGCCAGTCGTGCTGTTCATGAAGGGCACGGCCCAGTTCCCGCAGTGCGGCTTTTCCGGCCGCGCCATCCAGATCCTGAAAGCGTGCGGCGTGGAAAACATCGCCACCGTCAACGTGCTGGATGACCCGGAAGTTCGCCAAGGCATCAAGGATTACTCGAACTGGCCAACCATTCCGCAGCTGTATGTCAAAGGCGAGTTCATCGGTGGTTCCGATATCATGAATGAAATGTTTGAATCGGGCGAACTGAAGTCCCTGCTCGATGCCTGATAGCCAAACGCAGCGGCCGCGCCGTGTCGTCGTGGCCATCACGGGCGCCACGGGCGCCGTGTATGGCTTGCGGCTGCTGCAATTGCTCGGCGCCATCCCCGGCGTCGAGACGCATCTGGTCCTGTCCGATGCCGCTATTTTGACCCTGCACCAGGAAACGGGCGTAGGGCGCAAGGACATCGAAGCGCAGGCGCACGTGGTGCACAAGCTGCGCGACATCGGCGCGAGCATCGCCAGCGGTTCGTTTCAATCGGATGGCATGGTCGTCGCGCCGTGCTCGATGAAGACCCTGGCGGCCGTCGCGCACGGCTTGTCGGATAATCTGATCACGCGGGCCGCCGACGTGGTGCTCAAGGAGCGCCGCCGCCTGATCCTGATGGTGCGCGAAACGCCGTTCAACCTGGCGCACCTGCGCAACATGACCGCCGTGACCGAAATGGGCGGCATCATCTTCCCCCCACTACCCAGCTTCTATCACCACCCGCAGAGCATCGCGGAGATGGTCGACCATACGGTGGCGCGCGTCATCGACCTGCTCGGCATCGAGCACAGCCTGGCACCGCGGTGGAATGGTCTTAAAGCGTCAGAAACCTGACATCACCAACGCAATCAACTTATAAGCGGGGAAACCCCTACCAAGTCACGATGCCTGACAAAAGCGTAGCGAGCGGAAGGAAGAGCTAGTCGAGAAGCGCAACCGTACTCTAGTACGGTGAGCATCGCAGGCTAGCTATGCCGACGCGCAGTAGCTTTGGTCAAGCATCCACCACTAGCGTTTTTCGAACTGCATGGCGCTGGCCTGCTTCAAATCCCTGGCTTCTTCAACCATCCTGCGGTGGGCGATCCGTTTGCGCATCACTTCCGCATGTTGCGCGGCAGTCATGGGGGGCACGGTCATCAAGTCCTTCAGCTGCGCGGTATTGCTGTAGTTACTTTTCATAAGACGGCTCAAATGCTCGGCTCCGTAGTGGATGAACTGGCTGCTTCTGATGTGATTATGCGCTGGTATTGGCCGCTGCGCCGCTGCGTACGGGATTATTCTCAAATAATTCCGCTGCAGCGCAACATGCGAGGTCTTATTGTGCGGCAAAATCATGTCTCCAGTATGACGCTGCGCAAATAAAAGGACAGGGGAGCGCCGTCAGCGTAAGGCGGACGGCGCCGGCCGGGGGCGGGCCTGAATGCTTACTTTTGGTAGTTGACTCTCACCAGCATGCGAATAAATTCTCGCGCGATTTGACGATGATGTTCATCTAATCTTTGCAAATCGGCAATTAATTTGACATCGGCGGACTCAAAGCGCGATAAAGCGCTACCCGCTTCGCCATTCGGCGTGGCGCTTTCCGGGCCGCCAAAACGCAACCATTCGGCCGGAACGCCCAACCATTGGGCAATCATGCGCAATTTCTCTTGCGTGGGAATTGCTTCACCTACTAACCATTTCCTAGCTGCATGCACAGTAATCGGGCGTCCGTCGAAACGGATATTGAATTCCCGGGCCAGTCTGGTCGGGCTGTCTGGAGAGTAATGGGCGTTTTTGAGAGCCAACTGAAGTCGCTGGCTGAAGCTTTCGCGTTCGTTAGAAGAATTCATAGGTGTACTATTTCATGTTGTAACATGAAAGTCAGTTTCTTGAATGACCATACAAAATGTTACATTTGAAAAGAGTATCAATTAACAATTAACACTCCGGCCGGGCTTTTGAGGTCAAAAAGTGGGCCGAATTTTCTCTTGCGATTCTGCGTGGCTTCGGGTCAAATTCGCGGCTAGCCTTGATTTTCGCACTGCAGCACGATTCAAAGCCTCGGTTTGGCATTACAACGTACGGTATCGGATAATGCCCTCCTCTACCGAGATACGCAATGCCTATGCCATACAATTTCTTGTAGACAAAGTTTTCAGAAGGGCCATTTTGTTTTCAATATGGAAACGACATGAACAACGTGCTCATAATGAAACGTTGTTTTTTGATCGTACCCACCAGAAAGAATCAGCGCCCAAAAATTTTACTGCCATCGCAGCGAAAAGAATGTCGCCGTTATGCCAGGAAAGCTCTTTTTGGTGTCATCTTGGCCACCAACTCTCGATCTTAAGCGCGTTTGTGCAAGAAGAATCAATTTATTTTCAGTAATTGTTGTCTGATTCGCCAAATTCTCCCTTCACGCCTTCTTTTTTCTTTGTTGCAGCACGGGCAGGGCACGCTACAATAGTATTGACGTTGACGTAAACGGCACTTTGCCACCACCTGCCTCGCCGCCCCCATCTGACGACCGACCACCCATGCAACCGACACCGCCCGCCCCCATGACGACCTATACCATTACCGAACTGGCGCGGGAATTCGACATCACGGCGCGCGCCATCCGTTTCTATGAAGACCAGGGCTTGCTCAGCCCGAAACGCGAAGGCGCGGGCGGGCGCAGCCGCGTCTACACGCCGCGCGACCGCACCCGATTGAAACTGACCCTACGCGGCAAGCGCCTGGGCCTGGCACTGTCGGAGATCAAGAGCCTGGTCGACATGTACGAGTCGCCGAAGGATACGCGCGCGCAGATGGACCGCTTCCTGGGCGTGCTGGCGCAGCACCGGCAGACCCTGGAGCAGCAGCGCATCGATATCGAAATGGCGCTGGCGGAAATCAGCGCGCATGAGGACGCCTGCGCGCGCATGCTGGCGGACCTGAACCTTGATCAGGCGCAAGCCAACTAGGCATCGATGCGGCGGCGCTTGCCGCGCACATCACTTGACGTTTACGTAAACGTCACAACTGAGTATCATAGCTTTACTGACCCGGCATCCATGACCGCCACACATATAACGACGAGGACGACATGCTCCATCTCCCAGGCTTGACCTTTGACCACGGCGAAGACATCGCCTCCCTGCGCGAAGCGATCCAACAATTCGCCGCCGCGGAAATCGCTCCGCGCGCGGCCGACATCGACCGCACGGACCAGTTCCCCATGGACCTGTGGCGCAAGATGGGCGACATGGGCTTGCTCGGCATCACCGTCAGCGAAGAATACGGCGGCGCCGGCATGGGCTACCTGGCGCACATCATCGCGATGGAAGAGATTTCGCGCGCCTCGGCCTCCGTCGGCCTGTCCTACGGCGCCCACTCGAACCTGTGCGTGAACCAGATCAAGCGCAACGGCACGGCCGAGCAAAAAGCCAAATACCTGCCAAAGCTGATCACGGGCGAGCACATCGGCGCCCTGGCCATGTCGGAACCGAACGCGGGCTCGGACGTCGTCAGCATGAAGCTGCGCGCCGACTTCAAGGGCGACCGCTGGGTCTTGAACGGCACCAAGATGTGGATCACCAATGGCCCCGACGCGGACGTGCTGGTGGTGTACGCGAAAAACGACCTGGAAGCGGGTCCGCGCGGCATGACGGCGTTCCTGATCGAAAAGAATTTCAAGGGCTTTTCCATCGCGCAAAAACTCGACAAGCTGGGCATGCGCGGCTCGCACACGGGCGAACTGGTCTTCCAGGATTGCGAAGTGCCGGCCGAAAACGTGCTGGGCGGCCTGGGCAAGGGCGTCAACGTGCTGATGTCGGGCCTCGATTTCGAGCGCACCGTGCTGTCCGGCGGCCCGCTGGGCATCATGCAGGCGTGCATGGACCTGGTCGTGCCTTACGTACATGATCGCAAGCAATTCGGCCAGCCCATCGGCGAATTCCAATTGATGCAGGGAAAACTGGCCGACATGTATTCGACCATGATGGCGTGCAAGGCCTATGTGTATGCGGTAGGCCAGGCTTGCGACCGCGCCACCACGCCGGAAGCCGTGCGCCAGTTGCGCAAGGATGCGGCCGGCGCCATTCTGTATAGTGCGGAAAAGGCGACGTGGATGGCAGGTGAAGCGATCCAGGCCCTGGGCGGCAACGGCTACATCAACGAGTTTCCGGCCGGCCGCCTGTGGCGCGATGCCAAGCTGTATGAAATCGGCGCCGGGACCAGCGAAATCCGCCGCATGCTGATAGGCCGCGAACTGTTTGCGGAAACCAAGTAAGCACGGGCGCGCGACTATCGACTGGGTGATGAGCTATTTATGCGAGCACAGCTATGACGCAAATTGCCTTCCCCAAATTGCTTTCTTCCCAGATTGCATTCGATATCGCGCGCACCATCCGCGACGGCTTTGACAAGCATTACCGTCTGTTCCGCGAAACCAGCCAGCAAGCCAAGCGGTATTTCGAGCAAGGCGCCTGGGCCGCGGCGCAGACGGCGGCCCGCGAACGCATCGACTTCTATGACAAGCGCGTGCAGGAATGCGTGCAGATGCTCGAAGATGAGTACGAAGAGTCGGAGTTGAGCGACGAAGTGTGGCGCGAACTCAAGCTGCACTACATCGGCATGCTGACGGAACACAAGCAGCCTGAACTGGCGGAAACCTTCTTTAATTCCGTCTGCTGCAACATCCTGCACCGCACGTATTTCAATAACGACTATATTTTCGTGCGCCCCGTCGTTTCCACGGAATACATTGAAACGCAAGACCCGGCGCCCACCTACCGCGTGTATTACCCTGGCAAGGATGGCTTGCGCCACACCCTGACGCGCATGGTGAACAACTTCCAGCTGGACTGCGCATTTGCCAACCTGGAACGCGACGTGGCCCAGGTGGAAGCGCGGCTGCAGCAGCTGTTCGGCGGCGACAAGCTGGAGCCGAACCACCAGATCCAGGTCTTGACCAGTTTGTTCTACCGCAACAAGGGCGCCTACCTGGTCGGCAAGGGCATCAACGGCAACCGCGAATACCCGTTTGTCGTGCCCATCCTGCACAACCGTCATGGCAAGCTGGTGCTCGACACGGTGCTGTTCGAGCAGCAGCAGATCGCCGTGCTGTTTTCATTTACGCGCGCCTATTTCCTGGTCGATATGGAAGTGCCGTCGGCCTATGTGCAATTTTTGCGCAGCTTGCTGCCGCGCAAACCGCGCAGCGAAATCTATACGATACTGGGCCTGCAAAAACAGGGCAAGACGCTGTTTTACCGCGACTATCTGCAACATTTGAAACACTCGTCGGACCACTTTGAAAGCGCGCCCGGCATCCGCGGCCTGGTGATGCTGGTGTTTGCCCTGCCGTCGTTTCCGTATGTCTTCAAGGTCATCAAGGATTTCTTCCCGCCGCCCAAGGAAACCACGCGCGCGCAGGTCCAGCAAAAGTATTTGCTGGTGAAACACCACGACAGGGTGGGCCGCATGGCCGACACGCTCGAGTATTCCAACGTGGCCTTTCCCCGCGCCCGCTTTGCCGCGGAACTGCTGGCCGAACTGAAACAGTTCGCCCCCTCGCTGATCGAGGAAGACCACGAGCAGATCATCATCCGCCACCTGTACATCGAGCGGCGCATGGTGCCGCTGAACATGTGGCTGAGCAATGCCGAGAAGGAAGGCCGCGCTGACCTGGTCGAACACGCCATCGTCGAGTACGGCAACGCCATCAAGGAACTGGTGGCGGCGAATATTTTTCCTGGCGACATGCTGTATAAAAATTTTGGCGTGACCCGTCATCAGCGTGTCGTTTTTTACGATTACGATGAAATCGAGTACATCACCGATTGCCAGTTCCGCGTCATCCCGCAAGCCCGCACGGAGGAGGAAGAAATGTCGGCCGAACCGTGGTATCCCATCGGCAAGCACGATGTGTTTCCCGAACAATTCGGCACCTTCCTGCTGGGCAATCCCCGCATCCGCAGCTATTTCATGCAGCACCATGCCGACCTGCTGACGGCGCAATATTGGCAGGCGCGCAAGCAGCGCATCGAGGACGGCCATATCGAGGACGTCTTCCCTTACCCGCAGCACCTGCGTTTTTGTATGCAGTCACCCTCCCCACCCTTAACCGGAGATCCAACATGAATGATCCAGTCGTAATCGTCGGTGCCGCGCGCACCCCCATGGGCGCCTTCCAGGGCGACTTTGCCAACGTCACCGCCAGCGACCTGGGCGCCGTGGCCATCCGCGCCGCCGTCGAACGGGCCGGCGTGGCGCCCGATGCCGTTGAACACGTGTTTTTCGGCAATTGCCTGATGGCCGGCCAGGGCCAGGCGCCCGCGCGCCAAGCCTTGCGCAAGGCGGGCTTGCCCGATTCCACGGGCGCCGTGACCCTGTCGAAAATGTGCGGCTCGGCCATGCAGACGACCATGTTCGCGCATGACACCTTGCTCGCCGGCAGCGCCGACGTGGTGGTGGCGGGCGGCATGGAATCGATGACCAACGCCCCCTACCTGGTACCCAAGGCGCGCGGCGGCTACCGCATCGGCCACGGCATGATCTATGACCACATGATGATGGATGGCCTGGAAGACGCCTACAGCCGCGACGAAAAGGGCAATGCCCGCTCGATGGGCACGTTTGCCGAAGAGTGCGCCAGCCAATATCACTTCACGCGCGAAGCGCAGGATGCCTTCGCCATCGAATCCGTGAAACGCGCGCAAGCGGCCACCAAGGATGGCAGTTTCGAATGGGAAATCGTGCCCGTGACGGTCTCCGGCCGCGGCGGCGACACCGTCGTCAGCATCGATGAAGGCCCGCAAAAAGCCCGACTGGAAAAAATCCCGACCTTGAAGGCCGCCTTCAAGAAGGATGGCACCATCACGGCCGCCTCGTCCTCGTCGATCAACGACGGCGCGGCAGCTTTGGTGCTGATGCGTGAATCGACGGCGAAAAAACTCGGCTGCACCGTCATCGCGAAGATCCACGGCCACGCCACCCATGCGCAGGCGCCGAACGAATTCACCACGGCCCCCATCGGCGCAGTGAAAAAGCTGTACGCGAAAACAGGCTGGAGCAGCAGCAATGTGGACTTGTTCGAGATCAATGAAGCGTTCGCGGCCGTGCCCATGGCCGCCATGCACGACCTCGACATTCCGCATAGCAAGATCAACATC
This sequence comes from Janthinobacterium glycogeni, assembly GCF_051380725.1. Taxonomy (NCBI): domain Bacteria; kingdom Pseudomonadati; phylum Pseudomonadota; class Betaproteobacteria; order Burkholderiales; family Oxalobacteraceae; genus Janthinobacterium; species Janthinobacterium glycogeni. The sequence goes on along the minus strand of NZ_JBNYXP010000011.1, from coordinate 12,942 downwards.
CATGGCGGCGCGTGCGCGCTGGGCCACCCGATCGGCGCCTCGGGCGCGCGCATCATCGTCACCCTGCTGGGCGCCCTGAAGAAAACCGGCGGCAAGCGCGGCGTAGCGGCCCTGTGCATCGGCGGCGGCGAAGCGACGGCGATGGCGATCGAACTGGTATAAGCTCTTCCTGAGCACGGGCGCGCACCGCGGTTCACGGTGCGCGCCCTTTCATTTTATTTTCAGGGAGAACACATATGCCTACCGCATTGATCATCGGCGCCTCGCGCGGCATCGGCCACGAGCTCGTCCGTCAGTACCGCCACGATGGCTGGCGTGTCATCGCCACGGCCCGCACACCCGACGCTTGCGACGCTCTCAAGCAACTGGGCGCGGAAGCGCACCAGCTGGACGTGACGGACGTGGAAGGCTGCGCCGGCCTGGGCTGGAAGCTCGACGATGAAAAACTCGACGTGGCCATCCTCAACGCGGGCGTGTACGGCCCCCGCCACGACGGTTTCCCCGCGCAAGCCGATTTCGACCTCGTCATGCACACCAACGTGCTGGCGGCCATGCGGCTGCTGCCGATCCTGGCGCCGCTGGTGGCGAATGCAAAAGGCAAGCTGGCCGTGCTGTCCTCGCACATGGGTTCCCTGAGCGAACGGGGCAACCCCAGCGGTTCGCTGTACCGCGCCAGCAAGGCGGCCCTGAATTCCGTGCTGATCGACACGGCCCTCGTGCATGGCCCGCAAGGCGTCAGCTGCGTGGCTTTCCACCCGGGCTGGGTCCGCACGGACATGGGCGGCGCCGGCGCCGATATTTCGCCTGAGGAAAGCGCCGCCGGCATCCGCGCCACCCTGGCCAGCCTGCCCGCCACGGACAAAGCCGTGTTCCGCAACTACGACGGCAAGCCCATCGCCTGGTAATTCCCCCACACACCATAAAAACAAACGAGACGACGTCCCATGATACTCAACGAAGAACAGACCATGATCCAGGAAGCGCTGCGCAGTTTTTCGCGCGAGCGCCTGGCGCCCAACGCGGCCCGCTGGGACAAGGAACATCATTTCCCGAAAGAAGAATTGCGGGAGCTGGCCGCCCTGGGCGCCTTTGGCGTGGCCGTGCCGGAAGCGCTCGGTGGAGCCGGTCTCGACTATGTGTCCCTGGCCCTGGTGCTGGAAGAAATCGCCGCCGGCGATGGCGGCACGTCGACCATCATTTCCGTCAACAATTGCCCCGTGTGCAGCATCGCCATGATGTACGCCAACGATGCACAGAAGGAACAATGGCTGCGTCCGCTGGCGCAAGGGACCATGCTGGGTGCGTTTTGCCTGACGGAACCGCACACGGGCAGCGACGCCTCGGCCCTGCGCACGACGGCCACGCGCGACGGCAATGACTACGTCATCAACGGAACCAAGCAGTTCATTACCAGCGGCAAGTATGCGGACGTCGCCATCGTCATGGCCGTGACCGACAAGGCGGCCGGCAAGCGCGGCATCAGCGCCTTCTGGGTGCCGACGAACACGCCTGGCTACATCGTGGCGGGACTGGAACAGAAGATGGGCCAGCATTCATCGGACACGGCGCAAATCCTGTTCGAGAATTGCCGCATCCCGGCGGAAAATCTGATCGGCGAAGAGGGACAAGGCTACAAGATCGCCCTGTCCGGCCTGGAAGGCGGACGCATCGGCATCGCCTCGCAAGCCGTGGGCATGGCGCGCGCCGCGTATGAAGCGGCGTTAAGTTATGCGCGCGAGCGCGAGAGTTTCGGCAAGCCCATCTATGAACACCAGGCCGTGCAATTCCGCCTGGCCGACATGGCGACCCAGATCGAAGCGGCGCGGCAACTGATACGCCACGCGGCGGCCATGAAGGATGCGGGCTTGCCCTGCCTGAAAGAAGCGGCCATGGCCAAGCTGTTCGCATCGGAAATGGCGGAAAAAGTGTGCTCGGACGCCATCCAGGTGCACGGCGGCTATGGCTATGTGTCCGACTTCCCCGTCGAACGCATCTACCGCGACGTGCGCGTGTGCCAGATTTATGAGGGGACCAGCGATATTCAGAAGATACTCATCGCTAGAGCTTTATAAGCAAGGAAAGAAGGCGCGTGAAGCGGTAAAAGTCTCGGCGCCTTGAGCAACCGTAGCGAGCAAGCTCGATATCGGCTGGAGTAACGCAGCCGTACTGAAGTACGGCGAGTAACGCCGAGTCGAGAGCGGGCTGCGCAGTAGGTTGCTCAACGCGCCAGCCACAGACGAAAAAAAAGCCCGCTAGCGCGGGCTTCGTTCCAATGTATTACCAATGCTTTAATCGTGTCATGGACGCCAGTGCTATCTGCAAAGTGCCTCCTGATTTTCGGACTCCCATGCTATCTGCATGGTGACTCCAAGTGTAAATCGACCATCGTATCCGGAATTACAAAATCCATTTCTTCACACTGTCACGCCATCGACATTACACCTGTCGGTCGCCGCGCTGAAACTGGATGGTGAGATAATTTGCTGCCAAATCTCAATCACTGAACGGAGTATAGCACAGCTTTTTGTGCGGTGCAATAATCTTTTTAAATCAAGTCCTTAGCGCCAGCGGCTTGTCTTCTTCGCCGCCACGGGCCACTCTTTCATATTCGGAAATCACTTGCGCGCCCAGCAGCAACAGGGTGGCGCCGATTTCCAGGCTGAACATGACGACGATGGCCGTCGTCATCGAGCCATACACGACATTGACCTGCGACAAGGTGGAAAAATACCAGACCAGCACATGGCGGGCGATTTCCCACAGCAAGGCCGCCGTCACGCCGCCGATCAGCGCATGCGTGATCGACAGCCGTCCGACCGGCATGACCAGGTAGATCGAGCTCAGCACGAGAATTTCGCCCCCCAGCCCCAGCAGATACAGCAGCACGCCGGAGACGCCTTCCAGACCCCAGTCGTGGCGCAAAAAGCGCACGCTTTCCTCGCCCATCACCTGCAGGCCGCCCGCCACCAGCGTGATCAGCAAAATACCGATGCCCAGGCACAGGATGTAGCAGTACGGCAGCACGGCGGAAATGAGGAAATGGCGGCGGCGGATGGCAACGCGGTGGATAAAAATCACGCTCATGGCGTTTTCCAGCACGGTAAACGCCAGCGAACTGAAGAACAGCATGGTCAACAGCAGCAGCCAGCCGATCACGCCGCGGTTGTCGAGGAAATGCGCGATCTCGCCCACGATAGCCTTCGATTGTCCCGGCACCAGCCATTCCAGGTAATGGCCAATTGTTTGCAGCAATTCATCCTGCGCGATCACGTGCGACAGGGCCACCACCACCAGCATCAGCAAGGGCACGATGGACAGCAGCGAGTAATACGCGACGGCGCCCGCCAGCAGCAAGCCCTGGTTGGCGCGAAAACCCTTGAGCACCTGCAGCGCGAAGGCCAGCGGATGGCTGAGGATATAGGTACTGGCGTGGCGGTTGATCATGTCGGGTGCGGTGAGGAAGGCGGCGCGGCCTCGTGCCACGCCTTATCACACTAGCATACTGACAATCGCCCCGCTGCACCGTACGCTAGCAGACGGCCGGCTCCAGCAAGGTCAAGGTTTGCCGGTCCGCATCGAGCGTGGCGAGGATGCCCATCGGTATCGTGAACTGGTGGCGGATGTGGCCAAACGAATAACCGCTGACGGCCGGCATGCTCAAGGGCAACAAATGCTGGTCGAGGGTGGCATCGAGGCTCAGCGCCGTATCTCCCTCGGCCGCTTCGCAATGCTCGAAGATGCCCAGCATCAGCGCCGCCGCGTGCTTGAAACCGATGGACAGGTCGAGCTGGCACAACATCCTGTCGATGCGGTAGGGCACTTCATTGATTTCTTCAAGGAACAGAATGTGCTCGCGGAAATCGGCCGCATATGGCGTGCCGGCCAGCGCGCTGACCATGCACAGGTTGCCGCCCGTCAAACGTCCCGTGGCCTGGCCGCCATGCACGGTGCGGATGGCGAAATTCGGCTGCGTCTGCGCGCGGCGGTGGTTGTCCAGCGCCATCGGGATCGTGTAGTTATCCTGCGGCGTCATCAGCACATTGCGCAGCTGCGTCACCGTGTAGTCGGAAAACATCGATGAAGCCACGGGGCCGTGGAACGTCACCAGGCCCGTCTGGCGGGCGATGGCCAGGTGCAGGGCCGTGATGTCGGAATAGCCGATCAGCACTTTCGGGTTGCGCCGGATCAAGGCATAGTCAAGCAGCGCCAGCAGCGAGATGCAGCCGGAACCGCCGCGGATGGCCCACACCGCCTTGACCTCGGGGTCGGCGAAGGCCCCGTGCAGGTCGTCGAGGCGCTGCTGCACCGTGCCCGCATAGTTGCCGTGCACGGCGCGGATATTGGCGCCCAGGCTGGCGCGCAATCCCAGCGATTCGATATTGCGCTGGGCCTTGGCGATGGCGTCTTCATCCGTAAAACCGCCCGGTGCGATGATGGCCACCAAGTCGCCCGGCTGCAGGCGCGCCGGCTTGATCAATGCGTGTTGCTGTTGCATGCGTTTGCCCTTCCCTTGCGTGGCCGCCGCCCATGCCGGTGTGCCTGCCGCCCCCAGGGTGGCAGCCAGCAAGCCGCCGAAGCGGCGCCGGCTGAGATTGGTCTGACTGGACATGCGGCCCTTTCCTGGAATAAAAACGGCGACGCCAGGCGCCGCCGCACGAGGTTAGCATGCCGACGGGATCGCCGCCGGCATGGCTGCCTTACATGAACTTGTACTTCAGCTGGAACGACAGCGAACGGCCGCGCGGGTCGGCCACGCGCGGATCCCAGCCGGCGCCCACCACTTCATCCACGTTGTGCGCGGTAAACGGCGGATCGCGGTCGAACAAGTTCTGGATACCCACGGTGATGGTGGTATTTTTGAAGCCCGTGTACGTGCCCGACAAGTTATACGTCGTGTAGCTGGACACGTCCGATTTGAAGCCCGGTGGCGGCGCGCCCTTGCCGCCGTTCGGCAACTGGTCCTTGTAGCCCGACGAGTAGCTCTGGATCAACAAGCCGCTCCAGTCGCCGCGCGACACGCCGAAGCTGGCATTGTGTTTCCAGCGCAGGTACAGATCGCGCGTATAAAACTTGCCGACCAGCTCCTGGTATTCCTGGCCTTGATATTCCGCAAACTTGAAGCTGTCCATATACGTGCCGTCCAGGGTGGCCGTCCATTTCGCGTCCCGGATCTTGCCTTCGCCGCGCAAGCCCACGTCCAGGCCGCGCACGCGGCTACCTGCCGCATTGATCCAGCCCGCCTGCACGTACTCGATGGTGCCGTCCGGATTGCGGTGGATGTACTGGTTCAGCGCCTGGTAATTGGTCAACACGATTTGCGGCGTGCGGTTCAGGATGCGGTCCTTGGTGTTGATGGCCCAGTAGTCGAACGAAGCGGAATAGCCCTTCACCGGTTCGATGACAAAACCGACGCTGCCCTGCTTCGACGTTTCCGGTTTCAGGTTGGTATTGCCGCCCGTCTTGTAGTCAAGGCGGTCGATGGCGCAGTATTCGGGCACGCCAGGATGCTTGGCGCAACCTTCCTGGTCGATCACGCCGTTCGGCAATTCCTGGCTCAGCGAACCGGAATACAGTTGCTGGAAGCTTGGCGCGAGGAAACCCTTGCTGGCCGAACCGCGGAACAGCAGGAAGTCCGTCGGCTGGTAGCGGAAGGCCACTTTCGGATTCGTCGTCGCACCCACCAGGCTGTAATCGTCGCGGCGGATGGCCAGCTGCATTTCCAGGTCCTTCGTGACCGGCACCAGCAATTCCGCATACACGGCCTTGACGGTACGGCTGGCATCTTTCAATGCGGCATTGCCCGGCGCCAGCAGGATCTGCATGGCATCGACGTCTTGCCCGAAGCTGTAGCCTTCGCGGCGCAAGTCAAAACCGGCTGCCATGGCCAGCGCACCGGCCGGCAGCTGGAACAGTTCGCCCGAAACGGAACCATCGATCTGCGTCAGGGTTGTCTTGCCGTGCTGAAAGTCGCCACGGAACTTGGTCGACTCGATCAATTGCTTGGCCGCATCCGTCTGGCTCTGGCCGGCGCCCACCCACGGATTGATGATGCCGCTGGCCAGCGCCGCGTACAGCTTATCCGTATAGGAATAGCCATCCGTCAGCTTGGTCTTGGTGCTGCTTTCGGCGCGCGAAATGCCCGCCTTGTAATCCCACTTGCCGAAGTTGCCTTCGAAGCCCACCAGCACGCGGGCATTGTCGGTGGTGTTTTCCTGCGTGCGGTTGCCTACGTCATTCGCGCGCCATTTGTAGGAAATCGGCTTGCTCTTGTCGAACGTAGGGATGTAGGCCGACAGGTCCTGGTAATACGCGCCGCCCACCGGATACAAATTCTTGTTGGCGACGGTCGCCTGCACCTGCATCGGCGTCAGGATGGCCGTGGCCTTGGTGCGCGAACCGAGCACTTCGACAAACATGCGGTGGTCGGGCGCCAGCTGGAAGGTGCCGCGCGACAGCAGATTGGCCCGTTCAACGGGGAATTGCAGCACATAGTCGGCGCCATAGTCGTAGGCGCACGAATACCTGGTGCGCAGCGGCGAGGTCACGTCTTTCCACAATTCCGTCTGGTACTGCGACATGCCGGCGATGGTGTCGCACTTGCCCTGGAAGCTCAGCGGATTGGCTTGCAGATACACCGTCGGGTCGCCAGGCAAGGTGTAACCGCCAATAAACGTCCCTGGTTTTTTCGGATCAGGATTGGGGATTTGCAGTGCCGTGCCGGTCCCTGCCATCTGGTTGGCGAACGGCGTGCCCGTGGTATCGGGCGACAGGCCGCGTTCCGGCTGGAAGCCGTTGACGAAGGAGCGGTCACGGCCATTGAGCTGTTGCGCCTTATCAACCGTCAGGCTGGCCATGATGTTGTAGCGGTCCGAGTCCAGCGAGCCCGTGCCTGCCAGCAAGGAGGCGCGGCGCGTGGCGCCGCCGCCTGCCTGGGTATCGTTGGTGGAAACGGACGCTTCCACGCCGCTGTAATTGGTTTTCAGAATGAAATTGATCACGCCGCCGATGGCATCCGTGCCATAGATGGCCGAGGCGCCATCCTTGAGGATTTCCACGCGCGAAATCGCGCCGAGCGGGATCGAATTCAGGTCGACCGACTTGCCACTGGCACCGTGCGTGGCGATGCGGCGGCCGTTCAACAGCACCAGGGTGCTCGACGGTCCCAGGCCGCGCAGCGAGGCGAACGAGGCGCCGCCGCTGACCCGGTCGGCATCGGCGCCAAACACGTTATTGCCCGACGTCATGTTATCGGCGCCCGTGCCGTTCGCCGACAGGGTGCGCACCAGTTGCTCGGTCGTCGTGATGCCCTGCTTTTCGATCTGGTCAAACGAGATGACTTGCACCGGCAGCGCGCCTTCCTTGGCGACACGCTTGATGCTGCTGCCCGTCACTTCGACCCGTTGCATCGCTGGCGCTGCCGCTTCCTGTGCCATCACCGGCCCCACCACCCCCATCAATGCCACCAACTGCGCTAGCTTCTTCAATTTCACAGGTCTTCTCCTTGTTGGGCAATCGAAACTTGAGTTCTCAAGTCAGGCTGTTTTTTCACGTCGCAGCTGTCTGTCTCGCGGTACATTTTTTTATGACATTTGCGCATGACTTTATTTGTTTTCATTTTCAGAGTAGCGCGATGCATCTGCGGCCAGCCAATGAAAAATGCTTTCCTAACCATAACTTTTTGGAATGAATGCCCTTTTCAGCGACAAGGTCACTTGCCTGCGGGGCTACCCCTGGCTTTATCCACGTCCAGGTAGCGCCAGGACGTGAATTCCACGGGGTGGCGCCTGTAGTTTTTTAGCCACGGCTGTTGCAAATCGGCAGAGATGGGATGCGTCAGCAGCACCCACGGCGTGTAAGCGTGGATCAGCTGAAACAGGTCGAAGTACAGACTGCGTCGGCGCGGCGTATCGGATAGCAGGCGCGCCTCCTCATAGCGTTTATTGTAATCGGGCAAGTTGAAGCGGGCATAGTTGGCGCGGCCAACGTTGCCGCCATACAACAATTGCATAAAGTTATCGCCATCGGGGAAGTCGGCGATCCAGTTGCTCTCGAACATCTGCACCTTGCCCAAACGCGAGGCCTTGATGATTTCCGTCTTCTTGTCGCTTTTAAATTCCACGTGCAGGCCGATAGCGTTCAGGTTGCGGCGCCACAATTCATCGCGCAGCCGGCCCACCGTGCTCGGCTCCGTGTGCATGGTGAGCAGCAAGGGCGTGCCATCCGGCTGCGTGCGGAAACCGTCGGCGCCCGCCTTGTAACCGAAGCGGTCCAGCAGCGCGCGCGCCAGCACGGGATCGTAGCCGACGGGGCTGCGGTAATTCTTGTCGTAACCGAGCACATTGGGCGGCAGCGGCGACTGCGCGGGCAAGGCCAGCCCCTTCTTCAATAGCGCGATGTCTTCGCGGCTGTTGTAGCTGAGGGCGATGGCGCGCCGCAGGGCCAGCTTGTCTTTCGTATAGCCGCCCAGCACGGGGTCGTCCATGTTCATCCACATGTAATACGTCTGCAGCACGGGAAAGCGCGTCAGCTGCAAGCCCTTGGCGGCCAGCGCCGGCTTCAGCGCGCCGTTTTGCAGCACCATGTCCGTCATCGATTCCGGCACTTGCTCCAGGTAATCGAATTCGCCTTTCAGAAAGCCCAGCATGCGCGATTGATATTCCTCGACGATGCGCACCTCGATGCGCTCGACCAGCGGTAAGCGCTTGCCTTCCAGCGCGGTCGCAATGGCGCGCGCATCTTCCGGCAAGGCGGCCAGCGCCTTGGCCTCCGTATGGAACATGGTGGCACGGAACGTCGGGTTGGCTTGCAGCACGATCTTGTCGCTGCGTTTCCACTCCTTCACCAGGAACGGCCCCGTGCCCACGGGGTGGTTGCCGATCTGCCCTGCCGCCGGATACGCTTCGGCCACTTCGCGCGCCACCACGGCTGTCGCCGGCATGGCCAGGTAAAACAGGAAGTTCGGATCGACACCGTTCAGGCGGATGCGCAAGGTGTATTTGTCCAGCGCCTGCAAGCCGGCGATCGGCGTGTCGTAGCTGAATTTAGTTTTCAGGGCCGCATCGCCCACCAGCTTGTCTTCCAGCAAGAACAGCCACGGCGACTTCAGGCTGGGGTCATACAACCGCGTCAGGCTATACACATAATCCTGCGCCGTCACTTCGCGCGGCTTGCCTTTAAAAGCGGGATCGGGTGTGAAGAAGATGCCGGGCTGCAAGTGAAAGGTGTACGTGCGCCCGCCATCTTCCACCATCGGCATGGCGCGCGCCGTATTGCCCTGCAGCTGCACGGGGCGCGCCAGGTAGTCGTAGCGCAGCAGCGGGTCAAAGATGTTTTCCATCAAATTTAAACTGGCCAAGTCCGAGGCCACGGCCGGGTCCAGGCCCGTCTCGCTGGTGCTCAAAAACAGGTGCAGGGTCTTGTTCGCGCGGGCATCGGCGGCGGCATGCGCGGGCGCAGTGAAAAGCGTCAACAGGGCCAGGCCGGCGGCGCAGGCGGTTTTGCGTAAAAACATCATCAGTGATCCAGTACAGACAAGGGAAACGAACAGCGATAAGCGACAGGCATCCGCCACACTACGCGGGCGAGCGACGGGGCGCCAATGAAAACAGGCTGCCAGCTTATAACTTTTTGGCATGCGATTGCTGCATTCTTTCATCAACTCGTATCGGACTGCCCCTATACTTTGTTTGCAGACATTTTTCACTCCCGACACACAGAACTGATCGCATATGGCACTTAATTACATCTGGTCCGGCTTTTTCCTCGTTGGCTTCCTGGCCGCAGTGCTGCAGTGGCTGTTTCTCGGCGATACCGATATCTTCAAGCGCATCATCGATGGCACGTTCGAAACGGCGCGCATGGGCGTGATGGATATCGCCCTGCCGCTGGCGGGCGTGATGACCCTGTGGCTGGGGATCATGAACATCGGCGAAAAAGCGGGCATCGTCGGCTGGCTGGCGAAAGTGATCGCCCCCTTCTTTTCGCGCATCTTCCCGGAAATTCCGAAAGACCACCCGGCCACGGGCCACATGGTGATGAATTTCTCGGCCAACCTGCTGGGTCTGGACAATGCGGCCACGCCCTTCGGTTTAAAAGCCATGGAAAGCCTGCAAACCTTGAATCCGAACAAGGAAGAGGCGACGAATGCGCAAATCATGTTTTTGGTGCTGCACACCTCGGGCCTGACCCTGATTCCGCTGGCCATCATGGCGCAGCGCTCGATTCTCGGTGCGGCCGACCCGTCCGACATCTTTATTCCCTGCATGATCGCCACCTATGTCGCCACCGTAGTCGGCATCATCACGGTATCCATCAAGCAGCGCATCAACTTGCTCAACCGGGTCGTGCTGGGCTGGATGGGCGGCATGACGAGCGCCATCGTCGCCATGATCTGGTACTTCACGCAATACCTGACGAAGCAGGAAATCGAGCTGGTCTCGAAAGTGGTGAGCAACCTGGTGTTGATCAGCGTGATTGCCATCTTCATCATCGGCGCCCTGCGCAAGAAGGTGAACGTGTATGACGCCTTCATCGAGGGCGCGAAGGGCGGCATCCAGACCTCGATCACCGTGATTCCCTACCTGGTCGGCATGCTGGTGGCCATCAGCGTGATCCGCAACGCGGGCGTGTTCAATTTCCTGATGAGCGGCATGAACTGGTTCTTTGCCAACCTGGGCATCAATACGGACTTCGTGCCCGCCCTGCCGACGGCCATGATGAAGCCGCTCAGCGGCTCCGGCTCGAAAGCCATGATGATCGACGCCATGAACACCTACGGCGTCGACTCCTTCGTCGGCCGCCTGGCCTGCGTGTTCCAGGGCTCTGCCGACACCACCTTCTATATTGTGGCCCTGTATTTCGGTTCCGTCGGCATCCGCAAGACACGCTATGCCATCACGGCCGGCCTGATCGCCGATCTTGCCGGCGTCGTCACCGCCGTCTTCGTTGCCTACGTCTTTTTCCACTAAGGAGCACCATGTTACGTCCTGTTCTGATGGCGGCGCTGTTGGCTGGTCTTGGCCTGTCGACGGCCCACGCGCAATTGCCCGAATCCGTCAGCCTGCTGCTGCGCAGCGCGAATATCCCCGAAGACGCCATGGGCGCCATCGTCTTGCGCGGCAACTCTACCTTGCTGTCGCATGGCGCCGAGCGCAGCATGCAGCCAGCCTCTACCATGAAGCTGGTGACGACGGCCGTGGGCCTGGAGCAGCTCGGTCCCATCTTCCGCGGCCGCACGGAACTGCGCACCAGCGCCGACGTCATCAATGGCGTGCTGAAGGGTGATTTGATCCTGCGCGGCGGCGCCGACACGGATTTCAATGCGGACGTGCTCGCGCACATGCTGCAGACCCTGCGCACGCAGGGCATCCATAAAATCAAGGGCGATCTGATCCTCGACCGCCAGCTGTTCCAGCCGGCCCGGCCCGACATCGGCACCCTGCCGTTCGACGAGTCGGCCGAGTTCCGCTACAACGTCATTCCCGATGCCTTATTGCTGAACACCAATCTGATCGACATCAATGTGAGTTCGACGGAGCGGCAATTGAATCTGCAAATGCAGCCGGAACTGGAGAATGTCAGCATCACGAGCGACATGAAGCTCGTCAAGGGCAGCTGCGCCCGCTGGGAAGACGGCTGGCGCCCGCCCGAATACCGGCGCGATGCGAGCGGCAAGCTGCAGGTGATCCTGCACGGCACCTTCCCGCAAAACTGCAGCAAGGCCACCAGCATCAATGTGCTCGACCGCAACGATTATGCGGACCGCCTGTTCCGTGCGACCTGGAAACGCCTGGGCGGCACGATCACAGGCACGGTGCGCGAAGCGCCGTTGACGGGGCTGCCTCCGACGGCCGAACCGGTCGGCACGCGCATGCTGGCCGACCACGTGGCGCGCGCCTTGCCGGAAGTCTTGCGCGATATCAACAAGACGTCCGACAACACCCTGGCCCGCACCTTGTTCCTCAGTCTGGGCAGCCTGCAAAGCGATGGCTGGCTGGGCAGCCGCCCCGTCGCCATGGCGGCGCCGGAAGATACGGCGACGCGCGCGCGGCTAGTCATCCAGGAATGGTTCCAGCGGCACCATATCGACACCCAGGGCATGCTGGTCGACAACGGTTCCGGCCTGTCGCGCACGGGACGCATTGCACCCGCGCAAATGGCCGGCGTGCTGCAAGCGATGCAGCAAAGCCCGTGGGCGCCCGAGTTCCAGTCCAGCCTGCCCATCGTGGCGCTGGACGGCACCATGCGCAAACGCCTGTTGAACAGCCCTGCTGCCGCGCGCGCGCGCATCAAGACGGGAACCTTGAAGAATGTGGTGGCCATCGCCGGCTACGTGCCCGATGCGAATAATCAACAGTGCGTAGTGGTCGCCATGATCAATAGCGACCTGGTGGGCAATGGCAACGGCCGCGCGGCAGTCGATGCGCTGATCGAGTGGGTGGCCAGGAGCGGCACGGTACCGGTGGTTACCGGTCCGTAAAAGGAAAGCAGAGACAGAAAGGCAGCGCGCAGCGCTGCCTTTTTTTTCGTCTGTTGCATTGGCAGCGGATGAACCGCCGGGGTCAGCCTCCTCGCACTGACCGTCGGTCGGCGGATCGGTGCAGGCCGGTGCAGCTCGGTGCAGCTCGGCGTAGGTCGGCGTAGGTCGGCGTAGGTCGGCGTAGGTCGGCTTAGGTCGGCTTAGGTCGGCTTAGGTCGGCTTAGGTCGGCTTAGCGCTGCGCGCGTAAGCCGACAGCACCACAGGCCCCCACAGCACCACCGCCCCTCTGAATCGCCAGACGAAAAAAAACCCGCCAATTGCTTGACGGGTTTTTTCTTTACTGCGTATAACAAGCCTGACGATAACCTACTTTCACACTGGTTGCAGCACTATCATCGGCGCAAAGTTGTTTCACGGTCCTGTTCGGGATGGGAAGGGGTGGGACCAACTTGCTATGGTCATC
>NZ_JBNYXP010000010.1:0-172367 GCF_051380725.1 Janthinobacterium glycogeni | reverse complement strand
TTCCGCCGATTACGCATCCGCTACGAGCGCCGTGCCGATATCCATCAGGCATTCCTCTCGCTTGCCTGCATACTCATCTGCTGGAGATACATTCAGCGGTTTTGTTAGGCGTTCTTAGTTTTTTAAAAAACAATTATATGCCAGTCATTAGTTTCTTTGTGGCATTATTTTTAATTTCTTGATACCGGCGGTGCGGGGCGGGATCTTATTCGCGCACGGCCATTACGGCAGTCGCCGGAACAAAGTTGCGGTTGATGCGTTGCAGATGCGCTGGCAAAAGGAAGCCGCGCTGACAGCAAGGGGCGGCTCGGGGTACAATAGCCGATTCGCCTCACCATTTTACTAGCTGCCAACTATGTCTGAAATTCACCGTATTCCCGTTCCTTCCGCCCAGCCCGAGGCCATGCAGGCCATGCCAGGTGCGGCGCCGAAAGTGGGCTTTGTCTCGCTCGGCTGCCCGAAAGCGCTGGTCGACTCCGAACAAATCCTGACCCAACTGCGCGCCGAAGGTTACGAAACGGCGAAATCCTATGCTGGCGCCGATCTGGTGATCGTCAATACCTGTGGTTTTATCGATGCTGCCGTGCAAGAGTCGCTCGACGCCATCGGCGAAGCGCTGGCTGAAAACGGTAAAGTGATCGTGACCGGCTGCCTGGGCGCCAAGAAAGATGCTGCCGGCGACGACATCATCATGAAAGTGCACCCGAAAGTGCTGTCCGTCACAGGCCCGCACGCGCTGGCCGAAGTGATGGATTCCGTCCATTTCCACTTGCCGAAACCGCATGCGCCCTTCCTCGATTTGGTCCCGCCGCAAGGCGTCAAGCTGACGCCGAAGCATTACGCCTACCTGAAAATCTCCGAAGGCTGCAACCACCGCTGCAGCTTCTGCATCATCCCGTCCATGCGCGGCGACCTCGTCTCGCGCCCGATCGGCGAACTGATGATCGAAGCGGAAAACCTGTTCAAGGCCGGCGTCAAGGAGTTGCTGGTCATTTCGCAAGACACCTCGGCGTATGGCGTGGACGTGAAATTCCGCTCCGGCTTCTGGAATGGCCGTCCCGTCAAGACGCACATGACGCAGCTGACGGAAGCGCTGGGCGAGCTGGCCAAGTCCTACGGCGCCTGGGTGCGCTTGCATTACGTGTATCCGTACCCGCACGTGGACCAGATCATCCCGATGATGAGCGGCGGCCACATCCTGCCTTACCTCGACATTCCGATGCAGCACGCGCACCCTGACGTATTGAAGCGCATGAAGCGCCCGGCCAGCGGCGAGAAAAACCTGGACCGCATCCAGGCCTGGCGCGCCATCAACCCGGATCTCACCATCCGCTCGACCTTCATCGCCGGTTTCCCGGGCGAAACGGAAGCGGAATTCGAGTACTTGCTCGACTTCCTCAAGGAAGCGCAGATCGACCGCCTCGGCTGCTTCGCCTATTCGCCGGTGGAAGGCGCGACGGCCAACGCCATCGCCAACCCCGTGCCGGAAGAGCTGCGCGAAGAGCGCCGCGGCCGCGTGATGCTGCTGCAGGAAGAAATTTCCAAGAAACGCCTGCAGGCCAAGGTCGGCAAGACCGTGCGCGTGCTGATCGATGAAGTCACCCGCTCCGGCGGCGTGGGCCGCTCTTCCGCCGACGCGCCGGAAATCGACGGCGTCGTGTACGTGAAGCCGCCGTTCGAGCCGCACCGCAAGCTGGCTGTTGGCCAGTTCGTCGATGTGACCATCACCTCGGCAGATGCACACGACCTGTGGGGCGCCGCCGAGTAATAAACGTCCATGCCGGCGTTGCGCTGCCTTGCCGTACAGCAAGGTACTGTCTGCGGCAGCGCGCCTTGGCCTGAACGTTTTGACACGGCGAAGATGATATTTGACAAGGTGTAACACTCTGTCATACGTACGGCGTACAGGGCGTAAAGCCCTTACAATCAAGGCGGACCAGCACAGACTGGCCCGCCTTTTTTATTTGCCGACGACGCCATGACCACACCCAAATCCCCGCAAACCGCGCTGATCCACAGCGATTACCAGGCGCCGCAAGGCTTTGCCGCGTTTCCCAACGCCATCCATCACGCTTCGACCGTGCTGTTCAAGGATGTGGCGGCCATGCGCTCGGGCGACTGGAAAGAAAAGAACGCCTATACCTACGGCTTGCACGGCACGCCCACCACATTCACCCTGGAAGCGCGGCTGGCCGAGATCGAAGGGGGAAAATACTGCCTGCTGGCGCCGTCGGGACTGGCGGCCATCGCCATGGCGGACTTTGCGCTGCTGAAGACGGGCGACGACGTGTTATTGCCGGAAAACATCTACAACCCGAACCGCGAACTGGGACGCTGGCTGGCGCAGGATTTCGGCATCACGGCGCGCTATTACGATCCGCTCATCGGCGCTGGCATCGCGGCATTGATCCAGCAGAATACCAAGCTCATTTGGACGGAAGCACCGGGCTCCGTGACGATGGAAGTGCCGGACTTGCCCGCCATCTGCGCGGCAGCCCACGCGCGCGGCGTGCTGGTGGCTTTGGACAACACCTGGTCGGCGGGCCTGGCCCTGCGCGGCTTCGACCTGGGCGTGGACATCATCATGCAGGCGCTGACGAAATACCAGTCGGGCGGCTCCGACGTGCTGATGGGCGCGCTCATCACGCGCGAGCGGGCGCTGCACGACCGCCTGGCGCAGGCGCACATGCGTCTGGGCATGGGCGTGGGGGCGGACGACGCCTACCTGGTGCTGCGCGGCCTGCCGACCATGAAGCTGCGCTTCGACGCCCACGATGCGGGCGCGCGCACGGTGGCCGCCTGGCTCAAGGGAAGAAGCGAGATCGCCACCGTGCTGCATCCCGCTTTCGCCGATTGTCCGGGCCACGCCATCTGGCAGCGCGATTTCACGGGCGCGGGCGGCCTGTTTTCCGTGCTGTTCGATGCCCGCTACACGGAGGCGCAGACGGACCGTTTCGTCGATGCCTTGCAGTTGTTCAAGATTGGCTACAGCTGGGGTGGCGCGAACAGCCTGGTGATGCCGTACCGCATCGCCGGCATGCGCAAGGGCTGGCAGTTGCCGGGTCAGCTGGTGCGCCTTAACGTGGGGCTGGAAGATCCGCAGGATCTGATCGCCGATATCGAACGGGCGTTCGCGGCGTTGTAGCGGCATGGGGCAAGCATGCTGGCTTGCCCGCAAGTGCCTACATGGGCACGGGTTTGTTGTTGTTCAGGTCGAGGAAGCCGCGCAGCAGGCGGTAAGCCTTCCACAGCCAGGCCACGCCCCACACGATGATGGCCAGCGGAATGCCGATCAGCGTGACCCACAGGATGGCGCCGACGACGATCCAGGCCACATACCACCAGAAGGACCGGATCATCCAGCTGTGATGGCTGTACACGAAGGTCCCGGCCGCCTCGTCCCGCTTCACATAATTGATGATGAGCGGAATGAAGGAAAACGCGCCCAGCGAAAACACGAAGCTGGCGCCATGTATCAGGTATAACCACCAGGCCAGGTTTTTGGTCTGCTGGAGTTGGGTATCCAAAATAATATCTTGTGACATGAAAGCTCCCCCCGTTGCGCAATTTTTAATTGTAACAAGCAAAGCGGCGAGGCAGCGCAGTCCATGGAAAAGGCAGAATACATTGTTGAAACGAAATCAATATCCCACCCTGGCCACGCGCGCCAGGTCCTGGCTGCGGCGCGCCGTGCCGGCCTTGCTGCTGTGCGCCACTGTCGCCCATGCCGCCGCTCCTGCCCTGGAAGCGGAGTTTGCCGCCGGCTTGAAGGAAGAGGGCCTGGCGGGCGCCGTCTGGAGCGAGGTCTTGCCCGATGGCACAGTCAAAGTCGGCGCATCGGGCTTGCGCGACGCCGCCAGGCAAGTACCCATGCAGGCGGACACGCGCATGCAGGTCGGTTCCGTGGGCAAGGTGGCGCTGGCGCTGGGTGTTTTGCGCCTGGTCAGCGAAGACCGGCTCACGCTCGACACGCCCTTGCAGCAAGTGCTACCCGAACTGGCGCTGAGAAACCCGTGGCTGGCCAGCGATCCCGTGCGCATCCGCCACCTGCTGGCGCATACGTCCGGCCTCGACAACGTGCGCTTCTGGCAGGCGTTCAGCCTGCAACCGGCGCCGGACACGCCGTTGGCCGCCGCTTTCGACGGCGGCGGCAATCTGCTGCGCGTGCGCACGCGGCCCGGCAGCCGCTATGCGTACTCGAACATGGGTTATGGCTTGCTGGGTATGGTGATCGAGAAAGTCACGGGCCAGCCGTATGAACGCTACCTCGATGCGCAGCTGCTGCAGCCGCTGGGCATGGCGGACAGCACGTTTGCTTTTGTCAGCCAAACAGTAGGCCCGCATACAGACCCGCGCCTGGCCATGGGTTATTTCGAGCATGGTGTGGCGCAGCCGGCCGTGCCCCAGTATCTGCGTCCGGCCGCGCAATTTACCACCACGGCGGCCGACATGGGCAAGCTGGCGCAGTTCCTGATGGGCGACGGCAAGCTGCGGGGCGCGCAGTTCATCGACCTGGCCCTGATGGGCGCCTTGTCGGAGCCGGCCGGCACGGATGCGGCGCAGGCGGGCCTGGCGACGGGTCACGGCCTGGCGCTGGCCGTGCGCGACCGCCACAATGTGGTGGGCGCCTGCCACCCTGGCACGGCCGTGGGTTTCCGCGCCATGCTGTGCATCTATCCGGAGCAGGACAGCGCCTTCTTCGTGGCCTTCAACACGGATGCGGAGCGGGCCGACTATGAGCGCTTCAACCGCCTGCTGTTGCGCGACCTGGAACTGCCCCTGCGCGCGCCAGCCCCGCAGGGCACGCCCGCACCCACGGTGGAAAACTGGCAGGGCGTCTATGTGCCGTCGCCCAGCTCCATGGCCAGCATGGCCTGGATCGATGCCGTCTTCGGCTTTACGCGCGTCAAATGGGATGGCGACTCGCTGTTCCTGATCCCGTTCCAGGGCGAGCCGAAGGAGCTTGAACCGGTGGGCGGCTTGCTGTTCCGCGCCAGCGACCGCAGCACCGCGTCGCATGTGCTGATGCAGGAAGATGGCAAGCATGTCCTCAGCGACGGTTTGCGCAGCTATGAGCGCGCGTCGATGCTGCGCATGCTGGTACTGTGGGGCAGCCTGGCCCTGGGGGCTGCCGGCTTGCTGTACGTGCTGGTGGTGGGCGCCTGGCGCGCGGCGCTGCGCAGGCTGGGGCGGGGCGACCATCTGTTCGCGCCCTTGCTGTCGCTGCTGGCGCTGCTCCTGCCGCTGCCGTTCTTTTATTTCCAGTCCTACCTGCGTCTGGGCGACGTCACCGTGGCCAGCGTGCTGCTGACA
Source organism: Janthinobacterium glycogeni (assembly GCF_051380725.1). Lineage (NCBI taxonomy): Bacteria > Pseudomonadati > Pseudomonadota > Betaproteobacteria > Burkholderiales > Oxalobacteraceae > Janthinobacterium > Janthinobacterium glycogeni. Next base: position 167,054 of record NZ_JBNYXP010000010.1, on the reverse strand, counting down.
GTGGCGACGGGCGCGCTGCCGCTGGCCACGGCATTCGGCCTGGCCCGCTGCTGGCGCAGCCGCGGTACGGCGGCTGAGGCAGGCTCGTGGGCGAAATGGGATTGGGTCGCCTTGCTGGCGGCCTTGCAACTGCTGCTGGTGCTGGCCTGGTGGGGCTTGCTGCCGCTGCGCTTGTGGCAGCTGTAGCGGGCGCTCAGCGCCAGGCTTGCAGCAGCCGGCGCCACCAGCGTGGCGCCGGCGTGGCCCGGGCGCCGGTTTCGGCGCGCCCGGCCCGCTTGGCCCGATAGCTGGCCACCGCCATCTGCAGGCCGATGCGGTCCATCGCCGCCATCGCCTCGGCTTCCTGCGGCGACAAGCCATGCAGCAAGGCCTGTGCATGGGGCGCGAGCAGGAAGGCCTCACGCACGGCGTCGTCCGTGTACAGCCTGGCCAGATAGGTTTCCAGTGCGGGAGAGCTCATGCGCTGCGCCCCGCGCGCATGGCCGCGCGCGCCAGCTCCAGCTGGCCCAGCACGTGGTCGAACGACGGGTAATTGCCGTCGCGTTCGACGATCACCGTCAACGGTTGCGGTGTATGGCGCGCCAGCACGGTCAACAGGTCGAAGACGGCGGGCGGCACGTCGTGCAGATGGTCGTCCAGCAGGCGCTCGCCGCCGCCCGGCGCCGCTATCCAGTGGCCGCCGCTCAGGTGCACGGCGCCCACCCGGTCCAGGGGCAGGCGCAGCAGCAGTTCGTCCGGCGCCTCGCCACCATTGACGGCATTCGCATACAGATTGTGCAGGTCCAGCAGCAGCGGCACTTGCGAGCCATGGATAATCTGCGCCAGCCACTCGGCTTCGTCCAGCGTGCTGGCGGGCGGGGCGACGAGGGTGGCGATGTTTTCCATCAGCGGCGCGCTGCCGACGATGCGCGTGGCCAGCGCGATATTGGCGATGGCGCCGGCGGCGCTGTGCGGTGTGCGCGGCGGCGCCGCCAGGTGGCCGATTTCCACGCCGCCGGCACGCACGAAACTCAGGTGCTCGGACCACGATTCCGCCGGCACCTCCTTCATCAGGCGCGCCATCGCATGCAGCCGGCGCGGGTCGGCGGGAATCGTCGAGGCCAGTCCCATGCCGACGCCGTGCAGGCTCACCGACACCTGGCGCGCCAGGCGGCGCAGGGCGGCGATGCCGGCGCGCGAGGCATGGTAGTAATCGTCGGCGATCACTTCCAGCACGTCGATCCGCGCCAGGTTGGACAGGATGCCGGCCGCCAGTTCGCCGCGCCAGCCCAGGCCGACGCGGTCGCGTGCGTTTCCCTGGCTAACTGCCACAGCCGCCGCCACCGCCGCAACCGCCGCAGCCGCTGCCGCCGCCATCACCGCCGCCGTCGCCCGATGACGAGCCGCCCGAGTCGCCCGTGCCGCCGGACGACGAGTCGCCGCCCGAGCTTTGCCGGGGCGCCGGGTACAGCCCGGCGACATACGCGTACACGGACAAGGGCAGGGCGCCGATGCCGAAGATGGCCGCCAGCAGTGCCATGTCGGCGCTGCTGCTGCCCGCCTGCAGGCGCGCCGAGCGCATGTTCAGGCGGCCAAACAGCATGCGCAGGTCGGTCAGCAGCCGCTGTGCGCTCCAGCTGGTCGCCTGGGTGCGCAGGCCGCGCAGCATGAGCAGGAAGATCGCCAGCAGGACTGCCAGGAACAGCAGGTTGTAGTGCTGGCGGCTGATGGCGATGACGGCCTTGACGCCGGCCACCGTCACCAGCAGCCAGTGCGCGGCCCAGGTGATGCGTTCGCGCCGGCGCAGCAGCGGCGGGCCGACCAGCAATTCCTGCTGCGTCAAGGTCTCCTGATAGGCGCGGCACGATGGCAGCATCTCGGCCTGCACGGCCAGTTCCTTGCTATGGCCCTGGCGGCCCAGGTATAGCCGCAGCACGTCGCGTTCGATGTCGTGGCTGGCGAAGCGCAGGCTGTCGGCGCTGGCCGTTTCCAGCAGGGGGCCGTCGGCGCGCAGCAAGCCGCGGTCGACCAGCACGATGGCGGCGATTTTCACGGCTTCGAGCGCGCCGCCGCGCAAGAAGGCGATGCGGTAGGGATCGTCGGCGAGTGTCAGCTGGGCGTGCGGATTGCGCAATTCCTGGCGGATCAGCAGCTCGCGCACGCCGTAGTACACGAGCGCGCCGAAGATCAGATAGGCCAGCAGGAACCACGGTCCGCTCCAGTCAAAGGGATTGAGACCGTTCAACGCATCTGCTCCGCGTGTTCGCGCAAGCGTTCGGTAATCGCCATCAGGCCCGTAAACGCGGGCAGGGCCTGCCCCGGCGCCAGGCGCGCCGTCTCGCGCGCCTTTGACATGGCTTGCAGGGCAGCGTGCAGGGCCGGTTCGCCCAGCTGGTCGACAAACGCTTCGAGCGCCTGCTTGCCGGACTGCGCAGGTTTATCCTCCAGCTGCGCCAGCGAGGCGGCGGCCGAGCGCAAGGGACCGGCGGCATCGGCGATGGCGCCGGCCAGCTGTTCTTCATTCAGGCTCAGGAGCATATAGCGTTCGCGCATGCGCACCTGCTGGTTCAGCAGCACTTGCCGCAGCCGGCGCAGCACGGCGTCGCGGCTGGTGGACAGGCTGGCGAAAGGATCGTTGCCCAGCAGGACCCGGTGGCGCGCGATGATGTCGGCGAACTTGACGGCGAAGGCGTCGGCGGCCTGCGCCAATTCGCTCTCGAGCAGGAACATCACCTGCAAATCGATGGCGGCGTGCGCCAGGCGCAAGGATCCGCGCAGCGCATCGGCCGCCTGCGGCGTGAAGCGCTTGAGCAGCAACAGCAGGTTGACGTCGGAGGTGGCGCGCAACTGGCCATCGGCGGCCGAGCCAAACAGCACGGCGGCGGCCAGGTCGGCGCCGAAGGCCGTTTGCGCGGCGGCGACGAACACATCCAGGTGGCGTTGTATTTCTTCTGGCAGCGGTGGCGGCATGCGGTGTTCTTTCACGGTGGACGGGCGGGGTGAACATAAGTTTGCAATATAGCAAACTTATGCAACCGTGCGCGCACCGCCTGGCGCCGCGAACTTGGCCCCGACTTAGCTCAAGACGTTCAGCAAGCCATCGAGTCCCACAAAGTTCAGCGCCACGTCGGCCTGCGAGCGCACCACGGGCTTGGCGCGGAAGGCCACGGACAGGCCGGCGATGCCCATCATTTTCAAGTCGTTGGCGCCGTCGCCCATGACGATGGCCTGCGATGGCGCAATCCCCATCTCCGCGCATACGCGTTCCACCGTGCGCTGCTTTTCCTCGGCGTCGACGATGCCCCCTAACACTTTACCCGTCAGCTTGCCGTCGACGATTTCCAGTTCGTTCGCGTGCGTGTAGTCGAGGCCCAGGCGCTCTTTCAGGCGCTCGGTGAAGAAGGTAAAGCCGCCCGACACCAGCAGGGTCTTCAGGCCAGCCGCCTGCACGGCCGCCAGCATCTTCTCGGCGCCCGGCGACAGTTTCAGGCGCTCGTCGTAGACGCGCTGCAGGGCCGATGCATCGAGGCCTTCGAGCAGGGCCACGCGCTGCTTCAGGCTGGCGGCGAAATCGAGTTCGCCGCGCATGGCCGCTTCCGTGATGGCCGCCACTTGCGCCTTCAAACCCTGCATGTCGGCGATTTCATCGATGCACTCGATGGTGATCAGCGTCGAATCCATGTCCATCGCCACGAGCTTGAATTCGGCGAGTTCGCGCAGGCCCATCATGTAGGTGGCGTCCAGCTGCGCCGCCTGGGCCGCCACTTCGATGGTGGGGCGCAGCGCCGGCGAATAGGCGATCTGTTCGCAGCGCACGGCGTTCGGGCCCAGGCGCGTGACGGACGTGGGCGCGGCCAGCGCGGCGATGCGCTCGAGGCGCGCGCTATCGCCGTCGAGGCCCTGCAGGATCAGGTTCATGGTGATGGTCTTGGTATTGGTCATGGGTCAGGCCTGCATAAATTATCGAAATGGTCTACACCGTCAATTGCTTGATGGTGGTCTTGATCTGCGTCACGCGCGCGGCCAGGTCCGGCATGGCGGCCGTGATTTTCAGCTTGTCCTGGCCATGCAGCTTGATATGGCGGTTCTTCTGGATCAAGTCGATGATGCGCATCGGGTCGATGGGCGGCTTGGCCATGAATTGCAGGGTGGCCGCCTCGCCATGCACGTCGATCTTGACGATGCCCACGGTTTTTGCCGCGATGCGCAGGCGGTGCGTCTCGACCAGCGCCTTGACGGCGTCGGGCAGCTTGCCGAAGCGGTCGATCAGCTCTTCCTGGATATCGTCGATCTTCTCCTGCGTGGCGCAGTTGGCCAGACGCTTGTAGATCGACAGGCGCTCGTGCACGTCGCCGCAGAAGTCCGCCGGCAGCAGGGCAGGCACGTGCAGGTTGATCTCGGTGGTCGAGGCCAGCGGCGCGGCCAGGTCCGGCTCTTTGCCGGCCTTCAGCGAGCGCACGGCTTCGTTGAGCATGTCCGAATACAGCTGGAAGCCGATTTCCGTCATCTCGCCCGACTGGCTCTCGCCCAGCACCTCGCCGGCGCCGCGGATTTCCAGGTCGTGCATGGCCAGGTAAAAGCCGCTGCCCAGTTCTTCCATTTGCTGGATGGCGTCCAGGCGGCGCTGCGCCAGTTTCGTCAGGCCCTGCATGTCGTGCACCAGCAGGTAGGCGTAGGCCTGGTGATGCGAGCGGCCGACCCGGCCGCGCAACTGGTGCAGCTGCGCCAGGCCGAACTTGTCGGCGCGGTGCATGATGATGGTGTTCGCCGTCGGCACGTCGATGCCCGTCTCGATGATCGTCGTGCACAGCAAAATATTGAAGCGCTGGGCGACGAAGTCGCGCATGACCTTTTCCAGGTCGCGCTCGTGCATCTGGCCGTGCGCCACGGCGATGCGCGCCTCGGGCAGCAGTTCCGTCAGCATGGCCAGGCGGTTCTGGATGGTTTCCACCTCGTTGTGCAGGAAGTAGATCTGGCCGCCCCGTTTGAGCTCGCGCAAGCACGCTTCGCGGATGATGGCTTCGCCCTCGCTGCGGACAAAAGTCTTGATGGCCAGGCGCTTTTGCGGCGCCGTGGCGATGATGGAAAAGTCGCGCAAGCCTTCCAGCGCCATGCCCAGGGTGCGCGGGATCGGCGTGGCCGTCAGGGTCAGCACGTCCACTTCCGCGCGCAGCGCCTTCAGCGCTTCCTTCTGGCGCACGCCGAACCTGTGTTCCTCGTCGATGATGACGAGGCCCAGGCGCGTGAATTTCACGTCGTCCGACAGCAGCTTGTGCGTGCCGATGACAATGTCGATGGTGCCGTCGGCCATGCCCTTGAACGCCTGCGTGATTTCCTTGCCGCTGCGGAAGCGCGACAATTCCGCGATGCGCACGGGCCAGTCGGCGAAACGGTCGGCGAATGTTTGCGCATGCTGCTCGGCCAGCAGGGTGGTGGGCGCCAGGATGGCCACCTGCTTGCCGCCCATGACGGCGATGAAGGCGGCGCGCAGCGCCACTTCCGTCTTGCCGAAGCCGACGTCGCCGCACACGAGGCGGTCCATCGGTTTACCGGACGTCATGTCCTTGATGACGTTGTGGATGGCCTCGGCCTGGTCCGGCGTCTCGTCGAAGCCGAAGCTGTCGGCGAAGCGCTGGTAGTCGTGCGACGAGAATTCGAACGAGTGGCCCTGGCGCAGCGCACGGCGCGCGTACAGGTTAAGCAGCTCGGCGGCCGTGTCGCGCACCTGTTCGGCCGCGCGCTTCTTCGCCTTTTCCCACTGGCCCGAACCGAGCGAGTGCAGCGGCGCGTCTTCCGGCGAGGCGCCCGAATAGCGCGAGATCACATGCAGCTGCGACACGGGCACATACAGTTTCGTGTCCTTGGCGTATTCGAGGTGCAAAAATTCCGTCTCGCCTTCGCCCAGGTCCATGCTGGTCAGGCCCATGTAGCGCCCGATGCCGTGGTTGATGTGCACGACGGGGTCGCCGATCTTGAGCTCCGACAGGTCGCGCACCATCGATTCGACCTGCGTCACGCCTTCCTGTTTCTTCGTGCCGACGCGGCGGCCGGAGCCGGCATACAGTTCCGTCTCGGTGATGAAAACCAGGTTGCCTTCCGGCGTGAACAGTTCAAAACCCGCATGCAGCGGCGCCACGCCCAGCATCAGTTTGGCGCTTGATTGCAAAAAGCCGTCGCTGCCTTCCACCGGTGTCAGGTGCAGGTCGTATTCGGTGAAATACTGCTGCAGGGTTTCGCGGCGGCCGTTCGATTCGGCGCAGATCATCACGCGGCGGCCCGCTTGCAGCAGGTAGCTGCGCAGGTTGGCCAGCGGGTCGTCGGCGCGGCGGTTGACGGCGATGTTCGGAATCGGCGCCGACAGTTCGGAGGCCAGCGCATCGTTCGATTTCGCAATCGCCAGGCGCGGATAGGGCTTGGCCAGGCCGAAGAACTGCTCGTCGGACAGGAACAGCGATTCGGGCGGCAGGATAGGCCGCTCGCGGTCGGCTTTCAAAAAGCGGTAGCGCGACTGGGTATCGGTCCAGAAGCGGCCGATGGCGGCGTCGATCTCGCCCACCAGGGCCAGCGAGGCGTCGGGCGGCAGGTAGTCGAACAGGGTGGCCGTCTGCTCGAAGAACAGGGGCAGATAATATTCGATGCCGGCCGAGGCGATGCCGCTGCTGATGTCCTTGTAGACGACCGAGCGCGACGGGTCGCCTTCGAACTGCTCGCGCCAGCGGTTGCGGAAGGTGGTGCGCGCCGCTTCGTCCATGGGAAATTCGCGGCCCGGCAGCAGCCGCACTTCGTGCACGGGATACAGCGAGCGCTGGGTGTCGGCGTCGAACGTGCGGATGGTCTCGATGGTGTCGCCGAACAGGTCGAGCCGGTAGGGCAGGGCCGAGCCCATCGGGAACAGGTCGAGCAGGCCGCCGCGCACCGAGTATTCGCCCGGCGACATCACCTGCGACACATGGCTGTAGCCGGCCAGGGTCAGCTGCGACTTCAGGCGTGCCTCGTCGAGTTTTTCGCCCTTCTTGAAGAAGAAAGTGTAAGCGGCCAGGAAGGACGGCGGCGCCAGGCGCACCAGCGCCGTGGTGGCCGGCACGATCAGCACGTCGCACTGGCGCGTCTGGATTTCGTGCAGCGTGGCCAGGCGCTCGGAGACCAGGTCCTGGTGCGGCGAAAAGGCGTCGTAGGGCAGGGTTTCCCAGTCCGGCAGCAGATGGCAGCGCAGCTCCTTGCCGCCAAACCACGGGATTTCATCGAGCAGGCGCTGGCCGTCGCTGGCCTGCGCCACCACCACGGCCAGCATCTGGCACCGCGCTTTCAAGGCCAAAGCGGCCAGCGCCAGGGCATAGGCGTCGGATGAACCATACAGGGCGGGCAGCGCGTAGCGGTTGCCGGGCTTGGGGAGGGCTTTTGTTAAGTCTAAGGACATGCAGGCGATGACACTAGTGGCAGAGGCAGTTGAGTGGGACAGCTGTGGTGCGCGCAGCGCCGCCAGTGACGGCGCCGACAGGCGAGATTATAGACCATCACTTATATCTCCGCGCTTGAGAAAACCGTCGTGAGCGGCAGTGATTTGTGGCTAAGAAGCGCAACCGTACTTTAGTACGGTGAGCATCGCAGGCCGCAAAGCACGACGCGCAGCAGGTTTTATCCTGCGCGGACATTCGCAATGCCGAACGGCACGTGCACCATCGGTATCGTGCCGCCCGCCGATTTCAGGTGGCTCAACTGGTCGTCGAAGAAGATATGCGGCTTGAACACGGACAGCACGCGCGACTTGTCCATGCCGCCGAGGAAAAACGTCTCGTCGGCCGCCACGCCCCAGCTTTTCAGGGTCGTCACGACCCGTTCGTGCGACGGGGCGTTGCGCGCCGTGATGATGGCGATGCGCAGGATCTTCTTGTAGCCGGGGTCGCGCCGCTGCGCCTTTTCTTCCAGGCGCTGCATGGTGGCCAGCTTCTGGAACAGGTCGGCCAGCGGGCCGGGACGGTGCGGCGTGCCCACGTTCAGGGTTTCATGGGCGTGGAATTCGTCGACGTCATTGTTGCGCTTGAAAACGGTTTCCGCTTCGTCGTCGGCGATCACGCCGTCGAAATCGAAGGCCACGCGCAGTTCCTCGTCGTTTTCGTCGTCTTCCGTGCGCGACGGCAGCACCAGGCCGGCCGGATAGTCGCAGGCCAGCGCGCTGCGCACGTCATCTTCATTCGCGCTGAGAAAGAGCGAGGCGTTGAAGGCGGGCAGGTAGGGATAGGGCGACTTGCCTGTCATGAAGGCGGCGCGCGAGATATCGAGGCCGTAGTGGGCGATCGAATGCATGACGCGCAGGCCCGTTTCCGGCGAGTTGCGCGAAAACAGCACCACTTCCACGGGCGACTGGCGCGGATAGTGCTTGTTGATGTTCAGGAAGCGGCGGATGAAGGGGAAGGCCACACCGCGCGGCAGGACCGTGTCGATATGCGCTTCCTGGTACTTGCGGTATTCCTCGGGGCCGCTGTCGAGGTAGACCTGGTGCGATTCGGCCAGGTCGAACAGGGCGCTGGAAGCGACCCCGATCACCAGTTTGTGTTCGATAGGATAAGCCATGGTCTGCCTGTTGTTTGCTTGTTGCTCATCTTATACGACTACCAACTGCGTAGCCAATAGTGGCGTATTGGAATTTTTTGCACCAAAGCGGGGCGCCAGGCCATTTTTTCTGACCACTGTGCAACACGCGCCACAGTAAAGAAATAAATCTTGTTTTGTATCAAGTATGTAGCAGCCAGCGCGCCCTTTTTCCACTATGCTTTGACTTATCAAATCTCGCCAATTGTAACGAAGCGTACGCCCTATCCCCGCCACCTTTATACAAGTGTCAGCTGTTTTACTCGAACATGCCAGCCCCAACTTCGCCAGCAGTCGTCGTGACTTTATAAAGGACCTAGCCATGTTTAAAAATTTACTGATCAAATGGAAGCTGGCGACGCTCGTTGCCGTGATGATGGTGGCCTTGCTGGTAGTGGGCATCAGCGGCTACACGGGCATCGCCACCGTGGGGACCGCCGTCAATGAGATCGGCGTGGTGCGCCTGCCGTCGATCCAGGGCCTGATGATGATGAACGAGGGCCAGACGGCCGTCGCCGCCGCCACCCTGACGGCCGCCATCTATGAAAACAATTACCAGGCACAGGACAAGTTCGCGGAAGCGCTGCAGCTGCGCACCAAGGCCTGGAGCAATATCGAGGCGGGCCGCAAGTTGTACGAGCCGCTGCCGCAAACCCCCGAGGAAGCCGTGCTGTGGAAGCGCTTCCTGGAGGAATGGGCCGCCTGGAAGGGCGATGACGACAAGGTGCGCGCCATCCTGCGCCAGCTGGCCGACAACCGCGACGAGCCGCGGCAGAAAGAGCTGTTCGTGGCGTTCTACAAGCAATACCAGGATTCGCGCAGCCTGTTCGGCAAGGCCGAAGCCACGCTCAACGAGATCATCAAGCTCAATAACGGCGTGGCCGATGCCAGCGTCAAGGAAGGCAGCGCGGCCGTGATCCGCTCGGAAAGCCTGATGGTCATCCTCGGTTTGCTGGCCTCCGCGCTGGGCATCGGCTGCGCCGCCTACATCACGCGGGCCATCACGCAGCCGATCAATTCGGCCGTGAAAGTGGCGCAAACGGTGGCCTCGGGCGACTTGACCAGCCACATCGAGGTGCACACGACGGAAGAAACGGGCCAGCTGCTGCAGGCGCTGAAAGACATGAATTCCAGCCTGGTCAACATCGTCGGCCAGGTGCGCAGCGGCACGGAGACGATCGCCACGGCCTCGTCGGAAATTGCCAGCGGCAACCTGGACCTGTCTTCGCGCACGGAAGAGCAGGCCAGTTCGCTGGAAGAGACGGCATCGTCGATGGAAGAGCTGACGTCCACCGTGCGGCAAAACGCCGACAACGCCCAGCAAGCGAATCAGCTGGCGCTCTCCGCCTCGGGCGTGGCGGTGAAGGGCGGCGCCGTAGTGGGCAAGGTGGTCGAAACCATGGACGCCATCAACGACTCGTCGCGCAAGATCGTCGACATCATTTCCGTCATCGACGGCATCGCCTTCCAGACGAATATCCTGGCCCTGAATGCGGCCGTGGAAGCGGCGCGCGCGGGCGAGCAGGGACGCGGCTTTGCGGTCGTGGCCAGCGAGGTGCGCAATCTGGCGCAACGCTCGGCGGCGGCCGCCAAGGAAATCAAGACCCTGATCGGCGACTCCGTCGTGGCCGTCGACACGGGCAGCAAGCTGGTGGCCGAGGCGGGCAGTACGATGGCCGAAATCGTCTCGAGCGTGCAGCGCGTGACGGACATCATGGCGGAAATCAGCCTGGCGACGCAGGAGCAAAGCTCGGGCATCGACCAGATCAACCAGGCCATCGGCCAGATGGATCAGGTGACGCAGCAAAACGCGGCCCTGGTGGAAGAGGCGGCCGCCGCGGCCGAATCCTTGCAGGAGCAATCGGGCCAGCTGGCCCAGGTGGTCAGCGTCTTCAAGCTCGATGGCGCCCAGGCGCCTGGCGCGCGCGCAAGCGCGAACGCAAAGCCGGCCGCGCCGCGCACCGCGGTGGCCAGCGCCGCGCCGAAGCGCCCCGCAGCGGGTCAGGCATCGCGTCCCGCATCACGCTCCGCAGCGGGCCGCCCGGCCCTGCGCGCCGTGCCGTCCCAGCGCCAGAGCGCGCCGCGCGACGACGAGTGGGAAGTGTTCTGATGGAGTGACGGCGCCCCATGCGCTACCGACGGCCGCCTCGCGCGGCCGTTTTTGCATGCGCACACAGGCGCGCACTGCGGTTACTACTTACCAAAAAAACAGCGTTACAAAAATAGCTGTTTTGCCATCTAAGCAAATCTTTTCAAAACTTAACGCGACATTGCTTGTGAGATAACTCACACTGCCTGCCGTACCACCCTTGTTCCCGCCTCGGCCACATCCCGGCTGACCCTTCCGCCTGCTGCGTCCGGCCATTCGTGGCAGGCGGCAGCCATTGCCGTCAGCCTTGCATGCGAGCCGGGCGATGACCGATGCACCACACTGAAGGATGCGAATGAAGATGGCAAATATGAAAATCGGCACGCGCCTGCGCTGCGCCTTTGCGTTGTTGACCTTGCTGCTGCTGGCGACCGCCGTGCTGGGCATGCTGCACTTGTCCAGCCTGGAACTGCGCATGCGCGACGTGATCGACGACAAATATCCGAAAACCGTGCTGGCCAACGACATCATCAAGCATGTCAACATCATCGCGCGCTCCTCGCGCAACCTGCTGCTGATGACGGAGCCGCAGCAGCTGGCGCAGGAACGCGCCACCATCGCCAGGGCGGGCGGCGAAACGGAAAAGGCACTGGCGCAGCTGGAAAAGGTGGTGCTGTCGCCACGCGGCCGCGCCCTGATGGCGGCCGTGACGCAGGCGCGCGCCGCGTTCAACGGCGGGCGCGACAAGGTACTGGCCCTGCTGGAAGAGGGCGCACGCGACGAAGCGACGGCTTTGCTGCTCGGCGCCGTGCGCGGCGAGCAGCTGCGCTACATGGCGGCGCTGGAAAGCCTCATCGCGCACCAGCATGAGCTGATGGAGGAGGCGGGCGCCCAGGTGCACGATGAATACGTCACGGCGCGCAACATGATGCTGGCCCTGAGCGCCCTGGCCGTGCTCTTTTCGCTCGTCACGGCCTGGCTGGTCACGCGCAGCATCGTCCATCCGCTGCAGCACGCGTTGACGGTGGCGCAGACGGTGGCCGCCGGCGACCTGACGTCGACCTTTGGCCGCCACGCCGGCGATGAAACGGGCAAGCTGCTCGACGCGCTGTGCATCATGAACGGCAACCTGCTCGAGATCGTGCAGCGGGTACGCGGCGGTACCGACACCATCGCCACGGCCTCGTCGCAGATCGCGGCCGGCAATATCGACCTGTCTTCGCGCACCGAGGAGCAGGCAAGCTCGCTCGAACAGACCGCATCGGCCATGGAGGAACTCAGTTCGACGGTGCAGCAGAACGCGGACAATGCCCGCCACGCCAGCGTGCTGGCCGTCGAGGCGGCGACCATCGCCGGCGCCGGCGGGCAAGCCGTGGGCCAGGTGATCCATACGATGGACGCCATCAGCGCGTCGTCGGCGCAGATTGCCGACATCATCGGCGTGATCGACATGCTGGCCTTTCAGACGAATATCCTGGCCCTGAATGCGGCCGTGGAAGCGGCGCGTGCCGGCGAGCAGGGGCGCGGTTTTGCCGTCGTCGCGACGGAAGTGCGCAACCTGGCGCAGCGCAGCGCGGCGGCGGCGCGCGATATCCGCGCCCTGATCGCCACCTCCACGCAGCAGGTGGACGCGGGCGCGGCCCTCGTGGCGCAGGCGGGCGCCACGATGCAGGAAGTGGTGGCGGCCGTGGGGCGCGTGAGCCAGATGGTGGCCGACATCACGGCCGCCAGCGCCGAGCAAAGCACGGGCATCGGCCAGGTCAGCCAGGCCGTCGTGCAGATGGATGAAGTGACGCAGCAGAACGCCGCCCTGGTGGAAGAGGCGGCGGCCGCGTCGCAATCGCTGGAGAGCGAGGCTGCGCAGCTGCTGCAGGTGGTCAGCGTGTTTCGCCTGCGGCAGGGGCCCGCGCACAGCTTGCCGCGCCGGAGCGCGCCGACCGTGCCGCGTCTGCTGGCCTAGTGGCGCGCCTGGCGAGGTTCTGGCGCGGCTGCGTCGCGTTGTGGTGGGCGCGGCGCGAGGCGCGCGAGGGGCAGGGCGGCCAGCCCATGGCGTCGGCGCGCAGCCGGGAGCTGCAGGCGCGCCTGGACCGCGCCATCGTCGACGGCGAATTCTGTTTTCACTACCAGGGCAAGTTCGATACGGCGCAGCTGCGCCTGGTCGGCCTGGAAGCGCTGCTGCGCTGGCACCATCCGCGCCACGGCCTGGTCTACCCGAACGAATTCATCGGCCTGGCCGAGCGCACTGACGCCATCGTCGCGCTGGGCAACTGGGGCATCGATGCGGCCTGCCGCCAGCTGGCGCAGTGGCGCACGGCGGGCCTGCCTTTGGTGCCGGTGGCGGTGAATGTCTCGGCGCGCCAGTTGTGCCAGCCGGGCTTGCCCGACTTCGTGCTGGGCTGCCTGCGGCGCCACGCCATCGCGCCCGGCCTGCTGGAGCTGGAAGTGACGGAGAGCTGCTGCATCGATGACATGGCGCAGGCGACGCAGGGACTGCGCCGGCTGCGCGCGCTGGGACTGGCCATTTCGCTCGACGACTATGGTACCGGTCATTCGGGGCTCAGCCATGTCAGGATGCTGCCGATCCACACCATCAAGATCGACCGCTGCTTCATTCGCGACCTCGATAGCAGTGGGAGCGACGCCGTGATCGTCGCTTCGACCATCGCGCTGGCGCGCGGCCTGGGTTTGCAGGCGCTGGCAGAGGGCGTGGAAAACGGCGCGCAGCTGGCGCAGCTGCGGCGGCTGGGCTGCCCCCAGGTGCAGGGCTTCTATCTGCACCGCCCGGCGCCCGCGGCCGAGGCGGCAGCGCTGCTGTCCGCCGGCCTTGTAACGGTGCCGCAACATGGCGCCATGCGGCCTGGCGCGGATGCTCAGTAGAATATGGCCACTGCAAGCCGCGTGCTTTAACACCACCTCCCCCACGCAAGAATGATAAACAGTCCTGTCCCGGCCTATGTCTTCGGCCCGTTTCGCCTTTTGCCGCTAGAACGCCTGCTGTTCGAGGGCGACCGCGCGCTGCGCCTGGGCAGCCGGGCCATGGACTTGCTGCTGGCGCTGCTGGAGCGCGCCGGCGACATCGTCGACAAGCATGAACTGGTGGCCATCGTCTGGCCCAATGCCGTGGTCGATGACGCGACCTTGCGCGTGCACCTGGCGGCGCTGCGCAAGGCGCTCGGCGATGGCCGCGATGGCCAGCGCTACATCACCACCATTCCCGGGCGCGGCTACGGCTTCCTGGCGCCGTTGGCGCACACGGGCCGGCAGGCGCCCGGTGCGGGTGGCGCCGAGCCGCGACACAACCTGCCCGTCATGCTGACGCGCATGCTGGGGCGCGCGGAAGTGCTGCAAACGATGGCCAACCAGTTGCTGCAATTGCGCCTGCTGTGCATTGCCGGTCCGGGCGGCATCGGCAAGACCACCCTGGCCGTCGTCCTGGCCACGCGCGTGCTGCGCCGCTATGCCGACGGCGTGTGTTTCGTCGACCTGTCGCCGCTGGAAGAGGGCCGCCTGGTGCCGCTGGCGCTGGCCACGGCGTTGGGGGTGGCGGTGCCGGCCGGCGACCCCATGCCGCTCCTGCTGGCCTACCTGCGCCCGCGCCATATGCTGATCGTGCTCGATAACTGCGAGCACGTGATCGGCGCGGCCGCCACGCTGGCCGACGCCTTGCTCAAGGGCGCGCCGCTGCTGCACGTGCTGGCCACCAGCCGCGAGCCGATGCGCCTCATCAGCGAGCAGTTGCAGCGCCTGCCCGCGCTGGAATTGCCGCCGGCCGACGCCGTGCCCGATGCGGCGGCGGCCCGGCATTTCGCCGCGGTGCAGCTGTTTTGCGAACGCTGCGCGGCCGTCGACGATGCGTTCGTGCTGGCCGATGCCGACGTGCCTGTGGTGGTGGACATCTGCCGGCGTCTCGACGGCATCCCGCTGGCGCTGGAACTGGCGGCCGGGCGCATTGGCCATTTCGGCCTGCATGAATTGCGCCGCCAGCTGGACGACCGCTTTCGCCTGCTCACGCGCGGCGCGCGCAACATGCCCTTGCGCCACCAGACCCTGCGCGCCACCCTGGACTGGAGCTACGGCCTGCTCGACGCGCAAGAGCGCCAGGTGCTGCAGGCGCTGAGCGTGTTCAAGAGCCGCTTCCGCCTGGAGTCGGCCAGCGCCGTGGCGGGATGCGACGTGTTCGACACCGTGGCCGACCTGGCCGCGAAGTCCCTCGTCAGCATCGAGTTTTGCCGCCAGCACGTGTATTACCGGCTGCTCGACACCACGCGCGCCTATGCTGGCGCGCAGCTGTCGGCGGGCGGTGGCGCGGGCGCCGTGCTGCTGCGCCATGCGCGCCATTGCCTGGGCCTGGCCGGCCGCATCGCCACCGACTGGGGCAGCATGCCGCCGGCGCACTGGAGCGCGCGCTATGGCCGCCATGTCGACGACCTGCGCGCCGCCATCGACTGGGCCTTCGGCGAGGACGGCGACGTGGCGCTGGGCGTGGCGCTGACCCTGGCCGCGCAAACCCTGTTCTATCAGCTGTCGCTGATGGATGAATACCGCGTGCGCGTGGAGCGGGCGCTCGAGCGCATGGCCACGCATGCGGTGGACGACCCTGACAGCGAGATGCGGCTGCATGGCTTGCAGGCGCACCTGCTGTTGCATACGCAGGGCATCACCGGCACCATGCTGCGTTCGTTCCAGCGCGGCTATGCGCTGGCCATGCGCACGGACGATGGCAATCGCCGCTTTGAGGCGATTTGCGGCATGTGGATCTGCTGCCTGAAGCTGGCCGATTTCCAGCGCGCCGACAGTTACGTCACCGAGCTTGCCGTCCTGTGCGAGGCGCGCGACGACGCGGCGATGCAGCTGGTGCTGGCGCGCATGCGGGCCGTGGGCGAGTATGTGCAGGGACGCTACGCGCAGTCGGCGGCGCTGGCGCGCATGGTGCTCGCGCATCCGGAGGGCGCGGGGCACCCCGGCTTCAACAATGCCTTGCTGGCCGATCAGCAGGTTTGCCTGCGCGGCACGCTGGCGCGCTGCCTGTGGATGCAGGGCCGCCCCGACGACGCCCTGGCGCTGGCGCGCGAGGCGGTGGCGGTGGGCTTCGAGCACAATGGCGTCACGCTGTGCGTGGCGCTGGCCGTCAATGCCATTCCTGTCGCCCTGTGGTGCGGGCAGGGGGGACTGGCGCATGCCTGGACTTGCCTGCTGTGCGAGCATGCGGGCCGCTATGGCTTGCTGTACTGGAGCGCCTGGGGGGCCGCCTACCAGCGCCTGCTCGATGGGGGCGAGGCGCTGACGGATTTTCCCTGGCCTTCGGTGCGCAGCTGGCCGATACAGGTCGATTTGATGGCCACCCTGCACGACGCGGCCGCCGACAGCGGGGCGCTGCGCCGCGCGCGCATGGGGCTGGCGCCGTGGAGCGCGCCGGAAGTGCTGCGCCGCGACGCGCACCACCGCTGGCGGGCGCTGGCGCAAGACGATGCGGCCGGCCTGGAAGCGGTGCGCGCGCAACTGGATGAAGCGCTGCTGCTGGCCAGGGGCCAGCAGGCGCCGGGCTGGGAGCTGCGCTGCGCCACCAGCCTGGCGGCCGTGCTGCAGGCGCAGGGATGCCGCGCCGCCGCGCATGCCGTGCTGGCCCCCGTCCATGCCGGCTACCGGCAGGGGCGCGACACGACGGACGTGATGGCGGCGGCGGCCTTGCTGGCGCAGCTGGCGTGAGCGCTATTCGTAGGCGCCCAGCCGGCGTTGTTCCTCCGGCGTGAAACTGGCGTCGCGCAGCTGCTGCAGGGCTGCCGCATCCTGCGCGCCGCCGGGCAGGCTGGCCTGCTGCGCCTTCTGCGCCTGATACGCGATGATGCGCTGCTGCCACTGCGATTCCTCGCGGTCCAGTTCCGCCAGACGCGCCGCCGCCGCTGGCGTGAAGGTGCTGGCGCGCAGGCGGTAGACTTCGTTCTCGCCGCCGCCCTGGGCCCGCAACGCCTTCACCGAGGCGTCCAGCTGCGCCACCCTGACGGGCGCGTCGCGCGCATCGCGCTGGGCGGGCGACATTTTCTGGTCCAGCGCGGCCAGTTGCGCTTGGCGCTGCGCCTCGTCGAGCGAGGTGTCGCCGAGGATGCTCATGCGCGCCACGGCATCGTCGTCGTAGGCGTCGCCGGCGCCGAACAGGCCCGCGCTTTCCTCGGGCGTAAAATAATTGCCGCGCAGGGCGCGCATCGCTTGCAGGCGCGCGCGCGCCGCCAGGGCCGCATCGGCTTGCGCGGGCAAGGCCTGTTCCGCACCGGCCAGCGCCTGCTTGTAGGCCAGGTACGCCCCCAGCAGGCGCCTGGCTTCGCGGGCGGGGACGGGCGCCAGGCGGCGGTCCAGTTCCGCCTCGATCTGGCTGCGGATGGCGGCCAGCGGTTTTTCACCGAGGCCCGCCAGGTAGTAGTCGAACAGGTGGCCCAGTTCCGCGTCGACCACCAGCTTGTCGCCGGCGGCCACCGTCACGTTGCCGTCGGGCCGCGTGCCTTCCATCGAGCGCACGAACGCGAACAGGTCGGGTTCCGGCTTTTCCGGCGGCGGAGCCGGCGGTTCTCCCGGCCGCAGCGCCAGGTACAGAGCCAGGGCCGCCAGGCTGCCGCCGATGATCCATTTCGCGTGCATGCGCATCTCCTTACAGTCCCAGGCCTTGCAGGCGGTTGGCTTGCTGGCGGAAGACGGTGACGGGGTTCGTTTCGAACAGGTTGACGATGCCGACGAACTGGTTGACTTCATCGAGATGGTTCATGGCGTAGTCGTCGCGGATCACCTTGCCCAGGTGGCTGGAGCAGCTGCTCACCAGGCCATCGTTCTTCACGCCGCCGAAGGCCAGGCTGATGGCTGCCAGCGCCGGGTCGCCCACGTCGAGCACATTCGTGTACGGCTGCGCGCCGCTCCACGAGAAATAGTACACGCCTTGCACCTGGTAGGCGCCTTCGCCGCAGGCGGTGGTCGGCACGCCTTGCGGGTGACGGCCATTAAAAGCCAGTGAGCCGGCCGTGGACAGGGACGTGAGCGAGGCGCCCGCATTTTGCGGCAGTCCCTTGTTGCCCGACAAAATGCCGATCAGGGAGGCGAGCGCGTTGCCCAGCGCACCGCTGGTGTTGGGAATGGCGCCGCTGAGGATATCGGCCACCTTCGAACCCTTGTTGACGCCGGCCACGCTGGTGACGGACGCCACCAGGTCTGGGCGCACGGAAGCGACGTAGCGGGCCGTGGGGCCGCCGTGGCTATGGCCGATCAGATTGACCTTGGCCGCCCCCGTGGCGGCGAGGATTTGCCGCACCTGCGACAGCAGCTGCTCGCCGCGCACTTCCGTGCTGTTGGCGGCCGACACGGTGGTCACATACACTTGCGCGCCGCCGCTGCGCAGGGCGTCGGGGACGCCATAAAAATATTCGACGGGTCCGAGCTTGTCGAAGCCGAACAGGCCGTGCACGAGCACGATCGGATATTTCGTTTGCGTGTAGCCGGCGGCGCTGGCGCTGCCGGGCAGGATGGCGAGGGAAAACAGCAGGGTCGATAGCAGTTGCCAGAAGCGAGTCTTCATTTTGTCTCCGTTATTTGAATAATATGGAAATGTCGATGCTGTAGCGATTCGCCGCGCGCTCCTGCACATTCTATCGATGCATTAAATATAGCGAGCGCTCGGCCTTTTAAATGTAGCACCGCTGGATTTAAATTGCAGTGAATTGCATGATGCAGCGCAATAACTGTGGGGATTTGGCCTTGCGTATGGGCCCATTGCATAGTTGAAAAGTCAAATAGTTGTTTTCCTGAGCTATAATCGGCCCCGCATCAGCCGTCCCGCCGTCTTGCAGCGCCGCCCAGGTGCTGTCTTACATTGCTCATACACCGTTACTTGGGAATGCACTTGTCGACCCATTTTAATTTTGAACAGTTTCAGCAGATGACGCCATTAAATGGCGAAAACATCTGGGAATATATTCTTGACCGCCACGCGGAGCGCATCGGCGTCAAGCGCCGCAAGCCGGCGCTGGAAAATCTCGAACGCATCTTCGTCGCTACTTTTCGCCTGGCCAATGACGTGGGTTTCCGCGCCATGAGCTTGCGCGACCTGTGCCGCGAAACGGGGCTGTCGATGGGCGGCCTGTATGGCTACATCACCAGCAAGGATCAACTGGCCGAAATGATCGAAGACGTGGTGCGCTACGCGACGCAAGCCTTGCCGCTGCTGTTTGCCGACGTGAAGTCGCCGCTGGACCGCCTCGAAGCGATGATACGCTCGTCGATCTACCTGTCCGAAGTGCTGCAGCCGTGGTTTTATTTCGTCTTCATGGATTCGCGCGTGCTGCAGGTGGAGCAGCGCAGCATGGCGAAGAATTCGGAACTGTATGTGCAGACCCTGATCGCCGCCACCATCGCCGAAATCGAACCGAAGCCGCAGGGCGATCCCACCTTGCTGGCGGCGCACTGCCTGGCCCTGTTCCAGGACTGGTACGTGAAACGCTGGAAGTACCGCGCGGCGAAGGTCAATGTCGACGATTTCGCCGATAGCGTCGTCGGTACGGTGCGCGGATACCTGAGCATGGTCAAGACGTAGATGAGGTAGGTCGGATTAGCGTAGCGTAATCCGACACGCGCGGACGGCGGCTCATGTCGGGTTACGCCGTGCCGGCTAACCCGACCTACGGGTTCATCAGTTCGTAGTTTCTATGGGCAGCGTCTCCGGCACTGCCGCCGGGTCAGTCGGCGTCTCCGCCTCCATGTCCAGCGTCTTGACGCCATTCATGTCGATGAATTCATCGTACAGCCATTCGCCGTCGACCTGGCTCAGGCCCGCCGGCACGTCGCGCGTCACCTGCGGACGCGTGGAGAGCGCGGTGCGCATGTAGTCGATCCAGATCGGCATGGCCAGGGTCGCTCCGAATTCGCGTCCGCCCAGCGATTTGGGCTCGTCATAGCCCATCCACGCCACCGCCACGATGCCGCCGCTGTAGCCGGCGAACCAGCCGTCGACGGCGTCGCTGGTGGTGCCCGTCTTGCCGGCGATGTCGCTGCGGCCCAGTTTTTTCGTCGCCGCCGCGCCCGTGCCCGTGCGCGCCACTTCGCGCAGCATGCTGTCCATCACGAAGGCGTTGCGCGGGTCCAGCGCCAGGGTCTTGTCGTCGTTCGGCGCGGGCGGCTTGGTCTGCATCAATACCATGCCCCTGGCGTCGACGATGCGGTCGATCAAATACGGTTCCACCTGGTGGCCGCCATTGGCGAAGAGGGCGTAGGCGCCCGCCATCTGCACAGGCGTGACGGAACCCGTGCCTAACGCCATGGTCAGATTGTTCGGCTGGCGCTTTGGATCGAAACCGAATTTTTCCAGGAAGTCGTGCGTGTACGACACCCCCAGCGCGCGCAGGATGCGCACCGAAGCCACGTTCTTCGACTGCGCCAGCGCATAGCGCATGGTGATGGGGCCGTCGAACTTGAAGTCGTCGTTCTGCGGCGCCCACACCTTGCCGCCCGCCTGCAGTGCCAAAGGCACGTCGTTGATCAGGGTGGCCGGCGAAAAGCCTTTTTCCAGCGCCGCCGAATACACGAAGGGCTTCATGGCCGAGCCGGGCTGGCGCCAGGCTTGCGTGACGTGGTTGAACTTTTGCAGGTTGTAGTCGAAGCCGCCCACCATGGCGTGGTAGGCGCCCGTGTCGGCGTCGAGCGAGACGAAGGCGGCGGCCACCAGCGGCACTTGCGTGATGGCCCAGTTGCCCTTGCCGTCCTGGGTGATGCGGATGACGGCGCCCGGGCGCAGCTTGATGCCGGCGCCCGCCTTGGCGGACAGTGCCGGGGCGGCGAAGCGCAAGCCGTCGCCCGTGATGGCCTTGGCGTCGCCATCGCCGATGTCGGCCACCACCTTGCCGCTGGCAACTTCCGTGACGACGGCGGCGATCAGGCCGTCGCTGTCAGGGCGTTTTTGCAGCGCAGCATCGATGGCGTCGTCGCGCTGCTCGGGGTCAGCCGGCATGTCGATGAAGGTTTCCGGGCCGCGGTAGCCGTGGCGCTGGTCGTAGGCGATGACGTTGCGGCGCGTCGAGGCGTAGGCCGCGTCCTGGTCCGCTTTCAAAATCGTCGTGTAGACGCTGATGCCCTTGGTATAGCTGTCTTCCTTGAATTGCGCGTAGACGGCCTGGCGCGCCAGTTCGGCCACGTATTCGGCGTGCGTATCGAAACCCTGCTTGCCGCGGCTGTTGATATGCAGCGGCTGCGCCAGCGCCTGCCGGTACTGGCCTTCGCTGATGTAATCGAGTTCGCGCATGCGTTTCAATACCAGCTGCTGGCGCGCGTGCGCTTTTTTCGGATTGCTGATCGGGTTGTGGCGCGACGGATTTTGCGGCAGGCCCGCCAGCATGGCCATTTCCGCGATCGACAGCTCATTCAGCGGCTTGCCGAAGTAGGTCTGCGCCGCGCTGCCGAAACCGAACGAGCGCTGGCCCAGGTACATCTGGTTCATGTACAGCTCGAGAATCTGCTCCTTCGACAGGGCAGCCTCGATCTTCAGGGCCAGCATGATTTCATTGAGCTTGCGCGAGGCGACTTTTTCGCGCGTCAGGAAGAAGTTGCGCGCCACCTGCATGGTGATGGTGGAGCCGCCGCCGTGGCCGAAGCCATGGCGCAGGTTCGACAGCACGGCGCCGCCGGCGCGCACGAAGTCGATGCCGTGGTGTTCGTAGAAGCGGCTGTCCTCGATGGCCAGCAAGGCCTTTTTCATCATTTCCGGCACTTGCGCGATCGGCACGAAGTCGCGGTGTTCCTCGCCGAACTCGCCGATCAGCACATTGTCGGCCGTGTACACGCGCAGCGGTATCTTCGGCTGGTAGTCGGTGATGACGCCCAGCTCGGGCAGGCGGGGGCGCACGTACAGGAACAGCCAGGCGGCCAGCAGGACGGCGGCGGCCAGCGCGGCGCAGCCGGCGAGGATGATAGCGCGCACGGTGGCGCGGCGGGAAGGCCAGGGGAATCCGGATCGTTTGGCAGTCAAGGCAGTCTCACGTGAGCGTGCAAGGCACGGTGGCAGCGATTATAGACCAATGCGCCAGCGCTTCCCGTGCGGACAGGGCGGCAGGGCCGGCCTCGGGAGCGGGAGCAAAAAACCTTTTCATCGAAACGCGGCTGTGCGATAGTCTCGGCTTCAAGCAAATAGCCCGGGCGTCAATCCGGGCTGTTTATTTTATACAATTAAGGATTTATTTATGGCAAAAGATGCAATGCCGAGCGCCGTGAAGCCGTATATTCCGGCCGATGCGAAGCTGCCCGAGATGACCTTCCGCGCGCTGTTCATGGGCGTCATCCTGGGGATGGTCTTTGGCGCCTCCTCGCTCTACCTGGTGCTGAAGGTGGGCCTGACCGTCAGCGCCTCGATCCCCGTCGCCGTAATCGCCATCACCCTGTTCGGCCTGGCCAAGAAGGTGGGCGGCAAGGATTCGTCGATCCTGGAAAACAGCATCACGCAAACGGCCGGTTCGGCCGGCGAATCGCTGGCCTTCGGCCTGGGCGTGACCATGCCCGCCATCCTGATCCTGGGCTTCGACCTGGAAATCTCGCGGGTCATGCTGGTCGGTGTCCTCGGCGGCCTGCTGGGCATCCTGATGATGATCCCCATGCGCCGCACCATGATCGTCGACCAGCACAAGGAACTCAAATTCCCCGAAGGCACGGCGTGCGCCGAAGTGCTCAAGGCGGCCGCCACGGAAGAATCGCGCATCGCCGCCGGCGAAAGCATCGAGAAGGATTCGGCCGCCGCGCTGGACGCCAAGCGCCGCGCCAAGATCATCTTCGGCGGTTTCGCCGTCGGCCTGCTGTATAAAGTCTTCAATATCTCGTTCAAGGGCTGGAAGGATACGCCGGGCGTGGAATTCGCCGCGCCGCTCAAGGGCGGCTCCATCGGCGCCGAAATCTCCCCTGAATTGCTGGGCGTGGGCTACATCATCGGCCCGCGCATCGCCGCCACCATGGCGGCCGGCGGCGTGCTGTCGTACCTGCTCCTGATCCCGATGATCAAGTTTTTCGGCGACAGCCTGACCACGGTCCTGTCGCCGGGCACCAAGTTGATCAGCGAAATGGGCGCGGACGACGTGCGCAGCGCCTACGTGCTGTACATCGGCGCGGGCGCCGTGGCCGCCGGCGGCCTGATTTCGCTGGTGCGCGCCATGCCCATGATCTGGCGCAGCCTGTCGGCCGGCCTGAAGGGCATCGGCAAGGGCGTCAAGACCGATTCCACCTTGCGCACGGACCAGGACATCCCCCTGAAATGGGTCGTCATCGGCTGCCTGTCCATCATCGCCGTGATCACCTTCGCCACGCCGCTGCACATGAATTTCCTCGGCGCGCTGCTGATCCTCGTCTTCGGTTTCCTGTTCGCCACCGTCTCGTCGCGCCTGACGGGCGAAATCGGCTCCTCGTCGAACCCGATCTCCGGCATGGCCGTGGCCACCTTGCTGTTTACCTGCCTGATCTTCCTGATCATGGGCTGGACGGGCGGACGTTACTATGTGACGGCCCTGTCGGTGGGCGCCATCGTCTGCATCGCCGCCAGCAATGCGGGCACCACGTCGCAAGACCTGAAGACCGGCTACCTGGTGGGCGCCACGCCGCGCCTGCAGCAGTACGCGATCCTGGCCGGCGCGCTGTCGTCGGCGCTGATCCTCGGTCCGATTCTGCTGAAACTGAATGAGGCGAGCACCGTCTACGTGCCGGCCGCGCAAGTGGCGCCTGGCCTGACGGTCGACGCGTCGAAGCTGACGGCGACGGGCGAGCTGCATGGCCCGCAAGCCGAGACGGACCACAACACGTACAAAGTCTGGCAAAAGACTGACACCGTGGGCGGCCCGGCCGGCAAGTATTTCGTCAAGGAAGACGGCCAGCTCGCTTACCTGGTCGATCCGGGCATCAACGGCCATTACAGCAAGCGTCCGGACGGCTCGGAAGTCAAAAAATACGACGCGCCGAAGGCCGTGCTGATGTCCTACATCATCAAGGGCATCCTCGACCAGCAACTGCCGTGGACCCTGGTGCTGTTCGGCGTGATGATCGCCGTGGTGCTGGAGATGGCCGGCATCCCGTCGCTGGCGTTTTCGGTCGGCGTGTACCTGCCGCTGTCGTCGACCTTGCCGATCTTCGTCGGCGGCCTGGTGCGCTGGCTGGCGGACCGCCGCAACAACAAGCTGGAACACAACGCCAAGCTCAATGAAGAAGAGCGCCAGCTGGCGGGCGACCGCAGTTCGGGCGTGCTGCTGGCGTCTGGCTACATCGCCGGCGGCGCGCTGGCCGGCATCATCATCGCGATCACGGCCGGCGTGCTCACGCACTTCGACCAGATGATGGCCGACTGGGCCGAACACGGCAACCCGTTCTACGCGGGCCTGCACTCGGATGCGCTGTCGCTGCTGCCGTATGCCGTCATCATCGTGCTGCTGTATGTCGTCGCCAGAGAGAAAAAGACGAACAGCCCGCAGGCTTGATGTTTTAAACACTCCAATGAAAACCGCCCGGTGTCATGATGATCCGGGCGGTTTTTTTTATGCGCGCCCGATGGGCCGCGCCGCCAGTTCTTCCGCGCTGGCGTAGATCGTCACGTTGTCGGCCGCCAGGCGGCGCAGGTGGTCATAAAACCCCTGCGCCGGAATCCACCACGATGCTGCATCGCCCACTTGCCCGTTGATGCGCAGGCCGGCGGCGTCGAATTCCCGGTGAAAGTAGTCGCGCAGGTCGCCGCGGCCGGGATGGTCGATGCGGCGCTGCGCGACTGCCGGATCGAAAGGGCGCACGGGCACCTCCCAGCGCCGGCCGGCGTGGTCCAGGCAGGCCAGTAGTTCCGTTTTGTCTTCCCACACGGGCACGGGAAAGGCCTCGCCCATGGCGTCTTCCAGCGCGTGATAGAACGTCACCGGTCCCATGGAAATGCCCAGGCCCAGCACCTTTGCCTGCTCGCAGCCGATGAAGCGCTGCCAGGGCGAATCCACGCCGAAGATCGACGGCGCGCGGTGATGCGCCTCGGTGAGAGCGTCGGCATGGCGGCCCCACGCCGACACGGAATGGGTGGGGTGGATGCTGCGCCGGACACCGGCGCTGGCGAGGAACGCTTCGGGCAGGCGCCCCATGTGCGTGCCATGGCGGCGCGGGTCGAACACATAGTCCTGCATGGCGCAGGCGGCGCGCACGGTGCCGCCGGGCAGGTAGTAGGCGGGCAGCAGCAGGGCGCCTTGCGGGCCGACGGCGTCCTGCAGGGCATGGACCACGGCCAGCGCGCCGCCTTCCACATAGCCCAGGCTTTTCAGCGAGGAATGCACGAACAGCGTATCGCCCGGCGCGATGCCCAGCCGCGCAAGATCGGCGGCCAAGGCGGCGCGCGTCACGTGGGGCCTGCTCTGGCGCACGTGCCGGACGCCGGCGGCGCGGCGCCACGCTTGCAGCGCGGCCCTGGCGGCGCGCCTGGCCCCGTCAAGCATGGCTTAACTCCAATTCCAGCAGGTTCGCATCGATGCAGAATTTGGCGGCCCAATTCAGGTAAGCCCAGGCGCCGTAGTCGCCATCGACGGGAAACGAGCCCTTGACGCCGCCGCGCGCGTGCGCGGGGCCGTCGATGCTGACCGCGCGCCGCACGTAACTATTCAGGCGGCGCCCCGCGTCGAGGTAGCGCCGCTCGCCCGTGCGCTGGTACAGCAGGAACAGACAATGCGCGTTTTGCGCTGAACCCGTGAGGCAGGCGTAGCCGGCCCCCGGCTGGAAATCGGGTCCGAGACGGCCAGCCAGGTAGCCGTCGGCCGCCACGGCCCTGGCGACGCTCGTGCCGGTGCGCGCGGCGGCGTCCAGCAGGTCGGCGCGTGCCGAGAAGCGGTGCGCTTCGAGTACGCCGCGCAAGGCGTAGCCGATGGTGTGGGTCAGGGGCAGCAGCGGGTTGTCCAGGCAGTTCGAGGCGAACCAGCCATTGGGACGCTGTTTTGTCAACGCCCAGTCGACCTGGCGCAGGCCCGCCGCGCCATAGCCGTGGCCCGGCGCGATGCGGTCCGCTTCGAACAAGCCCCACGCCACGTGCGTTTCGTAGGCCTTGTCGCCGGCGCTGGCGAACGGCGTCGGATGGCGGCGCCAGCAGCCGTCCGCATCCTGGCTGTCGCGCAGCCAGCTGGCCGCGCGGTGCATGGCGTCCTCGTAGGCCGCACCGTACGCGTCCACGCCGGCGGCCAGGCCCAGCAGGATCTGGCCCGTGTTGAAGGTGACGGGCACGCGCGGCGTGGAATCGATCTTCCCGCCCTGGAAACCGCCTTGCGCGAACTGTATGGCCAGGCACCAGTCGAGCATGCGCCGCGCGCGCCCGTGCAGCGCATCATCGTCCCCCTCGTCGCTCGTGCGCTGCGCCAGGGCGATCATGGTGGGGATAATGTAGCCGGTGGTCTCCGGGTAGGAGCTCGACCAGCCTGTCAGCAGGCTGTAATCGCGCGCGACGCCGCCGTCGTTTGAGCTGGAATGGTCTTGCGCCGCGCATAGCCAGGCCGTGCAGGCCTTGACGACGGCTTGCGGGCCGGGATCGAAGGCGGGCAGGCCGCGCCGGTCCGACAGCCGCTCCATGCGCGCCGCCGCCGGCAGGCCCGCCTGCGGCGACAGCGTGTTCCTGATTTTCGCGAGCAAGGCGCGCATGGCATTCCATCCGGTGGTTGGCTCAGGCTACTGTAGCGCCGGCCATCGGCAGCGCTATTGACTTACCGCAAGGATTGGCCGTCGCATCGCCGCCGCCGGAATTGACGCATAATGGCTGTATCACCATCGCCGACGAGGCCCGCCATGAACACTGTCACGCTTGAGTATTCGGTCGTCACCAATCCCGACTCCTTTGTCGGTTTCAAGTATTACGTCAAGGCGGGGCAGGCATTCGATGCCGACGATTTCGCCTATTCCTACAAGCTGAACCGCTCCGACCTGGACCCGGACAGCGTGCTGGCCACGCGCGAAGCGGCGGCGAATTTGCAGCCGGGCGAGTGGCTGACGGTGTCGCATTCGATTGCGGCGTAGTCGGCAGCCCTACGCTGGCGCAAACCACGCGCGCAGCTCATCCTCGGCCGTCTGCGCCGTTGTCTGCGTCAACGTCAGCACGATGACCTTTTCCTGCGCCGCACGATGCTGTCCATCGCTGCCGGCCAGCTCGATGGCCTGTTCGAAGCTCGTGTACCCGTGGCCGCATTCCTGCGGGCATTGCTGCACGATGCGCGCCGCCTTGCCGGCGTTGCGGTCCGCCAGGTTGACGATGGGATTGCCGTCATAGAATGGCTGGCCGTTGGCGAACGCGGTGCGCAGATACGGCGCGCAGTGGCCGTCGAGGAAGGCCAGGCGCGCCTGCCACCAGGCCTCTGCCGCCGCATACGCGGCATGGTCCTCGAGAAAATCGGCAAACAGGAAATCGTCCATTGTATTTTCGCGGCTAGATGCCGAACACTTTCAATATGGCGTCCGTGAAACCCTCGAACCAGCTGCCCACCTTGCCCGGCTGCTTGCCGTGGCGCGGGGTTTCTTCGTACAGGTAGACGCCGTGCTCGCCGTCGAAGCGGTCGTTGAGCAGCGCTTGCTGGCCGCGCAGGTAGGGGATGAAGGTTTCGCTGCGCATCGTCGAGTACAGCACGTCGGTGGTGAAACCCAGGGTGGCGGACTGGCTGATGGCGCGGCCCTGGCCGGCCCGCTCCAGGCGCACGCCGCGGCAGCCGCGCACGATCAGGGTGACGGGTCCGCGAAAGACGATGAAGCGCAGCTGCAAGGTGAGCCAGGCATGCAGGCTGCCCAGGCGCCAGTGGCTCGATATCGCCAGCGGCTCATTCGAGTCGCAGACCAGGCCCACGAGGCCCCGCGGTTGGAAGACCAATGCGCTGCCGGCGGGCAGGTGGACGACGGCCACTTCCAGCAGCGGGTCGTCGCTGGCGGAGATCGTCACGGATGCCGGCTCGCTGCTTTCCAGCCGCGTCAGCGCCACCATGCCGGCGGCCAGGCTGGTGAACGGGAAGCGCCAGTCCAGCAGCCATTGCGTGCGCTTGTGCGTGCTGACGGGCGACGATTGCAGGTATTCGGGGTGGATCAGCATCTGCTGGCCAGGCTGCAGCAGCAAGCCCTGCGAGACGGCCGAGATGCGCGATTCGCCATGCGGCGGCAGGGGCAGGGAGCTGCCCGCCAGCTGCAGTTCGCGCGCGATCGACAACGGCGGCAAACGCGCGGCGACGGGCGCCAGCACGAAGTAAAAGAAGGCCTTGATGGCGACGGGCAGCAGGATGGCCGACAGCACCAGCAGGGCCGCCGTGGGCGCCACGTCCAGCACAGGCGCGCGCCAGCGGGCGATCCAGTTGCGCGCCAGCTGGCTCTCTCCGGCCGCAATCGCCGCCTGCACAGGCGCCAGCGCGCCAGCCAGCGCTGGCCCGTCGATGGCGAATGGTGCGGGATGGGCGGCATGCGCCGCATCGCCGGTGCGGGCGCGCTGCGCCGCCCAGGCATTGTAGGCTTGCAGGTTGATGTCGCGCAGGCGCTGGCCCTCGGCTTCGAGCCGCGACAGCTGCGCGTAGGTGTCGCTGCCGGGCAGGCGGGCCGCCAGCGGATGCCGCGCTTCCAGCTCCTGGCACTGGCGCGCATTTTCTTGCAGCGCCGCATAAGCCTGGACGTGCTGCGCATGCAGGCGCGCCAAGGTGTGCCGCGCATCTTCGCCTTTGACCACCGCTTGCAGGGCGGTCAGATAGCGGGCTTCCTGCGCCAGCACTTCGATCTCCACGCGGCGCGCCGCTTCGTCCTGCGCGTGCAGGGCCAGGGTGCCCGGGTCGGGCAGGGGCAGCGTGAACAGCGACGCTTGCTGGCGTGCGCGCAAGGCGCTCAATTGCGCCTGCACTTGCGCCAGGCGGGCCGCGATGGCGGCCTGGGAAGCGTGCTGCAGGGCGTTGACCCTCGCCGTGGTTGCGGCGGCCAGGCCGGCGCCATGATGATCGGCGCCGTCGGCGGCCAGCCTGAGCGCGGCTACGGCCTCGCTGCCGGCGCTGTAGGCGCGCCATTCGGCCAGCAGCAGGCGGCCGGCCAGCAGGATGACGATGAACAGCGCGAACTGCAGCGCGTGGCGCAGCAGGAAGCGCAGGATGGCCGTCAGCAGCTGGCGCAACGTGGTGCTGCCTTAGTTCGCCGCGCTATCGGCATCGGCACAGCATTTCTTGTACTTCTTGCCGCTGCCGCAGTGGCATGGGTCGTTGCGGCCCGTCTTCGGCAGCTCGCGCAGTACGGTGGCGCCGGGCTGGCTTTGTTTCAGGTGGCGCTGGCGCGCCCAGGCCGCATTGATGGCGATCACGGAAGGAATCACGCCATCCATGGCCGTTTCGGCCGCATCGTCATCGAGTTCGCTGGCCGTGGCCAGGTGCTGGAACGGCGCAAGGTATTGCGGGTGGCTGACGGCCAGGGCCGCCCACTGGGGCTTGTCCAGGCTGGTGCCAAGGACAAAACCGGCGCACCAGGCGGGCACGCTCCATTCGGGGCCGCACACATAGATGGGCTCGAAACTGTCCGGGTCCTTCGCCAGCCATTCGACCATGTAGGCGTGGTGGCGTTGCGCCAGGCTGGCGGCCCGTTCGCTGGCCTCGTCCTGTGCCGGCAAGGCGCTGCCGGCCGCCTTGTCCCACACCCAGGGCAGCCATTGCTCTGCCGCGATCTGTTTCGGGCTCAGGGCGACGGCCGTGAGAAAACCTTCCAGCATCGACACGTCCATGGCGCGGCCGGCCAGGGCGGGCGCGGCCAGCAGGGTGTCGAGTTCGGCGTATTCGTCGTCGGAGAGGGGCGTGGTGGTGGAGATACTGGACATGGGATTTTTCTGTAATGTGGGTGGATGGCCGCTGGCCCTGGCCGTATTGTACCGTCCGGCAAGGGGGAAACGGCTGCCGGAATGAAAAACGGCGGCCCGCAGGCCGCCGTTCTGATCTACCGCAAGACGCTTACTTCACGCCGTGCATCAGTTTGTTGATCAGCGGTGCGATCAGGAACAGCACGACGCCGGCACCCAGCAGGGACCAGAAGCCGAAGGTGTAGCCGGACAGGGCCGACTGCACCGACATGCCGCTTTCGCCGCTGACGTGGCTGGCGAAGATGCCCGACAGGTTGTTGCCGATACCTGTCGACAGGAACCAGCCGCCCATGCCCAGGCCCACCAGGCGCACCGGCGCCAGCTTGGTGACCATCGACAGGCCGATAGGCGACAGGCACAGCTCGCCGATCGATTGCAGCACGTACACGGTGGTCAGAGTCCAGAACGGGATCTTGTTGTCGGCGCCAACCAGGCTCGACAGCGCGAAGATCAGCAGGCCGAAGGCCAGCGCATTGCCCAGCAAGCCCAGGCCGAACTTGCGCGGGATCGATGGATTGACGTTGTGGCGCGCCAGGAAGACCCAGACGGCGGCGATGATCGGCGCGAAGACGATGATGGCGACCGAATTGACGGTCTGGAAGTAGGCGGTCGGGAAGATCCAGAAGCCCAGGTCGCGGTTGACGATCTTGTCGGCCAGGAAGGTAAACGAGCTGCCAGCCTGTTCGAAGAACATCCAGAACAGGATGTTGAAGACGAAGATCAGCAGCATGGCGATGACGCGGTCGCGCGCGATTTTGCCGTTGCGGATGCCTTCGATCATCAGCATCACGGCCAGGCCGACGAACAGCACGGTCAGGACGATTTGCAGCTTTTCAGCGCCGACGGTCAGCAGGAAGTACATCAGCGGGATCACGCACAGCGAGCCGACGGCCACCCAGACGACGCGCATCGGGCTGCCGGAACCGGCTTCCGGTGCGCCGATGCCCTTCAGGGCGCGGCGGCCGATGAAGAACCATACCAGGCTGATCAGCATGCCGAAACCGGAGGCCATGAAGACCATCTTGTACGAAGGCATGGCGCTGGTGCCGAAGATCGACTCGGCCAGCCACTGGGTGAAGACAGGGGCAACCATGGCGCCCATGTTGATGCCCATGTAGAAGATCGTGAAACCGCTGTCGCGGCGCGGATCGGCGGTCGTGTACAGCTTGCCGACCATGGTCGAGATGTTCGGCTTGAACATGCCGTTACCGACGATCATGGTGGCCAGGCCCAGGTTGAAGATGTCCTGGTTCGGTACCGAGATGCAGAACAGGCCGGCGGCCATGAAGATGGCGCCCAGCAAGATCGAGCGTTGGTAACCGATGACCCGGTCGGCGATGTAGCCGCCGAACAGGGCGCCGGCGTACACCAGCGCGAGGAAGGAACCGTAGGTAAGGTTGGCCGCTGCCTGTCCCGAACCGTCGCCGCCGTGGAACTGGGCAACGATGTACAGTACCAGCGCCCAGCGAACTCCGTAGAACGCGAAGCGTTCCCAGAATTCAGTCATGAACAACATCCATAATGGGCTCGGATGGCCCATAATCTGCTTGAACTCGGGAATAACGGCTTCCTTGTTGGGCGTAGTCGCACCGCTCATGCGGTTCCTCCTGAAAAATTATTATAGTCAATCGATACAACGAACTTATGGAAGCCTGCGGGCGGCGGGGACTCTCATGAAGAACCTCACGCACGGGATTTCCAATAGGCTGGCATTCTAATCTACAAATTGCGCTGAGCGAAGATTTCGATTCGCATTAGCAAGAATGACTGTTTCATATTAGTCAAACCGGTTTGCAGGCAAGGGCGGCCCCGGCGATTTTGCGGCGGCCCAGCACAACTTGCCTGAGTTGTCGTATATTAAGGCTGCAAGACCTTCGAGCATCGATTTTTAAAGGATTTTTCGCATTATGGAACACGACGTTATCGATACTCTGGTTTCACCGGAAGGCCGCCTGGACGTGCTCTCCAAGACTGAAGTCAACAAACTGCTCGACACCAGCCAGGGCGGCCTGTACAACACTTTCCGCCGCTGCGCGCTGGCGGTCTTGAATTGCGGCAGCACCATCGACGATGGCCGCGCCCTGCTGGAGCGCTACCAGTCGTTTGAAATCTCCATCATCCAGCGCGAGCGCGGCATCAAGCTCGACATCAAGGGCGCGCCGGCCATCGCCTTTGTCGATGGCAAGATGATCAAGGGCATCCACGAGCATTTGTTTGCCGTGCTGCGCGACATCATCTTCGTCAGCGATGAAGTGACGGGCAACCCGAAATTCGATTTGCAGAGCACGGAAGGCGTGACGGACGCCGTCTTCCACATCCTGCGCAACGCCAATGTGCTGCAAACCCAGCTCAACCCGAACCTGGTCGTGTGCTGGGGCGGCCACTCGATCAACCGCGCCGAATACAATTATTCGAAGGAAGTGGGCTACCAGCTGGGCTTGCGCGGCCTCGATATCTGCACCGGTTGCGGCCCCGGCGCCATGAAGGGCCCCATGAAGGGCGCCACCATCGGCCACGCCAAGCAGCGCCTGCACAATGGACGGTATCTGGGCATCACGGAGCCGGGCATCATCGCGGCCGAGTCGCCGAATCCCATCGTCAATGACCTGGTCATCATGCCGGACATCGAAAAGCGCCTGGAAGCGTTCGTGCGCGCCGGCCACGGCATCGTCGTCTTCCCCGGCGGCGCGGGCACGGCCGAAGAGATTCTGTACATCCTCGGCATCCTGCTGCACCCGGACAATGCCGAGATCCCGTTCCCGCTGATCTTCACGGGTCCGGAAACGTCGCGCGAGTATTTCGTGCAGATCAATCAGTTCATCAGCGATACGCTGGGCCCGGAAGCGCAGCAGCGCTACAAGATCATCATCGACGACCCGGAACTGGTGGCGCGCGAAATGCTCGAAGGCATACGCCAGGTGCGCGAATTCCGCAAGGCGCACAGCGACGCGTATTACTTCAACTGGCTCTTGAGAATCGACCACGAGTTCCAGAAGCCGTTCCAGCCCACGCATGAAAACATGCGCAACCTGAGCCTGCACAAGAACCAGCCCACGCACTTGCTGGCGGCCCAGCTGCGCCGCGCGTTTTCCGGCGTGGTGGCGGGCAACGTCAAGGATGACGGCATCCGCTCGATCGAAGAACACGGCAACTTCGAGATCCACGGCGACAAATCCATCGCCGGCCCCATGGATGCGCTGCTGGCCTCGTTCGTGGCGCAGCACCGCATGAAGCTGGCGGGCACGGCCTACGTGCCTTGCTATACCGTGATCCAATAACCGTCCTTCAAGCAGCGCCGCCCGTCCCCCGCATCTGCCGGGGGCGGGCGGCGTTTTTTCATCCGCGTTCCCATTCATGCTCCCACCGTGTTCCTTCGCCGCCACAAGCAATCAAATCGCTTGCGTCATCGATTCGCGGGTGCTATCTTTGGAACCGGTTCCAAAATAAAAACATGAGTATCAATTAGTAGTGGAGAGCAAGCTTGGATTCAGTACGCGGCAATAAAAAAACAGTCTCCGGCGAGCCGGCACGGCCCGTGACCATCGCCCAGGTGGCGCGCGAGGCGGGCGTGTCGAAAACGAGCGTGTCGCGCTTTCTCGGCGGCGAACTCGATGCCCTGTCGGAAAACATCCGCCAGCAGATCGCCAGCACCATCGCGCGTCTCGGCTACCAGCCGAACCAGATGGCGCGCGGTCTCAAGCGGGGGCGCACGCGCCTGATCGGCATGGTCGTGGCCGACATGCTCAATCCCTACACGGTGGCCGTGCTGCAAGGCGTGGAGGCGGCTTGCCAGCAGCATGGCTATACCTTGATTTTGTGCAATACCGGCAATGACGAACAGCGCGAACGGCAGTCGCTGGCCGCGCTGCGCTCGTACAGCGTGGAAGGGCTGATCGTCAACACGCAGGGGCGCAATATTCAGTCGTCCGACTTGCAGCAGGCGGACATGCCCATCGTGCTGGTCGACCGCCGCATCGAGGGCGCCGATTTCGACCTCGTGGGCCTGGACAATGTGCAGGCGGGCCGGCTGGCCACCGCGCATCTGATCGAGCAGGGTTTCGACGCCATCGCCTTCGTCGCGCCGCCATTGACGGGCGTCAGCTCGCGGCTGATGCGCGCCGACGGTTTCCAGGCCGTGATGGCCGAGCATCCGGACTGCGTGGGTGAGGTGCTGGCGGTGGACCTGGACGACCGGCCTTCCATCGACGCGCAGGTGCGGCAATGCCTGGCGCAGTGGCGCGGCCGCCGCGTGGCGCTGCTGGCCTCGAACGGCATGGTGGCGCTGGAGCTGGCGCTGATGCTGCAGCGCCTGGCCTTGCGCATGCCGCAGGACGTGGGCTTGCTGGGCTTTGACGAGTTGCCGTGGTCGCCGCTGGCGGGCCTGAGCACGATCGAGCAGCAGACCTATGAGATCGGTTTTTCGGCGATGGCGTGCATGCTGTCGCGCCTGCAGGGAGATCAATGCCCGCCGCGCGAGGTGTTGTTGCCGGGTAAGTTGATTGTGCGCAATTCCACCCAGGGTAGCGAAGTACGCAAGGGCGGCGGTTGACGGGAAAGAGGGCCTTGCCCTTTTTTTTGAGATAGTTATGGAACCGGTTTCATGAACTGTTTTTACGCTGGAAAGGGGCGTGGATAGTCAGGCAAGGCAATGTTGGGCATGAAGTTGATATGACACGGCAAGAGGCGATCTGAATCGTCCATTTGACAATATTCCCGGAAGCGCCTCGACGAGGCCGGTACCGGGATCACAGGAGACTGAAGCATGAAGATGACTACACTGTTGTATTCGAAGATCGTGGCTTGCGCGCTCGCAGCAACGTTTGCCCTGAGTGCGGCGGCCGATGCCGGCGCCCAGACGCTTGGCGACTTGATCAAGAAAGGCAAGCTGACCATCGGCGTGGTCAGCGGCACGCCGCCGTTCGGCAGCATCGACGCCAAGGGCGCGCCCGTCGGCTATGACGTCGACGTCGCCAACCTGATCGGCAAATATATGAACCTGCCCGTGGAAATAGTCCCGTTGACGGCGCCGTCGCGCGTGCCGTCGCTGGAGTCGGGCAAGGTCGATTTCCTCGTGGCGACCCTGGCGCCGACGCCGGAACGGGCCAAGACCCTGATGTTCACCATGCCTTACAGCGCGTTCGAACTGGCCATCGTCGCGCCGGTCGGCGGCAAATTCAAGGCCCTGGCCGAGTTGAAGGGCAAGAAAGTGGGCGTGACGCGCGGCACCACCAACGATACGGCCTTGAGCCGCCTGGCGCCGGCCGGCACCAATATCGTGCGTTTCGAGGATGACGCCACCGTCACCCAGGCCTTGCTCAGCAAGCAGGTCGACGCCGTCTCGATTCCCAGCACGATGGCGCTCGACATCATCAAGACGCGCGGCGCGGGCAAGATCGAGGTCCGCTTCACCTACTCGCTGCAGCCGAACTCGATGGCGGTGCGCCGCGGCGACTTCGAGCTGCACCAGTGGCTCAACAACTTCATCTACTACGTCAAGCTGAACGGCGAACTCGACGCCATTGCGCGCAAGTGGAGCGGCGCGCCGCTGCCAGCGCTGCCGACTTTCTGATACCGCAAGCCGCATAGGAAAGTGCCCGTCCGCACGGCGCGCCGCCATGGTGGCGCGGCCGGGGACGCGCACGCAGACAAGGAGTTGAGTATGCCGTATGAATTTCATTTCGAACTCGTCATGCAATCGCTGGACCGCCTGCTGTGGGGCGCGGCGCTGACGATACGCCTGAGCGCCATGGCGATGGTGCTGGGACTGGCGGTGGGCGTGTGCGCCGCCGTCATCCTGAAGAACGGTCCCGCCTATGCCCGCGCCGTGGTGCGCGCGTATGTCGAGATCATCCGCAGCACGCCGTTCCTGGTGCAGCTGTTCATCATTTACTTCGGCTTGCCGTCGCTGGGCCTGCAGCTCGACGCCAACGGCGCGGCGCTCGTCGCCATGACGGTCAACCTGGGCGCCTATGCGGCGGAGATCGTGCGCGCCGGCATCGGCGCCGTGCATCCGTCGCAGCTCGAGGCGGCGCAGGCGCTGGGCATGACGCGCTGGCAGGTGATGCGTCACGTGGTGCTGCTGCCGGCGCTGGAAAAAGTCTATCCGGCGCTGGCCAGCCAGTTCACCTTGATGATGCTCGCTTCGAGCGTCGTGTCGGCGATTTCCGCCGAAGAGCTGACCGCCGCCGCCCACCTGCTCGACGCGGAAACCTTCCGCAGCTTCGAGATCTACATCGTCGTGATGGTGCTGTACATCGTGCTGGCCCTGCTGTTCCGCTTCGGCTTCTGGGTGCTGGGCCAGATCGTCTTCAAACGCCGCCGCCGTCTGGGCGCGGCGCGCATGGGAGCTTGACATGATCAGTGACTTTTCCTGGGATAACCTGCAATTCCTGCTCGAGGCCACGCGCTGGACCATCGGCCTGTCGCTGATCGTCTTCATCACGGGCGGCATCGCCGGCTTCGCGGTGGCGCTGCTGCGCACGGCGCGCAGCCCGTTCCTGCGTTGTCTCAGCGCCCTGTACATCCAGCTGGTCCAGGGCACGCCCGTGCTGATCGTGCTATTCCTGACGTATTACGGGCTGGCGCTGTTCGGCTACAAGCTGTCGCCGATCATCGCGGCCGGCGCGGCGATGACGATCTTTGCCAGCGCCTACCTGGGCGAGATCTGGCGCGGCTGCATCGAAGGCGTGCAGCGGCAGCAGTGGGAAGCGTCGGCCGCGCTGGCGCTGAACCGCTACCAGCAGCTGCGCTACGTCATTCTGCCGCAGGCGCTGCGCCATTCGCTGCCGCCGACGGTGGGCTTCATGGTGCAGATCATCAAGAACACCTCGATCACCTCGATCATCGGCGTGGTGGAACTGACGCGGGCAGGGCAACTGGTCAGCAACGCGACCTTCCTGCCTTTCATCGTCTTCCCCGTCGTCGCCCTGATCTACTTCGCGATGTGCTATCCGCTGTCGCGCTACAGCCATTCACTGGAAAGGAAATTCCATGCCCATCGTTGAAATCGAGAATATCAGCAAGAGCTTCGGCGCCAATCACGTGCTCAAGGGCGTGTCTTTCGCCGTCGAGCGGGGCCAGGTGATCGCCGTCATCGGCCGCAGCGGCTCCGGCAAGAGCACCATGCTGCGCTGTATCAACGGCCTGGAAACCATCGACAGCGGCAGCATCGTCGTGGCCGGCCATACGCTGACGGCGCGCCAGGAGCATCTGCTCGACCTGCGCAAGGATGTCGGCATGGTCTTCCAGAGCTACAACCTGTTCCCCCACCTGACCGTGGAAGAAAACGTCATGCTGGCGCCGCGCATCGTCAAGAAGGTGCCAGATGCCCAGGGCCGCGCCACGGCGCTGCGCGTGCTCAAGCAGGTGGGCCTGGACCACAAGCGCGAGGCCTATCCCGAGCAGCTGTCGGGCGGCCAGCAGCAGCGCGTGGCGATCGCCCGTTCGCTGGCGATGGAGCCGCAAGTGATGCTGTTCGACGAAGTGACGTCGGCGCTCGACCCGGAGCTGACGCAGGAAGTGCTGAAGGTGATGGAGGAGCTGGCGCAGGCGGGCATGACGATGCTGCTGGTGACGCACGAGATGGAGTTCGCGCGGCGCATGGCCGACGTCACCGTCTTCATGCACCAGGGATTGGTGTGGGAAAGCGGGCCGTCGGAAGCGTTTTTCAGCAATCCGCAAACGCCTGAAGCGCGCCAGTTCGTCGGCGCGGGAGCGATCAAGTGAGCCCCGTCCTGGTAGCAGCGTCGGCTTATGGCGCGAGCAGGGTAAGGCAGTTGGGCCAAAGCCATTTCATCGACGTGGTGGCCGATGCGGGCGGCGCCGGCATCGAGATCCGCCGCGAACTGTTCACCTCCGACTGGCCGGACCTGGCGCGCATGGGCGCGGCGGTGGCCGCGCGCGGCCTGTACTGCGTGTATTCCACACCCATCGAATTGTGGGGCGCGGACGGATTGCTGCAGCACGCGCTGCTGCAGCAGATGCTGGACGAGGCGGTGTGCCTGGGCGCGCGCTACCTGAAGGTGTCGCTCGGTCATTACCCGGCCGCGCCGGACTTGCCAGCCTTGAAAGCCCGGCTGGCGGACGCGCCCGTGGCGCTGCTGGTGGAAAACGACCAGACGGCCCATGGCGGCAAGCTGGCGGCCATGGCGCGCTTCCTGGCGGCGGCAGGCGAGGCCGGGCTACCCGTGGGGCTGACCTTCGACATCGGCAACTGGCGCTGGGTGGGCGAGGATGCGCAGCAGGCGGCGCGCCTGCTGGCGCCGTACGTGCGCTATGTGCATTGCAAGGCTGTTCAGGATGACGGGGGCCGGCTGTCCGCCTGCGCCGTCTCCGCGGCCGACCCGGCCTGGCGCGCCGTCTTCGCGCACTTTGCGCCGGGCGTGCAGCGGGCCATCGAATTTCCGCTCGAAGGCGCCGACCTGGTGGCCGAAACGGGCCGCTACATTCAGATGCTGGAGGCCGCATGATGGAACAAGAACTGCGCCAAAAAGAAATTCAAGGGGCGCACGCCCTCGACGTCGTCACCTACGGCGAAGCGATGGCGATGTTCGTTGCCGAGCAGACGGGCGACCTGGCGGCCGTGGCGCATTTCACACGCCGCCTGGCCGGCGCCGAAACCAACGTCGCCATCGGCCTGGCGCGCCTGGGCTTGAAGGTCGGCTGGCTGAGCCGCGTTGGCGATGATTCCTTTGGCCGCTTCATCCGCGCCAGCGTGCAAGCCGAGGGCGTCGATTGCAGCCGGGTCGTCGCCGTCGCCGGCCAGTCCAGCGGCTTCCTGCTCAAGGAGAAGGCCGAGAACGGCGCCGATCCGCTGGTCGAATACTTTCGCAAGGGTTCCGCCGCCAGCCGGCTGGCGCCCGAGCACTTCGACCCCGCGTATTTCCTGTCCGCGCGCCATTTGCACGCCACGGGCGTGGCCGCGGCGCTGTCCGGGACCAGCCTGGCGTTCGCCGGCCAGGCGCTCGACTTCATGCGTGCCAACGGCCGGAGCGTGTCGTTCGACCCGAACCTGCGGCCCTCGCTGTGGCCGTCGCAAGCCGTCATGGTCGAACAGATCAACCGCCTCGCCTCCAGGGCCGACTGGGTGCTGCCCGGCCTGGGGGAGGGAAAAATCCTTACCGGCCACGACCTGCCGCACGATGTCGCCGGCTTTTATCTGCAGCAGGGCGCGCGCCTGGTGGTCATCAAGCTGGGCGCCGAGGGCGCCTATTACCGTACGGCCGACGGCGACAGCGGCATGGTGCCGGGCGAGCGCGTGACCAATGTGGTCGACACGGTGGGCGCCGGCGACGGCTTCGCGGCTGGTCTCGTCAGCGCCTTGCTGGAAGGCTTGCCGCTGGCGCAGGCTGTCCGTCGCGGCAACCGGGTCGGCGCCTTCGCCATCCAGGTAGCCGGCGACATGGAAGGCTTGCCGACCCGCGCCCAGCTCGACGCGCTGGTCCCATCTTGAACCGAACAGGGAAAATAATCGTGAAAAAACATGTGGTTGTATATAAAAAACTGGCCGAACCGCTGCTGGCGCGCCTGCGCGCCGAATGCGAGGTGACGTATTTCGAGGCGATCGACGCGGGCAACCGCGCCGCCTTCGCCGCCGCCATCCGCGGCGCGCATGGCTTGCTGGGCGCCAGCGTGCGCCTGGACCGCGAACTGCTGGACCCGGCCGTCGACCTGCGCATCATTTCCACCATTTCGGTGGGCGTCGACCAGTTCGACGTCGATTACCTGCGCGAACGGGGCATTTTGCTGGCCAATACGCCGGACGTGCTGACGGAAACGACGGCCGACACGATCTTCGCGCTGATCCTGGCCAGCGCGCGGCGGGTCGTCGAACTGGCCGAATTCGTCAAGGCGGGACGCTGGACGCGCAGCGTGGGCGAGAGCCAGTACGGCGTCAACGTGCATGGCAAGACCATCGGCATGCTGGGCATGGGCCGCATCGGCCGCGCCGTAGCCCGCCGCGCCGCCCTCGGTTTCGGCATGCAGGTGCTGTACGTGAACGGTGAAGCGGTGCCCGAGGTGGAGGCGGCTCTGGGCGCGCGCCAGGTGGCGCTCGACGACTTGCTGGCCGGGTCGGACTTCGTCTGCGTGGTACTGCCGCTGACGGCGCAGACGGAACGCATGATGGGCCGGCGCGAATTCGCGCTGATGCGCCCCGGCGCCATCTTCATCAACGGCTCGCGCGGGCGCATCGTCGACGAGGCGGCGCTGATCGAGGCCCTGCAGCAGGGCACCATCCACGGCGCCGGTCTCGACGTGTTCGAGCGCGAACCGCTGGCGCCGGACAATCCGCTGCCGCGCATGGCCAATGTGGTGGCGCTGCCGCACATCGGCTCGGCCACGCATGAAACGCGCTACGCCATGGCGCAGCAGGCCGTGGACAACCTGCTGACGGGTTTGCGCGGCGAGCGTCCGCGCCACCTGGTGAGTTAAATGCAGTATCCACACACAGGGAAAGAGATGAAGAAGAAGGTAGTAGGGGCAATGATCATTTGCGCCGGCAGCGGCTTGTGCGCGGCGCAGTCGAACGTGGCCATGTACGGGATCATGGATTTGGGCGTGGTGTCCGAGAATGGCGGCGCCGGCGGCAGGGTGCTCAAGCTGACGAGCGGCATCGCCAACGGCTCACGCCTCGGTTTCAAGGGCAGCGAAGACCTGGGCGGCGGCATGACGGCGATCTTTACGATGGACGCGGGCATCCTGGCCGACACGGGCGCTTCGGCCCAGGGCGGCCTGCTGTTCGGGCGCCAGGCTTTCGTCGGCCTCGCCGGCGCGGCGGGCACCCTGCGGCTGGGCCGCCAGTACACCTTCATCGACAGCAGCCTGGGCGTGCTGGACCCGTTTTACCTGGGTTTTGCGGGCAGGATGAGCAACGTCTTCACGGCCGGCTACATCAGCCGGGTCGACAACAGCATCACCTACAGCTCGCCCGTGCGCGGCGGGCTTTCCGGCGAACTGGCGTATGGCTTCGGCGAAGTGCCGGGCGATGCGTCGGCCAGGCGCTACGCGGGCGCGGCGGCCACCTATGCCAGCGGGCCGCTGTATCTGCGCATGGCGCACCAGGACGCCAACACCCTGTCAAGCGCGCTGGTGACGGGCAGGGCGCGCAACACGGTACTGGGCGCCACCTGGGACTTCGGCGTGGTCAAGGCGCATGGCGCCGTGGCCGTCAGCAAGAGCACGGCGGGCGCCGCCGCCACGGTCGACAGCGCGGACCTGATGCTGGGCGCCACCGTGCCGGTAGGGCCGCACCGCGTCCTGTTCTCGTACGTGCGGCGCGACGACCGGCGCGCCGCCAACGGCGACGCTACCCAGATCGGCATCGGCTATACCTACGCGCTGTCGAAACGCAGCACCTTGTACGCGGCCTACGCGCATATCGACAACCGCAACGGCGCCGCCTACCTGGTGGGCAACGCCACCGACAACGGCACCGGCAACCAGGCCTGGAACCTGGGCCTGCGCCACACTTTTTAACGGGAGAATCGAATGAAGAAAACCGGATGGATTTTGGTCGGCGCCAGCACCGTGGCGCGCGAATGGATGGTCGACGCGATCCGCCAGCAGGGCGACGCCGAGGTGCTGGCCGTGGTCAGCCGGGACGCCGCGCGCGGCGCCGCCTTTGCCGAGCAGTTCGGCATCGCCGCCAGCTACACGGACCTCGATGCGGCGCTGGCGCATCCTGGCGCGGACGCCGTGTACATCAGCACCACCAACGAATGGCACATGGCGCAGACCTTGCAGGCGGCGCGCGCCGGCAAGCACGTTCTGTGCGAGAAGCCGCTGGCGCTGAACCTGGACGACGCGCGCCGCATGGTGGACGGT
Organism: Janthinobacterium glycogeni; assembly: GCF_051380725.1. NCBI lineage: Bacteria > Pseudomonadati > Pseudomonadota > Betaproteobacteria > Burkholderiales > Oxalobacteraceae > Janthinobacterium > Janthinobacterium glycogeni. Next base: position 125,718 of record NZ_JBNYXP010000010.1, on the reverse strand, counting down.
TGCGCCGAAGCGGGCGTGGTGCTGGGGATTAACCACCACCTGCGCAACGCCGCCAGCCACGGCAAGGTGCGCGAGCTGATACGCGCCGGCGAGATCGGCCAGCCCCTGTATGGCCGCGTGCTGCACGCGAACAACCTGCCGCAGCACTTGCGCGGCTGGCGCCTGGACGCGCCGGAGTCGGGCGGCGTCACGCTCGACATGTTCGTGCATGACGTCGACACCCTGCGCTTCCTGCTCGACGCGGAGCCGCGCCACGTCACCGCCTGCGCCACCAGCGGCGGCATGACGGTGGCCGGGCTGGAAGAGGGCCTGATGGCCGTCATCGAGTTCGACAACGGCACTTTGGTGCAGGTGCACGACGCGTTCAACGCGCCGTATTCGCTGTCCGGCGTGGAAATCATCGGCAGCAAGGGCACCATCTTCGCCACCGGCGTGATGACGCAGCGTCCCGTCGGCACCATCAGTTTGACGCGCGACGGCGGCAGTGTCGATATCCCCGTCGAGCATGAAAACCTGTACGTGCGCTCGGTGCGCGCCTTCCAGCGCGCCATGCGCGGCGAAGGGCAGCCGGCAGCCACGGGCGACGACGGCATGCGCGCGCTGGCCACGGCGCTGGCGGCGCAGCAGGCGAGCCGCAGCCACCAGCGCGTGACCCTGGCCGGCTGACGGCCTGCGGCAGACGTAAAAAAGCCGCCTGATCGCAAAATCAGGCGGCTTTTTATCGGCTGGCGTCCGTGATTATTCTTCGCGGCGCAGGTGCGGGAACAGCAGGACGTCGCGGATGTTCGGCGAATCCGTGATGATCATCATCAGGCGGTCGATGCCGATGCCGCAGCCGCCGGCTGGCGGCATGCCGTATTCCAGCGCGCGGATGTAGTCGGCGTCGTAGAACATCGCCTCTTCATCGCCGGCGTCCTTGGCGGCCACTTGCGCCAGGAAGCGTGCCGACTGGTCTTCCGCATCGTTCAACTCGGAGAAGCCGTTGGCGATTTCGCGGCCCACCATGAACAGCTCGAAGCGTTCGGTGATGCCGGCCACCGTGTCGGAAGCGCGCGCCAGCGGCGACACTTCGACCGGATAGTCGATGATGTAGGTCGGTTCCCACAGCTGCGCTTCAGCCGTCTCTTCGAACAGCGCCAGTTGCAGCGCGCCCAGGCCGGCCGTGGCGAACGGCTTGACGCCGAATTTCTTCAGCTCTTCCTTGATGAAGTCCGCATCGTTCAACTGCTCCGGCGTGTAGCCCGGCGCGTACTTGTTGATCGCTTCGACGATGGTCAGGCGGTGGAACGGTTTTGCCAAATCGAGTTCACGGCCGCCGTAGGTCAGGGTGGCGGTGCCGTGCGCGTCGATGGCGGCCTGGCGGATGACGGCTTCCGTGAAATCCATCAGCCATTTGTAGTCGGTGTAGGCCGCATAGAATTCCATCATCGTGAATTCCGGGTTGTGACGGATCGACACGCCTTCGTTGCGGAAGTTGCGGTTGATCTCGAACACGCGGTCGAAGCCGCCGACGACCAGGCGCTTCAGGTACAGCTCGGGCGCGATGCGCAGGAACATCTGCATGTCGAGCGCATTGTGGTGCGTGATGAACGGCTTGGCCGCCGCGCCGCCCGGGATCGTGTGCAGCATCGGCGTTTCCACTTCCATGAACTCGTTCTTTTCCATGAAGCGGCGGATCGACGAGATGGCGGCGGTGCGCGCCTTGAAGGTGCGGCGCGTCTCTTCGTTCATGATCAGGTCGACGTAGCGCTGGCGGTACTTCGTTTCCTGGTCGGCCAGGCCGTGGAATTTGTCCGGCAGCGGGCGCAGCGACTTGGTGATCAGGCGCAGTTGCGTGACCTTGATGGTCAGCTCGTCCGTCTTGGTCTTGAACAGCGTGCCCGTCACGCCAAGGATATCGCCCAGGTCATAGTGGTGCAGGGCGGCCATGGCCGCTTCGCCGGTGAGATCAAGCGTGGCGTAGATCTGGATGCGGCCGTCGGCCTTCGGGCCGGAAGCGTCCTGCAGGGTGGCGAAAGCCGCTTTCTTGCCCGCTTCGCGCTTGAGCATCATGCGGCCTGCCAGCACCACGGTGACAGGTTCGGCTTCCAGCTCTTCGCGCGTCTTGCCGCCGTATTGCGCGTGCAGATCGGCCGCCTTGTGCTCGGGGCGGAAATCGTTCGGGAAGGCGACGCCTTGTTCGCGCAGTGCGGCCAGCTTGACGCGGCGCTCGGCGATGATCTTGTTTTCATCGGGGGCGGCGGCTTGTTCTTGGATATCCGTAGTCATGGTGTTCTTCGTTGGTGATGATTGATGATGTGGCGCCAGCGCAGGCGCCACGCTGGCAAACAGTGCGTCGACGTCGAGCGCGGAGAAATCCGGCACGATGGCGATGACGTTGTCGAATGCGGCAAACGCCTCGGCCGGCAGGGTGGTGGTGAGTACCACGACGCGCATGCCGGCACGGCGCGCCGCTTCCACGCCCAGGGGCGCGTCTTCGAAGACGATGCAGTTCTCCGGCAGCGCGCCGGCCAGCTGCGCGCCTTTCAGGAACACGTCGGGGTGCGGCTTGCCCCGTTCCACGTCGGCCGCGCCGACGATGGCGTCGAAGCGGTGGCGCAGGTCCAGGCCGTCGAGCGTGAACGCGATGTTCTCGTTCGGCGCGGCCGTGCCCACCACCAGCCCGACGCCAGCCTGGCTCGCGCTGGCGATCAGCCGGTCGAAGCCAGGCACCGTGGCCAGGTGCGGGCCGTACAGTTCGCGGTAGACGACTTCCTTTTCAGCCAGCAGGGCAACGTGGTCGGCATCCTCGCCCAGGTACTTGGCGATGATTTCGTGTCCTTGCCGTCCTGCCGTGTCGCGGAAAAAGGCGTCCGCGTCCAGCGCATGGCCGTGGCGTTCAAAGAACGCCAGCCACGATGTGGTGTGGAAGGCCATGTTGTCGACGATCGTGCCATCCATGTCGAACAGGAAGGCGCGCTGCGTCGGCGCCGGAGCGGATGCATTCATCCTTACACGCCTTGCTTGAGCGAGGCGGAGATGAACTCGTCGATGTCGCCATCGAGCACGCCCTTGGTATTGCCCGTCTCGAAACCGGTGCGCAAGTCCTTGATGCGGGACTGGTCCAGCACGTAGGAGCGGATCTGGTGCCCCCAGCCCACGTCCGTCTTCGAGTCTTCCAGCTTTTGCTGTTCGCTCATGCGCTTGCGCAGTTCATGCTCGTACAGTTTCGCTTTCAGCATTTCCATCGCTTCGGCGCGGTTGCGGTGCTGCGAACGGTCGTTCTGGCACTGCACCACGATGCCGGTCGGCGCATGGGTCATGCGGACGGCGGAGTCGGTCTTGTTGATGTGCTGACCGCCGGCGCCCGACGCGCGGTAGGTATCGACGCGGATATCGGCCGGGTTGACGTCGATCTCGATCGAATCGTCGACTTCCGGATACACGAACAGCGACGTAAACGAGGTGTGGCGGCCGTTGGCCGAGTCGAACGGCGACTTGCGCACCAGGCGGTGCACGCCCGTTTCCGTGCGCAGGAAGCCGTAGGCGTGATCGCCCTCGACCTTCAAAGTGGCCGTCTTGATGCCGGCCACCTCGCCGTCGGACTGCTCGAGGATTTCGACCTTGAAGCCCTTGCGTTCGCAATAGCGCAGGTACTGGCGCAGCAGCATCGAGGCCCAGTCCTGGGCTTCCGTGCCGCCGGCGCCGGCCTGGATGTCGATGAAGCAGTTGTTCGGGTCCATCGGATTGTTGAACATCCGGCGGAATTCCATGCTTTCGATGACCTTGCGGATTTCCTGCACGTCCTGCTCGATCGCTTCGAGCGTCTCGTCGTCGCCTTCTTCGCGGGCCATGTCGAACAGGTCGCGGGTATCGCGCAGGTCGGCATCGGCCTTGGCCAGGGTGAAGACGATCGCTTCCAGCGCCTTTTTCTCTTTACCGAGGTCCTGGGCGCGCTTGGGATCGTTCCAGACGGTCGGATCTTCCAGCTCTTCGTTGACTTGCTCTAGTTTCTCCGACTTGACAGTGAAGTCAAAGATACCTCCGAAGTTCGGCTTCGCGGACCGTCAGGTCGTTGAGCAGGGCGGAGATGATATTGATGCGTTCGGCTTCCATAATGTTCTGGTCTTCTATGGTGAAATCAAACCTTGAATTATACGCGAGCGCGGTGCGTTTCTGATGCCGGCGGCGCCGAATCGATGCCGCACGGGGCAATAAAATCGTCATTTTGCTGTATTTGCGACAATATTTTTGCCTTGAAGATGGCTGCCGGGCTGCGTATGATGCTGGCGATATTGTCTTTCCACAGGAATACATCATGCTTCAACTTCCCCGTCTCGCCCTGTTACCGCTGCTGCTGGCCGGCTGCGGCGCCTTGCCGCCCGCCGCCACGGGACCTGCCCGGGCGCCATCGGCCGCGCCGGCCGGCAGCAGCGCCACGCTGGCCCTGCTGGAGACGACGGACTTGCACGCGAATGTACTCAGTTATGATTACTACAAGCTGCAGGCGGAGCCCTCGATCGGCCTGGAACGCACGGCGGCCCTGATCGCGCAGGCGCGCGCGCAGTATCCGAACAACCTTTTGCTCGACAACGGCGACACCATCCAGGGCACGGCGCTGGCCGACTACCAGGCCCTCGTGAAACCGCTGGCCTGCGACCAGACCCTGGCCATCTACAAGGCCATGAATCTGCTGAAGGTGGACGGCGGCGGCATCGGCAACCACGAATTCAACTACGGCCTGGCGTTTTTGAGCCAGGTGACGGGCAACCAGTTTGACGTCGACAGCGTCGACGCCAGCAAGCCGCGCTGCGCCGGCCCGGCGTTCCCGCAAGTGCTGGCGAACGTCTACAGCGTCAAGACGGGCAAGCCCCTGTTTGCGCCGTACCACATCATCGACAAGCAGATCACGGCCACCGGCCCCGATGGCAAGGCCATCACCGCCACCGTGAAGGTGGGCATCATCAGCTTCGCGCCGCCCACCATCATGGCGTGGGACAAGCGCTGGCTGGAAGGCCGCGTCTACACGCAGGGCGTGCGCGAGACGGCGGAAAAATTCATTCCCGAGATGCGCGCCAAGGGCGCCGAGCTGGTGGTGGCGATCTCGCACGGCGGCTTGGATAGCAGCCCGTATTCGCCGACCATGGAAAACGGCAATTACTACCTGTCGCAAGTGCCGGGCGTGGACGCCATGCTGATCGGCCATTCGCACCAGCTGTTCCCGAACGCCGCCAGCACGGTGCCGCAGTTTAATCTGCCCGGCGTCGACAAGGTCAAAGGATTGGTGAACGGCGTGCCCACCGTGATGGCCAATTTGTGGGGCAAGCACCTGGGCGTGATCGGCCTCTCTCTGCGCCACGACGGCAAGCGGTGGGTGGTCGACAAGAGCGCCACCACGGTGGAGGCGCGCGGCATCCAGAACGCGGACAAGAGTTACGTTCAGCCCGATGCGGCCATCGCCAGGCTGGTGGCCGAGGAGCACGCGGCGACGATCGCCTACGTGCAGACGCCGGTCGGCGCCACCGACTTCCGCATGTCGACGTATTTCGCCGACGTGGGCGACGTCAGCGCCATCGAGGTGGTGAACCAGGCGCAATCGGCCTACCTGGCCGCGTATGTGAAGGCGAACCTGCCGCAGTACGCGCACCTGCCCGTGCTGTCGATGTCGTCGCCGTTCAAGAGCGGATCGGCCGGCGTGTCCGACTACACGGACGTCAGGGCGGGCAACGTGGCGCTCAACAACGCGGCCGACCTGTATCTGTATCCGAACGCGCTATATGGCGTGAAGATGACGGGCGCGGAACTGAAAGCCTGGCTGGAGCAGTCGGCGCGGCGCTTCAACACCATCGATCCGAACAAGCTGGAAGCGCAGGAACTGGTCAACACGGCCCACCCGAGCTACAACTTCGATACGATCACCAGCGCCGACGTGCGCTACCAGATCGACGTCACGCAGCCGCCGGGCCGGCGCATCAAGGCGCTGACCTACAAGGGCAAGCCGGTGGACGCGACGCAGGAATTCCTCATCGCGACGAATAACTACCGCGCCAGCGGCGGCGGCAATTTCCCTGGCCTCGACGGCAGCAAGACGGTGGTGGCCTCGCCCGACAACAACCGCGAACTCTTGATTGCCTACGTCACGCAAGAGAAAAACCTGACGCGCGCGAAAAACGGCGCGGCGCGCAGCTGGCGCTTCGCCAAGGCCGCCACCAAGGGGCCCGTGGTCTTCCATTCCGCGCCGAACGTGATCGAGCTGGCGAAGGCGGCCGGCATCGATAACGTCACGCAGTTGAAGGCGGACGACGGCGCGGGCAAGGGCTTTGCGCTGTATCAGCTCGACCTGTCGAAATGATGCTGGCAAACTTGCTGCTGGCCGCGGTCCTGGCTGCACCCTTGGCGTCGGCGCCCGATGCCACGGCACGGGCCAAGGTACTGATGCGCGCGGGAGACGCGACCCAGCCGCAGGCGCGCGTCCTGTTCGAACAGGACGCGAGACAGGGCAGCGGCGCGGCCGCGTATTACCTGGGTTTGATGTTCAAGAACGGCATGGGCGGGCCGCAGGACGGCGCCGCCGCGCTGCGCTGGCTGGAACTGGCGGCGCAACGCGGCGTGGCGCCCGCCATGTTCATCGTGGCGAACATGCTGGCCGATACCGACGAAGCCCGGGCGCGTCTCTGGCTGGACGCCGCCTGCGACCTGGAGTACCCGGAAGCGCTGCAGCAGAAATCCGCGGCCCTGGCCGAAGGGCTGATGGGCTATGCGCACAGCGAGGAGCAGTCCTTCCTCTACCTGAAGATGGCCACGCATGCGATGGGGCACCGCGCCGCCGAGCCGTGATCTACGCGGATGCCTTCGGCCTGGCCCGCAGGCTGGCCGCCGCCTCGCCGATGGCGAACGGGTCGCGCGACAAAATGGCGGCGCCCAGGTCGACCAGCCTGGCCGCCGTGCCAATGGCCGCCTTCACATCGGCGATGCGCTTGAGCTGCTGCTTGCCCTTGGCGATGGCGCCCTCGATGTCAGCGCGCGCCTGCTCGGCGCCTTCGGCCGTCAGGTAAATGCCATACGCGCGAAACAGGGCCACCATCTGGTCCAGGTGGTTTTCATATTGCTCCAGCAGCGCGCGCTCGTCCGGCGCCAGCGCCTCGCGTTCGCGGATGCGCAATTCCAGCACCAGGCTCGACGCCTGCGCCAGGCTGTCGGCGATGGCGTAGCTTTGGTCTTTCGTCAGTTCGGTCAGTGGGGCCATGGGATACTCCTGTGTGCGCGCCGCTTACCAGCGGGCGGGGGCATAGAACGCCGCTTGCCGCTGCAGCGTGTCGACGTCGCGTGAAAATTGCGCCAGCTGCCGCTCCAGTTCCGGCGCCTGCAGGTGGTCGAGATTGGCCCGCAGCGCGGCCACGCTCGCTTGCAGCGCGTCGACGGCGGCGACATACGCGGCGACGATCTTTTCCCTTTCCTGCAGCTGCCGGCCTTCCAGGTGCAAGCGCGTGCGGATGTAGTTGGCGGCCAGCGGTTCGCGCGGCGCGGCGTTATCGACGGCGCCGCGCAGCAGGTCCAGGTCGCGCAATTCATCCTGCAAGCCGGCCCGGTAGCTGCGCTGCGCATACTCCTTGAGCGCATTGCTGACGATATCGACGGCTTCCTGCTCGTCGAGCAATTCGCGCAAGGCCGATTTCTGCAGACGCTGCGTGGCCAGCCGACTCAGATGCTCGCTCAACTTGACGACCTTGGTCAGCTTGTCCGTGTCGAGCAGGGGCGCGCCGGTACCCGGCTGCGCCAGGCCGCCCAGTGCATCGCCGAGTCCGGCAAACTCTTCCTTGTAGACGGGCAGCTTGTCATCGGCCAGCGCCGCCAGGGTCTGGGCATAGCGCAGCAGGACGTCATTCAGGCTGGCGATCGACGCGCTGGCCTGCGCGATGGCGGCGCAATCGGCGCGCGCCGCCTGTTCGCTGGCTTGCGCATCGAAACGCTCGGCCAGGATCAAACGCTTGCGCATGGCCTTGTCCATGCAGCTGTGGACGCCGCCTGCCAGCATGGGTTCGAAGTGGGCCGACATCTGTTGCGTCTGTTCGGCAAAGGTGCGCACGGGCGCCAGATTGGCGGCGCAGCCGCCCAACAGCAGGCTGGCGATGGCGCCAGTTAGCAGGGGAAAAAAGGATGAGTTCGACGGGCGCTGCATATGGCCTCCATGCTGTAGGAGCGGCTGATTGGGCCGGCGCGCACGCGCTGGCATGGCCGACGTTAGCATGCTGAGCAATGGCAGTATTGCGTCAGATCAGCACGCTGTGAAGTCGTCCGGCGGCCCCGCATCGGCGGCAGTACTGTTGCCAAATGGTGCAGTGTGTTCCAATTTGCCTCATATTTTCCTTACAAAAGACTGACAGCGGGCCAGCAATTGGCTCTTTTCTGCATGTTGCGACGCGTCATATGTAGTTGTTGCTGGTGCATGTTTACTCACCTACAATGATTTATCGATGGGGCGGTTATCCAGCGTACGACTATAAAAATAAGTGGCATTTAAAACGTTGTAGCAGAGGAGATGACAATGAATTTGAAACAGAAATTGCTCGTGGCAAGTTTGGTTTTGGGTTTCTCGCAGGCGGCAGTCGCAGCCGACCCCATCAAGATCGGCGTGTCCGGACCGTTTACGGGCGGTTCCGCGCCGATGGGCGTGTCGATGCGCGACGGCGTCAAGCTGGCTGTCGCTGAAATCAATGCCAAGGGCGGCGTACTGGGCCGTTCCTTGCTGCTGATCGAGCGCGATGACGAAGCGAAGAACGAACGCGGCGTGCAGATCGCCCAGGAACTGATCAACAAGGAAAAGGTCGCCGCCACCGTCGGCTACATCAACACGGGCGTGGCCCTCGCTTCGCAGCGCTTCTACCAGGAAGCGAAAATTCCCGTCATGAACAATGTGGCGACGGGTTCCATCGTCACCAAGCAGTTCGCCGACCAGCCGGAAAACTATATCTTCCGCAATGCCGCCAATGACACCATCCAGTCCGGCATGATCGTGCATGAGGCGATCGAGAACCGCAAGTTCAAGAAAGTGGCGATCCTGGCCGACTCCACCAACTATGGCCAGCTGGGCCGGGAAGACCTGGAAAAAGCGCTCGACAAGAAGGGCATCAAGCCCGTTGTCGTGGAAAAATACAACATCAAGGACGTCGACATGACGGCCCAGCTGCTGAAAGCCAAGCAGGCGGGGGCGGAAGTCGTGCTGACCTATGGCATTGGCCCGGAACTGGCGCAGATCGCCAACGGCATGGAAAAGCTGGGCTGGAAAGTGCCGCTGATCGGCAGCTGGACCCTGGCCATGGGTAACTTCATCGACAACGCGGGCAAGAACGGCAATGGCACGCGCATGCCGCAAACCTTCATCCAGGACGCCAGCACGCCGAAGCGCAAGGCCTTCATCGACGCCTACGTGGCCGCCTACAAGCCGTCGGGCGGCCGCATGCCGTCGGCCGTCTCGGCCGCGCAAGGCTACGATTCCATCTACCTGCTGGCTGCGGCCTTCAAGCAGGCGGGCGGCACGGATGGCCCGAAAGTGCGCGCCGCGCTGGAAAACCTGAACGAGAAGGTGGAAGGCGCCGTCACCACCTACAACAAGCCGTTCAGCAAGACCAACCATGAAGCGATCACGGCCGACCTGACGGTCTTCGGCGAAGTCAAGGACGGCAAAGTCGTCCTCGCGAAATAAGCCTGGCAGACATTCGCCGCGCAGTGGCCAGCCTTGAGGAATCAGGACTGGCCATTTTTTTATCTCCCATCCTTCGGGGAACACCATGGAAATCTTCCTGCAGCTCGTCTTCAGCGGCATCGCGCTGGGCATGATCTATGCCGTCATCGCCTTCGGCTACCAGCTGACCTTTGCCACGTCCGGCACCCTCAACTTCGGCCAGGGCGAATCGCTGATGCTGGGCGCGCTCGTGGGCCTGTCCCTGGTGGGCACCATCCACGGCGGCCCTTACATGAGCTACCTGCTGATGATCCCCATCGTCATCGTCTTCGGCGCCTTGCAGGGCGTGTTCGTCGAATGGATCGGCGTGCGGCCCGCCATCAAGATCAAGTCCGAATTCGGCTGGATCATGTCGACCATCGCGCTGGCCATCATTTTCAAGAATGTGGCGGAAAACATCTGGGGCAAGGATGACCTGATGTTCCCGTCGCCGCTGTCGGCCGCGCCGTTCCAGGTATTCGGCGCCAACGTGCAGCAGATGCAGGTGGCCGTCATCGTCGGCGCGCTGGCCATCATGCTGGCCGTCGAAGTATTCAACCGTAAATCGATCTACGGCAAGGCCGTCGTGGCGACGGCCAACGACCGCGACGCGGCCGGTCTGATGGGCATCAACACGGGCATGGTCATCACCTTTTCCTATGCGCTGTCGTCGGCCACGGCGGCCTTCGCGGGCGTGCTGGTGGCGCCGCTGACCCTGACGGGAGCCACCATGGGCGCCTCGCTGGGCTTGAAAGCGTTTGCCGTGGCCATCATCGGCGGCCTGACGTCGGGCGTGGGCGCCATCGTCGGCGGCCTGATCCTGGGCATCGCGGAAACGACCACCGGCTATTACATTTCCACCGGCTACAAGGAAGTGCCCGGCCTGCTGCTCTTGCTGCTGGTGCTGGCCGTCAAGCCGTCCGGCCTGTTCGGCAAAGCCGCGATCAAGAAAGTCTGAGGACCACATGAACAAGAAAATCACCATGCTGGCGCTGAGCGCGGCGGGCCTGGCCGCGCTCGCGCTGTTCCCCATCGTTATCCCGAACCCGTACTACATCCACCTGGCCGAGACCATCCTCATTTACGCCATCCTGCTGTTCGGTCTCGATATCGTCGTCGGCTACACGGGGCAGGTGTCGCTGGGCCATGCGGGCCTGTTCGGCATCGGTTCCTACGCCACGGGCGTGCTGGTGTTCAAGCTGGGGGCGCCGTTCTGGCTGGCCATCCCCGCCAGTATCGCGGGCGCGGCCCTGTTTGGCGCCATCCTGGCCTTGCCGGCCCTGCGCGTGACGGGGCCTTACCTGGCCATGGTGACCCTGGCTTTCGGCACCATCGTGCAAATCCTGATCAATGAAATGAGCTTCCTGACGGAAGGGCCGATGGGCATCAAGATCCACAAACCCGTCCTGTTCGGCCACAAGCTGACGGAAGTGGAGTACTACTACATGGTGGCCGCGCTGATGGTCATTTCGCTCGTCGTCGTGCACCGCATCCTGAAGTCGAACCTGGGGCGCGCCTTCGAGGCGCTGCGCGACAGTCCCATCGCCTCGGACTGCATGGGCGTGTCCGTGTACCGCTACAAGGTCTACGCCTTCGTCATCAGCGCCGGTTTCGCGGGCCTGGCAGGCAGCCTGTACGCGTATTCGGAAGAATACATCTCGCCCAATACCTACAACTTCGAGCTGACGATTTTGTTCCTGCTGGCCGTCATCATGGGCGGGCGCAAGACGCGTTCGGGCGCGCTGATCGGCGCCCTGATCGTCGTCATGCTGCCGAGCCTCTTGTCGGACATCGAATTGTTCCGCAAGATCGCCGTGTCCGCCGCCGTGCTGGGCGTGATCGGCTCCGCCTTCATGCTGGCGAAAAAGCGCTCCACCGTGCGCGGCGTGCTTGTGCCCCTGGTCGCCACCATCGGCCTGGCCGCGTTTTCCTACAAGCTGGAAAACATGGTCGACTGGCGCCTGACCATCTTCGGTTTGATGACCCTGTTCGTCGTGTACTACCTGCAGGATGGCATCGTCGGCTTTTTGATGAGCTTTATCGGCAAGGGCCGGCGGCATATGCAAGCCGTCGCCTCGCACGGCGTGGCGCCGTTCGACCACGCCCAGGGCGGGCAACAGGGTGCGACCTTGCTGCGCGTGGATCAGGCCCTGATGCAGTTCGGCGGCCTGAAGGCGCTGAACCAGGTGGACCTGACCGTCACGCAAGGCTCCGTGCATGGCTTGATCGGGCCAAACGGCTCGGGCAAGAGCACGATGATGAACGTGCTGACGGGGATCTACAAGCCGACGGCGGGCAAGGTGGAATTTGCCGGCGCCGTGATCTCCGGCCGCACGCCGTCCGAGATCGCGCTGGGCGGCGTGGCGCGCACCTTCCAGAACGTGCAGCTGTTCGGCGAAATGACGGCCACGGAAAACGTGCTGGTGGGCCTGCACAACACCTTCAAGTCAAACGTGCTGGACGTGATGCTGCATACGCCCCGCTACAAGCGCGAAGAGACGGCGGCGCGCGAGCGGGCCGCCAGCATCCTCGAATTCGTCGGCCTGGCGGACCTGGCCAACGAAGAGGCCCGCAATCTGCCGTATGGCAAGCAGCGGCTGCTGGAAATCGGCCGCGCGCTGGGCCTCAACCCGCGCCTGCTGCTGCTCGACGAGCCGGCGGCGGGCCTGACGGCGCCCGACATCAAGGAACTGATGGCCATCATCCGCAAGATCCGCGAGCATGGCATCACCATCATCCTGATCGAGCACCACATGGACGTGGTGATGGCCCTGTCGGACGTGGTGACGGTGCTGGACTTCGGCCAGAAGATCGCCGAGGGCGCGCCCGCGCTTGTCCAGAGCGATCCGAAAGTGATCGAAGCCTACCTGGGCGGCAGCGCCGAAACCCTGGCGCCAGCGGCGCACTGAGAGGAAGACCATGCTGACCATTCATAATCTGCACGCCGCCTACGGGAAAGTCGAAGTCCTGCACGGCATTTCGCTCGACGTCCCGAAGGGCAAGCTGGTGACCCTGATCGGCTCGAACGGCGCCGGCAAGACCACCACCATGCGCGCCATTTCCGGCATGCTCAAACCCAAATCCGGTAGCGTCACCCTGGGCGGCAAGGACGTCACGGGCCTCGATTCGCACAAGATCGCGCGCGCCGGCCTGGCCCATTCGCCGGAGGGCCGGAGGGTCTTCGCCTCGATGTCGGTGACGGACAACCTGCTGCTGGGCGCCTTCCCCCGCTTTACGCGCGCGCGCCCGAAAGGCGACATCAAGGGCGACCTGGACAGGGCCCTGGAGCTGTTTCCCCGCTTGAAGGAGCGGCGCGACCAGCTGGCCGGCACGCTCTCGGGCGGCGAGCAGCAGATGCTGGCCATGGCCCGCGCCGTGATGCTGAACCCGGAAGTGATCCTGCTGGACGAGCCGTCGATGGGCCTGGCGCCTATCCTGGTGGAGGAAGTCTTCCGCATCATCACGCGCCTGAAGGCCGAAGGCGTGACCATGCTGCTGGTCGAGCAATTCGCCGCCGCCGCCCTGAACGTGGCCGATTACGGCTACGTTCTGGAAAACGGCAGCATCTCCGTGCACGGCCCGGCCGAGAGCTTAAAGAACGATCCGAAGGTGATCGCGGCGTATCTGGGGGGAGGGCACTGACGCAAGTTGAGAATGCGCCGACAATGCGCTTGCTGCGCATTGTCACATCCTCCGCATTACGCAGTGAGCAGGCGACGGCGTATGAATGCTTCCAGGTCGCGGCCAGTATGGGCAACCATATGAACGGAAACGATATCGTTATGTCCATGCTCGATGATGATGCGTTTCTGGCCGGCCAACAGTTGGCGGTGAGACGTCAAATGCAGGTCGTCAAGTTCAGGAACAACGGTAGCTTTACTGTTCCAGTCGTTGAGAGAATTGACTTCAGCCAGAATTTCTTGCGTCACCTTCCTGGCAAAATCAAGGGATTCGTTCTGCTTCAGATAGGAGCGAATGTCTTGCAAATCATTAAGGCGTACTGCGTCCCAATGATGTTCATTTGCGTAATCACTTGTCGTCGTCTTCAGCTTCCAGAAGAGCGACAACGTCATCATGATCAATGACTTTGCCTTCCTCGATCTGCTTGCGGCCGAGAGCAAGGATGCGCAGCATGGCAAGCTGATCTTGAGTCTTTTGATAGCTGACAGGGTCTTGAGCAATTGCCTGAACTCTGCCGTTCACCGTGATGGCTACCGGGTCATGCGTCTCCAGCACCTGTTTGACCACGTCGCTGGTGTTCGTCTTCAAGTAGCTAATTGGTTGAATATTGAGAAAGTTCATGTCGCCCCCCATAGGTAGGCAGACCGATGATAGTATTCGATAACTAAATTAAGTACTAAATTTAGTTGGCCGCACATTTTCCTTACGTCGAGCGCAGCCTGTCAGTATCAGTGTCTGGTGGGTTTTTCCTGCTGCACCAGAATGAAGGGGCTGACGACGACGGCCCACAGCGCGGCATCGGCCGCCTGCCAGTCCAGCGCCTGCTGGTCCGACACCTTGGCGACCTTGCCATCGACCATCCATTGCGTGATGGTGGCCTTGTCGTCGTGCGAGATGCGCACGGCCACTTCGACCAGGTCCAGCTCATTGGCGACCCAGACGACGCTGCCCTGGGCGAAGTGCTTTTCCAGCTCGCTCCAGGCCAGGCGGGCCGTTTCGCTGTTGACTTTGAGGCGCAGTTCGGTGTCTTTTTCAGGATTGGTTTGCATGCGAAATATCAGGTTGCGGTGAGTCGGGTGCCGATGCGCGCGGTTTATTTGCCTGGCAAGGCTTCCACGTGCGGCGTCGGCGTACCCTGCCATGTTAACCGATAGGCGGCGCCTTTGCGAACATTGCCGACCAGGGCAGGGCGGAAGCAGGCCAGGTTGGTGCCGCTCGCGTGCCGCACGCTGGGGAAGATGACGCCCATGGAGCCCGCTTCGAGCAGGATGGCGGCCAGGTCCTGCGAGGCGATGTAGCTGGCCGGGTCCAGGCAAGCCGCATAGCGCTCCTGTCCCCGCAAGTCGTGGAAGCTGGCGGAAAAATCGGCCAGCAGCGACTGGTAGCTGACGCTGTCGTCGAAATAGTCGATTTCCTGGTATTCCACGGTCTTGTGGAAAATGATCTCGGCCAGCGCCGTTTGCATGTCGAAGGCGCAATACCAGGCGCCCCGCTCGCCATCGTTGAAACGCGCCCCTTCCGGCCGGGCGTACGTGTAGGCGGCGTTGATGATGCGAAAGTGCGGCACGCCAAAAACCAGTTCGTCCACACCAATTCCTGGCGCGCCGCCGTACTCGGCCACCAGGCGCGCGTTGGTCGCGTTATCGAGCTCGAACAGCTCGCGCAGGTGCTCGTCGTCTTCGGCCAGGGGCGCCAGCACGGAATCCTCCATATCGGCGAAGCGCGACGGGATCAGGCGGCAGGTGTCGATCTGGCGCAAGGCGGCCAGCGGCGGCAGGGGGGAATTCGCGGCGGCCGGCACGATCACAACCCTCCGCGGCGTGCGTCGAGCAGCTTGCGCACGGTCTGCATGGCCAGCAAGCCGCCGGCCAGCATCTGCGACAGGGGCGTGCGGCCGCCGAAGATGGGATTCTTGTTGGGCAAGCTCACCCATTCGTCGGCCAGCTTGTCGCCGTACAGGATATGCAAGGCCTTGTAGATGCCCAGCAAATAGGAAATGCGCGTGATGCGGTCCACTTCCAGCACGCGGTCCGGATGCTTCTTCCACTCGTACCAGGCGCTGCTGGACAGGCCGCCCAGCAATTCGCGCGCATCGTCGTCGCGCAGTTTCCACGCGGCGGCCAGCTTGAAAAAACCCTTCAGTGCCGCTTGCGACAATCGTTCGCGCTCGGCTTTGGCGTTCAGGTCGACGAGCACGGCCGGCTCGAAGCGGCTCTTCGGATAGGCATAGGCGAGATTCATGATATGTCCTTCGTTAAAACTCTGTTTATGGACTATTTATACTCCTTTTCGGGATTCATTGCAACGGCCGCGCATGAAAAACGGGGCGCAGGGGACGTGTGTCCCGCTGCGCCCCGTTGGCGGGCGACGCTGGTTTATCTTGCCGTGACGGTGATCGGCACCGTCAGTTGCGCCGTCAAGCCATTATTGTCCAACGCCACGACCTTCAGCGCATAGCTGCCGGCCACCGGTTGCGGCCAGGAGGCCGTGATGGTCAGGCCGCTCATGGAAAACTGCATGCCCAGCGGCGCGCCGTCGATCGAGATCCGCAGCGACGTGGCACCTGGCGCCGTCAGCACGATGCTGCCGCTCAGAGCCTTGCCCGCCACGCCCGTCATGGCGGCGGCGCTGATCGTGGGGCCGGCGGCGGCGATTTTCACCGTGGCCACGGCCTGGCCCGTCAAGCCCGTTTTCGTATCTTTGGCGATGACGGTCACGCTGTAGTTGCCCAGCACGGGGCTGGCCCAGCTGACGACGCCGGCGGCATTGACGGCCATGCCGGACGGCGCGCCCGACAGGCTGTAGGTGACGGGGTTGGGCGCCACCACCGTGGCCGTGAACGACAGGGCCACGCCCGGCTTGCCGCTGACGCTGGGCACTGTCACCGCGGGCGGCAGCGGGGCGGCGATGGCCACCGTGTACAGGCCTTTGCCGCTCAGGCCAGTCTTGCTGTCCGTGGCCGTCACGGTGACGGCATAGGTGCCGGCCACGGGCGCGGCCCAGCTCACGAGGCCGGCACTGTTGATGGTCATGCCGGCCGGTGCGCCGGCGAGCGCGTAGCTGACGGGATTGGCGGCCGTGACGCTGACATTGAATGCCAGCGCCGTCCCCACCTTGCCCGCGATGGCGCCGGCGGCGACGACGGGCGGCGCGACGGGGGCGATGACGATGGTGTACACGCCCTGGCCGCTGAGGCCAGTGACGGTATCCTTGGCCACCATGGTCACGGCATACGTACCCGTGACGGGGGCGGCCCAGCTGACCACGCCCGTGGCGGCAATGCTCATGCCGGCCGGCGCGCCCAGCATGGTGTAGCCGAGGGGATTGGAAGCGGTGGCCGAGACGGTGAACGACAGCGGCTTGCCGGCCGCGCCGCTGATGCCGGCCGGCGCCACCACAGGGGCGGCCGGGGCGATCTGCGTGCCCGACAGGCTGGCCAGCAGGTTTTTCACGTTCGGCGTGCCCAGGCCGCCCAGCGGGTCATAGCCGATTCTGGCCGTGCACACGCTGCAGGTGCCGTTGCTGCCCCGCGTGATGTCGGCAAAGCTGCTGGCAAAGGTGCCGGGCACGGTGGCGATCTGGCCGTACAGCATACTGTGCGGCAAGCCGAGCGCCGTCTTGGCCTGCAGTGCGCGGCTGGCGTTGGCGATGGCGACGAGGCCCGCCCATTGCGGCGTGGACAGGCTGGTGCCGCCGATGCTGAGCCAGCTGGCGGTGCTGCTGCCCTGCGCCATCACGGCCGTGTACTGGCCCGTGGCGGGGTCGGCATTGAAGGCCACATCGGCCACGTTGCGGCGCAGCAGATTGGTCAGGCCGGGCACGATCACCGTCTGGTAGCTGGGTAATGCCGTGTAGGCGCTGATGCCGCCGCCCGTGCCGGACCAGGCCGCTTCGCTGCGCACGCCGCTGCCGCTGTAGCTGAGCGTGGTGCCGCCCACGGCCAGCACGTTCGGCGACACGGAGGGCCAGGACACGCCGCTGCCCGAGTCGCCCGTGGCGGCCAGGTAGCTCATGTTCTTGCCCGTGAAGGCGCTGTCGACGGAGGCCGTCCAGCTGCCTTCGGCGGCGCCAAAGCTCATCGAGACGACGCCAGGACCCATCAGGTTGGCCAGGCGCACGGCGCCCAGCAGGCTGTTGACGGACGCGTCGGGCGCCTCGATCAGCACGATGCGCGCCAGGGGCGCCGTGGCATGCGCCCACTGCACGTCGAGCGCGATTTCCATGGCCCAGCCCGAGTTATAGGCGGGCGCGGTGGCCGTCATCGTGCTCGACGGCGTGTTGTAGACGATGGACAATTCGCAGCCGCTCAGTGGTGCTGGCGGCAATGGCAGGGTGGCATTCGTGGCGATGGCCTTGGTGGCGCAGCCGGGCAAACCGAATTTCTGGTTGAAGATGGCCAGTTCGGCCGCCGCGTTCGGGTTGTGCATGGCGTCGACGATGTAAATCGTCTGCCCGGCACCCAGCTGGGCCGCCTGGGCTGGCGTCAGCGCCGTGCCCGCCGCAGGCAGGGCGGGCAAGTCGTAGGCGGCGCGGATTTGCGCGGGAGAGTAGGTCGCCACCACGCTGCTGCCGGCCATCGGTGCGGCGGTGTCGCTCGTGCCGCCGGATCCCTGCGGCGCGATATCCTGCGCCGCCTGTTCCGCCGCGGCGATCTTTTGCGCCGTCAGGCGGCGCGTGGTCATTTCCCGCATGGCGCCTGGCACGTTCTGCAAGTGCGGACGCCAGTGGGCCGAGCCGCTGCTGTTGGCGCTGTCGCGCCCGTCAGGCGCATCCAGGAGGGCCGGGGCGGCATGGAACATCGGCTGCGCCACCAGCGCGCCGACGCCGGCGGGGATGACGGGAACTTCGACACTGAACTGTGTCGCGGCCGTGGCGATGGCGGCGGGCGGCGCCGTCGTCTCCTGGCCGGGGCCGCACGCGCCCAGCAGGAGGGCAGCGGTGGCGCCCAGCAGCAAACGCCCGTGGCGCGGATGTGGGGGAAGGATTTTTTTCATGGCGAAACTCTCCGAGTTGGGCGAGGGCCACATCTCGACAATGCATCGAGGCTGGCGCCGCGCACTGGCGGTCCCGGCCCTGCATTGGCAGCCCCGCTGCCATGGCGCTTGCGCGCGGTAGGCCGGTGGCTTTGCGTCCCCGCCTTTCGGCGGGTTTGCCCTCAGAACTGATCATGCATCATTGGAAATTACCTGATGTGTTATCAATTCTAGTGAATTTGCCAAATAAGTGTTAACTATTTCCAATCAATATTTTTATTTTTGCCATGAAATGTGGTGGATTTGCCTATAGGCGGAGGCAATCTTGTCAGCTTGGTTAAGTATTAAAAACAAGCTTGTCAGAGCGGTATCGATGGAAGACAGTGTTTTTTCAGGGCAACGGTGCTTGTATTTTATGATAGTTTAATGAATTTCATGAATTTAACGAATATGCCGTGTCAAGCATCAATCCTCGAACACCATGCCTGGATACGGCGCGGCGCGGCAGGCCGCCAGCCGCTGCGCCAGGCTGCCAGCATGGGCTTCCAGCCGGTGGCCGTCCGGGTCGAGGAAATACAGGGAATCGCCGGCGCTGCGGTTGTGCTGCCATTCGGGCACGCCGGCGGCGCGCAGGCGGGCGGCAAAGGCGGCGAAGTCTTCCGGGGAAATGGAAAACGCATAGTGCGTGTAGGCGGGGCTGGCCAGCGCGGCTGCGTGCTGTCCATCCAGCGACAGGCACAGCCACAAATCTCCGGCCGACAGGTAGGCGCCCCTGTCCCAGCGCGCGTGCAGGCGCAGGCCCAGCATATCGCGGTAAAAGGCGATGCTGCGCGCCAGGTCGCGCACGGATAGGGTGAGGTGGTTCAGGCCGGTCAACACGACGGTTTGGCTTTCTTTCAGGTGGAGGGGGAGGGCAGCGGTTGCGCGGCGCGGGCAGGCAGCTTGACGACGACCGTGCCGGCCATGAAATCCTGCAGGGCGCGGCGTTTCTTGTTAAATAATAGCACCACGAATTCGCTGTAGATCCATAGTTGCGTCAGCGTATCGAGCGTCACAGACCAGCCGGGTTTAAGACGGGCTATGTGGGCGGATATTTGCGTGAAGGTCATTGCAGCGTAGGCGCCTTCATCGATGCGCAAGGTAATAATAATGCCCGCGATGGCAGCCAGTGTTGTCAGCGTGAGCATTACGGAATAGCGCAGCAGCGCCGCCTGACGCGTCACTGGCGCACCGTCGAGCATGCGCACCCGCAATTTGCACAGCAACTGTCCGGGTGTACCGCCAAAACGGCTGACGAGGTAAACATTGTAGGCAAGGTTGAGCGCCAGACCGGGCAAAAACCAGTACAGCAGGAATGACTGGCTCCAGGGCAGCCCCAGATAAACGATCGGCAGGACCAGCGGTAGCATGATGGCCGTATCGATAAAAAACGCGCCCACGCGGCGCCAGAATCCCCCGTATTCCATGCGATTTCCTCCCAGTCATGGCAACCGGCGGCTGCCTGTATGACTAGATACGCTATTACTTAGGGGGAATGTTGACTATCTGGCGCATGTTTGAGGCAGGGCAACAGCTGCATGCCGCGTGCTCAGGCAGGTTCAGCATGCTCTACCATCAACTGCACTTTCGTCGTGCCATTGTATTCATTCGCATCGAGCCGGAAGGCGACCCTTGTGCGTTCGCCCAGGGCGTCCGTGTGGCCGAACCAGATGGCGTCGAAGCGCACGCCGTTCTTTTCCAGCAGCAGTTTCAAATGGCGCTCTTTTAAGATGCGTTGGCTGACGACGCGAAATTCGTCGCAGAAGACGGGCGGGGCGAAGCCCTGGCCCCACACCTGGCCATCCATCAGCTCGATGAAGGCCGTCGTGTAATACGCGTCTTCCAGCGGGCCGTCCGTTTCCACTACCCGTTCCAGCTGCTGGGCGCTGAGCCAGGCCTGGCCCACGGCTTCGAACGCCTGCGAAAACGCGTCGAAGGCGTCGGCGCGGATGGTGAGCCCCGCCGCCATGGCGTGGCCGCCGAACTTGTCGATCAGGCTCGGCGCCCGTTTCGACACGAGGTCGAGCGCGTCGCGCAAGTGAAAGCCGGGGATCGAGCGGCCGGAGCCCTTGATCCAGCCGTCGGCGCCCGGCGCGAACGTGATGGTCGGACGATAAAACTTTTCCTTCAGGCGCGAAGCGACGATGCCGATCACGCCCTGGTGCCAGGATTCATCGAAGACGCTGATGGTGCTGCTGTTGGCCGGTTCGAAAGCGTCGAGGTGCAGCAGCGCCGCATCCTGCATTTCCGCCTCGATTTCGCGGCGTTTCAGGTTGATGTCGTTCAGTTGCTGGGCCAGCGCCCAGGCGCGGCCCTCGTCGTCCGTGATCAGGCATTCGATGCCCAGCGACATGTCTTGCAGGCGGCCGGCCGCATTCAGGCGCGGACCGAGGGCAAAACCCAGGTCGAACGGCGTGGCGCTGCGCGCTTCGCGGCCCGCCACGCGGAACAGGGCGGCCACGCCCGCATGCATATTGCCCTTGCGCATGCGTTTGAGACCTTGCGCGACGAGGATGCGGTTGTTCGTATCGAGGCGCACCACGTCGGCCACCGTGCCCAGCGCCACCAGGTCGAGCAGGTTGTCGAGCTTGGGTTGCGTCTGCGCATCAAAGATGCCGCGCCGGCGCAGCTCGGCGCGCAAGGCCAGCAAGACGTAGAACACGACGCCCACGCCCGCCAGGTGTTTCGACGGGAAACCGCAGGCGGGCTGGTTCGGGTTGACGATGACGGCCGCGTCGGGCAGGGTGTCGGCCGGCAAATGGTGGTCGGTGACGACCACCTGGATGCCGCGCCGGTTCGCTTCGGCCACGCCGTCGATGCTGGCGATGCCGTTGTCGACGGTGATGATGATGTCGGGCGACTTTTCGCGCGCGGTGAGCTCGACGATTTCCGGCGTCAGGCCGTAACCGTATTCAAAACGGTTGGGCACGATGAAGTCGACGTCGGCGCCCATGGCGCGCAAGCCGCGGATGGCCACGGCGCAGGCCGTGGCGCCGTCGCAATCGTAGTCGGCCACGATGACCATGCGCTTCTTGGCGGCAATCGCGTCGGCCAGGAAGACGCCGGCCGCGCCGATGTGCAGCAGGCCGGACGGCGGTATCAAGTCCTTCGCCTCGATCGACAGTTCTTTCGCGTCCGACAGGCCGCGCGACGCGTACAAGCGGGCCAGCACGGGGTGGATGCCGCCCTGGCGCAGCAATTCGGATTCGCGGTAGGGGCAGGGACGGGTGGCGATGCGGGTACGGGTCATGATGCTTTCAACTTGTTCAGGGTAATCGCGCGCCAGAATTTGCGCTGCGCATGCTTGCTGGTGGTGCAGTCCAGCCAGGCGTCGCGGTGGCTCAGCACCAGGCGCAACTGGCCCAGGCGGCCATCCTTGAGGGCCGCCAGCAGGGGCGCGAACCAGTCCGCTTCCAGCGCCTGCAGCTGTTGCAGCCACATGCCCCATTCCTGGGCCTGCGCAGCTTCGGTCAAGCCGCCCAGCACGACGAGCGCGTCGGATTGGTCCGCCAGCACACTGTTTGGACTGGCATCGCGCCGCGCCGGTTCCGCCAGCGCGGCCAGCCAGCCCGGTGCGGCCTTGGTATGCAGGCGGGCCGCACAGCCAGGCGCTTGCGCCGTGGCCACGCTGCCGCCCCAGATCCAGAACGCATTGATGGCTTTCAAGCCCCGTTCTTCGCGCGCCGCATTGACGGGGTGTTCATGCCACAGCATCTGCACTTCGTTCTGCAGGCGGCGCGCGGCGCGCGCGTGCTCGCCTTCCGGCATCCACACGGACAGGTCTTGCGTGGTGGCGGCGTCCGGCGTGGCGCACTGCAAGTCGGACCAGCCATCGGCGCGCATGAACCAGGTGCCCGCGTCGCCATACGCGAGCGGCTGGCCGATCTCGTCGAAATACGGGGCGGCGATGTCGAACAGGGCGCGGCCGTCGGCCTCGCTCAGCTTGAGCTGGCGCAACTCTTCCAGGCTGATATGGCTGCGGGCGATGGCCAGGTGGGCCGGATGCAGCAGGAAGTAGCGGCCGCCCGGTTCCGGCGCGAGGCCGTAGCCGCGCATGGCTTGGGCTGCGAAGGCCGCCTGCGCCGCCGTGCCGTTGGGCGCGGGCGCCAGGCCCAGCGCATGCGCCAGCCACGCTTCGTGCGGCAGCAGGCGGTTGGCGTTGTCAAAAGTTTCTAAATTGCAAGTGGAAGTGCGCGACAGCAGCGCCGCCAGCGCGGGCGCCTGCAGGACCTTGAGCAGGTCGGCAGCCAGTTCGGCATTGGGCAAGGCGAAGGGCAGGACGATGGTAAGTTGATTCATCCCGAGATTGTAGGCGATTGTGGTGCGGGCCGAGAAGGCGCATCTGTTTTCATGCCCGCGCTGGCCACGCCGGCGGTGCTGGCAATGTGCAAAAAATTATAAAAATTTTATTGATATTGAGGGAAATTAATTTGCTTTTGAAAAGATAATGGATATAATTGCGACAACTTAAATATCGGAAAGACAATCACCCCCTGCTGCGTGGTTGCGTCGTCTGGCTCCTGTGTCCCTCGAAACTGTATACAAGATCTGCCGGCTTCATTTTTTAACAAGTCTCTTCTTGGAAGCCCACCTATGTATACATTCGCCGCTTTGCGCGGCCAGGCTGATCGTGCCCTGGCCCCCCGTATTTCCGCTCCTGCCGCCGCCGTGGCATGCCGTCAGGAGGCAGCATGACTACTTACACCCTGTCGACCACGGTCCACGTCTGCGAAGACATCAACAAGAATTTCGATATCCGCGACCTGCTGATCCAGGCCGGCTACTCGGTGCAAGGTGAACTGAACATCAAGAATTTCACCGTGCTCTTGCCCGATGATACGGAGTCGACCGTCAACACGCCGTTGTTCGGCATGCTCGATGCGGACACCGTGTACGTGCGTCCGGGCGACTGGGCCGCCAACTACAACGGCAGCTTCTCGACCATCGAAGTGACGATCGACAAGGGCAATGGCGATATCGTCCAGCTGAGCCTGCAAGTCATCATCGACCCCGTCAACGACGCGCCCGACGCGGCCGACAAGACGTTCACTTTACTCAACGGCAACAACGTGGTGCTCAGCGAAGGCGATTTCGGCTTCCACGACGACGTCGAGCACGACGGCTTCAAGTCCATCGTCATCACCAATACCACCACGGCGGGCCAGGTCCTGTTGAATGGCGTGGCCGTCGCCGTGGGCACGGAGATTTCCATCGATGACATCCGCGCGGGCCACCTGGTCTTCGTGCCGAGCCAGACGGTCGCCGGCGACTTCGACCTCGGTTTCAAGGTGCGCGATGACGGCGGCACGGCCGGCTGCAATGCGCAAGACCTGAGCCTGGCGCCCCATTACCTGACCTTCAAGGTGCCGATGGCCCACCTGGGCGACTTCGTCTGGGAAGACAAGAATGCCAACGGCGTGCAGGACGCGGGCGAGGCGGGCATCGCCAATGTGGTCGTGCAATTGAAGGATACGGCCGGCAATGTGGTGGCCTCCACCACGACGGACGCCAGCGGCGGCTACCACTTCGACGTCAACCCGGGCACGTATTCCGTGACCGTGGTGGCGCCCGCCGGCTATGTGCCGACGGCAGCGAACCAGGGCGGCGACGCGGGCAAGGACAGCAATATCGATGCGGCCGGCACCATGGCGCCCGTGACCCTGGCGCCGGGCGAGACCAATCTGACCCTCGATGCGGGCCTGTACCGCACGGCCGAGCTGGGCGACCGGGTCTGGTTCGATACCAACAAGAATGGCGTGCAGGACGCGGGC
This sequence comes from Janthinobacterium glycogeni, assembly GCF_051380725.1. Classification (NCBI taxonomy): domain Bacteria; kingdom Pseudomonadati; phylum Pseudomonadota; class Betaproteobacteria; order Burkholderiales; family Oxalobacteraceae; genus Janthinobacterium; species Janthinobacterium glycogeni. The sequence continues at coordinate 101,554 of NZ_JBNYXP010000010.1, read as the reverse complement.
GAAGCGGGTGCTGCTGGCGTGAAAGTGACTTTGCTCGATGCGTCGGGTAACGCCGTCGGCAGCCCTTTGGTGACGGATGCGAACGGCAACTACCTGTTCACGAATCTGAAACCGGGCGCCTACAGCGTGCAGTTCGATAAAACCACCTTGCCAGCCGGCTATACCTTCACGGGCCAGGACCAGGGCGGTGACGAGCAGCGCGATTCGGACGCGAATGCCGACGGCCGCACGGCGCAAGTGCTGCTGGCTTCGGGCGACAGCAACCACAGCGTGGATGCGGGCATCGTGGCCTTGCCGGCCACCCTGGGCGACCGGGTCTGGCATGACAGCAACGCCAACGGCATCCAGGATGCGGGCGAAGCGGGCATCGGCGGCGTCACCGTGCAGCTGAAGAACGCGGCTGGCAGCGTGATCGGCTCGACCGTGACGGACGCTACCGGCTATTACAATTTCAGCGTCGATCCTGGCACCTATTCCATCGCCGTCGTGGCGCCCGCCGGCTATTTGACCACCGTCAAGGATGCGGGCGGCAACGACGCGCTCGACAGCGACATCAATGCGCAGGGCAACAGCGGCCAGGTGACGGTCGCTGCCGGCCAGAACTACAAGGATCTCGATGCCGGCCTGTACAAGACGGCGTCCATCGGCGACCGCGTCTGGTTCGATGCCAATGGCAACGGCACGCAGGATGCGGGCGAGGCGGGCGTGTGCGGCGTGAAAGTCAACCTGTACAACGCGCAAGGCGCCGTCGTGGCCAGCGCCACCACGGATGCCAGCGGTAATTATCTGTTCAGCAACCTGGTGCCCGGCAATTACTACCTGGGCTTCGTGCCGCCGGCCGGCTACGGCTTCACCAAGGCCGATATCGGCGGCTATGCCACCGATTCGGACGTCAATCCGGCCACCGGCCTGACCACCACATGGGTCACCCTGAAATCGGGCGACGTGCAGCTGGACTGGGATGCGGGCCTGGTCAAGCTCAACACGGCCTCCATCGGCGACCGCGTGTGGGAAGACAGTAACTACAACGGCGTGCAGGATGCGGGCGAACTGGGCGTGGCGGGCGTGAAGGTCAACCTGCTCAATGCGTACAACCAGGTCATCGCCACGACGACGACGAATGCCGGCGGCAATTACCTGTTCAGCGCACTGGCGGCCGGCAGCTACAAGGTGGAAGTCATCCGTCCATCGGGCTTTTATTACACCAAGGCGAATGTCGGCAGCGATACGGCCGATTCCGACGTCGATGTGAGCACAGGGCGCTCGTCCCTGATCAACCTGGCCGCCGGCCAGAACGACATGAGCTGGGACGCGGGCATCTACCGCAAGGCCAGCCTGGGCGACAAGGTGTGGCGCGACGCCGACCATGACGGCGTGCAAGACTACAACGAGGCGGGCATCGCCAACATCAAGGTGCAGCTGTACTCGGGCAGCGGCGTGCTGCTGGCCACGACCTACACGAATGCCAACGGCAACTATCTGTTCAGCAACCTCGATCCGGGCAGCTATTCGCTCAAGTTCGACAAGTCGGGCGTGTATCACGCCGGCTACGCCATGGATACGTGGCGCTGGGGCGCAAAGAACGTGGGCACGAACGACAACATCGATTCGGACGTCAACAGCAATGGCACGACGTCCAACGTGGTCTACACGGACATATTGAAACTGGCGTCGGGCCAGAACGACATGAGCTGGGATGCGGCCATCACGCCCATCGTCATCGACCTCAACGGCGACGGCGTGCACACGATCGCCCGCGCCGACTTCCACGGCAGCTTCGACCTGCTGGGCACGGGCAGCGCCATCCAGACGGGCTGGGTCTCGGCCCAGGACGGCTTGCTGGCCATTGACAGCAATGGCAATGGCAAGATCGACAACATCTCCGAGTTGTTCGGTGGTAATGAGAAGGGCACGGGCTTCGCCAAGCTGTCCAGCTATGACTCCAACCACGACGGCGTGGTCGATGCGCATGACGACAAGTTCGCCGAGCTGCGCATCTGGCGCGACGCCAACAGCAATGGCGTGACGGACGATGGCGAGCTGATGTCGCTGCACGACGCCGGCGTGGCCAGCCTGACGGTCAGCTACACGGAACTGCCTTTCCTCGACGCCAACAGCAACCTGCACCTGGAGCGCAGCAGCGCCACCCTGGCCGACGGCAAGTCGGTCGACATGACGGACGTGTATTTCAACGTCGACGCCAAGGATGCGGCCGCCGCCGGCGTGCATTTGCCCAGCATGGCCGACCTGCTGCGCGACGACAGCACGCTCGACGTGGTGCTGGGCCAGGATGGCACGGTGACGACCGTTGCCGCCGCGCCGGCCGCCGCAGCCCCTGCCGCCGAAGCCCAGGCCCAGTGCGACATGGCCGACGTCCTGCGCCGCGCCATGGTCCACGCAACGACCCAGCCCCAGGAAATGGCTGCCTGACGTCCCTTGCCGGCCCATGAGCCTGCCCGGCAATGCCGCACCGGCGCGCCCGTCACGGGGCGCCGGTGCTTTTCATGCTTTTTTACATTTGACAATATAAATAGGGAAACCACGATGAAACAATCCATGCACCTGCTCGTTCGCGGCGCCATCGCCGCAGCCACGTTTGCCCTTGCCAGCGGCAGCGCCCTGGCCGCCTCCAATCTGCAAGTCGTCGATTCGCATAGCGTCAGCCTGTTTACGGCTGCCGGCGGCGCCTTCGGCTCGGGCAACGCCATCTCGCCGACCTTGTGGGAAGTCAAGTACGACAGCAACACGTTCCTGGCGTTTTGCCTCGATCCCCATGTCGCACTGAGCAACAGTTCGAACAGCTACAGCAGCGGCGCCTTCGCCGCCAGCGATGCCGTCAAGCGCCTGTATGAAGGGTATTACGCTTCGTCCATCGCGGCTGTATCGACCAGCGCCAACAGCGCAGCCGCCTTCCAGCTGGCCCTGTGGGAATTGAATAACGACAATACGAACCTGTTGACGGGCGAGCTGCGCTTCAAAAACCTCAGCAATGCCGTCGTCAGCCAGGCCAACACCATGCTGGGCGTGGCCACGGGCAATGGCGCCATCCAGAACCTGTACAACTACACGAGCTTGACGAGCGTCAACCCGGCCTCGCAAACCCTGCTCAGCGTGTCGCCGGTGCCGGAAGCGCAGACCTGGGCCATGCTGGTCGCGGGCCTGGGCTTGCTGGGCTTCATGGCGCGCCGCCGCAAGGGCGCTTCCGCGCTGAATTAATCATCGCTCATCGCTCATCGCGCAAGCGATAGCGTTCCCGCTGCGGCGCGCCCGACCGGCGCGCCGCAGCGTTTTATTGTGAATTCATCATGACCCCACCCCCCGACACTTCCACCGCTTCCGCCGGCATGTCCACCCATGCCATCGCCGAGGCCATCGTCTTCCTGGCGCGCTTTTTCGGCGTGGCCGTGCAGGCCGAGCGCCTGCGCGCCAGCGTGGCGGCCCAGGCTGCACCGGCCGCGGCTGACTTTCTCGAACAGGCGCTGGCGCAGGCCGGCCTGGCCGGCACCGCGTTGCCAATAGACAAGCCGCGCCGTCCCACGGAAATGCCGGCCTTGCTGCTCAACGGGGAAGGGCAGGCGCTGGTGGTGCTCAGCATTGCCGATGGCAAATATGAATGCCACGTGCCCGGCATTGAAGGCAGTGCCTGGTTTGACGCCGCCGCGCTGGCGCTGGAAGTGCCCGATGGACGTTGGGTGGCCGTGCGGCCCGTGATGTTTTTCGACCAGCGCAGCTTGCTCTACAGCATGCCGGTGGCGGGACGCTGGTTCTGGGATGTCTTCAACCGTAACCGCTGGGTCTTCCGCTGGGCCTTGCTGGGCACCCTGGTGCTCAACGTCATCGGCGCGCTGGTGCCGTTCTATGCGATGGCCGTGTACGACCGCGTGATCCCGAACAATGCCACGGCCAGCCTGTGGGTGCTGACGATCGCCGTCGTGACGCTGACGGGTTTCGAGCTGGCCCTGCGCCTGCTGCGCGGCGAATTGGTGGAAACGGCATCGCGCCGCATGGACGTGGCGCTGTCGTCGAACATCTTCGCCCAGTGCCTGCGCCTGCGCGCGGCCAGCCGGCCCGCTTCCGGCGGGACCTTGGCCAATACCGTGCGCGATTTCGAGTCCGTGCGCGAATTCTTCGCCTCGACGACCCTGACGACCCTGGGCGACTTGCCGTTCCTGCTGCTGTTCCTGCTGGTGATCGCCCTGGTCGGGGGCTGGCTCGTGCTCGTGCCCCTGGCAGTCATCCCGATCCTGCTGCTGGTCGCCTTCGCCTCGCGCGCGGCCCTGGCGCGCCACGTGGCCGCCTCGATGCAGGAAAGCGCGCAGCGCACGGCGCACCTGTTTGAAACCATGAATGGCCTCGACACCATCAAGGCGCTGGGCGCCGAAGCATGGAGCCGGCGCAAATGGGAAAGCCTGACGGTGGCCATCGCCGCCAACAGCGTCGAGACGCGCGAAATCGTCAGCCGGGTCAACTACATCAACACGGCCGTGCTGGCCCTGTCCGGCGTGGCCGTCGTGGCCACGGGCGCCTTGCTGATGGGCGAACACCTGCTGACCCTGGGCCAGATCATCGCCGTGAGCATGCTGACGGGGCGCGCCCTGGCGCCCGTGAGCCAGATCGCGGGCCTGATCATGCGCTGGGAGCAGACCAAATTGTCGTATCACGCCCTCAATAAAATCATGGAAGCGCCCACCGACGATGACGCGGCCAGCCTGCAGGCGCCGCCGCTGTCCGGGCGCATCGAGTTTCGCGACGTGGGCTTTGCCTACCCGAATTCGCCGCCGCTGCTCGATAAGCTCAACCTGCACATCCGCCCCGGCGAACGTGTCGGCGTGATCGGCAAGCTCGGTTCCGGCAAGAGCACCCTGCTGCGCCTGCTGCTGAATCAATATGGCCCGCAAAGCGGCAGCGTGCTGTTCGACGACCTGTCCAGCACCCAGCTGGAGCCCTTGAGCCTGCGCCGCCAGATCGGCTACGTGCCGCAGGACGTGACCCTGTTCCATGGCACCCTGCGCGAAAACATCGAACTGGGACGCAGCCAGCCGGACGACGCCAGCCTGCTCGACGCCATCCGCTTGGCCTGCCTGGATGACATCATCACCCAGCTGCCCAATGGCGTGGCGACGGAAGTGGGCGAGCGGGGCGAACGCCTGTCCGGCGGGCAGCGGCAAGCCGTGGCCATGGCGCGCGCCTTGCTGGTGAAACCGCCGATGCTGCTGCTCGATGAACCGAGCAGCATGTTCGATCCGGCTACCGAGCAGCGTTTGATCGCCCGCCTGCGTACATTAAAAGAGACGACCATCGTGCTGGTCACCCACCGCATGGCCATGCTGGCGCTGGTGGATCGCCTGATCGTCTTCGACAAGGGGCGCATCGTGGCCGATGGCCCGCGCGATGACGTCATGCGCGTCTTGAACAGCCAGGCGGCCAAGCCTGCGGTGCAACAGGGAGTGGCGGCATGAGCGCCCTGAATGCCCCGAAGGCCCGCCCTCTGCCGGCGGCCCACCCGGACCCGGAAAGGGAGCCGCAGCGCATCGTCATCCGCATGCTGGCCCTGATCGCCGTGCTGCTGGTGCTGGTGCTGGCCTGGGCCGCCTTCGCCCAGCTCGACGTGTCCGTGCATGGCCGTGGCGCCATCACGCCGCCATCGCACCTGCAGGAAGTGCAAAGCCTGGAAGGGGGCATCGTGCGCGAAATGCTGGTGCAGCCGGGCCAGCGCGTGCGCCGCGGCGACTTGCTGCTGCGCCTGGACACGGCCCAGTACGAAGCCAACCTGGGCGCCAGCGTGCAGAACCGACTGGCGGCGCTGGCGGGCAGGGCGCGCCTCGATGCGCTGCTGTCTGGCGGCACGCCCCGGTTTGCGCCCGAGTGGCAGAAAGAAGCGCCCGAGCTGATCGCCAAGGAAACGCAGTTGTGGCGCGACGGCCAGCGCGAATTCGCGTCGGCCACGGCGGCCGCGCGCGAAGGCGTGACGCGCCGCCGCGGCGAGCTGGCCGAGGCGCACAGCCGCATCGCCCAACTCGATACAGGTCTGAAAATCGCCTTGGAAAGCCTGTCGATCGAGGAGCGCCTGTTCAAGGAGGGCGCCGGTTCGCGCGGCGACTACCTGAATGCGCAGCAGCGCGTGCAGCAGCAGCGCACGGAACTCGACAGCCTGCGCGCCTCCGTGCCGCGCCTGATGGCCACCCTGGCCGAGGCGCAGGCGCAGGCGGGCGAAGTGGAAGCGCGCATGCGCGGCCAGTGGGGCGCGCAGCGCAGCGAGTATGAAACCAAGGCCGGCGCTCTGGCCAGCACCGTGAAAGGCCAGCAGGACCAGGTGAGCCGGCGCGACGTGACGGCGCCCGTTGACGGCATCGTCAACCGCGTGCTGGTGGCAACCGTGGGCGGCGTGGCGCAGCCGGGCAAGCCTATCCTGGAAATCGTGCCCGCCGATTCGGAAATGCTCATTTCCGTGCGCGTGAAACCGTCGGACATCGGTTTCATTCACGTGGGGCAGAGCGCGTCGGCCAACGTGCTGGCGTACGATGCCACCACCTATGGCCGCATGCAAGCGCAGGTGGTGCGCGTGGGGGCGGACGCGATTCCCGACGAACGCAACGAACCGTATTTCGAGGTGCAGCTGAGCACGGATCGCAGCCAGCTGACGGCGCACGGCAAGGCGCTGCCGGTGACGCCCGGCATGCCCGTCGACGTGGGCATCCTGACGGGGCGCCGCTCGGTGCTGCAATATGTGTTCAAGCCCGTGCTGCGCGGCTTGCAGTCTTCCCTGCAGGAGCGGTGATGCGTACCTTCTTGCTTTGCATGGCGTTCGCCTGCGCGAACGCGGTGGCCCAACCTGCCCAACCTGCCCAACCGGCGCCGCCGGCCACGTTTCAGACGCAGTCCGCGCGCGGCTTGCCCGCCCTGCTGGCGCGCGCCGTGCCGCGCGATCCGCAGGTGATCGCGGCGCAGGCGGCACTGGCCACCACCGAAGCGCGCTACAGGCAGGCCCGTTCGCGCCTGTTTCCAACCGCGGCGCTGCAGGCGACGCGGGGCCGCAGCAAGGACCTCGATGGCGCGCTGGACGTGGAACGGCGCACGCACCAGGTGGAAGCGAGCGTGCGCTGGAACGTCTATAACGGCGGCGCCGACCGCGCCGAACTCGATGCGGCCGAACGCGACATGGCGGGCGCCGCCTTCGACGTGGAGCGGGCGCGCGCGGAAAGCGCGGAAAAGCTGGCCGAAGCGTATTTCTACATGCAGCGCCTGGAACGCAGCCTGCAGCAGTCGCAGGAGCGTTTGCGCGACGTGACGCAGCTGGTGCGGCAGGTGACGCGCCAGGCGGAACTGGGCAAATCGTCGGAAGTAGACCGCGAACTGGCGCAAAGTTCGCAGCTGGACGCGGAACTGGTGCACGACGGCTTGCTGACGGACCGGCAGGCGGCGCGCATCAAGCTCGAGGCGCTGGCCTTCGAGCCGGTGGCGCAGTTCGCCGATTTCGCCTTTGCGCCGCTGCCGGCGCAGGCCCTGGAGAATGCCGACACGCAGCAGGCGCAGTTGCGCGCCGCGCGCGAGCGGGCTGCCGCGGCGCAGCTGCGCGTGCGCGGCGTGGCGGCCACCCTGGCGCCCAAAATCGATCTGAATGTCAGCCATCTGCTCAACAACAAGACCACTCCGCCGCCGTCGACCATCCAGCAGCGGGGCTGGTCGGTGGGCGTCTCCTGGGAAATTCCGCTCGGCGGGGGCAGCCTGGCGCAGCGCGACGAGAGCATCAGCCGCGCCCAGTCGGCCGAGGCGGATGTGGCGCGCGCCGAGCAGGGCACGCGCGCCGACCTGGCCAGCATGCTGCCGCGCATCGCCAATGCGCAGCGCACCCTGGCCCTGCTCGACGAGCAGGAAAAGAAGATGGCCTTCGTAGTGCGCGGCGGGACCATCCAGTACGAGGCGGGCCGGCGCAACCTGCAGCAGGTCATCCAGACGCGCGACAGCTACTTCACGATACAGCAGCGCCGGATCGACCAGCTGCACCGTTTGACCCTGGCGCAGATGCGGCAATATGCGCTGGCGGGCCAGCTGTTGCGGGTTTTCGGCCTGGCGCAGGAGGCAAAATAGCGCCCGGGTGCGCTGTTTCACGCAGAGATGATGCATGAAATGCCCATTGTGTGGCACACTGCGCGCTCGCATATCATCGTTGTCGCGGGAGCGCATGAGCATCATCAAACAATTTCCTTTCGAGTGGCAGGTCGGCGTGCGCTATACGCGCGCCGGGAAACGCAGTGGCCGCAACAGCTTCATTTCCTTCATTTCCCTCATTTCCGTGGCCGGCATCGGCCTGGGCGTGGCCGCCCTGATCGTCGTCCTCTCCGTCATGAACGGCTTCCAGAAGGAAGTCACCGACCGCCTGATGTCGGTGCTGGCCCACGTCGAGGTCTTCGACACCAGCGGCTCCATGCCGAACTGGCAGGCGCAGGAGCGCGCCGCCTACGCCAACCCGCAAGTGAAGGCCGTCTCGCCGTTTGTGGAAACCCAGGGCATGCTGCTCAATGACGAAACCATGCGCCCGTCCATCGTGCGCGGCGTGCTGCCGCAGCAGGAAGCCACCGTCTCCAGCGTGGCCGCCCAGATGAAACAGGGCAGTTTCAAGGATCTCACGCCCGGCTCGTACAACATCGTGCTGGGCATCGACCTGGCCAAGGCGCTGGGCGTGCAAGTGGGGCAGAACGTCACCCTGATGCTCGAGCGCGAGCCGAGGGCGGGCGATCCGGCCAACGGCATCGTCATGCCGCGCATGCGCGCGCTCAAGGTGGCCGGCATCTTCGAGGCGGGCCACAATGAACTCGACGGCAGCCTGGCGTTTGTGAACATGCAGGACGCGGAGCAGCTGCTGCAGCTCGACGGCCCGTCCGGCCTGCGTCTGCGCCTGCACGACATGAACAAGGCGCCCCAGGTGGCGCGCGAACTGAAAGCCTCGATGCCGGGCCAGCTGTGGATGCGCGACTGGTCGCGCGCCAGCGCCAGCTGGTATGCGCTGGTGCAAAGCCAGAAGAACATGATGTTCATCATCCTCAGCATGATCATCGCCGTGGCCGCGTTCAACCTGGTCTCGACCCTGGTGATGTCGGTCACCGACAAGCAGGCCGACATCGCCATTTTGCGCACCCTGGGCGCCTCGCCGTTCTCGATCATGAAGATATTCATGATCCAGGGCGCGCTGGTGGGCCTGCTTGGGAGTGCCTTGGGCGTGATCGGCGGCGTCGTGCTGGCGCTGAACGTAGGCGTCATCGTGCCCTTCATCGAAGGCATCTTCGGCCTGCACTTCATTTCGAAGGAAATCTATCAGATCAGCGCCGTGCCGTCGGACGTGCACTGGCTGGACGTGGCGCAGATCGGCCTGATCGCCTTCGGCCTGGCGCTGGTGGCGACCATCTACCCGAGCTGGCGCGCTGCGCGCGTCAAGCCGGCCGAGGCGCTGCGGTATGAATAGTTGGCTTGTATACCGGGGTCAGACCCGTCGGGTCTGACCCCAGCCTTTTGCTGCTGCATGAGCAATTGGCTGATCAACAAACTGCTGGGGTCAGACCCGGCGGGTCTGACCCCTGAGAAATAATGAATCAATGAGCATGTTAAAAAATCTTCCCTTCGAATGGCTGGTCGGCCTGCGCTACACGCGGGCCGGCAAGCGCAGTGGCCGCAACAGTTTTATCTCCTTCATCTCGCTCATTTCCATGGCCGGCATCGGCCTGGGCGTGGCGGCGCTGATCGTCGTTCTGTCCGTGATGAACGGCTTCCAGAAGGAAGTGACGGACCGCATGCTGTCCGTGCTGGCCCACGTGGAAGTGTTCGATAACAGCGGCAGCATGCCGGACTGGCGCGCGGAAGCCGCGCAAGCCTTTAAAAACCCGGCCGTGAAGGGCGCCGCGCCGTTCGTGGAAACGCAGGGTATGCTGCTGCGCGACGACGCGCTGCGCCCCGCCATCGTGCGCGGCGTGCTGCCGGAGGAAGAGCCGAACGTCTCCGACGTGGCCGGTCAGACGCGCATGGGCAGCTTCAAGGCCCTGCAGCCGGGCACCTTCAATATCGTGCTGGGCATCGAGCTGGCGCGCGCCCTGCGCGTCAACCTCGGTGAAAAAGTCACCCTGATGCTGGCGCAGGGCCAGGTCACGCCGGCCGGCGTGCTGCCGCGCATGCGCAGCTTCACCGTCAGCGGCATCTTCCAGGCGGGGCATAATGAATTCGATGCCGGCCTGGCTTTCATCAATATCGAAGACGGCCAGCGCTTGCTGCGCCTCGACGGCCCCTCGGGCCTGCGTTTGCGCCTGGCCGACATGAACCAGGCGCCGCAAGTGGCGGCGGAACTGAAAAAAACCATGCCGGGCGACCTGTGGCTGCGCGACTGGTCCAAGCTGAACGCCAACTGGTTTGCCGCCGTGCAGACGGAAAAGCGCATGATGTTCATCATCCTGACCCTGATCATCGCGGTGGCGGCCTTCAACCTCGTCTCGACCCTGGTGATGACGGTGACGGACAAGCAGGCCGATATCGCCATTTTGCGCACCCTGGGCGCATCGCCCCGTTCCATCATGAAGATATTCATGATCCAGGGCGCGCTGGTGGGCATCCTGGGCACCATCCTGGGCGTGGGCGGCGGCGTGCTGGTGGCGATGAACATCGACGTCATCGTACCCTTCATCGAGCACCTGCTGGGCGTGCAGTTCCTCTCCAAGGACATCTATTTCATCAGCACCGTGCCGTCCGACCTGCGCTGGCCCGACGTCACCAAGATCGGCGTGCTGGCCGTGATCCTCGCCTTTTTGGCGACCCTGTACCCAAGCTGGTGGGCTGCCCGCGTCAAACCTGCGGAAGCCCTGCGCTATGAATAAACCACTGACGACTACCATGACCGATCTGAACAAACCTGCCTCCAACGGCGCTTCCGCCGATTCCGCCGTCCTTAGCTGCCGTGGCCTGGGCAAGACTTTTACGCAGGGCAGCTACAAGGTGCAGGTGCTGGCCGGCATTGACATCGACGTCCATCGCGGCGAGCGGGTCGCCATCGTCGGCGCCTCCGGCTCGGGCAAATCGACCCTGCTGCACCTGCTGGGCGGCCTCGATACGCCCACCAGCGGCAAGGTGACCCTGCTGGGCAAGGACTTCGCCACCCTCAGCGAAAAGGCGCGCGGCGACTTGCGCAACGCCTCGCTGGGTTTCGTCTACCAGTTCCATCACCTGCTGCCCGAGTTCTCGGCGCTGGACAATGTCGCCATGCCGCTGATGATACGGCGCATGAAGCGCGCGCCCGCCACCGAGCTGGCGCAGCAGATCCTCACGCGCGTCAACCTGGCCAAGCGCGTCACGCACACGCCGGGTGAATTGTCGGGCGGCGAGCGTCAGCGCGTGGCCCTGGCCCGTGCCCTCGTCACGCAGCCGGCCTGCGTGCTGGCCGATGAGCCGACGGGCAACCTCGATCACGCCACGGCGGAACAGATTTTCGACCTGATGCTGGAATTGTCGCGCACCCTGGGCACGGCCTTCGTCATCGTTACGCACGATATCGAACTGGCCAAGCGCTGCGACCGCGTGCTGCGCCTGACGGACGAAGGATTGCAGCCCTACCAATACTAAGGAGCCGCCATGCAGTGGATCGACACGCATTGCCACCTGGATGCGCACGAATTCGGCGGCGAATCGCTGCAGGTGGCGGCGCGCGCCAGCGCTCAAGGCGTGGCGATGATCGTCATCCCCGCCGTCGAACGGGCCAATTTCGCCATCGTGCGCGACCTGGCGGCAGCGGCGCCCAACGCCTGCTATGCGCTGGGCATCCACCCGATCTACGTGCCGCACGCCACCGAGGACGACTTGTTCGCGCTGCGCGAGGCCGTGCAGGCAGCCATGGCCGATCCGTGCTTTGTCGCCATCGGCGAGATCGGCCTCGATTTCTTCATTCCCATGCTGTGCGAACCGGCCATGCGCGCCAAGCAGGAGCATTTTTTGCGCGAGCAGCTGAAAATCGCCCGCGACTTCGATCTGCCCGTGCTGACCCACGTGCGCCGCTCGCAGGACATCGTCCTCAAGCACGCGCGCCAGATCCGCCCGAACGGCGGCATCGCGCACGCGTTCAATGGCAGCTTCCAGCAGGCGCAGGGCTATATATCCCTCGGGTTCAAGCTCGGTTTCGGCGGCGCCATGACGTTTACGCGCGCGCTGCAGATACGCCGCATGGCTGCTGAACTGCCCGTGGAGGCCATCGTGCTGGAGACGGACGCGCCCGATATTTCGCCCAGCTGGATCCACCCGGGCCGCAACAGCCCCGAAGAATTGCCGCGCATCGGCGCCGTGCTGGCCCAATTGCGCGGCCTCGATATCGCGCAAGTGGCCGCTGCCACCAGCGCCAATGCGCGTGCCGTGCTGCCCCGATTACCCTTGATGGAAACACCCTCATGAACAAGAAAATGCTCGCGGGCGCCCTGGCAGCCTGCCTTACCGGCACGTTTGTGCCAGCCTTCGCGGCGGCCGGCGCCCAGTGCGACGGCATGCCGCGCCTCGACGTCACCACGCCGTCCGGCTTTTGCGTGGCCGTGCTGGCGGACGGCCTGAAATTCCCTCGTGGCGTGCTGCCGCTGACGAATGGCGACATCCTCGTCACGGATATGGCGGGATGGGCGCCGAAGCTGGGCAAATTATGGCTGTTGCGGCGCAAGGCGGCCGGCGCCGGCTACGAACGCAAGCTCCTGCTCGACAAGCTCGATCGTCCGAACGGCATCGTGCAGGGACCGGACGGCTTGGTCTACGTGGGCGAGGTGGGGCGCATTTTCCGTTTCGATCTGCGCGACCCGGCCCGCGCCACCACCGACGTGATCGGCGGCACGGCCAAGACGCCGCGCCTGCCGGGCCTCGGTCTGCACCTGCTGACGAACATGCGTTTCAGCCCCAAGGGCGATCTGTACGTGAACGTGGGCTCGAGCACCGACCATTGCGAGAACGACGGCAAGGCGCCCGATCCGGCCAAGGCTTGTGCCTCGGCGGAAGGTCCGGAAGCGCTGGGCGCCATCCGCGAATACACGATGGCCTGGCCGGCGGGCACGGTGACGGGCTGGCGCACGCATGCACGCGGCTTGCGCAATTCGATGGCGTTGGCCTTCCATCCTGCCACGGGCGAGTTGTGGCAGGCGGAAAACGCGCGCGACGCCATCCAGGCCGCCATGCCGCAACTGAAAAGCGATGAAAACCTGCCGCATGAAGAACTCAATCTGATCAAGGCCGACCGGCACTACGGCTGGCCGTACTGCTACGACGACAATGTCGCCAGTCCCGAATATCCGAAGACGGCTTGCTCCGCCCAATACACGGCGCCGCAGCGCCTGCTGCCCGGACATGCCGCTCCGCTGGGCATGACGTTTTACACGGCCAGCCGCTTCCCGGAGCTGTACAAGAATAGCCTGATCATCGGCTACCACGGCTACCGCAGCAACGGCCACCGTCTGGTGGCCCTGCTGCCCGACAAGGCCGGTGCGCCGCTGGGCAAGTCCGTCGAATTGATCGGCAACTGGGAGCGCAAGGGCAAGCAGGGCAGGGGCGCACCCGTCGACGTGAAGCTGGGGCAGGATGGCGACATCTACATGGCTGACGACCACAATGGGCTGGTGCTCAAGCTGCATTATGCGGCGCCGGGCAAGCCGTAACGTTCACCGACCTCGCACGTGTAGGTGGGGTCAGGCCGAAGGCCGTAACCCGACAACACCCGTAGCGCCAACAATGTCGTCGGATGACGCGCGCCCTTCGGACGCGCTGATCCGATCTACCCTACCTGCGCTTGACCTCGCTCAGTGCGCGGCTGCATGATGCTCCTACAATCGGCTTGATGGTCCCTGTCGACCAGGGACGACGGGAGGCTGACGTGAAACCTGCATTCATCAAGCTGCGTGAAAATTACTCGAGCGTGGCCGCCGTCGACCAGGCGGCCCTGTTCCGCGAAATCGGCTGGGAAGACTTGATCGGCAAGGACAGCTTTGCCAACACCTGCGCCATCCGCGTCAGCCTGGCCCTGATCAAGGCCGGAGTCCAGCTCAAGGGGCGCATGGCGATTCGCAAGGGGCCGTTCAAGGGCGCGCTGATCGAACCGGGGCAGGCCAGGCTGTCGCACATGCTGGCCAGCCCCTCGATGTTGGGCGCGCCCGAAAAATTTGCCAGGGATGACGCCATGGAAGGCATCGGCCAGCGCCAGGGCGTCGTCGCCTTCTTCCGCATTCCCGGCTACCTGGGCGGCGCGGGCGGGCATATCGACATCCTGCTGCCCTCCATCGGCTTGAAGGTCTGCGGCACCGAATGCTACTGGGATTGCGGCGAGGTCTGGTTCTGGCCCGTCAGCTGACGCTTATTTGAACTTCTTCGATCGTCCGCGCGAGGCCGCATTGTGTGCGCGCAGGATGGAGTCGACCCGTTCCGAGGCATCGCGCGACAGGTTTTGCGCGACCGCGATATCGGGGAAGAATTCGGGCAGGCGGTAACTGAGCCACGCATACGCCGAGTAGTAGCGGCAAGTGTCTTCCACCTGCTGCAGATTCTGCGTGCCGCCGCCGTACGCGTGCTGACGCAAGGTGCTTACTTTTCCCTGCGACAGATTCTTCGCCCAGTGCTCCCACGCCGTTTGCAAGGACGGCACCTTGCTCGAGATCGGCACCAGCGACAGGGTGAACTTGTCGGCCACGGACAGGGGTAATGTGTCGAGCCAGACGGCGCGCTCCTTCTGGTCTTCCGTGATGCGGGGGAAGAAAAAGCCGTCCGGCACGTCGATATTGTGGATGAAGCGGCGCAGCAGTTTTGACAGCGACAGCTCGCCCGTCACCGACGAAATGCGGTGCAAGTGTTCGAGCGAGGGCGCCACGGCAAAGCCGCTGGTGTTCAGCGGGTGCAGTTTTTCCTTCAGCAGGGCGCGCATCACTTCATGCGTCTCATTGTCGTAGCCGGCCACGAGTCCCTCTTCATGCACGCCGTAGCGGCCCGCGCGCCCGGCGATCTGGCGCGCCAGCGCGGCCGAAATCTCTTCCTCTTCGCGGCCATTGTATTTGACGCAGGTGGTCATGACGATGCGCGCGATCGGCATGTTCAGGCCCATCGCCAGCGCATCCGTGCCGACGACGATATCGGCCGTGCCGTCGCGGAAGCGCTGCGCCTGCGCGCGCCGTACCTCGGGCGACAGGTTGCCGTACACGGTGGCCACAGACAGCCCCGTTTCCGTGATCATGTCGCGCCACATCAGTACTTCACGGCGCGAAAACGCGATGACGGCGTCGCCGCGGCGCAGGTTGCGCACTTTACGCACGGCCGTCGGCTCCATCGACAGGGGCGCCATGCGTTTCAAGACATGCACCTCCAGCGGGCAGTCCAGGCGCTCGGCCAGGGCCTCGATGGCGCGCCGCGCTTCGGGCGCTCCCACCAGGTAGACGGTGTGGGCGGGCGCGCCGCAGACGGCCGCCGTCCACGCGGCGCCCCGGTCCGGGTCGGCCAGCATCTGGATTTCATCGATGACGGCCACTTCCACGACGGTTTTCGTGTCCAGCATTTCCACCGTGCTGGCCACGTGCGTGGCGCCGTCGACGACCCTGCGCTCCTCGCCCGTGATCAGGCTCACGGCCAGCGGCTTGCCGTGCGGCGCGGCCTCCTGCAGGCGCTCGTAGTTTTCCAGGGCCAGCAAGCGCAATGGCGCCAGGTAGATGCCGCTCTTCGCCTTGACCAGCGCTTCCATGGCGCGGTGCGTCTTGCCGGAATTCGTGGGCCCCAGCAGGGCGATGAAGCGGCGCGGCAGGCGGCGCGCCATCTCGAACGAGGCGGGATATTCGGCCAGGTTGATGCTCTGGCGCGTGCGCGCCGCGTGCTGCTCCTCCTGCTGGCGCTCGATGGCGTGGTTGAAACGCTGGCGGATGCGGTCGAACACCATGCCGGCCGGCTCCGACGTCTGCATGTCGGCCAGGGTGTGCAGGAAGACCATCGGGTCCGTGTCCACATCCTCGCTCAGGCCCGCGATATCGGCGACGAAATCGACCACGTGCTGGCGCAGGTCCTCGAAGACGGCCGCGCTGGCCCGTTCGCGCACCAGGGCCAGTTTAGTCTCGCGGTCCATCTTGCGCCACTTGGCCGGCCGCGCCAGCACGCCCTGACTTGGCACCAGCGCATACGGCACCACCAGGTGGCCGGCCTTGACCACGCCGGTAAAGCGCACGAAGACGCGGCCTTCCATCTTGACCAGGCGGATATGCTCGGCCAGTTCCCCCAGTTCCGCGACCAGGGTGGCGTCGTTATTGTCTTCGGTGCTGTCGGAAAGGTCGGTGGAAGTGTCGGGAGGAAGTGCGGAGGAAGTCATGTCGTGCCTGGGTGTTGAAGTAAGCGAGGCCGATTATACCGTTGATGGGGACGGGTGGCGGCGGCAGCCATGGCACTGGCAGGTTCAGGCGGCCCGTGCGCGCACCAGGCGCAGGCCCCAGCCGGTGGCGATCGTGCCGTCTTCGCGCAGCAAGCCGTTTATCGCATCGAGGAAGGCGATTTGCAGGCGCTGCCTGGCCTCGTCGTCCAGGCGGGTCGATGTCATATGTGTCGAGCAGGGCGGCCCACAGTTCGCCCGGCGTGGGCGTCCAGGGCACGTCGATATCGTCAAACGCGACATGCGTGAACGCGCCGTCGAGCAGTTCGCGCCAGCCCGCTTCCGATCCCGCGCGCCGGTCGCCGAAGCGCAGCGGCGGCAGTTCGGTGCTGGCAATCGGCTTGAACACGCGCAGGAAAACGTCGTTCACTTCGCCCAGCAAAAAAATCCGGCCGACGATGGCCGCGAATTGGCCACCGGGACGCAGCACGCGGCGCATTTCGTACACAACCTGTTCGATATCGTCCATCAGCATCAGCGCCATGTGCGAGACGAGGCAGTCGATGCTGGCCGATGGCAGGTCCAGCGCCTGGCCGCGTCCCAGCAGCAGCCGCACGGAGGCGGGGAGGACGGCGCGCGCGGCGGCCAGTTCGGCCTCGCTCATGTCGACGCCGAGCAATTGCAGCCGGGGCTGCCGCCTGGCTGCCAGCAAGCCCAGCAGATGACCGTCGCCGCAGGCCAAGTCGAGCACGCTCAAAGGCGTGTCCAAGGCCGGTACCAGACTGGTCAGCACAGCATAGGAGGAGGCGTACGTGCCGGAGGAGGTGCGGGCCGGCAGGTGGGCAAACGCGGCGCTGGTGACGCCCACTTGCCTTTGATGGAAGTCTTGCAAATAGCTTTCTGCCGCTGTCAGTGGGGTCATGCAAGGTCCGCAAGGTCGTGGCGCCTGGGCACCGGACAGCCATCTTAGCATGCGGAAAGTGTCGGCTACGGCGGCGACGGATGGCGTGTCTGAGCATTCTTATCCACTTCACTCTTGCGCCAGATCAGGTAGCAACGAGACGAAAACGATCACAGTAACTAAGCCCCTTTCGCAGCGAGCGGATTTTGCTTTCTCATGCGCACCCTGATACTCGGCTTTGCCGCTGGCGCCGCCTGGTTGCAGACGCAGGCAAGCTTGCCGTCCCATGTTCGCTTGGCGCTGTGGGGGCTCGCTGGCGCGGCGCTGCTGATGGCGTGGCTGTTGCGCCGCCACGCGCGCTGGCGCTGCGCGTTTGCGCTCGCCGCCGGCGTGGGACTGGGCTTTTACTGGGCCGCCTGGCTGGCCCAGGCCGCGCTGGCCCCGCAACTGGCGCTGGGCGACGAGGGGCAGGATATTGTCGTGACGGGGACCATCGCCAGCCTGCCGTACCGCTTCGAACAGGGCGTGCGCTTCAATTTTGCCGTGGAAAAAGCTGTTGGCGCGAAAGTGCCGCCCATGATCGCGCTGTCCTGGTACGCGGGTTTTCGCGATGAAGTGACGAACGAAGTGGGCGACGTGCAGCCGGGCGAGCGCTGGCGCCTGACGGTGCGGCTGCAGCGTCCGCACGGCAATGCGAATCCCATGGGCTTCGATTACGAAGCGTGGCTGCTGGAACAGGGCGTGCGCGCCACGGGCTATGTGCGGCCGCAGCCGCGCGCCGATACGCCGAACATGCGTCTGGCCGGCTTCGTGCCCGCTTTCGGCAACGTGGTGGAGGCGAGCCGCGCGGCTTTGCGTGCGCGCATCCTGCGCAGCCTTGACGGAAAACAGTATGCGGGCGTGATCGTGGCGTTGGTGGTGGGCGACCAGCGCGCCATTCCCCAGTCGGACTGGCAGGTGTTCAACCGCACGGGCGTGAGTCATTTGATTTCGATTTCCGGCCTGCACATCACCATGATCGCGGGCCTGTTTGCGCTGGGTGCGGGTGCGCTGTGGCGGCGCTCGTTTTTCACGGACTGGCAACTGCCCTTGCTGCTGCCGGCGCAAAAGGTGGCGGCGCTGGCCGGTGCGCTGGCGGCATGGGTGTATGTGCTGCTGGCCGGCTTCGGCGTGCCTGCGCAGCGCACCTTGTATATGTTGCTGGTCGTGGCGCTGGCCTTGTGGCTGGGGCGCATCACCAGCATCGTCCATATTCTGTGCCTGGCGCTGGGCGTAGTCGTGCTGCTTGATCCCTGGGCCGTGCTGTGGCCCGGTTTCTGGCTGTCGTTCGGCGCCGTTGCCACCATGCTGTACGCGACGGCAGGCCGCACCACGGCGCCTTTGCCGGAGAACGCGAGCCGCTGGCGCCGCCTGCGCGCGGCCGTGGCGCTCGGTGCGCATACGCAATACGTAGTGACGGTGGGGCTGGTGCCGCTGACGATGCTGCTGTTTTCGCAAGTCTCGCTGGTCAGCCCTGTCGCCAATGCGCTGGCCATCCCCGTCATCAGCCTGGTCGTCACGCCCTTGTCGCTGGCGGGCAGCCTGCTGCCGGCGCCGCTGTCCGATGGCTTGTTGCTGCTGGCGCACGCCATCGTGCAGATGCTGGCGCAGGTGCTGGACTGGCTGGGCGCGCGTCGCTTCGCCGTCTGGACGGCGCCGGCGCCGCCATGGTGGAGTTTTTGCTGGGCATTGTTTGGCACGGCCTGGCTGCTGGCGCCACGCGGATGGCCGCACCGCTGGGCTGGCATGCTGGGCTGGCTGCCCCTGCTGACGGCCTTGCCTTCCAGCCCGCCGCCGGGCCAGATGTGGGTCACGGCCTTTGATGTGGGACAAGGCATGGCCGTGCTGGTGGAAACCCACGGCCACCGCCTGCTGTACGACACGGGACCCGCCTACAGCCTCGATGCCGACGGTGCCAGCCGGGTCATCGTGCCCTACCTGCGCGCACGGGGCATCGGCGCGCTCGACGGCGTGATCATCTCGCACAGCGACCTCGATCACGCGGGCGGCGCCATTTCCCTGCTGGAGAACGTGCAAGTGGGATGGCTGGCCTCGTCGCTGTTTGATGGCCATCCCGCTGTCGAGTCCCGGCGGCAAGCCCGGCGTCCGTATCTGCATTGCGTGGCCGGTCAAAGCTGGACCTGGGAAGGCGTGCACTTCGCCATGCTGCACCCCTTGCCCGCGAGCCACACGGACATCAGCTTGACGCCGAACGCCCGCAGCTGCACCGTGAAAATCACGGCCGGCAAGCACGCCATCTTGCTGGCTGGCGACATCGAGGCGGCGCAGGAAGCGCAGTTGCTGGCGCGCTCGGCAGATGGCGAGCTGGCGGCCGACGTCCTGCTGGCACCGCACCACGGCAGCGGCACGTCTTCCACACCAGCATTCTTGAGCGCCGTCCATCCGGCCCTGGCAATTTTCCAGGTCGGACACCGCAACCGCTATAAACATCCGAAGCCGCAGGTGTATGCGCGCTATGGCGAGATGGGCATCGCACGGCTGCGCACGGATGTGACGGGGGCGGTGGTGCTGGAATTTGGCGACGGTATCGATGTGACGCTGTACCGGGCCAGCCGGCCGCGGTACTGGCATGGGCGATAAAGCAGTGCGCCTCATCGGATGCCGGACAGGAGACCCATTATGTGCGATGAATGCAATCCTTTCGAGCGCTTGCTGGCGAAAACCGACGCGGCATACCGGCGCCTGCGTTCGATTCGGTGGGATCAAGGGTTACGTCATGTGGAGGGGATTTCGCCAGCGTTGGCGCAGGCGATACAGCATACGGGTATTGGTATTGCGAGTGGCTTGTTTACTGGCTTGATCTTATTTGGATTGCAATTTACGAGTGATCAGCCTGTCAATGACATGGCCAAGTCGCTACAGTGCAAATTTATTGTGCATTACCAGGATATTCCGGCGGCCTTGTTCAACCTTGTCCTTTTTCTGGTGGCATGCACCATGTTGTTGACTGCCGAGTGGGGGCATTTTTTCAGACAGAAAGTGCTGGTGCCTGTAATACATGGTATCTCGCATACAGTGTCAATTAGCACCGGGATGTTATTGTCGCTCGTCTTTTCGGAGGTGCTGACGCAGAGTTTTCTGCCGAATCTCAGACAATGGTTAGGCAGCCTCCTTGTTATTTTGATAGTGTGGCTACTCGCAGTAACGATGAACGCAGTTATTTATCTATGTCGCTACGGCGTGGTGGGGCTATGGCGAAAGAAGCGCTGCGCTGGCGAAGACTGTCCTGCACCGCAAAAAAAGTATGAGGTCCTGCACTTTATTTTTCCACTGGTGGGCATTTTTCTCATCTTTTACCTGTGGGGAGATGTCAAGCGCAGCGCCGTACAGGTGGCGGATGCCTCCAAGGCCAGCAAGGTGGCGGCTTGTGCAGTTGCACACTAGCTGTTTTCATATCCGCTTCAGCAGCATCTCAACGGGAGGACCCAATCGAGGAGCGTTGATTGTTACATTTAAGCAGCCATTATCTGATCAGCCTGGCGCGGGCCGCCGACTTCGACGCCATCACGACCTTGTTGCAAGCTAACTCCCCCTCGCAGGGTGGTAGCCTGACGGGCGAGTTTTCACGCGACAATGTGGCCAGCATGGCGGCTGGACAATCGCCCGTCGTCGTGGCGCGGCGCGCAGCGGACGGGCCTGTCGTTGGCGTGTTGTTCAGCGCGGCGCAAGCCACCGCGCAGGCGCCCGTAGTGCTGGCCATGCTGGCCGCGTATCGGGGCAGTGACACGGCCTATGTGTATGGCCCCGTCTGCATCGCGGACTCGGAGCGGGGGCAGGGCTTGCTGTCGCTGTTGTACTCTGCCATGCGCGCGCGGCATGGGGATGCGGAGGCGGTGCTGTTCATCCGGCGCGACAATATCGGCTCGCTGCGGGCGCATGAACGGCTGGGCATGCGCGAGGTGGCCGCCTTTGTTTTCGACGGCGCGCAGTTCGCCGTGTACAGCGATGCCATCGTGGCGCAATAGGCGCTACATTACGCGTTCATCGGGTATCTCCAGCCCCCGTTGCCGCACATATTCCAGAAACAGCCTTGCCCCCTTGGCCATCCTCGACGTGCCGTAGACCGCGTGGATGCTGGGATCGAGTTCCTTCGATGACGTCAGCCGGTACGCCGTGCAGACCCTGCGCAGGGTGCCGTTGGCCACGGCCGGTTCCGCCAGCCAGCTGGCCAGGCGCACGATGCCGGCGCCTTCCAGGGCCGCCTGGAAGGTGGCGATGCCGGAGGTGAAGCGGAAACGGGGCTGCACCTGGTAGCGCACGTTGCGCTCGCCGGAGACGAAATGCCAGTCGCGCAGGATGCGAGGGGCCGAGTGCATGATGACGTCGTGGCCGGCCAGCTCTTCCGGTTCGGCTGGCGCACCCATGCGATCGATGTAGTCGGGCGAGGCGTACATGTAGCGGCGGTAGTTCCACAGCGGGTAGCCGATCAGCTCGCTTGACTGGGGGAAGGCGCCGCGGATGGCAAAATCGAGCTTTTCCTGGATGGGGTCGATCGACTTGTCCGAGAAATGGATGTCGACCGACACGTTCGGATAGTCGCGCGAAAATTGCGCCACCACTTTCGGCAGAAAGCCCAGCGAGAGGATTTCCGGCGCGGAGAGGCGCACCCAGCCTTGCGGCGAGTTGCTCAGCTCGGCCAATTGGTCTTCCGCTTCGGCCTGCGTTTCCAGCAAGTGCTTGGCCGACGCGTAATAGGTTTCGCCGGCCGTCGTCAGGGTGAACTGCTTTTGCGTGCGCAGGATCAGCTCGGCGCCGATGGCGTCTTCGAGGAACTGGATGGCGCGCGTGACGGCCGACGGCGAGCGCCCCAGCATGCGCGCCGCGTGGATGAAGCTGCGCTTTTCCACCACGGTGCAAAAGGCGCGGATCTCCCACATCAGTTTCATCGACATTGCGCGCTCCCGGCAAAAGAGGCCAGTAGACCGCATGGGGCGCATTCCGTCAAGCGTTACGCCTGATTGCGTTTTCCGCAATTTGAAGTTGCATCCGAAAAAGTGACTGACGCCTATACTGCCGCTGTCGCCCATTCCTTATTGCCTATCATGCTGACCATCTCGCTGCTGTGTTTATTTGCCTTCTTTGCCGGCCTGATCGATGCCGCCGTGGGCGGGGGCGGGCTGATACAGCTGCCGGCCCTGTTCAACCTGATGCCGAACATGGCCTCGACCTCCTTGCTGGGCACGAATAAACTGGCGTCCGCCTGCGGCACCACGTTTGCCGCCCGCTCGTTTGTCGGCAAGGTGCACATCCCGTGGCTGCTGGTGCTGCCGGCCGTGGCCAGCGCCTTCGTCATGTCCTTCATCGGCGCGGCCGCTGTATCCTACGTGCCGCAGCAAGTGGTGCGCCCCATGGTGCTGGTGTTGATCATCGTCATGGCCATCTACACCTTCATCAAGAAGGATTTCGGCACGACGCGCGAAGCGCGCCCCATCGGTGGACGCGAACGCATCCTCGCCATCGTCATCGGCGGCGCCATCGGCTTTTATGACGGCCTGTTCGGACCGGGCACGGGCAGCTTTTTGATTTTCCTGTTCATCCGCGTCTTCGGCTTCGATTTCATCCTCGCCTCGGCCTGCTCGAAACTGGTGAATATCGCCACCAACGTGGCCGCGCTGGCCTTCTTCATTCCCGCCGGCCACGTGGTCTACGCGGTGGCCGCACCGATGGCTGTGTGCAACATCCTGGGCGCGCTGACGGGCACCTGGATCGCCGTGCGCCGCGGCGCCGCCTTCGTGCGCATCCTTTTCCTCGTGCTGCTGGTGCTGCTGATCGTGAAATTGTCCTACGACATCTTCTTCAAGTAAGTTTTTGAACGATACTAGCCATGAAAACCATCCGGGGCGTGTTGTGGGACAACGATGGCGTGCTGGTCGATACCGAACAGCTGTTTTACGAAAGCAACCGCGACTTGCTCTTGCCCTACGGTATAGACCTGACGCCGAAGCAATTCTTTGACTGGTTCCTGGACAATAACTACGGCGCCTGGCACTTGCTGCTGGGGCAGGGCCACGCCATCGAATTGGTCGAGCGCCTGCGGGCCGAGCGCACCGAGCTGTTTGCGCAACGCCTGCGCCACGCGCGCCGGCTCGCCATCCCCGGCATCGGGAAAGTGCTGGCGGCGCTGCGCCCGCACGTGGCCATGGGCGTGGTGACGAGCGCCTACGAACGGCATTTCCGCATCAGCCATGCGGCCACGGGCTTGCTGAGCCACTTCGACTTCGTGCTGACGCGTGAAATGTATGGCGAGAGCAAGCCGGCGCCCGACGGCTACCAGCTGGGCTTGCAGCGCCTGGGCCTGGCTGCCGCCGACTGCGTGGCCGTGGAAGATTCGCCGCGCGGCTTGCGCGCCGCCAGAGCGGCCGGGCTGGAATGCATCATCGTGCGCAATCCCATGAACCGGCACCACGCGTTCGATGAGGCTTTTTGCGTGGTCGATTCAAACGCCGAGCTGGGCGAGGTGCTGGCTTCCTTCGTGCCCGGCCTGGCGGCGGTACGGGGGCAATTAGAGGCCTTCCTCTGATCCGTCTTGCCGGCATGCCATTACAATTGCCTATCGCATTCACCGGCACCTTCCCACGATGACCCTCCCGCAACTGCACTTTGCCCACGCCAACAGTTATCCTGCCGGTACCTACCGCAAGCTGTTCGGCTTGCTGGGCCAGCACTACACCGTGCAGGCGCTCGACATGCATGCGCACGACCCGGCATACCCCGTCAGCACGGGCTGGCCCGAGCTGGTGCGCGAGTATATCGACGACCTCGAGCGCCGCTACAGCGCGCCCGTGATCCTCGTCGGTCATTCGCTGGGCGGCATGCTCAGCGTGATGGTGGCCAAGCAGCGGCCGGACCTGGTGCGCTGCGTGGTCTTGCTCGATTCGCCCGTGGTGGCGGGCTGGCGCGCCTTGCTGGTGCGCCTGGCGCGCAACACGGCGCTGGGCGAGCGTTTTTCGCCCTCGCGTTTTTCCGCCCGGCGGCGCAAGCTGTGGCCCGATGCGCAAGCTGCGTATGAGCATTTTGCCGCCAAGGACATGTTCGCCATCTGGGCGCCGCAAGTCTTGCGCGATTACATCGACAGCGGCCTGGCGCCCCATCCGGAAGGGGTGCAGCTGCGCTTTACGCGCGAAGTGGAAACGCAGGTCTACCGCAGCCTGCCGCACCATATCGGCGGCCTCGTCAAGGATGGTTTTCCCGTGCCCATCGGCTTTATCGGCGGCACGGAGTCGGTGGAATGCCGCCAGGCGGGCTTGACGGCCACGCGCAAACTGGTTGGCAAGTTTTTCCGCCAGGTGCCGGGCGGCCATCTGTTTCCCATGGAGAACCCGGAACTGACGGCGCAAGTGGTGCGCGAGATGATCACGGCATTGCTGGCGAAACAATAGCCTTCCGCCAAGGATTTTCAGGGGAGGGGGGCCAACAGCGGTGGATTTTCGCGTAAAATCCTGCCATTCGGGCCGCGCCTGCATCTGGCGCGCCGCCCCAGCCATTCGATATTCTAGAAAGATACCCCTGCGATGACGATTAAAAGCGATAAATGGATACGCCGCATGGCGGAAACAACGGGCATGATCGAGCCGTTCGAACCGGGCCAGGTCAAGGAGCGCGACGGCAACCGCATCGTTTCCTACGGCACCTCCAGCTATGGCTATGACATCCGCTGCGCCGACGAGTTCAAGTTGTTTACCAACATCAACACCACCATCGTCGACCCCAAGGATTTTGACGCGAACAACTTCGTCGATGTGTCCGGCAAGGGTTATTGCATCATTCCGCCGAACTCGTTCGCGCTGGCCCGTACCGTGGAGTATTTCCGCATTCCCCGCAACGTCTTGACGATTTGCCTGGGCAAGAGCACGTATGCCCGTTGCGGCATCATCGTCAACGTCACCCCGTTCGAACCGGAATGGGAAGGCTACGTGACCCTGGAGTTTTCCAACACGACACCGCTGCCGGCGAAAATCTACGCCAACGAAGGCGTGGCGCAAGTGCTGTTCTTCGAATCCGATGAAGTGTGCGAAACCTCGTACAAGGACCGCGGCGGCAAATACCAGGGCCAGGTCGGCGTGACCCTGCCGAAGACCTGATTGCCGGAAGGGCGGGGCGCCAGCCGCCTTGCCCTGTCTTTACCTGCCTTTACACCCGCCGCACTACTTCGGCGCCCATGCTTGCCGTTAACCTTGGTATTGAAACACTAAGGAGGCAATATGGTAGCGGCAATCGGTTCGGGCGGCGCGGTCAGCGCGGCCAGCAGTGGCAGTTCGGGCAGCAGCGCGCAGATCGCGGCGCTGCAAAAGCAGATCACGGCGGCGCAAAAGCAGTTGACGGAATCGCAGAAGGGCGAGCAGACGGAGGCGTCGCAAAAGCTGCAGCAGCAGCTGGCGCAGCAAATCCAGGCCTTGCAGGCGCAAATTACCCAGTTACAAGCGGCGGCCGCGCAACAGGCGGCGCAACAAGATACGCCTGCGGCCAGCAGCGCCGAGACGGCCGCGAGTCCCGCCAAATCAAGCTCGTCCACCTTGGGCAGCATCATCGATACGCAGGCGTAGCAGCGCATCCGCGCGTAAAAAAAGGCTCTGTCCCCGCTAAGTAGGGGAAGTTCAGGAATCTTCCTGTGTCTCTGCTGTCTGACTATGCATCGCAGACAAACGGGAGCCTTCCATGCAGATAGCTCAATGGAAAACCTTCATCGCCCAGTTCGCCGCACTGAACCGTCGTCAGCGCCTGGCGGGTATCTCTCTGCTGCGAGCAAGCGCACCGCAGGACGCTGCCGCGGCACTGGTCGAAAGCGTGGCCCGGCAGCGATTGCACTGTCCTTCCTGCAATAGCAATCATGCTCACCTGCATGGCCATGCGCACGGACTGCAGCGCTACCGTTGCGTGCCGTGCGGCCGCACCTTCAATGCGCTCACCGGCACGCCGCTGTCCCGCCTGCGCCATAAATCGCTGTGGCTCGACTACGCCGATTGCTTGCTTGCATCGGATTCCGTGCGCAAGGCGGCGCTACAACTGGGCGTGCACCGCAACACCACGTTTCGCTGGCGCCACCGGTTTTTATCGTTGGCAAAAACGGACCGGCCGCACGGCCTGCATGGCATCGCCGAGGCCGACGAGTTATATGTGCTGGAATCGGAAAAGGGCTCCAGACAGATGACGCGTCCGGCCCGCCGCCGTGGCGGCCATGCGCAACGGCGCGGCATATCGAACGAGCAAGTCTGCATCCTGGTGGCGCGCGACCGCACGGGCCAGACCCTCGATTTCGTCACGGGCAAAGGGCAACTGACGAAGGCGCAGCTGCACCGCTGCTTGTTGCCCGTCATCGACCAGGATGTTTTGCTGGTCACCGATGGCCATGCCGCCTACCGGGCGTTTGCGCGGGAAGCGGGCCTCAGTCATCAGGCCGTCAACTTGCGCGCCGGCATCCGCGTGCAGGGCGCCGCGCACGTACAAAATGTCAACGCATATCACAGTCGTTTGCGGGCATGGCTACGCCCCTTTCACGGCGTCGCCACGCGCTACCTGCCCAATTACCTGGGCTGGCGCTGGATACTCGACGCCAGACGCATCCGCTCACCCGAAACGTTATTGAAGGCGACACTGGGGGCATTCCCACATCTGACGGTGACATAGCCTAAAAAACGCCAGGCTCGCCGGAAGGTCAGCATGGCGTTTTGACAGGCAACAACATTTCCACGCACAAGCCGCCACCGCTGCGCAAGCTGGCCCCGATGCGCCCGCCATGGGCGCTGATGACGTGCCGGGCGATAGCCAGGCCCAGGCCGTGTCCATCCGTGCTGTGCTGGGTATTACTGGCGCGGAAGAACGGTTCAAAAATGCGGGCCAGGTCCGCGCCGGCCACGCCGGGTCCCCGGTCCAGCACGGCGATGCGCAGCCATTCTTGCTTGCCTTCAGGCAGGCGCGACAGTTCCACTTCCACCGTGCCGCCATTCGGGCTGTGCTTGACGGCATTGCGCACCACGTTTTCCACGGCGCGGGCCAGCAGTTCCGGCTGGCCCGTGACGCTGGCGTCGGCCATGGCCGCGTCGCCCGCCAGTTCGACGTTCAACTGGCGTGCCCGGGCCTCATAGCGGGCGTCATCCACGATGTCGTGCACGAGGTCGGTGATGCTGACGTCTTCGTTGTGCATGTGCCCGGCCCCCGTTTGCCCTGCGCCGGCTTCCAGCCGTGACAGCGTCAGCAGCTCGCCGATCAGTTTATCCATGCGTTCGCTTTCGCGCTCGATGCGCTGCATCGAGGCGGCCATCTTGTCCGGCTGCTGGTGCGCCAGGCCGATGGCGGCCTGCAGGCGCGCCAGCGGCGAGCGCAACTCGTGCGAGACGTCATGCAGCAGACGCGTCTGGCTATCCATGAGGCTGCGCAAGCGGCCCGTCATGCGGTCGAAATCGCGGCCCAGGTCCGTCAATTCATCGCCGCGCTTGCCGCTGGCGTGAAAGCGCGGCGCCAGATTGCCGTGCGAGGCGGCCTCGAACGCCTGCCGCAGGTCGCGGATGGGGCGCGCAAAATACCAGGCCAGCAGGAAGGCAAACAGCAGGCTGGCGGCGATGGCGGCGGCCAGGGGGATGAAGGTGCGGTAGGGGCTGTCCATGCGCGGGCCGGGCGGCATGCCCCGGCCGAATTCGCCGCGCGGCGGCGGGGCGCCCGCTTCGTGGGGACGCGGCCCCGGTCCCATGGCGCGCGGGCCGCTCAGGGTGACGGCGTTGAGCGTGTCGCGCGCGGCGCCCGCCTCGGCATTGCGGAAGCGCTCGGACGAAGGCAGGAACAGCAGGTAACGCTGTCCGTCGCTGCCGGCCACGTCGCGCACGACCGGATGGGGCTGGCTTTGCTCCAGCATGGCGCGCGCCTTGGCCAGCATGGCGGGGTGCACCGCGCGGCCCATCAGTTCTTGTCCTTTGGCATCGACGGCAAACACGCGCAGGCGTTCAAGCTTGCCCAGGAATTGCCGCAAGGCTGGGCTGCCGCCCGCTTCCAGGGTGGCGCTGGCGGCCTCGATGATCATTTGCGCGGGCGGGCTGGTGTCGATGTCGAGCGCGCGCTCCTGCTGCGCCGCCCGGTTTTTCAGCCAGAAGGTGCCGCCGATGCCGATGGTGGCCGTCACTTGCGCCAGCATGATACACAGAAAAAACTTCCAGAACAGGCGCCCCACGCTTACTCCTTGATCAGCTGGTAGCCGAGGCGGTACACGGTTTGCAGGCAGGAGCGGCCATCGGCCAGGGTGCCCAGCTTGCGGCGCAGGCTGCTCAAGTGCACGTCGATATTGCGGTCGAAGCGGGCCATGGGACGGCCCAGTCCCAGTTCCGATAATTGATTCTTGCTCACGGGCTTGCCCGCATGGCGCACCAGCACTTCCAGCAGGTTGAATTCCGTGCTCGTCAGTTCCAGGTGCGCGCCGGCCCAGGCAACGCGGCGCTGTTCCGGCCACATCGTCAGTTGCCCCACGGTCAGCGGCGCCAGGCCCGAGCTGTCGTGCGGCGCCGCTTGCGAACGGCGCAGGATGGCGCGGATGCGCGCCGTCAGCTCGCGCGGCGTGCACGGTTTGGTCACGTAATCGTCGGCGCCCAGCTCCAGACCCACGATGCGGTCCGTATCGTCGCCGCGCGCCGTCAGCATCAGGATGGGCAGGTTGCTGCCGGCGCGGATGCGGCGCAGGGTTTCCAGGCCATTCATGCGCGGCATCATGACGTCGAGGACGGCGATGGCGTACAGGCCCGTCAGTGCCTCGGCCGCGCCGCTTTCGCCGTCATGCACGGCGCGGGCGTCGAAACCTTCCTGCGTCAGGTATTCCTGGAACATGCCGACCAGTTCCACGTCGTCATCGATTAACAAAACCTTGCTCATGCCTGTGCTTTTTTCGGGTGAATATCGCCCGATGATAGCAGTCAAACGGGACCGTTCACGGCGGTTTTACCCGCTTTTACATACGGCCGCTTACATTTGCGCCGCTTCCTTTACACGCTTTTACACGGCCCTAACGTTGCTTTACACGCCAGACGCCGACAATCAGGGCTGACCGCCACGAAAGGAAAGCCCGATGAAATACCTGAGTATCGCCGTATCCCTGTTGCTGCTGTGCGCCTGCAGCATGCCGCTGCTCGCGCTGGCCCAGCAAGAATCCGCACCGGACCGCCCGCCAGCGCGCGCCATGGAAGGGCTGCCGCCCGGCGCAGCGCACGCGCCAGGCTTGCCGCCGTTCCTGCACGGCATCGAACTGAGCGAAGCGCAGCAGGATAAAATTTTCGCCGCCACCTACGCCCAGGCGCCCTTGTTGCGGGACCAGGAAAAAATCGCTTTCAAGGCCCACGAGCAACTGCGCGCGCTGGCCGCGTCCAGCGCCTACGACGATGCGCAAGCCAGCGCGCTGGCGAACACGGCGGCGCAAGCCATGGCGAAGATCAGCTTGCAGCATGCGCGGCTGGAGCAGCAATTGCTGGCCGTGCTGACGCCAATACAGCGCCAGCAGGCGCAGCAGCAGCGCGACAGCCGCCCCGGCCCGCGCCGCCCCCAATAAGTACAGGAGAGTGAGATGAGCATCAGTGCCTTGAGTTCGACCAGCGCCGCCAGCCAGCTGAGCGCGTTCAGCCGCCTGGGCGGCGGCGGCAATACCGGCAGTACCAGCGGCGTGGGCGGCACGCGGCCGTCAAAACCCGACGATGGCGCGTTTCTCGACGCGATTTCCAGCGCCTTGTCATCGATCGGCGTGACGGTCGATGCCGGCGAGAGCGACAGCGCGACGGACGGTACCAGCGCCGCCGGTAGCGGCGACGTGGGCCAGGCGCTGGGCGCCTTTTTGCACCAGCTGATGGGCAGCCTGCATGCGCAGAGCGGCGGCAGCGCCGGCGGGCAAGAGGAGGGCGGCGAACCGCCTGCCGCGCCGCCGCCCGGCGGCGCGCGTGCTGGCGGGCCCGGCAATATCGAGTCGGATTTGCAAAGCCTGTTGCAAAAACTCTCGTCGTCCGGCAGCGATGGCAGCGACAGCGCGGACAGCAGCGTGACGGACTTGCAGTCCAGCTTTGCCAGTCTGCTCAGCGCGCTGGGCGGCGATGAAGGCGGCAGCGGCAAATTGGACAGTTTCTTGCAGGCGCTGTCGCGCAGTCTGGGCGCGGCGAGTGCGGGCGGCAGCCTGTCCGCCAGCGGCAACCTGGTCAATACAACGGCCTGAACCGTGAAACGCAAGCTCGCCAATGCTGCCAGGAAGGCGCTGCGGGAACGGGCTACGCAAGCCCTGTTCCTGTGCGCCAGCCTGAACCCCGCCCTGGCGGGCTTGCCCCACTTGATGGAATATATATGGAATTACATGATTACGGTCTGGCATCCGACCTCGAAATGATGCGGCAACAGGCGGCTGAGCGGCGGCAGGTGCTGCGCTGGCTGCTGGCCGGTGCCGCCACCCTGCCTTTGATGAGCTGCGGCGGCGGGTCGGACGCCAGCAGTACGGCCGCAGTCAGCGGCGCCGGCACGGGCACCTCCGGCAGCACCGGCAGCACCGGCAGCACCGGCAGCAGCACGGTACCGGCCGCGGGCGCCTGCACGGTGATGCCCGAGGAAACGGGCGGGCCGTATCCGGCCGATGGCACGAACACGAATGGCGGCAGCATCATCAACGTGCTGAACCAGTCGGGCGTCGTGCGCAGCGATATCCGCGCCAGTTTCAATGGCGCCACGGGCATGGCGGCGGGCGTGCCATTGACCATCAAGCTGCAGTTGCTCAACGCCAGCGGCAGTTGCACCAGCCTGGCCGGCTACGCCGTCTATCTGTGGCATTGCGACCGCGACGGCTTGTATTCGCTGTATTCGAGCGGCGTGACGGCGCAGAATTACCTGCGTGGCTTGCAGGAGACGGACAGCGCCGGCAACCTTGCCTTCACGACCATCTTTCCCGGCTGCTACGCGGGACGCATGCCGCACGTGCATTTTGAGGTCTATCCCAGCCTGGCCAAGACCAGCGCCGCGAACCGCATCAAGACATCGCAGTTCACCTTCCCGATGGCGACGCTGAACGAAGCGTATGCGGCCAGCGGCTACACGGCCAGCGTGCGCAACCTGGCGCAGATCAGCTATGCCACCGACAATGTCTTTGCCGACGGCACCAGCCTGCAGATGGCGACGGTGACGGGCAATGCCACAGATGGCTATGTCGTCACCCTGGTGATCGCCGTGAACGGTTAAGTTGCCTTCATGAAACCCAGGTCGCGCCGGCTGAAGTTGCCGATGTTCGGGAACACCTGGGCCAGCTGGCTGTCGGCCACGCCGAACCACTTGGCCAGGGTGGCGCCGTACTGGTCGACGGAGGTGGTCGGCAACAGGGCGCCGGAACCGACGTCCAGCTCGTGGCCCAGGCCCGTGACGGGGAAGGCGCCGTAGATGTCGCGGCCCTTGACGGCGCCGCCCACGACAAAGTGGTGCGCGCCCCAGCCGTGATCCGTGCCGTCGCCATTGCTGCTGAAGGTGCGGCCGAAGTCCGACGCCGTAAACGTCGTCACCTGGGGCCGCAGGTCGGCGCCCTGCAGGGCCGCCAGGGTCGTGTCGAAGTACGCGAGCGCGTGGGCGAGGCGGGCCATCAGGTCGGCATGCAGCACTTTTTGCCGGTCATGCGTGTCGAAGCTGCCCAGGGTCACATAAAACACTTGCCGTTTCGCGCCCAATGGACCGCGCCCGCCGATGATGCGCGCCACCGTCTGCAGTTGCACGGCCAGCGGATTGACGCCGGATGCGCCTGTGTTCGGATTGATGTAGGGCGGCGGATTGGGCACGCCGCCCGCGCCGGCCGGCAGCATGGCGCCGCTGAGGATGCTTTGGCTGGAGATGGCGCGCTGCACGACGGCCACGTGTTCTTGCTCCATCATGTCGTCGCCTGCCGTGCTGATGATGTCGCGCAAGGCGGTCTCGCCCTGGGTGGTGCTGAACAGGTAGCCGCCGCCGATATTGCGGATCGGCACGGCGCCCGCCTGTCCTACCTGAAACTGGCGCACCTGTCGCCCGCTGAGGAACAGTGCGTTCGACGCGGCCGAGATGGCCGTAAACGTCGCATTGGCGTTACCGCCGCCCAGCAGGTCACCCAGACGCCCGCCCCAGCCGACGCTGGCGCCTTCCGGCAGACCCGATTGCCAGGTCGATTGCTGGTCGTTGTGCGAAAACAGTTTCGGCGGCAGCGCCACATTGCCCGCCTTGTATTGCGCCAGAGTCACGGGCTGGATCAGGGTACCCACATTGGCGACGATGGCGGCACGGCCACCGTCGAATAAGTCTTTCACGGGGGCAAGGGCGGGATGCAGGGCAAAGCTGCGGCCCGCCTGTGCCGTAGCGGGCACGACCGGCAAGACGCCGCCCGTTTCGCCGATGCCGGGCAGGTGGATCGAATCGTTGCCACCAGTGTTGCGCAGGCGCACATATTCACTCCAGGACGGCGCGTCGGTGGCCAGCACCGTGTTAAAGGTATCATTGCCGCCGGCCATGAACAGGCAGACAAGGGCCTTGTAGTCGTCGGCGGACTGGGCTGCGGCCTGGCCCATGGCGGCCAGGTTGAGGGCGAATGGCGCGGCCGCGCCGCCGGCCAGGCCCAGCATGGAGCCGAGGAAGCGGCGGCGCGAGAATTGGGAGGTGGTTGTCATGCAGCTTCCTTATTTTTGAACCAGGTATTCAGGCGAGGCCATGGCCAGGAAAATGGCCAGGTGCACGCGGTAGGTTTTTGCCGTCGTCACTTGCGCGGCATTGCCGCCGCTGACGGCGGGAATCGCGATGCTCGTGACGGCCGAGAGGATTTTGCCGCGCAGCCGGGACGACATATTGCCGGACATTAACAGCAAATTGACCCGATCCAGCAAGGCTGCTGGCTGGTCGGCCAGGGCCAGTTCGGCCGAGTAGTCGGCTTGCACAGCACTGTTTTCCGCCACGCCGCCCCGGATGGCGTCCTGCATGAAGTTCAGGTAGCCGGTCACGGACGGCTCAGACGTGATCTGCATTTCCGGTGCCACCAGACCGACCGCCGCCAGAGCCGAATTGGGTGGCACATACGAGGGACGGAAATAGTTGAAGACGGATGGTGCGTTCATGGGATTCTGGCCCAGTCCCGACAGTGGATCGTTCAGGTAGTAGATGCGGTATTGCAAGGCAGCATCCTTGGCGTTGAACGCACGCATCCAGTTGCCCAAACGCACAAGCGGTTCGCGCAGTTTGCCCGTGCGCAGGGTGCTACCGGCCGGCGCCACCGCTTCAGGGTCGAGCAGCACGGCGCGGATCACGGCCTGCATGTCGCCGCGCACGCCCGAGCCGTTGTTGGCAAAGGCGGCTGCGACCCGGCCCACATAGGCGGGGCTGGGATTGCTGGTGACGAGGCGCTGGATCAGCTGGCGGCCAAAGAAGGGACCAACATTCGGATGGTTGAACAGGGTGTCGAGCGCCAGCGCCAGCTCCGCTTCCCCGCCGGCAGCGCCCGCCGCGCTCACGCCCAGAAAGCGTTTTTCGCTAGTGGAGTGAAACGCCGCATAGTTCTGCATCGGTTGCCAGTCTCGGTCCGGATCGGCCACGCTGCCATAAAAACGGTTGGCGGCCTGGTCCGGGCCGGCCCAGCTCCAGCCTGTAAACACCTTCGCCAGGCCACTCACATCGTCGCGCGTATAAGTGTCGATGGGCTTGCCACCGGATAATTTCAATGAGCCATCCGCATTGAGTTGGTACAGGCCGATGGTAAACAGCTGCATCACTTCGCGCGCGAAATTTTCATCGGGCGTGCGCGTGGCCGATTCCTTCTGGTTGCGCAGGTGCGACAGGTATAGCCCCATCATCGGATGCGTGGCCACGCCCCGCAGCAGGGTGCGGAAGTTGCCGAACGCATATTGCCCCAGCATATCGTAGTAGCTGGCGACGCCCCGCGTTTGCGGCCACACGGCCTCGTTTTGCGTGGAGACGACGAAGATTTCCGACAAGGCAAAGGCCACGCGCTGACGCAACTGGTCGTCGCCGCGCACGGCCTGCTGCCAGAACGACTCATAAAAGTCGTTCGGCACGGCCTTGGTCGCCGCTGTGCCCGCAACGGGATACTTGGCGTCGATATATTTGCGATGCAAGGTTTGCGGCTTGGAAAACTGCGCGCGGAACCAGGCGTCGCTGTCGCTGGCGGCCAGCGCATCGATGGCGGCCATATTGGGGCCGAACGTGGCGCGGCCCAGGAAACGCGATGCTTCCTGGCGCGTGAAGGTGACGGCCGCCTGGCCGGCCGGGGGCTTGGTCAGGGGCGGCGGTGCAATGGTGTCGCCAGGCGTGCTGGTGCCGGGGGCATCCGGACCGCCGGGGGCGGTGGTTGCTGGCGGCACCAGCGAGACGTCCGGCTTCTGGGTTGAGCCGCTCTTGCTGTCGCCGCCACCGCCGCAGGCGGCAAGCAGGCTGAACAAGGTGATGGCCAGCAAGCGGCGTAAAGTAGGGTCAGTCATTTAGTTTCTTTCGGGCAATCAAATTCTGGCCCGTCAATTGTAGGCCCTGCCTACCAAAATCCTGTTTTCAATTAACTATTTACGTGTTGGCTACGTTTTAATTTGACCGACGTTAAAGGGGTATTGAGTCTGCTTTTGGCGCGATAGCGCGAAGTTTATTTTTTAAGAATGAGAAATATTTTTTGCCGATTACGTGCACTGTGGCGGATAGGCGACGTAATCATTCCCGCCGATTAAGCTTGTTTGAAAGCTCATCTTGACAACGAAACCCGTTTCGCCGGAAACCATGGTTTTTACCCCATCGGCGAAACGCCGTTCGCCGTCCCGTCCCGTTTTTCCCCGTGTTCTTTGCCCGTATAGGGCTGGCATGGCCCTTGCGTCAGGGAGGCACGGGCCACCCGCCCGCCTTTCACCGGAGCCTGTCATGACCAGCCGCCTGCTTGCCTATCGTCCCGAAATGGAATTGCCTGAAGCGCCGGGCATGCTGCTCTTGCAGCGGGAGGATGAGCTGGCACTGGCGGCGCAGTTGCTGGAATTGCAGGCGCCGGCCCAGTTCGACGCTTTCCTGACGCGCCAGCTGGGCGCCACCACGGCGGGCCAGCAAGTGCGCGGCACGCCGCTGGAAGGGCCGCTGCGCCAGCTGCTGGGCAAGGCGGTGGCGCCCCTGCTGCCCCTGCATGGCGGTTCGCCGCAGGCGCTCAAGCGGCGCGCCGCCCGCATCTTCGGCATGGAACTGGAAGGGTTGAGTCCGGAAGACAAGGAATTCGAACTGGCGCGCCAGGTCGTGCATCTGATCGATGCCGTCAATACGGCGCTGACGCAGGACGGCGGCACGGGTGCGCGCGCGCCCAGGGCGCGGGTGGAAGCGGCCCTGTTGCAAGTGGCACGCAGCGTGGCGCCAGGCTTGCTCAGGCAGGCGGCGCAGGCGCCGGGACGGGACGGTGGCCGCTGGCGCCGCGAGGGCGGGCACATCGTCGTGCTCGATTGTTAGCCGGACGGCCAGTTCGTCCGGCGCTGTAGTGTCAACCGAGGTGCTAACTTTTAGGAGCTCATCATGCATGACTTAGATCGTACGACCCTGGAATACGGGCAGGAGATGTCCGGCTTTGAAGCGGAACAGTTCGAGTTTGGCCAGGGCGAGTGGAGCGGCGAGGGTGGCGCAAGCGCCATGTTTTCCGAAGCCGAGGAAATGGAACTGGCCAATGAGCTGTTGTCGGTCAGCAATGAAGCCGAACTGGAACAGTTCCTCGGCAATTTCCTGCGCAAGGCCGCCTCGGTGGCGGGCGGCATCATCAAGTCGCCCGTGGGCCAAGCCATCGGCGGCGTGCTCAAGGGCGTAGCGAAAAAGGCGATTCCCCTGGCCGGCGGCGCCATCGGCGGCTATTTCGGCGGCCCGCTGGGAGCCAAGATCGGCAGCGGCCTCGCTTCCGCGGCCGGCAGCGCGCTGGGGCTGGAAGCGGAGTCGTCGTCGAATGAAGACCGCGAATTCGAGGGCGCCAAGCAGTTCGTGCGCCTGGCCGCCGACACCGTCAACCGCGCCGCGCAGGCACGCGGTTCGGGCGACCCGCGCGCCATCGCCCAGGCGGCCGCCAGCGCGGCGGCGCGCCAGTTCGCGCCCGGCCTGCTGGGACGCCCCGGCAGCCAGGTCGCCACACAGAACGGCAGCGGCACCGCTGCGGGCGGTGCCATGGCGCAGGGCGGCGCGGCAAGGGGCTCGGCGGGCATGCGCCCGTCCAGCGGGCGCTGGGCGCGCCAGGGCCACAAAATCGTCCTGTACGGCGTCTGACATCATGGCCATCGGCGCTTATGCTGCCTGGATGCTGGCGCAGGAGGCGCGCTCGCTGCTGACGCGGCTGGCGCGGCTGGAACCGTTCGCGCTGATCGAGCCGACGGTGCTGGCGGCCGCCCTGATGCCCAGCGCCCAGTCGGCCATCGAAAGCCAGCTGGTGCAGGGCCGGCGCGAGTTGCGGCGCATGGTGGCCCAGTTCCAGCGGTGGCTGCGGCGCGAGCAGTCCGATGGCGCCAGCATGGCCACGGCCGCCGAGGCGCAGCGCCGCTTCACTTTCCTGCGCCTGAAATTCAATGCCGCGCTGACCCAGTTCGACCTGTTCAACGAAGTCATCACACAGCGCAGCGAACACAAGACGGGCGTGTGGCTGGCCGGGCTCGACATCGTTGCCGCCGACGCGCTGGCGCTGCCCGGCAATGTGTACCAGGCGCCGCCCGTGATCTGCTACCTGGACCGGGGCCCTGGCGCGGCCATCCGCCGCGCGCGCACGCGCCTGCCGGGCGGCGGCGACAATCCCGTCGCCATCATCCGCCTGCCGCGCGAACGCATGATCGGCAGCAGCATCGCTTCGTCGCTGGTGCACGAGGTAGGCCACCAGGGTGCGGCGCTGCTGGACCTGGTGGCGTCCTTGCGGCCCGTGCTGCAAGCGATGCAGCACGGCGGCAGCGGCCTGGTGCACGTGTGGCAGTTGTGGGAGCGGTGGATTTCCGAGATCGTGGCCGATTTCTGGTCGCTGGCGCGGGTCGGCGTGGCCGCCACTCTGGGCCTGATCGGCGTGGTCAGCCTGCCGCGCGTGTTTGTCTTCCGCCTCAATATCGACGATCCCCATCCGGTGCCATGGCTGCGGGTGCGCCTGAGCTGCGCCATGGGACGGGCCTTGTATCCGCATCCGCAATGGGACCGGCTGGAGCAGCTGTGGCTGTCGTACTACCCGCTGGCCGGCCTGCCGCCGGCCCGGCAGCGGCTGCTGGAGCAGCTGGAGGCCAGCATGGCGGCCCTCGTGGGCTTGCTGGTGCAGCACCGGCCGCCCGCCTTGCGCGGCGGCTCGCTGGTCGAAGCCATGGCCGTGCACACGCGCCAGCCCGCCATGCTGGCGCAGCAGTTTCGCAGCTGGACCCTGGCGCCGGCGCAGATGTACGAGGCCGCGCCGACCCTGGTATTCGCCGTGCTGGGCCAGGCGCGCGCCAGCGGCACCTTGAGTCCGGAAGACGAAAGCGAGCTGCTGGGGCGTTTGCTGACCCACTGGGCCTTGCGCAGCACCCTGGACACGTCGGAGCTGTGCGCCGACGTCGTGCGGCATGGCCGCCAGTCCGGCAGGCCGTTTGATTATCCATTGAGGAGAACGACATGAGCAGCAAGATGAGTAGCAAAAGCAGAGGGGCGGGCCAGGCGGGTCCGAAACACCACGGCGGCAGCATCGCGGTCACCGTACACGAGAAGGACAGCGGGGCCATGGTCGTCAACGCGGCCGTCAGCCTGTACCGGGGAGCCGAGGCTGACTGCCATCTGTTCAATGCCGCCACCTGGGTGCCCGATCCCGCCATGCTGGTGGGCGTGCGCTGGACGGACGGGCGTGGCGGCACCGTGTTTACCGACCTGATGACGGGCAGTTACGTGGGGGTGTATGGCAATTTCCCCGCCACGGCGCCCCAGTGCGTGACGGTGCAGGCCGGCTGCAGCGCCGTATTGTGCTTCACGCCCCAGCTCAACCCGCAGGTGACGCTGGCGTTTGAAACGCCCGACTGCCATCCCAGCGACTGCAATTTCGGCAGGGTGGGCGACCGGGCCATCGCCACCGTCTCGTTTGATGGCGATCAGAGCACCGACGGGCGCGACCAGGTGCAGGTGCTGGCCGCCGCGCCGTGGGTGCCCATGCGCGGCGTCGCGAACGCGTTTTCCACGCCGGTGCGGCGCGCCGGCATGCACCGCTTCATGGGACAGATGATGCTGTCGCAGCGTCCCGAACTGCGCAGCGCCTTGCCCGTGCCGGAAGGACTGAGCCCGCACGCCATGCTGGCGCTCGACGCGGAATACGAGACGGAAGAGCGTCAGCCGCAGCCCATCACCGGCAACGTGGGCGTATCGCTGACGCGCACGGAAACGGAGCCGACGGAAGACTTGCCGCTGTGGACCCTGATACGCAACAGTACCGAGGCGATGTCGTTTACCAATTACCTGCATTTCATGGACAGCCTGTTTTGCGGCGACCTGGCCAGCGTACGGGGCTTCGAGCAGGAACGCTTCGTGAAGAAGGCCGACATGTTCCAGCAGCTCAAGCAGCGCCGCGCGCTGCCGTTCTCGGATGCCGATTCCTACCGCGTGCTGAAAGTGGCGACGGAAGCGTTCGTGATGGTCAATTGCGGCGTGCTGAATCAACCGCTGGCCTTCAATCCGGCCGAGGACAACGCCTATCTGGACCGGCGCGACATACCGCAAGGACGCGACCTGGAAACCGTGCTGCGCAACGATTACCTGGAAAACATCGACGGCTTCCAGACCTTGCCCTACCTGGCCGTGATCCGCCGCAAGCTGCCCGACATCCCCATCAGCATCCCGCGCGGCCAGGAAGGCGAGGTCGACCTGTGCTTTGGCATCATCCAGGAAAAGCTGGCCAATCCGTGCCTGCTGGAACTGATCTGGTCGTACTGGCACGAAGAGGGCATGCTGGTGCAAACCATGAACGCCATCGCGCAGCGCTTCCAGAACCTGCGCGCGCCGGGCAACCATCTCGATCCCCTGTCGAACACGGAAATCGACATGCTGCGGCCCCTGAACAACTTGCTGTGGGGCTATACCCAGGATGAGCAGCACCGGCTGACCGTGGTGCGCCGCAACTACGAGTACGACCACCATTACGGCGTGCGTCTCGATGGCAAGGCGGTGCAGCATTTCCGGCCAGCCGACAGCCGCTCCAAGTTCCTGGAGGCCTTCCACCACTTGCTGCGCCTGCTGACTTCGTTCTACAAGCAGGATGACGACACCACCGTAAAGGCGGACGCCTTCCCCGTGCTCAATGCCTTGAAGGAAATTCACCTGATCCTGTCGCAGGGCGCGCATAACCAGTTCGGCGACTTGCCGTCGACGGCGCGCATCGAGATGCTGATGCAGCAGTGGATGCTGGCGCGGCCCGAATTCCGCGAATTTTTGCCCACGCGCGTGATGGTCGCGTATCCGGAACCGTGGATGGACCGGGTCGACGCCATGAAGAAACTGCAGGGCTGGACCGATACTAGCGTCATGCATTTCCGTAACCTGGCCATCTTTGGCGAGCAATTGCTGCTCTCCGTGCGCTACGGCAACTGGAGCGACATTTATGAGCCGACCCAGGCATTCAACTGGGCGCGCTTCTGGCGGCCGCAAGTGCAGGGCTATATCCACGGCTACCGCGCCGCCACAGGGGTCGATCTGTCCGTCGACAGCAGCGACCCGGTGGTCGAAGCGACCATGCCTTCGGTGTTGCTGCGCCAGCGCCTGAGCCAGCAGCTGCGCAGCGTCTAGGGCGGGAGCGGGGCGCGTGCATGCTCGACTTTACCAGTGCCCTGTACCTGGGCATGCGTCATCCAGCGGCCGCGCTGGCGCCGTGGAGCAGCCTGACCCTGGGCCAGCCGGCCGCGCTGCGCGAGCCGCCCGGCGCGCAGGCGCTGGCAGCCAGCCTGGCGGCCCTGCAAGGCTGCGAGGCGGCCTGCGTGCTGCCGTCGACCCTGCACCTGTTCTGGGACCTGTTCGGCATGCTCGCTGCCGAGCGGCTGGTGATCCTCGTCGATGGCGGCAGCT
The DNA here is from genome assembly GCF_051380725.1 of Janthinobacterium glycogeni. Taxonomy (NCBI): domain Bacteria; kingdom Pseudomonadati; phylum Pseudomonadota; class Betaproteobacteria; order Burkholderiales; family Oxalobacteraceae; genus Janthinobacterium; species Janthinobacterium glycogeni. Next base: position 61,262 of record NZ_JBNYXP010000010.1, on the reverse strand, counting down.
ACGCCATCGCGCGCTGGGGCGCCGAGCGGGCGCAGGCGCTGGGTTTGCCGCTGCGACTGTTTCCCAGCGGCGAGATGGCGGCGCTGCGGCGCCTGGCGGCTGCCTGGGGCCGGCAAGGGCGGCGTCCATTGATACTGGCCGACGGCTATGTGCCGGGCAGCGAACAGGTCTTGCCGCTGGCCGGCTATGCCGCCCTGGCGCGCCAGGGCGGCGGCTATCTGCTGCTCGACGACACGCAGGTGCTGGGCGTGGCGGGCGCGCAAGGCGGCGGTTCGGCGCGGCTGCACGGCTTGCAGGGCGCTTGCGACCAGGCGGGCGGCCATTTGATCGTCGGCGCTTCGCTGGCCAAGGGATTTGGCGTGCCGCTGGCCGTGCTGGCGGGCAGCGGTGCCCTGTTGCGGCGCTTCGCGGCGCACAGCCAGACGCGCGTGCACGCCAGTCCGCCGTCGGCCGCCGTGCTGGCGGCGGCGCGGCGCGCACTGACTCTCAATGCACAGCATGGCGACGCCCTGCGCGCCAGGCTGGCGGAGCGGGTGGGGCAATGGCGGACGGGGATGGCGGCGGCCGGCATCGCCTGCCGGGGCGGCAGCTTTCCCGTGCAGCGCCTGCCCGGCCGCGCCCATTTGCAGCCGGCCTTGCGCGCAGCGGGCGTGCTGGCGCTGGCGCAAGCGGGGGAAGGTCCCGGCGCGCTGACTTTTCTGCTGCGGGCCGACCAGACGCCCCGGCAACTGGAGCAGGCGATGGAATTGCTTGAACATCACATCAGGAGGCGATATGAACGACACGTTTGAAATGCTGTCCTTTGCGGGGCAGCCAGCAGCGGCCGGCGAGCAGGAATGGCTGGGGGAGTGGTCGCAGGAGTGGCAAGGCGAGGACGAGGCCGAATGGGAGGGCGAGCGCTGGCAAGCCGGTGGTGCGCGCGGCGGCATGCGTGGCGGCGGACTGCGCGCGCGGCCACCGTTGCGCGGCCCGCGCCGCCCCATGCCGCCGCGCTACCAGGGGCAGGGCCGCCGTCCGCCCCGCTTTCCTCCCCAGCCTTTGCCCTATCTGCCGCCGCGCTACCTGGGCTGGGGCGGCTACCCGGCCATCTATCCGACGATTTATCCGGCGCCCTATCCCGTGGCGGAACCGCCGTTCGACGACCAGCAGGGATTGGACCAGGGGCAGGATCAGGGCGCCGACCAGGGGCAGGACGATGACCAGCAGCAGGGCGAAATCCCGCCGACCCTGGCCGGCACCATGGGCCGGGTGCCGGAAGCGGCCGCCCTGAATTACCTGGCGCTGGGGACGCTGGCCAATGCGCTGCGCGACCCGAATGGCCGGGGGGCGGGCCTGTATGTGATCGAGTTCGATGCGGGCGGGCGGCGCCGCGCCTACAGCGGCCAGACGGACGATCTGCACCGGCGTTTGCTGCAGCACCGCCTGTGCGGCCAGATGATGGGGGTGGATCTGAGCGGGCACCAGGTGTATGTGGCGCCCCTGTCATCGGCGGCGCAGCGGCGCCGCATCGAGCAGCGCATCCACGACGACATGTTCGCCAACCAGCGCGGCGTGCTGACCAACCAGCGGCGCGAACTGGAACTGGCCGTGCTCGGTGAAATGTGGAGTTGAATGTGGACCTGGCGGCCACGCCTTGATCATTGCGAAGGAGAGCATCATGCACCAACTCGAATGCGCATGCGCGCAATGCCGGCAGCGTGCCGGCGCCGCGTTTGAAGTGCTGGAATTCGGCCCGGACTGGCCCGGCAAGGGCAGCGCGCCGGCCGTCTTGAGCGAAGAGGAAGAATTGCAGCTGGCCATGGAATTACTGGAAGTGGCCAGCGAGGAGGAACTGGAGCAGTTTCTCGGCAATGTCTTCAAAAGCGTCTGGAAGGGCGTCAAGAAGGTGGGCTCGACCATCGCCAAGGTGGCCAAGCCCCTGGGCGGCGCCTTGAAGGCCATGGCCAAGACGGCCTTGCCTTTTGTCGGCGGCGCCCTCGGTTCGATGATACCGATACCGGGCGTGGGCACAGCGCTCGGTTCGGCCCTGGGACGCGCGGCCAGCGCTGCGCTGGAGCTGGAAATGGAAGCCGAGGCGCCGGCCGACCGCGAACTGGCGCTGGCGCGCCGCTTCGTGCGCATCGCGGGGCAGGCGGCGCGACTGGCGGCCGAGGGCGATGGCAGTGCGCGCGCCGTGGAAAGCGCGCTGACGCGGGCCTTGCACCAGCAATTGCCGCATTTCCGCTCGCCTGCGCCGCAGCAGGAAGAAGAAAGCGGGCGCTGGCGCCGGCGCGGCAGCCGCATCGTCGTCATGGGCGACTGGCAATAGCACGGCAAGATGATCATCGATTGCCACTGCCATGCGGGACCGGGCGACGGCTTGAGCGGGCCGTGGGACAGCGATGCGCCGCTGCACGCCTATCTGCGCCGGGCCCAGGCGGCCGGCATCGCCCGCAGCGTGCTGTTCGCTGCCTTTCACTCCGATTATGCGATCGCCAACCACGGCGTGGCGCGCCTGGTCGCCTCCGATCCGCAGCGTTTTTATGGCTTTGCCTTCGTGCATGCGCGGCGCGACCGGGGCCGCATCATGGACCTGGTGCGCACGGCTGTCGAACGCTATGGCTTTGTCGGCATCAAGGCGCATCGGTTTGACGCGCGCATCAGCGGCGAGCTGTGCGACGCGGCGCGCTTCTTCGGCTTGCCCGTGCTGTACGACCCGGCCGGCGAGGTGGCCGTGGCCGAACTGCTGGCGCAGCAGTATCCCGACGTCGATTTCATCCTGCCCCACCTGGGCAGCTTCAGCGACGACTGGGCGGCGCAGCTGGCGCTGATCGACCATCTGGCGCGCCACCGCAACATCTATACGGACAGCTCCGGCGTGCGCCGCTTCGATTTGCTGGAGCAGGCCGTGCGCCGCGCGGGGCCGCACAAGGTCTTGTTCGGTTCGGATGGCCCCTGGTTGCATCCGGGGCTGGAATTGCACAAGATTCATTTGCTGGGTTTGCCGCCGCTGGATGCGGCGCTGATCACGGGCGGTAATTTTTTGCGACTGGCGCGGCTGGCGTGAGGCGGATCAAAGGGCGGCCGGCGTGGCCGGCGGGATCGCAATCGTAGCGACAGTCGCGGCTTGCGCCGCGCAGGCGGCCGCCTTGCGGCGTATCTGCAGGGCGCGGTCCGTCACGCCCAGGCGGGCGGCAGCGCGCTGGTTGTTGCCGTGCTCCTCGGCCAGCACCAGGCGGATGGCCACGTCGGCGGCGCAGCGCGTGATGTGCGACAGCTTGCAGCCCTGGGCCAGGGCGCGCCGCACGGCCGCTTCGAAATGCTGGTCGGGCCAGGCCGGCGTCAGCAGCCGTTCGTCGGGCGGCAGGGCGCCGATGGTGATGGGGCCGGGGCCGCAATGGCGGTGCCAGATGCGCGTGACGGTCTGGCGCAGTTCGCGCACATTGCCCGGATAATCGCGCAGCAGCAGGTATTCGCGCACGGCGGCGTCCAGCGGGGGCGGCTCTTGTTGGGCCAGTTCGGCGAGGAAATGCCGGGCCAGCGGCAGGATGTCGTCCTGGCGTTCGCGCAGCGGCGGCGTCTGGCAACGCCAACCGGCGATGCGGTAATACAGGTCGGCGCGGAAGGCGCCGCGCGTCACTTCGTCTTCCAGTTCGCGGTTGGTGGCGCAGACGAGGCGAAACTGGGTTGGCTGCCAGGTATTGCCGCCCACGCGCTTGTATTTGCGTTCCTGGATGGCGCGCAGCAGCTGCGCCTGCAGCGGCAGCGGCAGTTCGCCCACCTCATCGAGAAAGAGCACGCCGCCGTCGGCCAGGGCGAAAGCGCCGTCGCGCGCGGCCGCCGCGCCCGTAAAGGCGCCCCGTTCATGGCCGAACAGTTCGCTGCCCGCCAGTTCCGGCGACAGGGTGGTGCAGTCGAGGATGGTGAAGTCGCCGCTGCAGTTGCCCAGGCGGTGGACCAGTTGCGCCAGCAAATCCTTGCCCGTGCCCGTCTCGCCCGTGATCAGCATTGACGCCTGGCTGAAGGCGGCCATTTCCACCACCTGATGCAGCAAGGCGGTCCAGGATGGGCTGTCGCCGACCAACTGCCGGCGCACGGCGTTCGATGCCAGCAGCTGCGCCACGGCGTGCCAGCGCTGCAGGCGCGCCAGCACCTGGCCCGCATCGACAGTACCCGCCGGCCACAGCAGCACGTCGAGCGCGCCTGCCGCCACCAGGGCGCGCTTTTGCGCGCCGCTGGGAGGCTTGCCGCAGGCCGCGATGGCCAGCACGCGGGCATGGCCGCACAGCGCCGGCAGCGCCTGCAGCAGTGCGGCATCGGCCTCGGCAAACAGTACGATGCCCGCGCCATCCTCTTCGCTATCGTGCCGCCTGGCTACAGTTACCTGAGCCTGCTTCAAGGCCGTCACCAGCAAGGCGCCACTGCCAGCCGCCGCCTGCTGCACGATTTCCAGCCATACCTTGAGCATCATCTGCCAGCCGTCACAGGGCACGAGTGGCCCATCTTAGAAGCCCGATACCCCAGCCGTTTGATCTGGCACAAGCGTGCGCGGGAGGCGCACAATGAAAAACGCCGCCTGATGCACATCAGGCGGCGCTAAGCGGCATCACTGTTTTTGACGAACGTCACAAGAATGGCTAAAAACGTTCAGGGCAAGGCGCATTGCCGAAGACAGTACGAATAGTACGGCGAGGCAATGCAACGCCGCCATGGACGATTTTTAGACGTTCTCGTCCAACTTGACGCAGTCGACGAAATAGCCGCGCTTGCCATCGACTTCGCGTTTCACCAGACCATGCACATCCGTCTCGAAGCCCGGGAAGCGCTCGTTGAAGTCGCGCGCGAAGCGCAGGTAGTCGACGATGGTCTTGTTGAAGCGCTCGCCCGGGATCAAGAGCGGAATGCCCGGTGGATACGGCGTCAGCAGGATGGACGTGATGCGGCCTTCCAGCTCGTCGATGGCCACGCGCTCGATTTCGCGGTGCGCCATCTTGGCGAAGGCGTCCGACGGCTTCATGGCCGGGATCATGTCCGACAGATACATTTCCGTCGTCAGACGGGCCACGTCGTAGGCCTTGTAGAAATCGTGGATTTGCTGACACAGGTCGCGCAAGCCCATTTTTTCGTAGCGCGGGTTGGCCGCCGCGAATTCCGGCAGGATGCGCCACATCGGCTGGTTCTTGTCGTAGTCGTCCTTGAATTGCTGCAACGCGGTCAACAGGGTATTCCAGCGGCCCTTGGTGATGCCGATGGTAAACATGATGAAGAACGAGTACAGGCCGCATTTTTCAATGATGACGCCGTGCTCGGCCAGGTATTTGGTGACGATGGACGCGGGAATGCCCGTGTCGCCGAACTGGCCGTCCAGCGACAGGCCCGGGTTGACGATGGTCGCCTTGATCGGGTCGAGCATGTTGAAGCCGGGAGCGAGGTCGCCGAAGCCGTGCCAGTCATCCTCGGCGCGTATCATCCAGTCTTCCTGCTGGCCCATGCCTTCGTCGTTGAAGGTCGACGGCCCCCACACCTGGAACCACCAGTCCTGGCCCCATTCCTGGTCGATCTTCTTCATGGCGCGGCGGAAATCGAGCGCTTCCATGATTGATTCTTCCACCAGGGCCGTGCCGCCCGGCGCTTCCATCATGGCCGCGGCCACGTCGCACGAGGCGATGATGGAATACTGCGGCGAGGTCGAGGTGTGCATCAGGTAAGCCTCGTTGAAGGCGTCCTGGTCCAGCTTGACCGTGTCCGATTCGCGCACGAGGATTTGCGAGGCCTGCGACAGGCCGGCCAGCAATTTGTGCGTGGACTGGGTCGAGAAGATCATCGATTCCTTGGCGCGCGGACGGTCCTTGCCGATGGCGTGCATATTCTTGTAGAAATCGTGGAAGGTGGCGTGCGGCAGCCATGCTTCATCGAAGTGCAGGGTGTCGATCTTGCCGTCCAGCATTTCGCGCAGGGTTTCCACGTTGTAGATCACGCCATCGTAGGTCGATTGCGTGATGGTCAGGATGCGCGGCTTCTTGTTCTTCGCTTCGCGCGCGAACGGGTTCGCCTCGATCTTGCGGGCAATGCTTTCCGGCGTGAATTCATGCAGCGGGATGGGGCCGATGATGCCCAGGTGATTGCGCGTCGGCATCAGGAACACGGGAATGGCGCCGCACATGATGATCGAATGCAGGATCGACTTGTGGCAATTGCGGTCGACGACGACGATGTCGCCGGGCGCCACGGTCGAGTGCCACACCATCTTGTTCGAGGTCGACGTACCGTTGGTGACGAAATAGCAATGGTCGGCATTGAAGATGCGCGCCGCATTGCGCTCGGACGCGGCGACAGGGCCCGTATGGTCGAGCAACTGGCCCAGTTCCTCGACGGCGTTGCAGACGTCGGCGCGCAGCATGTTTTCACCGAAGAACTGGTGGAACATCTGGCCGATCGGCGACTTCAGGAAGGCCACGCCGCCCGAGTGGCCGGGGCAGTGCCACGAGTAGGAACCGTCGTTGGCGTAGTGCACCAGCGCGCGGAAGAACGGCGGCGACAGGCCGTCCAGATACGATTTCGCTTCGCGGATGATGTGGCGCGCGACGAATTCCGGCGTATCTTCGAACATGTGGATGAAACCATGCAGTTCGCGCAGGATATCGTTGGGGATGTGGCGCGAGGTGCGCGTTTCGCCATACAGATAAATGGGGATGTCGGCGTTCTTGTAGCGGATTTCCTCGACGAAGGCGCGCAGCGATTTCAAGGCATGATCGGTTTCCTCGATGGAACCGGCACCGAATTCTTCATCGTCGATCGACAGCACGAAGGCTGACGCGCGCGATTGCTGCTGGGCAAATTGCGACAAATCGCCGTAGCTGGTCACGCCCAGCACTTCCATGCCTTCTTTTTCCATTGCGGCGGCAAGGGCGCGAATACCCAGGCCGGACGTATTTTCAGAACGGAAATCCTCGTCAATGATGACGATGGGGAAACGAAATTTCATGCATGTCTCCAAAAAAGCAAGCCGCCCCTGACAGATGTGAAGGGGCGGACTAGGGCGCGACGGTCAGGCGGTAGGACAACCCGGCAGCCGCAGAAAAAAAATAAGAACGGGATTCTCGCAGAAATGCGGCGTCTGCGGGAAAAAAATATCGCATCAAAGCGTCACAAGCGTACGCTAGCGTGACGCATGGGTGTGACAGGGGTATTACAGCAACATTCTGGCTATCTACATTACCTTATCAGGCTTTGCGTTCCAGCGTGACAAAGGCGTAAGGCAGGCCGGATTTCTCAGAAACATGGGCCTCGCGCGCGGTTTCTTGCCAGACAGCATGGTCCACGGCGGGGAAAAACGCGTCGCAATCAAAGGTCTGGCCGATTTCCGTGATGATCAAACGCTGTGTCAGGGGCAGTGCCTGCTGGTAAATTTCCGCGCCGCCGATGACATAGCCTTCGGCGCCGTCCAGCAGGGCGATGGCCGCTTCCACCGACGATACCGCTTCCACGCCCTCATGGCGCCAGTCCGGATTGCGCGTGATGACGATGTTGCGGCGGTTCGGCAGCGGGCGGCCGATGGAATCGAAGGTCTTGCGGCCCATGAGGATGGGGTGGCCCGTCGTCAAACGCTTGAAATGCGCGAGGTCTTCCGGCAGTTTCCATGGCAGCGTATTGTTGATGCCGATGCCGCCTTGCTGGTCGGTGGCGACGATGATGGTCAGTAAGCTCATTGGTTCCGTGAAAGAGGTGGGGGCGAAGCCCGATGCCCGTCATTATCGTTGAAATTGCCGGCGGCCTCCAGATGCGCACGCATTGCGTCGGCCAGCGTGCCTGGCGCTTCCAGGGGGATCATGTGGCCCGTGTTGTCTTTCATTATGTGCAAGGTGGCTTGCGGCAGGCGCTCCGCCATGGCGCGCAAATCGTCGGGGTTGACGAGCTTGTCATCTTCGGCGCCCACGATCAGCACGGGGAAATTGAGCTCCGGCAAGCGTTCCATCAGGTCGGGGCGGGCTATCGTGGTGATGAATTGCGCCAGCAGCACGTCTTTGCCCAGGTCCAGCCCCATTTGCTGGATCAGGCCCGTGATGGCGGTATCGTCCAGGTGCGACGGGTGCAGCAGTTCGCGCAGGCGCTGGCGCGTGATGCCCGCGTAGGCATTGCGCTCGAGCATGGCGACGATGCGCTGGCGCGCTTCGATTTCGGCCGGCAGCAAACCTTTGGCCGAATTGGCGATCAAAGTGAGGGATTTCACACGCTGCGGGTGCGCCAGCGCGTGTTCGAGCGCCAGGTAGGCGCCCAGCGAAAAACCCACCAGATGGGCTTGCGGCGCGCTGCGGCCGGCGATCAGCTCCTGCATCTGCGGGCGCGTGCGGGCCTGGTGCAGGGGAACGTGCCGCAAATCAACGTTGTCACCCAGCAATGGCGCCAGGCGCGACCACAGGCGTTCGTCGCACAGGGTGCCGGGGATGCAGTCGAGTTGTATCTTGGTATGGTGCACGGACAAGCCTGGGTTCAAGTCGCTCATGACGGTGAAAATTTTTGTCGAGCGGCATTATCCGTCATTTTGCGCATCCGGGCAGCGGCCTGGTATTTTCGCATGGCATTATTTTCAATAGTGCGCGGCTGACAAGCAGGAACTTTATGGTAGGCTCATGGCTCATCAAGCCGGGGACCCGGCGACGTGACCTGAAACACCGAATGCAACCCACTCATTAAACAAAGAGGAATTACCATGGCGATCAGTCTGCAAAAAGGCGGCAATGTCAACCTGAGCAAGGAAGCTCCTGGCTTGAAGAAAATCGTGATTGGCCTGGGCTGGGACCCGCGCGCCACCGATGGCGCCGCTTTCGACCTGGACGGCAGCGCCTTCCTGCTGAAAACGGACGGCAAGGCCCGTTCCGACGCCGATTTCATTTTTTACAACAACCTGAAGTCGGCTGACGGCTCCATCGTCCACGCGGGCGACAACACGACGGGCGGCGGCGATGGCGACGACGAGAAAATCGCCGTCGACCTGGCCAACGTGCCTGCCGAGATCGACAAGATTGCCGTGGCCGTCACCATCCACGATGCGGAAAACCGCAAGCAAAACTTCGGCATGGTGGGCAAGGCCTATATCCGCTGCCTGAACGGTGACAACGGCGCGGAAATCGCCCGCTATGACCTGTCGGAAGACGGCTCGACCGAAGCGGCCATGATCTTCGGCGAAATCTACCGCGCCGGCAGCGAATGGAAGTTCAAGGCCATCGGCCAGGGTTTCAAAGGCGGACTCGGCCCTCTGGCACGCTCGTTCGGCATTAATGCATAAAAAGTAATTGTTTGCGTAAAATGTGCCGGGTGGCATCGCTGCCCGGTTCTGTCCCTCCTTTCTTTCTCCCTGATTCCATGGAAAACCTGATCAAGGGGCAGCGCCTGGCGCTGTCCGGCCTCGTCACGGGCAACGTCGTGCAACTGGGCCTTGTCAGCGCCGGCGTGGCGCTCGATTTTGCCAGTTTCGGCCTCGATGCCGCTGGTAAACTGTCCGATGACCGTTACATGACTTTCTTCAACCAGCCGCGCACGCCGTGCGGCGGCGTGGAAGCGGCGGCGCCGTCCGGCGATGCGGCCGGCTTCAGCTATCAGCTGGACCGTTTACCTGCTTCCATCGAGCGCCTGGTCGTCACGGCCGCCATCGATGGCGCGGCCACCATGGCACAGCTGGGCAGCGGCTACCTGCGCCTGCTCGACGGCGGGCGCGAGCTGGCCCGCTTTGCGTATGCTGGTGCTGATTTTGCGCAAGAAAAAGCCGTCATGCTGGGCGAGTTCTACCGCAAGGACGGCGGCTGGCGTTTCATGGCCGTGGGCCAGGGTTTCAATGGCGGCCTCGACGCGCTGGTCGCGCATTTCGGCGGCGAAGTGGCGCAGGCGGCAGCGGAACCGGCGCCGGCACCCAAGATTTCCCTGTCGAAAATCTCGCTGACCAAGGCGGGCCAGACGCACAAGGTGTCGCTGGAAAAGGGCGCGGGCGCGCCGAGCAAACTGACCGTCAAGGCCACCTGGGTCGATAACGGCGATGGCGATGACGATAACGACGATCTCGACTTGCGCGTCGGCATCCTCTTGCCGAACGGCCAGATGCGTTTCATCCAGGCGCCCGATACGCCCGGCAACTTTGACGCCATGCCCTTCGTGCGCCACCTGGGCGACGTGGCGGGCGCGTCGGGCAAGGAGCCGGCCACGGAAACGGTGGAAGTCAATCCCGCGCTGGCGCAACACTACGGCGGCACGGTGGGCCTCGTCTTCAGCGTGTATTCGGCGGTGGCCAATGGCGCCGTTTCCGTCGCCTCCATGCGGCCGAAGATGGTGATGCAATACGGCCAGCAGATCGTCGAGTGCGACTTCGATTTTCGCCTGTCCAAGGCGGCCGACGACGACACGGTCTACACCTATGTGATCGGCATGGCGCGCATCACGCCCGACAGCATCATTCTCGAGCCGTCCGGCAAGACGTCGGAGCCGGGCAGCGAAGCGACGCCGTGGCTGAGCTGGCAGGGCGAGAACCTGCAACTGGCCTTCAACGGTCCCGTCGTCTTCAAGGGCGAGGACAAGGAAGATGAAGATGATTGCAATGCGGACAATCCCCGCCGCTATATCGCCTAGGAGACACTGATGGAAACCTTGTCCAAGGGGCAGCGCTTGCCGCTGGCTAATCTCGTTCCCGACGGCGTGCTGGACATCGGCGTCGCCGCGCAGGGCCTGGCGCTGGACGTGGCCTGTTTCGGCCTCGACGCGGCCGGCAAGCTGTCCGACGAGCGCTACATGACTTTTTTCAACCAGCCGCGCACGCCGTGCGGCGGCGTGGAAGCGCGCGCGGGCAGCGGTGGCGACATGGCCGCGTTTGCCTTGCAGCTGGCGCGCTTGCCGGCCGGAATCGACCGCCTCGTCGTGACGGCCTCCATCGATGGCGGCGGCGTGATGTCGCAATTGCAAGCTGGCCACGTGCGCCTGCAGGCGGGCGGACGCGAACTGGCCCGCTTCGCCTTTGCCGGTAGTGATTTTGCGCAAGAAAAAGCCGTCATGCTGGCAGAAATTTACCGCAAGGATGGCGGCTGGCGCTGCATGGCCGTGGGGCAAGGCTTCAATGGCGGCCTGGACGCGCTGGTGCGCCACTTCGGTGGCGAAGTCGACCAGGCCGCTTCTGCCACCTCTGCCGCTCCTGCGGCGGCATCGGCCGTCATGCAGGCGAAGATCAACCTGGAAAAGCGCGTCGAACGCGAGGCGCCGCAACTGGTCAGCCTGGTCAAGCAGGCGGGCGTGTCGCTGCAAAAAGTGGGCCTGTCCGACCATCGGGCCAAGGTGTGCCTGTGCCTCGATATTTCCGGCTCCATGGGACGGCTATACAAAGAGGGGCTGGTGCAGCGCTTTGCCGAGCGCATCCTGGCCCTGGGCTGCAAGTTCGACGACGATGGCGAGATCGACGTTTTCCTGTTCGGCAAGAACGTCCACCATCCGGCACCGATGGCCTTGAGTAACTGCAATACCTATGTGGGCCAGGCCATACAGCGTCATCCGCTGGAAGGCGACACGCGCTATGGCGCCGCCATGCAGGCGATCCGCGCGTTTTATTTCCCCGATGCCCGCGGCGGCGAGCGCACGCGGCCCGTCGCGGCCGAGCTGCCTGTGTACGTGATGTTCGTCACCGATGGCGGCACGAGCGACCAGGCGACAACGGAGAAGCAGCTGCGCTGGGCCAGTAACGAGCCGATCTTTTGGCAATTCATGGGCATCGGCAAGGGACGCAAGTCGAAAAGCAAGTTCCTCGCCGCCTTTGCCGATTCCGACTTTCCCTTCCTGGAAAAACTCGACGAATTGCAGGGACGCCTGGTCGACAACGCCAATTACTTTTCCGTCAGCTCGCCCGACGAGCACAGCGATGCGGAACTGTATGATTTATTGATGACGGAGTATCCGGGCTGGCTGAAGCTGGCGCGCGGCAATGGCTTGCTGAGGTAGCGTCAAGGCAGGGCAGAGATCATCGGATGCGGCTGTAATGCCACAAGCGCAAGAGATTTGTAAATTGAAGTAAATAACAATGGTTCGCATTTGCTTTGCTCCTTGCAATCGTGGCATGCTTGGCATGTGCTCTCACGCTGCGGCGTAGTGCCTCATCCGTAGCGTCTCGATTATTGTTAGCCATATGCATAAACTTCTTCTCCATTGCCTGGCGGGCGGCAGCCTGCTCGTCTCCGGCGCCGCTGTCCAGGCGCAAACCGTCAGCGGCGATACCGCCGTCAAGCCCGCACCAGCACCAGCGCCAGCATCGGCCAAGGCGCCCGCCGCCGATGCTTCCACGACCGTCAGCGTGACGGCCGAACGTCCCACTGGCCGCATCGACCGGCAAGTCTACGACGTCAAGTCCGACGTGGGCAGCACGAACGGCACGGCGGCCGATGCCTTGAACAATGTGCCGTCCGTGGCCGTCGATCCCGATGGGTCCGTGTCCTTGCGCGGCAGCAGCAATGTGCAGATATTGATCGATGGCAAGCCGTCGGCCATGTTGCAGGGCGATGCGCGCGGCGCCACCCTGAATGCCATGGCGGCCGACGATATCGAGTCCGTGGAAGTGATCAACAATCCCGGCGCCCAGTTCGGCAACGAAGCCGGCGGCGGCCCCATCCTGAACCTGGTCATGCGGCGCAACCGCAAGCCGGGCGGCTTTGCCACCGTCAATGCGAATGCGGGCATCGCGGGACGCTATAACAGCTCCGTCTCCGGCACCTATAACGAAGGGCCGTGGGGTTACCAGGGCGGCATCAATGTGCGCCATGACGGCCGCAATTCCGTGGCCGAGGTCAGCCGCGAACGCCTGGACCGTGGCACGGGCGCTTTCGCGCCCAGCAGCCAGCAATCCACCAGCAATGGCTTGAACGACTCGCTGGGCTTGCACGGCACCGTCAATTACAACCTGAACGCCAACGACACCCTGGCCGCCAGCGTGTCATATAACGGCCGCAGCAACGACCAGCGTTCGCTCGACCGCTACCTCAATGGCGACAGCGCCGGCAGCACCATAGCCGACTATGTGCGCAGCACCGTGCGCAACGGCGACAGCCGCAACAGCAGCTGGGGCGCGCGCTACGACCACAAGGGGGAGTTGCCTGGCGAAACGCTGAAAATCGACTTGCGCGTGTCGTCGTCAACCAACGAGAGCGACAGCGATTACGCCAATACCTACGCGGTCGCCCCCGTGAACGCCTTCGACAGCCGCGCGCGCCAGCACAGCGAGACGGGCAACCGCATCGTCGACTTCAGCGGCGACTACGAGCGTCCGCTGGCGGGCGGCACGGCCAAGCTCGGCTACAAGGTGGCCGACAACAAGAGCAGTTTCGACACCTTGTACGCGGACATCCATCCGGGCAGCCTGGCGGAAACCGTCAACCCCATGCGCAGCAACCGTTTCGAGCTCGACGAGCGCACCATCGCGCTGTACGGTTCCTACCAGATGCGCCTGAGCGAACGCTGGGGCGCGCTGGCCGGCTTGCGCGCCGAATACACGGACTTGAACGTGCGCCAGATGACCAGCGGCGTCGAGGTGAGCAACAATTACGTCAACTACATTCCCAGCCTGTTCGCCACCTATAAAGTCAGCGACGAGAGCAATCTGCGCTTCAGCTATGCGCACCGCCTGCGCCGCCCAAGCGCGGGCGATTTGAATCCGTACGTGGTCTACCGCGATGAGTTCAATGTGTCGGCCGGCAACCCGAAGCTGAAACCCACGCAGACGGACTCGTTCGAGATTGGCTATGAAACCAAATTGTTTGGCCTGGAAAGCAGCTTGCGCGCCTACCACCGCCGCGACACGGACGCCATCGTCGATTACCGCTATTTCATCAGTGACAATGTGCTGCTGACAACGCGCGAAAACGGCGAAGGCAGCCATTCGAGCGGCCTGGAATTCAGCGTCAGCGGCAAGCTCACGCCATCGCTGACCCTGAACACGAGCGGCAACCTGGCGCGCAGCCAGCAGACGAGTTCTGACGATCTGGGCAACCGCAGCACGCGCACGGCGAATGCCCTGAGCGGCCGCGCGCGCCTCAATTACCAGTTCGATGCCAGGAACCAGCTGCAGCTGGCCCTGCAAATGCAAGGCAAGATGCTGTCGGGACAGGGTTACCGATCGCCGAACAACACCCTGAATATGAGCTGGCGCCACACGGTGACCCCGCAGCTGAGCCTGGTCATGAACGTGACCGATGTGTTCAGCAGCAACAAGATGGAAACCGTCATCAACAGCGCTTCCCTGCGCGAGACGAGCACGCGGCGCTTCGATGGCCGCATGATTTATGTGGGGCTGTCGTACCGCCTGGGCGGCGCCACATCGGCGGCGAAAGAGGGCGACCGTGAACCGCGCTTCGGTCCGCCGGGCGGACGCGGTCCAGGCGGTCCCGGCCCGGGCGGGCCGGGAGGCGAAGCAGGCTAGGCCGCTGCCGCGATCTCGTTCAGGAAGTCGATGAAACTGTCCGCATGGCGCTCGAAGCGCCATGTGCCCATGCCATGTTGCGCATGGTACACGGGCGCGTCGCCATTGGCGGCGGCGCCCAGGTCCAGGCAGTAGGGATCGGCGCCCGCGTCGGCGATCACCAGATACTGGTCCGGCCAGCCGGCGATGGGCGCTTGCGTGACGGGATTCCAGGCGTAACCGTGCTGTGCCTTGATCAGGTCGGCCGCGCCGTACAGGTGCAAACCCTGGAAATATTGCTGGCTGTCGATCTGCACGCGCAGCGGCGAATGGCAAGCGAGGAAGCGCCGGTAGTGTTCCGGCAAGGTCCAGTGCTGCGCGATGCCGGCCATGTCGGCGGCGCTGGCGATGACCAGCCAGTTCGATGGCTGCGCCAGGTCCTGCTCTTTCCTGCGCCTGGCAGCCAGCTTGTTCTCCAGTTTGGCCGCCGCTTTTTCCAGCGGCGTGCGCGGCTCGTCCAGCGCCGCATGCGTGGCCGGTGCGGCATGGCCGGCGCCATCCGGGTAGCCGTCGCGCTGCCAGGCCAGCACGGCGTCCAGCCGCAGTTGCTCCGCCTTCCAGTGGCCGGGATCGCGGGGCAAGCCCGCATCGAAAGGCTGGCGGCTGAAGACGGCCAGGCTTTTCACGGCCCTGGCGCGGACTTCCAGGCGCGTGGCGCCGGATGCTGCCAGCGCCACCAGCGGCGCATACGCGTCTTTGCCTATGCTTTTCAGCATGCCATCGACGGCCCGGTACGCCAGCTCGGGCTGCGCCAATGCCCAGGCGAAAAATGCCGCATGTTCATGGGCTTCCGCCAGCTGCACGATATCCGTCATCAGGAAGGCGCGCCAGTGCAGTAGCTGCCCTTCTTTGGCGTAGCAGATGAGGATGGCGAGCACGGCCAGCCGTTCGCTGGCCCCATGCTTTGTCAGCAGCCTGTCTTTCAGCTTGGAAAACTTGACGCCATCCGTTTCGTCAAACAGCTTGCGGTGCAGGGCCGCCAGCGGTGCGACCGCCATCAGACGGCCATCGCCGCCTTGATGGGCGCATGGTGTTCATAGCCCTCCAGCGAGAAATCCGACGGCTCGATCTTTTCCAGCCATTCCGGTTCGTACTTGCCCGTCTTCGCATAGTCGGGCACGCGGTCGGAAATGACGAAACGGGGCGCGGGGAAGGGCGTGCGCTTCAATTGTTCTTCCACCATGTCGAGGTGGTTTTCATAGATGTGCGCGTCGCCGATGAAATACGTGAACCAGCGCGGCGTGTAACCGGTCAGGCGCGCCACCAGGTGCAGCAGGGCCGCGCCTTCGGCGATGTTGAACGGCGTGCCCAGGCCGATATCGTTGCTGCGCACATAGAGACACAGCGAGATTTCGTGCGTGCTGGCGTTCGGGATGAACTGGTACAGCAAATGGCAGGCCGGCAGGGCGACGGCGTCCAGCACGGCAGGGTTCCAGCCGTGGAACAGGATGCGCCGGCTGCCGGGATTCGTCATGATGGTGTCCAGGCATTCGCGCAGCTGGTCGACGGCCTTGTACAGCAATACTTTTTGCACGCCGTCTTCGACGATGGGGGCGACCACGGTAAAACCGTTCGCTTGCGCGTCGGCGATCTGCGCCGGCTTGGCTGCGTCCAGCAGTTTATAGGCGGGCCATTGGCGCCACTGCACGCCGTACACGGGGCCGAGGTCATCCTCGCCTTCGCGGTAGGGGTTGGCCAGCCATTGCGCGTTTTCATTGGCATTCTGGTCCCATACCTTGCAGCCCAGTGCGCGGAACTCGGCCGCATTGCGCGAGGCGCGCAGGAAGGCGCACAATTCGCCGATCACGGATTTGAAAGCCAGTTTCTTGGTTGTCACGGCAGGAAAATTGCCGTTGGCCAAGTCGAAACGCATCATGGCGCCCGGCACGCTCAGGGTGCGGATGCCCGTGCGGTTGTCTTGCCAGCTGCCCGTTTCGAGCACGGTCTTGATCAAATCTTGATATTGCTGCATGTATTTCTCCAACGGTAAGGATGGTGATTGTAACGCAGGCGCGACAGGCGGGCTGCGGGCCGCGCACATAATTACGCGGCAGGCTCACCTGCAAACATGACTCTGTGGTAATTTGTGTGTCCTTAAAGAAATACACAGAAACGGCAGATGCTGCACCATGTTCTTGCGACAATTTGTAAATAATAATAACGGCGCCGTGGTGGAGATGAGCAGGGCCGATTTTTTCAAGGCCAACCTGCGCCTGATCCTGGCCTGGCCCTTGCTGGGGCTGGTCCTGTGCGCGGTGCTGTGGACGGCCACCTTGCTGCAGCTGGAGGCGGAAAAGAAGGTGGCGCAGCAGCAGGCGCTCGACAGCGTGTCTTCGTTGTCGAAGGCGTATGGCCAGTATCTGCTGCGCACGCTGGAGCAGATGGACCAGCTGACCTTGCAGCTCAAGTATGAATGGGAAAATTCGCGCGGCCAGTTGCGTCTCGACCAGTTGAAGACGCAGGGCATGTATGCCTTGCCGCAATTTGCCATCGTCGCCATCCTCGACCGCAAGGGCCATCCCGTGACGGCCACGGCGCCGCTGCAGCGCCTGCGCGTGAACGAGCGCAGCGATTTCCTGCTGCGCCACTGGCGCAGCAATTCCAGCGCGCTGCGCATCGCGCTGGGGAGGGCGAGCGAAGCGGCGGCCACGCCGGGCGCCGACGAAAGCCTCGTGCATTTCACGCGCCGGCTGGAAGACGTGGATGGCAATTTCGACGGCGTGCTGCTGATCTCCATCCACTCCAGCTATTTTTCCGAATTCTATAACAGCGTCAGTTTCGGCAAGTTCGGCATGTCCGCCATGGTGGGGGAAGAGGGCGAGCTGTTCAGCACGCGCCTCGGCTCGCGCGTGCTGCCGGCCCAGAGCGCACAGGGCACGCCGTTTCTCGACACCAGTTTCCTGGAAACGGAAAGCGGCGCCCTGCATTCGGGCGGCAGGATCGCTTTTTCCGACAAGCAAAGCCGCTACGTGGGCTGGCAGGCGCTGAAAGCCTATCCGTTTACGGCCGTGGTCGGCCTGTCGGACGGCGAGATGCTGCACCCCTACGAGGAAACGCGCACCATCTATATCGGCATCGCCCTGGCCGTCACCGTGCTGCTGCTGGCCTTTGCCGCCGTCGCCACGGTGCTGTCGCTGCGCCTGGCCTGGCGCCACCACCAGTCCGAAGGCGTGCGCAATGCCTACCGCATGGCTACCGAAGGCACGAGCGACGGCTTCTATATCATTGCCGCCCTGCGCGGCGCGGACGGCAGCATCCTCGATTTCGAGATCGTCGACTGCAACGAGCCGGGCGCCGGCTACTTTGGCGTGCGCCGCGAACAATTGCTGGGCATGCGCCTGCAGTCGCGCGCCCATGAGCCGTATTTCCGCGACCTGATCCATAATTACCGGGCCGCCATGGAGTCCGGCTTTTCGGAAGAAGAGATCGAGTTGCCGGAAGGCAATCCCTTCAAGCTGCGCTGGATACGCCGGCGCCTGGTGCGCAGCGGCGACCGCCTGGCCGTCACCCTGCAAGACATCAGCACGGCCAAGGAGCACGAGCGCGACTTGCGCCGCCTGGCCAACGAGGACGGCTTGACGGGCTTGCCCAACCGTTATTGGCTGCAGCAATTCCTGCCCGGCGCCCTGGGCCGCGCCGCCATCGCGAGCCGCATGCTGGCGCTGCTGTTCATCGACCTGGACGGCTTCAAGGATATCAACGATACGCAGGGCCACGCCGAGGGAGATAAAGTGCTGCGCGCCGCCTCCTTGCGCCTGAAGGCCGTGCTGCGGCCGGGCGACCACGTGGTGCGCCTGGGCGGCGACGAATTCGTCGTCGTGCTCGACCCGGTGGAAGACGACAGCCGCGCCGAGCAGGTGGCGCAGCGCATCGCCATCGCCTTCGACGAACCGTTCTACCTGGGCAGCGAACGCCACAAGATGGGTGCCTCGATCGGCATCAGCCTGTATCCGCGCGATGGCGCCGAGACGGAAGTGCTGCTGAAGAACGCCGACATCGCCATGTACGCCGTGAAAGTGGCGGGCAAGGGGCATCACCGATTTTTCCAGCCGGAATTGTTCGAAACCATCCGCAGCCGCCGCGAACTCGAGCAAAGCCTGGTGGCGGCGCTGGAGCAGGACCAGTTCCTCGTCGTCTACCAGCCGCGCGTCGACGCCCTGAGCGGGCAGCTGTGCAGCATGGAAGCGCTCGTGCGCTGGCACCATCCGCAGCACGGCATGGTGCCGCCGCTGGAATTCATCCCCGTGGCCGAGAGCAGCGGCCTGATTTCCCAGCTGGGCGAAGTCGTCATCGAGAAGGTGTGCCTGCAGATGGCGCGCTGGCAAGCCAGCGGACTGGAACTGGTGCCCGTCTCGATCAACGTCTCGGCGCGCCAGTTCGGCCGCGGCGACGTGCACCAGGTGCTGGCGTCCGCGCTGACGCGCCACCGCATCGACGCGCGCCTGATCGAGGTGGAGATCACGGAATCGGCCATGATGGATGAACAGAACCGCGCCGTGGAGCAGCTGTCGGCCATCCGCGCGCTGGGCGTGCGCCTGCTGGTCGACGATTTCGGCACCGGCTATTCCTCGCTGTCGCAGCTGCAGAAGTTCGCCATGGATGGCTTGAAGATCGACCGCGCCTTCACCATGGAGCTGGGCCGCTCGGAGCAGGGCGAGGTCTTCGTGCGTGCCATCCTGTCGATGGCGCATGCGCTGGGCATGAGCGTGGTGGCCGAAGGGGTGGAGACGCGCGAGCAGCTCGACATCCTGCGCGCGCTGCAATGCAATGAAGTGCAGGGCTATTTCATTTCGCGTCCCGTGCCGGCCGAACAGATGCTGGCGCTGATGCACCAGCGCTTCCTGATACCGCTTCCAGCCCCGGCATTGGCAGGGTAGAGGGTCGTGATTGGCATGGAAAACAACGCCGTTTCATAAAAAGAGCGAACGTTCGCTTTTTTCTAAAAAATATTATATGCTTCGCTCATGCCGTCAGTGAGGGAGTTCACGGCGGCAAGAACAGCGCAGGACGGGTGAGGTTGAGCTACCCGAGACAATGTGACGAAGACACTTCATATAATAAAGAGAGACTAACTTGAAACATAAATATCTGCCCCTCCTCATCGCCGTCGCATGCGCCGGCTTCGCTTCCACCGCCCAGGCATCGGGCTACCGTTTCGGCTCGCAAAGCGTTTCCGCCCAGGGCACGGCCGATGCCAGCGGCGCCGAAGCGGCCGACGCCTCGACCATTTTCTATAACCCGGCCGGCATGTCGCGCCTGGAAGGCACGCAGTTCGTGGGCGGCGGCACCCTGGTGGTACCGCATTCGACCTACACGGATGCGGGCTCCAAGCCTTTCTTCCCGGGCAACCGCACGCCTTACGCGGCAACCAAGGACTATGCGCCGGATGCCGTGTTCGCGCCAGCGCTGTATGCCAGCAAGAAAATCAATGAGCAGTGGACTGTCGGCGCGGGCCTGTTCGTGCCGTATGGCGCCAAGCTCGACTACGGCAACGACTGGTATGGCCGCTATGCGATCACCAATATCAAGCTCGAAGCCATCGCCCTGAACCCTTCCGTGTCGTTCAAGCTGGACCAGCATCACTCGTTCGGTTTCGGCGTGACGGCCGAATACATGAAGGCGGAACTGGGCCAGGGCGTTGACGTGCCGGGTTCGGTCGCCTTCCTGGGCAAGTTTGCCCCTAGCGCATCGCAGGCCTTCCTGGCCAATATCGCCAAGACGCAAGGCCTGGCCGCCGCGCAAGCTGCGGGCGCCGCGCTGCAGGGCCCGATCAAGGATGGCCACGCCTCGATGGACGGCCATGACTGGGGCTTCGGCTTCAACCTCGGCTACCTGTACCAGCTGAACGAAGGCACGCGTTTCGGTATCGCTTACCGCTCGTCGATTTCGCACAAGCTCAAGGGCAGCACCATCTGGGACTTCTCGCAGGTGACGAGCAATCCTGCCGTGAACGCCTTCATCGCCAAGGCGTCGAACAAGGTCAATTCGGAAGCGCTGGTGGAATTGCGCACGCCGGAAACCCTGTCGGTCAACGCCTTCCATCAGATGGATGATAAGTGGGCTTTGATGGGCGACGTGACCTGGACCCGCACTTCGCGTCTGCAGAACCTGGACATCCAGTTCCCGCCGACGGCCGAAGGCGCAGAGCGCATCCGCCAGCAGTGGAAGGACACCTACCGCGTGTCGCTGGGCACCAACTACAAGTACAGCGAAAGCCTGATGCTGCGCGCCGGTATCGCCCACGACCAGGCGCCGGTCCGCAGCGCCGAACTGCGCCACCCGGCCTTGCCGGACAGCGACCGCATGCAGTACTCGATCGGCGCGAACTGGAAGCTGAACGCCAATTCCTCGATCGACCTGGCCTACAGCTATATCGACTTCAAGGATGCTGACGTCAACTACACAAACGACTGCTCGCCAGTCAAGACGGGCTGCACCGGCAACGGTGAAACCACCAAGGGCCTGTTCAAGACCCGCATGCAGTTGATCGGTCTCGCTTATAACTACAAGTTCTAAGCAGGTAGTGGCGGCCAACCCGGCCGCCGTGAAATGAAAAAAGCGCCTTCGGGCGCTTTTTTTTCGGGGTCAGACCCCAGCGGTGTGCGCTGTTGTGCACGGTAGGGTGTAGGTCGGATTAGCGTGGCGAAGCCGCGCGTAATCCGACGGTATTGTTGGCGATGACTGTGGTGTTGTCGGGTTACGCGCTGTGCGCTAACCCGACCTACGCCGAGCTGCGTTGCTCATGTCCTGGCGCGCATGGCCTGGTCCAGCAGGCGCAATGCCAGTCGCACGGTGTCGTCGGGCAGATCCAGCAAGTTGTCTCCCACATACCATTCCACCACGCTGTGCCCGGGCAGCGCCGCGTGGCTGGCGCGGCCGAACAGCCAGATGCCGTGCTCTTCGGCCACCTGGTTGCGGATGGCGATGGCCCGCTCGCGCGAAACGGGCAGGTGCAGATGCAGCATGTTCGCTTGCGGCCGGGCGGGATTGACGGCTATCGATGGAAAATCGCGCAGCAGCGCGTACAGCCACTGCGTGCGCGCAAAATACTGCGGCATGGCGGCGAGGCGCGCATCGAACTGCATGGCGGCGGCCACCACGTAAGGGGTGCGGTGCACGATATTGCCGCCCTGGCGGCGGAACCACTCGCGCGCCCGTCCGACAAACGACCGGCTGCCGGCCAGCATGGCGCCGCCGATGCCGCCGATGCCCTTGTACAGTGATACGTAGACGGAGTCAAAGCCGTCGCAGATGGCGGGCAGGGACTGGCCAAAACCGGCTTGCGCTTCCCACAGGCGCGCGCCATCCATGTGTAAATGGATATTGCGTTCGCGGCAATGCCGCTTGATGTCGTTCAATGCATCCCACGACGGGCACTGGCCGCCGATTTCGCGCATCGGCAGTTCGACCTGCGCGGCGCCCAGCGCATCGGGCACGGCGCGCAAGTCGTCCACCGTCCACGGGCGGTGCGGGTCGCCGATCGTCAAACCCTTGAAGTGATCGAGCAGTTCATGGTTGCCCCGCTCGTGGCGCAGGATGTGCGAGGTTGGATGCAGCGCCACCAGCGGCGAGCCGCGGTCCTGGCACGCCAGGCGCAGGGCCGTGACTTGCGTCATGGTGCCCGTGATGCAGAACACGGCCGCCTCGAAACCGAGCAGGCTGGCGATCTTGTTCTCGAACTGTTCGATCAGCGCGCCTTCGCCATAGGTATCGTGCGCAACATCGTTGGCGTCGCACCAGGCGGCCATGGCGGCGAAGGTGGCCGCTGGCGTGGGCTGGCGGTGGCCCGGCAGGACGGTATGGCAGCGCTGGCGCAGTTCAAGCTCGTTCACGGCAGTTCCTTACAGAGTGGCCGTGGCCAGTTTCGCGCCGAAGCCGATGAACATGGCGCCCACGCCGCCGCCCATGCCGGCTGACAGGCGGCGACGGCGGCGGAAGGTCTCGGCCAGGCGCGCGCCGACAAAGATGATGGCCGTCAGGTAGCTAAAGCTGATCACCTGGCAGATCAGGCCCAGGCCGATGAAGGACAGCACGGGGTTCGGGAAAACCGGGTCGACGAACTGGATGAAGAACGAGATGAAGAACAAAATCGCTTTCGGGTTCATCAGGCTGATGATCAGCGCCTTGCGGAACGGGTCGCTTTCCTTGATGGTGACAGGCACGGCTGCCGCTTCGCCTTCAGCGGGCGCGGGCGCGCGCAGCTTGCGCCAGCAGCCTATCAGCATCTGCAGGCCGATCCAGCCCAGGTAGGCCGCGCCGATGTATTTCACGACATAAAACAGGGCCGGGCTGGCTTTCAGCAGCGAGGCCACGCCGCAGGCCGACAGCACCATCAGAATCAGGTCGCCGGCGAAGATGCCGAAGGCGCCCTGGTAGGCGGGCCGCACGCCGCGCTGGGCGGCAACCGACAGCACATACATGGAATTGGGACCGGGCAGGATGACGATGAAGATGGTGCCCAGTAAAAAGGTCCAGAAATCGGTGATGCCCAGGTTGGCGTGGAATAAGGCGTTCATGGCTGCTTTTGCTTAGTTGGTGTGTACGTGATGGAATTGCAATGCCGCCAGGTTGGCGTAAATACCACCCAGGGCAACCAGCGACGCATGCGTGCCCGTCTCGACGATCCTGCCGTCTTCCATGACGATGATGCGGTCAGCCCGCTGCACGGTGGCCAGGCGGTGCGCGATGATGACCGTGGTGCGGCCCACCATGGCCGCTTCCAGCGCCTTTTGCACCAGGCGTTCCGATTCCGCATCCAGCGCGCTGGTCGCTTCGTCGAGCAGCAGCAGCGGCGGGTTTTTCAGCAGGGCGCGGGCGATGGCGATGCGCTGGCGCTGGCCGCCGGACAGGCGCACGCCCCGTTCGCCGAGGAAGGATTTATAGCCGTTCGGCAGGCGCTCGATGAATTCGTGGGCGGCCGCCATTTTCGCCGCGGCGATGACTTCCTCGTCGCTGGCGCCGGCGCGGCCATAGCGGATGTTTTCCATGGCGTCGGCCGAGAAGATCACGGTATCCTGCGGCACGATGCCGATGGCGTCACGCAGGGTGTGCAGATCGAGCTGCTTGATGTCGACGCCGTCGAGGCGGATGCTGCCGCTTTGCGGGTCATAGAAGCGCAGGAACAGCTGGAACAGGGTGGTCTTGCCGGCGCCGGACGGGCCGACGACGGCCACCGTTTCGCCGGCGCGGATGTCGAGGCTGACGTGGTCGAGCGCGTGGGTGTCCGGGCGCGACGGGTACGAGAACATGACATCGTCCAGGGTCAGGGCGGCGCCCGTCGCGGCACGCGCGGGCAGCGGCAGCGGTGTGGCCGGCGAGGCGATTTCCGACTTGACGGCCATCAGTTCCAGCAGGCGCTCGGTGGCCCCGGCGGCGCGCTGCGCTTCGCCCATGACTTCGGACAGGGCGCCGATGGCGCCGGCCACGATGGAGGCGTACAGGATGAACTGGCCCAGGTCGCCGCCCGTCATCGCGCCTTCCAGCACGGCGCGCGCGCCCAGCCACAAGACAAACACGATGGTGCCGAAGACCAGCAAAATCGCGATCATGGTCAAGAGGGCGCGGGCGCGGATGCGGCGCATGGCCGTCATGAAGGCGCCTTCGACGGAGTCGCCGAAGCGCTTCGATTCGATTTTCTCGTGCGTGAACGCCTGCACGGTGGGCATGGCGTTGAGGATTTCGCCGGCCATGGCCGACGCGTCGGCGATGCGGTCCTGCGAGTCGCGCGACAGTTTGCGCACCTTGCGGCCAAACACGATGATGGGCACGACGACCAGGATCAAGAGGCCGATGATGATGCCGGCCAGCTTGGCGCTGGTGACGAACAGCATCACCAGGCCGCCGAGGAACAGCAGCACATTGCGCAGCGCCATCGAGATGCTGGTGCCGACCACGGCCTGGATCAGGGTCGTGTCGGTGGTGATGCGCGACAGGACTTCGCCCGTCTGCGTGGTTTCAAAGAATTCCGGGCTTTGCGTGACGACGTGGCGGTATACGGCGCTGCGGATATCGGCCGTGACGCGCTCGCCCAGCCACGACACCGTGTAAAAACGCGCGGCAGTGGCCAGCGCCAGGATGGACGCCACGCCGAACAGGGCGAGGAAGACCAGGTCGACGTGCTGGATGCTTTTCGAGCCGGCCGCGCCGCCGAAACCGAGGTCGATCATCTGCTTGAAGGCGGCGGGAATGGCCAGGGTCGAGGCGGCGGCCACCACCAGCGCGATACCGGCCAGGAAGAACTGCTTGCGGTACGGCGTCAGAAAGGGCATCAAGCCCTTGAAGGCGGCCAGGCTGCCTTTTTTCAGTTCGCGGCTGGTGCCGGTGTCGGGAGTTGATGCGGTGCTTGCTGTACTGGTACTGCCTGTTTCTGTGCTGGTTGTCATTGTTTTTCGCTTGGTAGGTACTATATTTTGTATTGCTTACAACTTCATCGGCTGCACGTAGCCCGTCATTTCCAGGTAGGCGCGGCCCACAGGCTGGCCGCCGCGCTCCACCGTCACGGCGCCTTCCCAGTACACTGCCCCCGTCGAGCGGCGCGAATCGAGTTCCTGGTCTGGCTGCAAAGGCTTGATCTGCCAGCGCGTCGCGCCCGTGCGGATCTCGGTGGCGACCGGGTATTCGGCCTGCGTGCGGGGCGAACGCCATAGCTGCGTGGGCGTGAAATCGACGTCGCCGGGCGCGTACTGCGTCATCTTACCGGACGCGTCGCGCCATGTCGCGTGCGCCCATAGTTTAGCACCTGTCTTGCTGCGGATCTGGAAGGCCATCAGGGCGCCGCCGTCGTCGAGGTTGGCGCCTATCCAGTTCCAGCCGCTGGCGTCCGCATCGAGCACCTGGCTCGACCACTCGTGATCGAGCCAGGTGGCGCCCGTCACGGCTTCCGGCTTGCCGCCCGCGCGCGCGATCGTGCCCGTCGTGCGCAACTGCGGCTTGCTGTAGTAGTAGCTCGATTGCGCGGGCCGGGCGCCCTTGCGCGAATAGCCGCCAACGCCTTGCAGCAGCACGGGCTGGGTGGGCGCGAGGGTCAGCTGCAAGTTGAAGTCGCGCGCGGCCAGGCTGACCCGGTAGCTGCCGTCCGCCTGGCGCTGCATGCGCCAGTCGTCGAGTTTCACGTCCGTGTCGCCCACCTTGGCGTAGGCCAGGCCGAAACCCTCGCGCGCGCTTTTCTCGTCGTGCAGCAGCTTGCCCACCTTGGGGTCGGACAGGGCCGCATGGCCGATGATCAGCTGTTTCGGCGCAAACGCGCTGGGATTGTCCGCGTCGGCGGCCGTGGCGCTGCGGAAGAAGGTCACCTGGTAGCCCAGCTGCTCGCCGCCGCTCGTTGTTACCCAGCCCGTGGCGTACCACCATTCCGTTTTGTACGCGGGGTGGGCGCCGAAGTCGTGCGGCAGGCGCAGGGTCTGGCCGGGGGGCAGCGGCGTGACGGGGGCGAAGGCGGGCGGCGCGGCGATGGCGGCGGCGCTGCAGAACAACAATAAACAAGTCAAACGGCGCATTACCAGTCCTCCCTGACGGCGCGGATGGGGCCAGCGGACAGCGCCTGGCGGCCCGCGATGAGGGCAGTGAGGGCGGCTGCCGTCAGCAGGGCGCCGGCCACTGTGGCGATCAAGGGCCACGGCAGGTGCAGCTGCATGGTCCAGTGGAACGATTGCGGGTTGACGATGAAGACCAGCACAAAGCTGATCAGCAGGCCCAGGACAAAACCGGTGGCGATGCCCAGCGCCGTCAGCGCACCGCCCTCGAGCGCCAGGATGGACAAGATCTGGCCGCGCGTCACGCCCACGTGGCGCAGCATGCCGAATTCGCGCGCGCGCGCCAGGGTCTGGGCCGAGAACGTGGCGGCCACGCCGAACAGGCCGATGACGATGGCGATGGCTTCCAATAAATACGTGACGGCGAAGCTGCGGTCGAAGATCTGCAGGCTCAGGGCGCGGATGGCCGAAGGGTTCGACACTTCCAGGCTGGCGCCGAAGGGCAGCGCTTTCAGGCGCTGCTGCAATTCGTCGCCCGTGGCGTCCTTGGCCAGCCACAGGGCCGCGTCGCTGACGTCCATGTCGTCGGTCAGCGCGCGGTAGTCATCGAGCGGCATCTGGATGGCGCCGGACGAGCGGGCATAGTCGCGCCAGATGCCGGCGACAAAGAAGGGGTGCAGGCCGCCCGCCAGCGGCAGCGTGATCTGCTGGCCAGGCTTGACGTTGTACAGGTCGGCCGCCGCCTCGGAAAGCCACACGGGCCGGCTGCCTGCCGGCACGGGCAGGGTGTCGCCCACCAGCACCATGCTTTTTCCCGGATCGGCCAGGTTGACGGGGCGCGCCAGCAGCATCACGTTGGGACGGTCGGGCGCCAGCGACAGCGAGCGCAGGCGCTGGAAATCCACCCTGGCCACCTCGGGCAAGGCGGTGATGGCGGCTTGTTCGCGCGGATTCAAGCCCGCCGTGCCGCCGCTGGCGGCCGTGCGCGCATACACGTCGGCCGGCAAGATCTGCAGCAGCCAGTCGTCGACGGAAACGCGGAAACTCGACACCATGATGGCCATCGCCACCATCAGGCTAAAGCTCGACAGCACGCCACCGAGGGCGATGCCGGCCTGGCCCGAGGCGTTCGCCAGGCGGGCCAGGGTCAGGCTGCGCACGGGCGCGTGCTTGCTCGTTTCCGTGCGCAGCCAGGCGGCTTGCAGGGCGCGGAAGACGACGGCGGCCAGCTGCGGCATCAGGGCGATGGCGCCGATCAGCAGCAGGGCGATGGACAGGTAGCCGAACAGGGGCAGCTCGAAGACGGGCGGCAGGAACGTCAGGGCGCCAGCCAGCAGCAAGCAGGCCAGCGCTGGCCAGGTTTTCGCCAGGCGCGTCGTCACGACTTCCTCGCTGCCCGATTTCAGGGCGATGGCGGGGGCGGCGCGCGCCGCTTCCAGCGCGGGCGCCGCGCAGCCCAGCAAGGCCACGCCGAGGCCCAGCGCGAAATACACGCAGGCGGCGACGGGCGTGAACTGCACCTGCGGCTGCACGCCCGCGAAATAGCCGGCACCCAGGTCGCCGCCGAAAAAGCGCAGGGCCACGGCGGCCATGGCGTAACCGCCGGCGATGCCCAGCGCGGCGCCGACCATGCCGAGGCTGGCGCCCTCTGACAGCACCTGGCGCAGCAATTGTCCGCGCTCCATGCCCAGCACGCGCAGCAGCGCGAACTGGCTGCGGCGGCGGATGACGGACAGGGCCTGCGTGGAAAAGACCAAAAAGGCGCCCGTAAACAGGGCGACCAGGGCCAGCACCGTCAGGTTGACGCGGTACGCGCGGCTCAGATTATTGTTGCGGCTGTTCTGGTTCTCGTCGTTGGGCTGGCCCACCTGGAAGCGCCCCGGATACTGCGCGTCCAGTGCGCGCGCGAGGTCCGCCTGGAAGGCGTCGCGGTTGACGCCCTGGCGCAATTTCAAGTCGATGCGCGACAGCTTGCCCAGCTTGTTGAAGCGCCATTGCGCCGCGCCGATATCCATCACGGCGATGCGCTGGCCGGCGCGCGCCCGCTGCAGCGAACCGGCCACGCGCAGCGGCACCGTGCCCGTGCCCGATTGCAGGGCGACCTGGCCGCCTTCGGCCACAGCGAGCCAGCGCAAGGCGGCCGGCGATAAAAAGACGGCGTCGTCGGCCAGGGTGTCGAAAGGCTGGCCCTCGGCGGGCGCGCCGATCAGGTCGGGCGAGATGAAGCCGGCGCGGAAGACGTCGAGCGCCAGGATGTGCAGCGGGCCGCCGTCTTTCTTGCCGCTCACGCCAGTCTGCAATTCCAGCACGGGCGAGGCGACGGCCACGCCGTCGCGCTGCGCCAGCCACGGGTAGATGGCTTCGTCGAACAGCGCTTCGCGCCCGGCCACCTGCACGTCGGCCTGGCCGGACAGGCTTTTGACGGCCGTGGAAAATTCATTGAAGGCGGCCGCGTTGATCAGGTGGATGGCAAAGCCCAGCGACACGCCGATGGCGATGGCGAGGATGGCGACGAAGGCGCGCACGGGATGCGCGCGCCATTCGCCCAGCAGCAGCCAGCGCGACAGCAGGCGCATCCCTGCGGGATTTGCTGCCGGCGCACTCAATGCAGGCATTCGACGGCCAGGCGTTCGCCGGCGCGCCGCGCTTTCAGTTGCGCCGCATCGCGGGTCTTGTCGCCCGCGCCGACGGCGTCCTGCGCCGCCCATTGCTGCTCCAGCCGCAGCTGGGCGCAATGCTTCTCGTGCATTTCCTTCTGTTTGGCGGCCCGTTCGCGCGCCTGGTCTTCCAGGTTTTCGCGCTTCTTGCGCGCCGCTTCCATCTGGCTGGCCACCCGTTCCTGACGCGTGGCCGCGCCCTTGTCGACGGCGGGCGGAGGCGAGGGCACTTCCAGGATCTGCAGCTGCCCGCCCGTGCACGGCGTGGCGCTATAGCTGGTCTGGCCATCCTGCACGCATTTGTAGACGTCCTGCGCGCTGGCGGAACCGGCCAGCAAGGCCATGGCACATAGCAGGAGAGACAAGGGCTTCACAATATCTTTCCCGGATTCATGATGTTCTGCGGGTCCAGCGCCTGCTTCACGGCGCGCATCAGCTGCAGTTCCAGCGGCGACTTGTAGCGCGCCAGGTCGTCCTTCTTCAGTGCGCCGATGCCGTGTTCGGCCGATATCGAGCCGCCAAAGCCGTGGACCAGGTCGTGCACGATGCGGTTGATCGCATCCTGGTTGGCCAGGAAATCCCGGTCCGTCATGCCGGCTGGCGGCGCCACGTTGTAATGCAGGTTGCCGTCGCCCAGATGGCCGAAGCACACGAGCTGGCAGCCGGGGAAGGCTGATTCAAGGGCCGCATCCGTGACGGCGATGAAGTCGGCGATGCGGGAAATGGGCAGCGAGATGTCGTGCTTGATGTTCTTGCCCGCCTGCGCCTGCGCCAGCGGAATGTGCTCGCGCAGCTGCCACAGGCCTTCGGATTGCGCCACGGAACTGGCGACGACGGCGTCCTCGATCAATTCGTCTTCCAGGGCCGCGCCGATGCTCGCTTCGAGCAATTCCACGGCATGCGCCTCGGACTGGCTGCTGGACAGCTCCAGCAACACGTACTGGCCATGGGCTTCCGCAAATGGCCGTGGCAGCTGGGGGAACTGCTCGGCCACCAGTTGCAAGCAATACCGCGACATCAATTCAAAGCCCGTCAGGCTGGCGCCGCAATGGTCCTGCATCAGGGAGAGCAGCCGCAGGGCGTGGGCGGGCGAGGGCATGGCGGCCAGCGCGGTGATGCAGGCTTTCGGCTGCGGGTACAGCTTCATCACGGCGCCCGTGATCACGCCCAGGGTGCCTTCGGCGCCGATGTACAGGTCGCGCAAATCGTAGCCGGTATTGTCCTTGCGCAGGCCGCGCAAGCCGCTCCAGATCTCGCCTTGCGGCGTGACCACTTCCAGGCCCAGGCACAGCTCGCGCGTATTCCCGTAGCGCAGCACGGCCGTGCCGCCCGCGTTCGTGGCCAGGTTGCCGCCGATGGTGCAACTGCCTTCGGCCGCCAGCGACAGGGGGAACAGGCAGCCGGCGGCGACGGCCGCTTCCTGGATGGTTTGCAGGATGCAGCCCGCATCGACCGTGATGGTGCGGTTGACGGGATCGAGCGCGCGGATGCCGTTCAGGCGCGCCAGCGACAGCACGACGGCCGTGCCCGCGTCGTCGGGGATGCTGCCCAGCACCAGGCCCGTATTGCCGCCCTGCGGCACGACGGGGACCTGCCATTGCGTGCAGGCGCGCAGGATCGCTGCCACTTGCTCCACCGTGGCGGGGCGCAGCACGGCCAGGGCCTTGCCCGTAAACCGGTCGCGCCAGTCGGTGAGGAAGGGCGCCGTGTCGGCATCGGCGGTGAGCACGTAGGTGTCGCCCAGCAGATCGCGGCAGGCGGCGAGGAAGTCGGTACGGTCTGTCATTTCTTGATGCTCACTTTATTCACTTTTTCCAGAAGCTCTTTGGCCATGCGCCTGGCCGCCTTTTTATACGGGCGCAGATACAGCACGGCGCAGACAAAATAGATGCAGACGATGGCCGCCTCCCCCCAGGCCATCAGGGCCGAGGTGGGGTTCGTGTCGCTGTAGCCGCGCACCACGCCTTCCGTAAAGTACAGCAGGATCACCATCGACGACCATTGCAGGGTGTAGACGTCGCGCTTGATGACGCCGTACAGGGGAATGAGCAGGGGCGCCGCCTTCAGCACAACCCAGGAGCCGCCCGGCTGCAGCGGCGCGACGACGGTTTCCCACAGCAGGCACCAGACGATCAGGGTGACGAGGCTGGCGATGGCGCCCCAGTGAAAATACTTGTGCAGTGCGCCGTGCATCATGCGCCTGCCAGTTTCGCGGCGTTTTCCGCCAGGCGCCGGCCCAGGGCGATGGCCAGGCGCTTTTCATCGTCGCTCAGGGCCTTGTCGCCGTCTATGCCCGACCAGTGGGTGGCGCCATACGGCGAGCCGCCCGTGGACGTCGTCATCAGTTCCGGGTGCGTGTAGGGCAAGCCCATGACCAGCATGCCGTGGTGGAAGAGGGGGATCATCATCGACAGCAGGGTCGATTCCTGGCCGCCGTGCAGGCTGCCCGTGGACGTGAACACGCAGGCGGGCTTGCCGGCCAGGGTGCCGGCCAGCCAGTCGCTGGCCGTGCCATCCCAGAAGTATTTCATGGCGGCGGCCATGTTGCCGAAGCGCGTGGGCGAGCCCAGGGCCAGGCCCGCGCACTCCTGCAAGTCGTCCAGTTCCACGTAGGGCGCGCCGTCCAGCGGCACTTCCGGTGCTGTTGCTTCCGTTACCGTGGAGACGGCGGGCACGGTGCGCAGGCGCGCATCGCAGCCAGGCACGCTTTCCACTCCCTGGGCTATCAGCTCGGCCAACTGGCGCGTGGCGCCATGGCGTGAATAAAACAATACGAGAATAATCAGATTGGTTGGCTTCATCATTGGTATTATAGGGCGCTTTACAGCCTGATACGACTGCTGTCATGGCGCCGTTCTGATTTTGCACATGTTTTCAAAATATATACTCCCGTTCTTGCGATACCTGTGGCGCACCCTGAGCATGGGGCTCGACGTCGTGCGCGGCCTGACGTGGTCCGAAACGCGCGACCTGCTGCAGTTCGCGCGCCGCCGCGTGCGCGAGGAAAGCCTGCCGCAAGTGGCCGGCAGCCTGACGTTCGCCACCGTGTTCGCGCTGGTGCCGCTGCTCACGCTGGCGCTCGCCATTTTCACCACCTTCCCCCTGTTTAATACCTTCCGCCACGCGCTGGAAGACTATTTCGTGCAAAGCGTGATGCCCAAGGGCATATCGAACACCATCCTCGACTACCTGACGACGTTTGCCTCGAAGGCCACGCGATTGTCGGCCATCGGCGCGGGCGCCCTGATCGTCACCTCGGTAGGCATGATGGGCTTGATCGAGCGCGTCTTCAACCGCATCTGGCGCGTGCGCCAGGAGCGCCGCTGGACCAAGCGTTTGCTCGTCTACTGGGCCATCGTCACCCTGGGGCCGCTGCTGGTGGGCGTGTCGCTGACGGTGACCTCGCGCCTCTTCATGGCCACCAGCGGCGTGGTGGGCGCCGTGCCGTTCATCGGCGCCGTGTTTTATACCCTGGTGTCGATCGGCCTGACCATGCTGGCGTTTACCCTGCTGTACATCGCCGTGCCGAACCGCGACGTGGACTGGCGCGACGCGGCCTGGGGCGGCTTGCTGGCGGCGCTGGCGTTCGAGGTGGCCAAGCGGGGCTTCGGCGAATTCATCCAGGAATTTCCCACGTATTCGCGCATCTATGGCGCACTGGCCGCCTTGCCGCTGTTCCTCGTGTGGATATACCTGAGCTGGATGATCACCCTGGTGGGCGCCTTGCTGGTGGCCGCCTTGCCCGTCGTGAAATACGAGCGCTGGTGGTACGAGGCGGCGCCGGGCAGCGAATTCGTCGACGCCGTCGCCATCCTGAAAGTGCTGCACCAGGCGTGCCACTGCGCCGATTCGGCCCTGGTGGGCGCGGCCGAGATCCGCCGCAGCACGCGCCTGGGCTTCGAAGAGATGGAAATCCTGCTCGACAAGATGGTGCAACAGGGCTGGGTGGGACGCGTCAACGTGGACGGCGCCGTGCGCGTGCAGTGGGGCAAGCGCGTGGCCGACAGTTCCGATCACTGGGTCTTGCTGGGCAATGTCAATCGCATCAGCCTGGCCGACGTCTACCGCCTGTTCGTCTTCGGCGGCATGCGCGTGAACTCCGGCTATCCGGCCGGTTCCACCAACGAGCGCGACATCAAGGCTGCCGAGGAAGCGGCCGCGCTGGCGGCGCAGGTGGAAAACGCCGTGGAGCAGGGCCTGGGCCTGAGCCTGGCGCAGCATTTCGGCGAAGTGCGCTGCCATTGACGGGCCGAAGCGCTCGCGTCCTTGCCGGCGCAGGCCGCGCACGATAGGGCGCATGTCATAAACTGGTCACCGAAGGCCGGTAAGCTTTCCTCTCCATTCATCTTGTAGAGGAAGCAGATATGCGTTGTCATGTGAGTGGTTTGACTGTGTGCCGCGGCCTGGCCATCGTGATGCTCAGCGGCGTGCTTGCCGCCTGCGGCGGCAGTTCTTCCGCCGCTCCTGAAACGGTGGCAGGGGAAGGACTGCCGCACCAGCTCGCCGGCTGGGCCGCATTGCCGGACACGGCGCGCTGGCCGGGGCCGATTTCCGGACAGTTCACGGCCGCGGCGCTTGGCGTCAGCCCGCCGTTTGCCACTGGCGTGCCGATTCCAGGCTTCTCCGCGCTGCTGAGGAATGACGACGGCAGCTGGACCGCCATGGCCGACAATGGCTACGGCGCCAAGGGCAATTCGGCCGATTTCGTGCTCGGCCTGTATAACGCCAGCATCGATTTCCGCACGGCCCCGGACGCCGGCAAGCCGCCTGGCAGCATCAAGATCAACAGCTTCCTCGCCTTCAATGACGCCAAGGGCTTCTTAAACGACGGTAAGGGCGTCGATCTGAAGATCACGGCCGACTATGTCAATTACCCAAGCAACACCTCCGGCGGGCTGGTCTTTGCGGACAGCGGCATCGCCGTCGATGCGCGCATTCGCGCGGGCCGCCTGCTGACCGGTTTTGACTTCGACATCGAGTCGCTCGCGCGCGCCGCCGATGGCACCTGGTTCGTGGGTGAGGAATTCGGTCCGTATATCCTGCATTTCGACAAAAATGGCACGCTCATGGGCGATCCGGTTCCCCATCCCTTCCTGCGCAGCCCGGCCAATCCGGACGTGCTGGGCAAGGGCGCCAGCATCACCTTGCCGGGCAGCCGCGGTTTCGAAAGCCTGGCCTACAACGCCGATCGCAGCCTGCTCTACGCGGTGCCGGAAGCGGCGCCCAGCGACCCCTCGCTGCGGCCCGTTGCCGCGGACGAGCGCTACCTGAACATTTTCGAGTTCGACCCCGCCGCCATGCGCTACACGGGCAAGAATCTCGTGTACCGCAAGGATGGTGCGGCCAAGGAGAATGGCGTCGTGATCGGCGACATGACCAATGTCGGCGGCAGCAAGTTCGTGCTGATCGAACGCGATGGCTTCTGGGGCGCCAAGGCGGTGATCAAGCGCCTGTACCTGGTCGACCTGAAGGAGAAAGAGGCTGACGGCGCACTCAGGAAAACGCTGCTGGTGGACTTGCTGAATATCTCCGATCCCAAAGGTATAGGCGGACAGGCGAGCAATATGCCTGTGGGTAAGTTCAGCATGCCTTTCGACTCGGTGGAGAGCGTTGAAGTACTCGACGCCCATACGCTGGTCGTGGCCATCGACACGAACTACCCGGGTGAAGACGGCCGCAAGCCCGGCAAGCCGGACGATACCGAAGTCATCACCCTGCGTTTCGACAAGGCGCTGTTCGATCGCTCCGCCAGGTAAGGACGCAAGCCGTCACAGCAGCACGGGCCGCAAGGCCGCCTGCAGCGCCACCGTGCTGAACGCGGCCGCATCCTGCGTCCGCACCACGCCCAGGTAATACGTGTCTTCGCCGCCGTGCAGGTTGACCAGGCGCAGCTGGTGCGGCGCCAGGTGGGCGGCGATGGCGGCCAGGCCCTCGGCCATGGCGTCGCCATCTTCGCGCTCTGACCACAAAAAATCGCGCAGCGCGGGCAGGCCGATATGCTGGACGATGCGCGGCACTTCATCGACG
Organism: Janthinobacterium glycogeni; assembly: GCF_051380725.1. Lineage (NCBI taxonomy): Bacteria > Pseudomonadati > Pseudomonadota > Betaproteobacteria > Burkholderiales > Oxalobacteraceae > Janthinobacterium > Janthinobacterium glycogeni. Next base: position 26,652 of record NZ_JBNYXP010000010.1, on the reverse strand, counting down.
GCTTTCCAGTCCAGGGTGGTGCCGTGGCCCAGCGTGTGGGCGGCCGTCGACCAGAGCAGGAAGAAACACGCCGCTGCGGGCGTGTCGCCTTCGTATTCCTCTTCCGGGTCGTCCTCCGCCAGCTCTTCCAGCGTGATGTCCACGCAGCGCGCGGCCAGGTCCGCGTCGCCTTGCAAGAGCAGGGCGGCCATGCTGCGCAACTGCCCGCGGTCGGCCTTTGCGAGGATCTGCGCGGGCGTAAAGCTGCGGCGCTTAGCGGGCTTTTTCTCGGGCTTTTTCTTGCCCAGTCCCATGGCCTCGCTCAATTGCGCCGTGATGGCCGCCTTGAAGTTGTCCACGGTGTCGAACTGTTCCAGCAACTGGCCCGTGAAATCCATGCTCCAGGCCATGCCATCCTTGACGACATATAAAAAGTCGCTTTGCACGGCCACGCCGCGCAGATGGTGGGCGGGCCGATATAAAGGCACAAACGCCTGCTTGCCGTCCAGGGTCAGCATGCAGGCCAGGCCTTGTGCATCGATGGCGAAAATCAGATTCTTGCGCAGCCTGGGCGGCGATGACGTCGTGGCGCAGTCGATGGCTTCGTACTGGCAGGGCGCCAGCACCTCGCCCTGGCTATTGACCAGGCCAAACAGGAAGCGGCCATCGATGCGCTGGCTGACGACGGCGATCTTTTTCTTCGTGCCGAAATCCTGCACGGAGCTGTAGACGGGCGGCACCACGACCTTGCCCGTCTTGTCGATTACGCCGCAGACATTGCGTTCGTCATTATCGCCCGTCTGGCGTTCGATATCGATATAGCCGTCTTCGCGTTCGCCAATGTTGTCGACCCTGTCGATGAGCAGCGCGCCGTCGGGCAGGCGCAGCAAGCGGCTGGCGCCGTCCGGTGCGATTCTCTGCACTAAATGGGGGCTGATCACGTACAGGGCGCCGGGAGCGGGCGGCAGCACCACCGTGCCATTGAGGTCCAGCACGCCGTGCGCATCGGGCTTGTCCGCCGTGGCAAAGGTGAGCCAGCCATCGTCCGCGTAGTAAGTGCCCAGGTCGACATAGCGTCGCGACAGGGGCACGATCCAGCGGCCATAGGGCGTGACCAGGCCTGTGACCTCCGGTTCGCCGGGGGCGCTTACTTCATAGCACAGCGCGTCTTCCTTCCATCCCGCCACCTTCAGGCCTTGCAGGAAAGGCAGCGCACTCGCTTCGAGCTCCTCGACATCGGCCAGCTGCGCGACGGCCGTGGCCGACCAGTAGCCAATGGCGGGCGATGCGGCGCCGGCGGCCAGCAGGGGGGCCAGCGCTTGCCGGTCGCCGCGCAGCAGGGCAGAGTGCAAGGCTTGCGTCTCGGCGCGCAGGGCTTCGAGCGCGGCCGCGTATTCCGGCGTGCCGATATCGTGCGCGATCAGCTGTACGCAATCGAGGATCAGCCATGGCTGGCCGCCGGCCAGCAGGGCGCTGATGGCGCTGCGCGCGACGATGTCGGCCGCGTCGCGCGGCCTGTCCATCAGGACGGACAAGGCTTGCCAGCTGGCCTGCGCCTGCGCCATCGGCGCGGCCAGCACGCAGGGGCAGTCCTCGCCATCGCCGTAGATGGGCCAGGCGTCGGCTTGCGCATCGGCGCCGATGAGCAGCTTGAACAGCATGGGCGTGTCGAGCCGCCATTCGGCCAGGCCGGTAATCTTCTCGGTGTCGAAACCGGCCTGGCCGGGCAGGAAGGCGGTGCTGAACAGGGCTGCGGTATTGAGCATGGATATGTATCGAAAAGTGTACGGGGTAGTCAGGGCGCTGGCGGCATGACCCAGTGCGTCAGCGCGTCGCGCTCCAGCCCCAGGCGTTGCGCCACGGCGGCTGCTTCGAAGGCCCACAGACCGTAGTAGCCGCCCAGTCCCTGCGCGCGCAAATGGCCGTTGAACCAGTCTTCGCGCACCAGCGCCGTGTGCCAGCCGGCCAGGTAGTGTTGCAGGTGTTCGAGCTGCTGCGCGCGGTCGTCCGCGTCCAGGCAGTTGTACAGGGCTGTATAGGGTTCGGCGAAATACCATTCGTCGACGGCGGGACGCTGCGGATCGATGGCGGACAGCAGCGCTTCGTACACGCCATCTTCGCCATCGAAGGCCGTCTGCAGGGCGGCCAGGCGTCTGGCCAAGTCGTGGCGGCCGAACAGCAGGGTCGCGCCCAGCAGCTGCAGGCTGCGCGCATAATCCGTCAATTGTTCGAAATCGAAGGCGGGCAAGGCGTCGTCATCGTAGGCGTCAGCCAGGGCCGCGCGTGCCGTTTCGCAGGCGGCGACGGCCGTTTCCAGCGCCGGCTCCACGTCGGGCAAGGGCAAGCCGGCCGTGTAGCGCAGCGAGAAGACCTGGTAGGCCGTGCTGGCGGCCGCGCAGGCCCAGTAGGCCGCGTCGCCACCGTCGTTTTCCGCCTGCGCCTGCGCGCGGACATAGGCGGCCAGCAGGGCGTCGAGGTAAGCGAGGTTGCGGGCAAAATCGAACGGGGCCGGCGGCACCTGGCGCGGCGTATGGGGCCAGGGCGTGGACGACGCCGGGCAGGTGGCGGCGCATTCACGCTGGATGGCCCAGTCGGCGAAGATCTGCTGCATATACTGCGCCGTTTCGTCGTCGTGGATGATGGCGCCGACGCCCACAAAGGTCGTGCCCAGCAGGGTATAGCCAGGGAAGCGGCTGCTCTCGTAGGCGATGGTGGTCACGCTCTGGATGGTGCTGCCGTCGCTCAGGTCGCGCACGCGGAAGTACACGTCGTCCCAGCCGGCCAGCGGTGACGCCGGCGGTTCATGCGGCAAGGTCGCCCAGCTGCCGTCCTCCTGCTCTTCATAGGCATCGAGCAGTGCATCGAGGCCACCGGGGCGGTCGATGCGGTTGTTGGCGTCGTATTGCAGGCCCAGTTCGGCCGCGAAGGCGGCCGCGTGGCGGCCCTCGAAGACCAGGTACTGGGAGCTCGTGGTGCCGACCAGCAGATCCGTCTGCTGGCCCGCCACGACGAGCGCCTGCGGCAGCCGGCACCATTGGTAGTACGGAATGCCTGCCATGGGGCCGCCTTCGTCCGCCAGCGGGTTAGTGAAGCGCAGCTGTTCCAGCCATTTATAGCGTTCGTGCCGCTCCGCTTCCGTGCCGCTGCCGCGGCCAGTCAATTCGTCAAACAGGGTATTCAACAACATGTGCATCTATCCTAAAAAAAGCGTTCATGCCGCGGCCGTTTGGGCAAACGCAAACAGCGCGTCGAGCACGGCGTCCGGCTGCTCGGCCATCAATTCGTGCCCGCTGTCGACCTGCACCACCGTGCCATGCGCGATGGCAGACGTGAGCAGCCGGGTTGATTTGGGCGGCGTCATCATGTCGCGCGCGCCGAAAATGAATAAAGTAGGGCAGTGTACCGAAGCGGCGGCGATTTCGCCGTTCGCGTAGGCGTTGCACGCATAAAAATCCGTGTGAAACACGTGATCGGGGTTCAGGACGGCGATGCGCTGTTTCAGGCGCCGCGCGCCGCCCATGGCATAGAAGCCGGGGCCGGGGAAGGACGGCTTTTGCGCGATCGACGAGTGCGACCAGATATTGACCATGTCGATGGCCGCCTGTTCGTCCTGCAGCGACGTTTCCAGCAGCGCGGGCGAGACCTTCATCGGGTAGGTGGATCCCAACATGGCCAGGTGGCTGATGCGCCCGGGCGCCAGGAATGCCGCTTCCAGCGCGATCAATGAACCCATGCTGTGGCCGATCAGCATGGCCCTGGGCGCGCCGGCCGCGTCCAGCACGGCCAGTATCCAGTGCGCCAGATCCTCGACGCTGGCTTTCGCCGCGCCGCCGCTGCGGCCATGGCCCGGCAAGTCCACGGCCAGCACGTTCCAGCCGTGGTGGGCGAAGTAGCGCGTTTGCAGGGCCCACACGGAGTGGTCGTTCTGCGCGCCGTGGATGAAGACGGCCGTGGGTTGACTCGGGTCAAAAGCTTTGCCGCCCGTGTAGCAGTAGGCGGTGGTATTGTCGATGGTGAACAGCATCTCAGGCGCCTTTCTGCGACAGTTTCAGGCCACGGGCCAGGTCTTCGATCAAATCGTCCGCGTCTTCCAGTCCCACCGATAAACGCATGGTGCCCTGCGTGATGCCCGCCTGCGCCAGTTGATCGTCGGGCACGCGGAAATGCGTGGTGGAGGCGGGGTGGATGACGAGCGACTTGGCGTCGCCCACGTTGGCCAGGTGCGAAAAGATCTTCAGGCTGTCGACAAAGCGCTGGCCAGCCGCGCGGTCGCCGCGCAGGCGGAAGGTGAACACGCCGCCCGCGCCTTTCGGCAGCAGGGTTTTCGCCAGTGCGTAATCGGGATGCGACGGCAGTTCGGGGTAGGACACGGATTCCACGGCCGGATTGGCCAGCAAAAAGTCGATGATCTTGCGCGTATTGGCCACGTGGCGGTCCATGCGCAAGCCCAGGGTTTCGACGCCTTGCAGGATGGCGAAGGCATTGTGCGGGCTCATGACGGCGCCGAAATCGCGCAAGCCTTCGCGCCGGGCGCGCAGGGCGAACGGCGCCACGGTCGACTCCTCGGCGAAGACCATGCCGTGGAAGCCGTCGTACGGCTCGCACAGTTCGGCGAAGCGGCCCGTCTTGTCGTAGGCCGCCTGCCAGTCGAAGGTGCCGCCATCGACGAGCAAGCCGCCGATGGCCGTGCCATGTCCGCATAAAAACTTGGTGGCCGAGTGGAACACCAGGTCGGCGCCATGCTCGAACGGCCGCAGCAAATACGGCGTGGTGAAGGTCGAATCGAGCATCAGCGGCAGGCGGTGCTCGTGCGCCAGGGCGGCGATGGTCGGGATGTCCAGCACGTCGAGGCCGGGATTGCCCAGTGTTTCCGCGAACAGTACCTTGGTATTCGGGCGGATGGCGGCGCGCCAGGCGTCCGCGTCGCGCGGGTCGACAAAGGTCGTGTCGATGCCGAAGCGTTTCAAGGTATAGGCCAGCAGGTTGTGCGAGCCGCCGTACAGGGCGCGCGAGGCGACGATGTGCGAACCCGCGCCAGCAATGGTGGACAGGCCCAGGTGCATGGCGGCCTGGCCACTGGCCGTGGCGATGCCGGCCACGCCCCCTTCGAGGGCGGCGATGCGCTCTTCCAGCACGGCGTTGGTGGGATTCGAGATGCGCGAATACACGTGGCCGGCCCGCTCCATATTGAACAGCGAAGCCGCGTGCTCCGAGCTCTTGAAGGCGAACGAGGACGTGAAATGGATGGGCGTGGCGCGCGCGCCCGTGGCCGGGTCGGGCGCCGCGCCCGCATGCAGGGATAAGGTATCGAAACCGGGGTATTTCGGGCCGCTCATGGTGTCTCCGCCAAGTTTTATAGTGGCAAGATCGTAACCTGATTTGCATCTGAGCAAAAGGGCTCTTGTGCAGGGCGCATGGCGCCGTGCTGGAGAGTCGCGCGTGTAACCTGCAGTGTAAAAAAAGTGACCGGCGCGGTGTGGCGGTGGTACGATATCGTATCAGCGATATTCGGGCTGTTTGACTTGTGCGCGTGCGCCGCGCCGCAGGGAAGGCTGCTACGTGCCAGCGAAATCCTGGGCTTCAGGCGAACTCTCATCGCATGTCCACCAGGAAAGATTTTATGCCCGCAATATCGTTCGACGGCGCCCTTGCCGTACCCGGACCTTCTATCGTCGACGGCCTGTGCCACGCAGGCTGGCTCATGCAAGAGCATTTTATCTCCCCCGAACTGAGCCGCCAGCTGGCCGCCGAATGCGTGCAATCTATGCTCAGCGGCAAGATGAAGGGGGCCGGCGTGGGCAGCGGCCATGCGCCGCTGCTGCAGCCGGACATCCGCGGCGACCATATCGAATGGCTGGAAACGGGCCGTTCCGACGCTTGCGATACCTATCTGGAACACATGGAAGCGCTGCGCCGCATGCTTAACCGCGAGCTGTTCCTGGGGCTGGAAGAGTACGAAAGCCATTTCGCCCTGTATGCGCCGGGCGCCTTTTACCGGGCCCATCTGGACCGTTTCCGCGACGACGACAAGCGCACGGTGTCCGTCGTGCTCTATCTGAACGACGATTGGCTGCCCGAACACGGCGGCGCGCTGCGTTTGCACCCGCAGGATGGCGGTCAGGTGGATATCTTGCCTCAGGCGGGCCGCATGGCCATGTTCATGTCGGGCGAGATGCTGCACGAAGTGCTGCCGACGGCGCGCGAGCGCCTGTCCATCGCCGGCTGGTTCCGCCGCAGGGCGTGAAAAAACTGCTGCGCGTCGCGGGGCACGGCCGGCGATGCTCACGGTGCTCGCGTACCGCTGCGCTTCTCGGCCGCGCCGCGCATCCGCTCGCTACGTTTTTCTTGCCCGGCAATCCCCCTCGATTTGATTGCGCGCAAGGCTGGATTTTTCCGCAGGCATAGGCTACAGTCGCAGTAAGGGCTTAGAATAACTAAAATACCAATCACGCGGACAGGACGGCCAATATGAAAGTATCTGAAATTCTCCAAGTCAAGGGCAATATTCTCTACACGGTCACGCCTGACCAGCCCCTGCTTGACGCGGCCAATACCATGGCTGAAAAAGACATCGGTTCGCTGGTGGTCATGGAATTTGGCGACCTGGTCGGCATGCTGACCTTCCGCGAAGTGTTGAACGCGCTGCATGAGAACGCGGGCCAGATCGGCGGCGGCACCGTGCGCAAGCACATGGATGACCACCCGATCACCGTCACGCCCGATACGGAAGTGAACGAAGTGCGCCGCATCATGCTGGAAAAACATGCGCGCTACCTGCCCGTCATGAACGCCAAGACCTTGTTGGGCGTCATTTCCTTCTACGACGTGGCGCGTGCCGTGCTCGAAGCGCAAAGCTTTGAAAACCAGATGCTGAAAGCGTACATCCGCGACTGGCCGGCCGAAACCACCGATTAAACGATCACAATGTGGTAAAAACAACGCCGGCATCTGCCGGCGTTTTGCCTTGGCGATCCCAGGTGCAGTCTATGCCGCGCCCTGCAGCGCCTCATTGTTCAGCCAGGTGCCCAGCGCCGTGGCCGTCATGGGGCGGGCGAACAGAAAGCCTTGCGCCATCGGGCAGCCCAGCGCTTGCAGGATTTGCGCCTGGCGCTCGTCTTCCACGCCTTCCGCGATCACGGCCAGCCCCAGGTTGCGGCCCAGCTGGATGACCATTTCCGCGATGCTGCTGCCGCGCGCCGATCCCGTGATCTCGGTGACGAAGGCGCGGTCGATCTTCAGGCGGTCCACCTGCAGGCGCTGCAAATAGGACAGCGAGGAAAAACCCGTGCCGAAGTCGTCGATGGCAATGCTCACGCCCGTCTGCTTGATCTGCCACAACATCTTGATCAATAAATCAGGCTCTTCCATGGCCATCGATTCCGTGATTTCCAGTTCGATGAATTCGGGTGGCGCCTGCGTCTCTTCCAGCGCCGCGCGCAGCATTTCCGGGAACAGGGGGTGGCGGAACTGCACTTGCGACACGTTGACGGACATGACGAAGTTGCGGTGGCCCTGTTCGCGCAGCAGCACCAGTTCGCGGCAGGCCGTGCGCAGCACCCATTCGCCGAGGTCGATGATGATGCCCGAATACTCGGCGATGGGAATAAAACGGTCGGGCGAGATGAACTTGCCGTCCGGCGTCTGCCAGCGCAGCAGCGCTTCGGCGCCCACGGGGCGGCGCGTGGTCAGATCGATCTGCGGCTGGTACACGACAAACAGCTGGCCCTGGCTAAAAGCCGTGCGCAGCGCGTGCATCATGCGCACGCGTTCGCGAATTTCGATGCCCATGCTGCGCGAAAAATAGAAGTGGCCGGCGCGCTGCTGGCTTTTCGCCCGCTTCAGGGCGATATCGGCATCCTTCAGCGCATCGGCGCCCGTGCCCGCATGCTCGCCCAGGCGCACCAGGCCCAGGGTGGCGGACAATTGCACGTCCTGGCCGTCGATGCTGAACGGCGGCTGGAACAGGGCCAGGATATTGGCCGGGTTGACTTGCGACGAGTCGCCCAGCACGCAGAAAATATCGCCGCCCAGGCGCGCCACCGTCAGTTGCGGGCCCAGCTGGGTTTGCAGGCGTCCTGCCACGGCCACCAGCAGCATGTCGCCGAACTGGTGCCCCAGCGCGTCGTTGGTCTCGGCAAAATGGTCGAGATCGACCAGCGACAGGGTGGCGTCGTCGCGCGCGGGACCGGCCAGGGTGGCGTCGAGGATTTCCACCAGGCGCGTGCGGTTGGGCAGCTTCGACAACTGGTCGTAGAAGGCGGCATTGTGCAGGTGCGACACGAGCTCGACGTTGTCCAGGCCCACGGCGACATTGCTGCAGAATACTTCCAGCAGGCTTTCATCGATGGCGGAAAGGGGGCGCGGCAGCACCAGGTAGGCGGCCGCGTCGCGGCTGGCCTTGCCCGCGAAATACAGGGTGGCGTAGTCGTGCGCGTAGACATTGCGCCGCTGCGCCAGCGTGTGCTCGATGGCGGCCATCACGCGCGGGTTTTGCAGCCCGCACAGGGCGCTGTGCGGCAGGCTCGAAAAGCTGCCCGTGCAGGCCGAGACGAGCAGCTCCTTGCTGCCATTGTCCTGCAAGTCCTGCACGCACAGCACGCCGTCGGCGCGGGTGCCCAGCAGGTCGGCGAGCTGCGCCAGCACGCCGGCCGAGAAATTCTGTACGCCATGCAGCGCCATCAGCTGCGTGCTGGCGTGGACGATACGGTCCAGGCCGCGCCGGCTGCTGTTGATCGAGCGGATCTGCTCGTACGAGCGGATGGCCGCCGTCACGGTCGTAAACAGCTTGATGCGCGTCAGTTCCGACTTGGTCTTGTAATCGTTGATGTCGAAATCGCGGATGGCGTCGATTTCCGGCGCATAGCCGGGCTGGCCCGTGCGCAGGATGATGCGCACGTCCGTCATTTTCAGCGTTTCGCGGATGTAGCGCACCAGGTGCAGGCCCGCGTCATCCTGTTCCATGACCACGTCGAGCAGGATGACGGCGATGTCGTCTTCATGCTTGAGCAGTTCGCGCGCCTGGCCGGCCGAATACGCATGCACGAATTCCAGCGGGCGGTGCTGCATTTCCAGATTGCCCAGGGCGAAAGTGGTGGTGGAGTGGACGTCTTCATCGTCGTCGATGATCATCACCCGCCAGACGCTGCGCTGTGCGACGGCCAGCGGCACCGCTGGTTGCTCATCGAGGAATACCAGGTCGTCGTGATCGTCCTTGTTGGCGTCAAGGGGGATGATCGGTGCGGGCATGTATAGCTTCTCCAAGATGACTCAGTACGGAACGTGAGCACATCAGAAATGCCCATGGCGTTGTTGCACCGCCTCGCCGTACTTGCGTACTGTCTTCGGCGGCGCGCCTAGCCCTGGCCATTTCTGATGCACTCAGGGCGCATCGAAAAAGCAGCACTCAAGTGTCTCCGAGGCTCGCCCATTTTCTGATCGCCCATCATCCAAGTATATAGCTATTTAACAAGCAAAATGTTTTTTTAAATCTATTCTGTGGAGCAATATTTCTTGTATTGCATGAATGTAACTCATATTTGGTGTTTTTTATATGAAAAAATACGCGGGATTTAAAAATGGCGATTTGGGCAGCGCAATATCGGGCCCCGGCGCGGCATTAGCGGCATGGCATGCCCCGCAGGCTGGTAGAATTGAGTTTTCCAGTCCTCACCACTTCCTACTATGTCCGGCAATTCTTTTGGCAAGTTGTTTACTGTTACCACTTTCGGCGAATCGCACGGTCCGGCCATCGGCTGCGTGATCGATGGCTGTCCGCCGGGCTTGATCCTGTCGGAAGCCGATATCCAGCCCGAGCTGGACCGCCGCAAGCCGGGCACTTCGCGTCACGTGACGCAGCGCCAGGAATCGGATACCGTGGAAATCCTCTCTGGCGTGTACCAGGGCGTGACGACGGGGACGCCCATTGCACTGCTGATCCGCAATGAAGACCAGCGCAGCAAGGATTACGGCAATATCGCGGAAAGCTTCCGTCCCGGCCACGCCGACTACACCTACTGGCATAAATACGGCGTGCGCGATCCGCGCGGCGGCGGGCGCTCGTCGGCGCGCCTGACGGCGCCCGTCGTCGGCGCGGCGGCGATCGCCAAGAAATGGCTGCTGCAGCAGTACGGCACCACCTTCAAGGGCTGCATGAGCCAGCTGGGCGATATTCCCGTGCCGTTCCAGTCGTGGGACCACGTGCATGCGAACCCGTTCTTTGCCGCCAGCGGCGACGCGGACCTGATCGCGCGCATGGAAGAGGCCATGGACCAGCTGCGCCGCGACGGCGATTCCATCGGCGCGCGAATCGACGTGATCGCACAAAACGTGCCGGTCGGCCTGGGTCAGCCCATCTACGACAAGCTTGACGCCGACATCGCCTACGCCATGATGGGCATCAATGCCGTCAAGGGCGTGGAAATCGGCGCCGGTTTCGATTCGGTGGCGCAAAAGGGTTCCGAGCACGGCGACGAACTGACGCCGGAAGGCTTTATCGGCAATAACGCGGGCGGCGTGCTCGGTGGTATTTCGACGGGACAGGACATCAGCGTGTCGATCGCCATCAAGCCGACCTCGTCGATCCGCACGCCGCGCCGCTCGATCGACAAAGAGGGCAATCCCGTGATGGTGGAAACGTTCGGCCGCCACGACCCCTGCGTGGGCATCCGCGCCACGCCGATCGCCGAAGCCATGCTGGCGCTGGTGCTGATTGACCACGCCCTGATGCACCGCGCGCAGTGCGGCGATGTGTCGGTGTCGACGCCGAAGTTGAAATAAGTTGAATGTTGTCGGATGACGGGCCTGCGGCCCTGATCCGACCTACGACCTGGATGGTCGTTTTCTCGTTTAACAACGACGCTTGCGACACCTGACAAAACCGTAGCGAGCGGAAGGGAGAGGTGGCTGAGAAGCGCAACCGTACTCTGGTACGGTGAGCATCGCAGGCCGCCTATACCGACGCGCAGTAGGTTTGGTCAGGTGTTCTCATGCTACCTTGTTCGCCACCAGTTCGAGCTGGTGCCGCATCTCCACCGACTGCACCAGCAACGCCCGGATATCGTTAATCAGGTTGAACTCTGTCTGATTCAATTGGATCGGCGGGAAGCTGTCGTCCCAGTCGCCATATAAAAATCCCGTGGGGTGGCCGTTGGCCGACAGCGGCAGCACGACGAAGCTGCGCGCTTCCGACAGGGTCGCTTTCCACCATTGCGGCAGCTTGGCGGCGAATTTCGGATCGCGCGCATTGTCGATGAAGATCACGCGGTCGCTATTGAGGGCCGCATGGAAGACGTTCGGCTCATACGCGTCGCCAAACACCATTAGATCCTGCAGGTCGGCCATGCCTTCGCCCATGCTGATGCGCGCCGAATACAGATGATCCCTGTGGTTGCGCACGAACGCCACCGAGCGCGAAAAATCGAAGCCCTGGTGCAGCGTTTCGAGCGCCATCGAGACCATCTGTCCCGGGCTGGCGCTGCCGATGGCGCAGCGCAGGTCGGCCAGGCCGCCGATCAGTACGCGGTTGCCTTCGGCGCGCATGCGCGTCGAGGCCAGCTGGCGCGCGCGCCGTTCGGCCGGTTTCGACAGCGGCGCGATCGACAGGTCGGCCGCCGCCATCGCCTTGGCCTTGTCCACCGCCACCACCAGGTCGGTCGCGGTGATGCCCAGGGTGCCCGCATAATCGTCGATCAGCGCATGCACCTGCGCCGCGCCGGCCGCATCGTCATGCCACAGCGAGTCGGCGCAGCGCGCCGCCATCGTCGACAGGCCCGCCATCCAGTCGGCGCCGCTGACGGGCGAGTCGTCCGGCGACGGCTCCATCGGACGCATGCCGTTGATCAGGTGCTGCGGCAAACCCCAGTGGGCGGCCGTGGCATAGCCCACTTCGGGCAGCGACAGGCCGAGGATTTCGCGCGCGGCGGCAGCCTCGTTGCCGGGGCCCGCATGCGCCTGCATGCGCGCCCAGAAATCCGTCATGTAGAACGTCACCATCATGCGGCCCAGAGTGTGCAGCATCGAGCAGACGACGGCCTGCTCCGCCTGCAGGCTGCCGGCGCTGGTGGCCACCTGCTGCGCCACCATCCCGGCCAGCACGGCCTTTTCCATTTCCACGTGGGCGCTGACGGAATCGGGCGACGCCTGCGACAGCTCCTCGATCAGCTTCAGGCCCAGCGCCAGGTGGCCGATGGCGTCGATGCCGAGCACCAGCACGGCCTTCGAGACCGTGTTGACGCGCTGGCCGAAGGCCGAATACATGCCGCTGTTGGCCAGCCTGAGCACCTTGTGCGTGAGGACAGGGTCGGACAGCACCGTTTGCGTGATGTCGAATTCATGGTCATCCTCGCCGCGCATGGCGCCCAGGATGGCGCTGATGGCTTTCGCGAAGCCGGGCATGTCGCCCTGCTGGCGCGTGCGCGCCCACAGCAGGTCCAGGGTGTTTTTGCCGAGCTGTGTCGGTACCGTGAAATGACCTGGGTTCATTGCACCCCTCCGCGCGGTTCATTGGCAGACGGCGCAGGCACCAGCGCCGCATAGGTTTTGTCGCTCAAGGCCGATAGCGCGGCATGGGCCGGCATCGGTTTGCCCGTCAGGTAGCCTTGCACGTACTGGCAGCCGCGCGACTCGATGAAGTGCATCTGCTCCTCCGTTTCCACGCCCTCGGCCACGACGGACAAATTCAAATGCTTGGCCAGGTCGAGAATGGTGTTGCAGATGGCCGCATCCTTGCTCGATTCGGGCAAGTCCTTGATGAAGGTGCGGTCGATCTTCAGCACGGAAATGGGGAAGCGCTTCAGATAGGCGAGCGAGGAGTAGCCGGTGCCGAAATCGTCGATGGCGATGCGCGCGCGGCGCTCCGTCATCTTGACGAGGATGGTTTCCGCATGCACGGGGTCGATCATCAGCGTGCCTTCCGTGATTTCCAGCACCAGGTGTTCGCCGGAGAGCCCCGAAAACGCGATGGCTTCATCGAGCACGTCGAGGAATTTATCGTTGCGGAACTGGCGCGGGCTGATGTTGACGGAGATGTACAACGGCCGTTTGGCAACTTCCTGGAACTGCTTGAGCTGCACGCAGGCCGCCTTCAACGCCCAGGCGCCGAGCAGGTTGATCAGGCCATTGGCCTCTGCAATCGGGATGAAGCGCACGGGCGGCACCAGGCCCAGGGTCGGATGCTTCCAGCGCATCAGGGTTTCGAAGCCCTGGATCTGCCGCGTGTGCGCGTCGACGATCGGTTGGTAAAACAGCAGGAATTCGCCTTCGCGCACGGCGTGGAACATGGCCGCTTCCAGCGAAATATCGTGTTCCGACGGGCCGTTCAGGCGCGGGCTGTAGACCAGGCAGCGGGCCTTGCCCGTTTCCTTGGCGCGCGACATGGCCGCATCGGCCAGCGCCACCAGCCGCACTTCATCCTCCGCGTGCAGCGGATAGATCGATACGCCGACGGAGGCGCCCACGTAGATCGTGTGGCCATCGACTTCGAACGGCGCCTGCAGGGTGGCCAGCAAACGGCCCGTCACCAGCTTGATCTGCGCGTCGGTGGCGCTGCCGGGCAGCACGGCGACGAATTCATCGCCGCCCACGCGCGCCAGGGTGTCGCTGTCGCGCAGGGTCTTGCGCAGGCGCGCGGCGGCCAGGCGCAGGACGGCGTCGCCGACGGGGTGGCCCAGGCCATCGTTGACCTTTTTAAAACCATCGAGGCCGATGGTGGCGACGGAAAAGCCCTGGCCCGAACGGGCAGCCTGGGCGATCACCATGCGGATGCGGTCCGACAGCAGCAGGCGGTTCGGCAAGCCGGTCAGCGCATCGTGCGTGGCCATGTGGCGCAGCCGTTCTTCCGTATTGTGCTGGGCCGACGTGTCGCGCCCGACCACCAGCAATTCGGCCACGCCGGCCGCGTTCATATAGGAAGACAGGCGCAGCTCGAACCAGATTTCCTGGTCCGGCGTTTGCAGGCGCACTTCCAGGCGCCCCGGCTCTTCCAGGGCGTCTTCCAGCGCCGCCTGCAGCGCCGCGCGCGACGCTTCCGTGGCCAGCGGCAGCAGCAAGTGGCCGGACAGGCCCGAGGGCACACCAAACAGGGTGGCCGCGCGCTTGCTGGCGAACAGGATCAGGCCGTCCGTATCGAGCCGGAACACGACGTCGCCTGCCTCTTCCATGAGGTTGTCCAACTCGTGACGAGCCTCGCGGTGGGCGGCGGATGGGGTACTGGAAAACATCGTGCTGGCTTTTACCTTTTTATTATCAGTGCCGGCGCTCGCTGCAGGGCAGGGCGCCGACGGAAACAGTGCATCGTGCGTGACGCGCGCCATAGGGGCCGGAAGGGCGGCTATCGGAATGCGATCCACACGAAATGTATCATTGAAAAGCACTCGATTACATGAAATAAAGCAACATTGCTTCAGGTTTTGTAAATATTCCTGCCTTCCGTGAAAAAAATCATGCCGCGCGACACACATAGGTATTTTCATTCCACGTGGAAACATTTATCTGCGCTTGCTTCCACTGGCGCGCTTGCTCCGCCTTGCGCTTTGCGCTAGTCTGGCTGGCAGACGGTGTTGACGGCGCGCCCGCGGCAGGCAAGGGCGTCATGATAACAAATCGCGGGAGACCCCCCCATGAATGCCTTTGATACGCATGAAGTTTTCAACCAGGCCACGCCGTTTGAAAACGTCAACCTGTTCGCCTGCGATCCGGCGCTGATCGAAGCGCTGCTGCGCGAAGGCGGCGGTGCTGCGCTGCGTGAACTCGACGCGCTGGGCGACAAGCTGGGCCGGGCCGAGACGTACGCGCTGGCGCACCTGGCCAATATCCACACACCCGAACTGCAGCAGTTCGACCGGGCCGGCCGGCGCATCGACGAGGTGCTGTTCCATCCGGCCTGGCATGAACTGATGGCCATCCTCGTGGGCGCCGGCGCACACGCTTCGCCCTGGGCCTCGCCCGGTCCCGGCGCCCAGGTGGCGCGCGCGGCCGCCTATCTATTAGTGGGGCAGGTGGAAAACGGCGCGCAGTGTCCCGTGACGATGACGTATGCCTCGGTGCCGGCCTTGCGCCAGGCGCTGGATCTGCCGCAGATCGCGCAGCGCTGGCTGCCGAAAATCCTCTCGCGCGAGTACGATCCCCGTTCCCTGCCCGTGGAGCAGAAGCGGGGCGCCCTGGTCGGCATGGGCATGACGGAAAAACAGGGCGGCTCGGACGTGCGCAGCAATACCACGCGCGCCGTGCCCGTGCCGCCGGACGAGGCGCAAGCCCTGTTCGGTGCCGAGGCGGGCGGCGCCTGGCGCATCGTCGGCCACAAATGGTTTTTTTCCGCGCCCCAGTGTGACGCGCATCTGATCCTGGCGCAGGCGGAAGAGGGCGGCTTGTCGTGCTTCTTCCTGCCCCGCTACCTGCCAGACGGCAGCCGCAACGCCATCCGCGTGCAGCGCCTGAAGGATAAACTGGGCAACCGCTCGAATGCCTCGTCGGAAGTGGAATTCACCCATGCCTACGGCTGGCTCGTGGGGCAGCCGGGGCGGGGCATTCCCACCATCCTGGAAATGGCCAGCCATACGCGCCTCGATTGCGTGCTGGGCAGCACCGGCATCATGCGCGCCGCCTTGACGCAGGCGCTGCACCATGCGCGCCAGCGGGCCGTGTTCGGCAAGCCGCTGGCCGAGCAGCCGCTGATGCAGAACGTGCTGGCCGACCTGGCGCTTGAATCGGAAGCGGCCACGGCCTTTGCGCTGCGCCTGGCCCGCTGTTTCGATGAAAAGGACGATACGCGGCAGGCGATGCTGGCGCGCGTGCTCACGCCGGCCGGCAAATACTGGATCTGCAAGCGCGGTCCCGGTTTCGGCGCGGAAGCCATGGAAGTGCTGGGCGGAAGCGGCTATGTGGAAGAGGCGCCGCTGGCGCGCCTGTACCGCGAACTGCCCGTCAACTCGATCTGGGAAGGCTCGGGTAACGTCATGTGCCTCGACGTCTTGCGCGCCTTCGGCAAGTCGCCGGCCGCGCGCGACGCCCTCGCGGCCGAGCTGGCGCTGGCCGGCGATGACGATGCCATTTTCACCGGCTACCGCGCGCGCCTGCTGGCGGACCTGGACGGGTCCCAGACGGATGAATTTGGCGCGCGGCAATTGTCAGAGCGCATCGTGCTGGCCGTGCAGGCGGCCTTGCTGCTGCGCCACGCGCCGCCGTTCGTCGCGCAAGCCTTCCTGCAGTCGCGGCTGGCGCAGGCGCCGGGCGGGGCGTATGGACGCTTGCCTGCCGGCACCGATTGCGCGGCCATCCTGGCGCGCGCGCTGCGCGAGTATTGATATCAATAAATCCGATTATTTCGAAAATTCCGGCCACAGGCGGGCTGCGGGCTGGGATAATGCGGCAATCCATCATTTTATCGATACACAGCGCGCTTGCGGCCATGCTTGCCGCCGCGCCAGAGAGTAGAGAAAGAAAAACAATATGAAACAAGACCCACGCTTCCCGAATTTGTTCATTACCGATCACCCTTTGATCCAGCACAAACTGAGCCACATGCGCGAGCACGACACGTCGACGCGCACCTTTCGTGAATTGCTCAAGGAAATCACTTTGCTGATGGGCTATGAAATCACGCGCGACCTGCCGCTGACCACGCGCGAAATCAAGACGCCGCTGGTGACCATCGACGCGCCCGTCATTGCTGGCAAAAAATTGGCCATCGTGCCTATCCTGCGCGCCGGCATTGGCATGAGCGATGGCTTGCTGAACCTAGTGCCTTCGGCCCGCGTGGGCCACATCGGCGTGTACCGCGATCCGGCCACGCACATGCCCGTGGAATACCTGGTGCGCCTGCCTGACCTGAACGAGCGTACCTTCATTCTGTGCGATCCGATGGTGGCGACCGGCAATTCAGCCGTGTACGCCGTCGACGTGCTGAAAAAACGGGGCGTGACGGACGAGCAGATCATCTTCCTGGCCCTGGTGGCCGCACCGGAAGGCGTGACCGTGTTCCAGAATGCGCATCCGAACGTCAAGATGTTCTGCGCCGCGCTCGATTCGCACCTGGATGACCACGCCTACATCGTGCCGGGCCTGGGCGACGCCGGCGACCGCATCTTCGGCACCAAGTAAGTCATTCAGGCGAGTATTGCGATGGCAACCTTGATCGACCCGGATTTTCGCGCGCGTTTGCGCGCCCTGAACGAGAAATATGCGGCCAGCGTGCCAGTCCTGATGCAAGCGATTGCGCAGGCAAGCGGCCGCTGCGACAACGAGGGCGCCCGTCTGGAACCATTGACGGAGCTGCACCGCGCGCTGCACGCGGTGGCCGGCTCGGCCGCCACCTTCGGCTTTGCCGCGCTGGGCCAGGAATGCCGGCGCATCGAACAGCTGGTGCGCGTCATGCTCAATACCCCTGCGCACGCGGCGGCGGAATGGCCCGCCGTGCGGGCGCAAGTGACGGCGCTGCTGGACTGGGCAGGACGTGATGCGGGCGCCACCCATTTCACGGCGTGAGCGACAACGCCATGGTAATGTGGTTGCAATGATTCATTTGATGCAACGCAAAGCACCCGCATCGAAGATTAGGATATAGTGTGTCCATGCCGCTGGTACAGGGCGCCGCAAGACGGGGATTTGGCTATTAAAGTAGTGTTCGCAAGTTTATTTTGCGAAAGAATGGTTTTTCTCAGTTTTGTTGGTATAATTGGGCATCGTTGGATTCGAGGTAGTAGTGCAGTTTGTCTGTCATTTCTTTCTTGCTTCAAACGATATAACGGGCGCAAGCCCAACTTAACTGAAATAGGAAATTGTAATGGCAACTGGCATCGTAAAATGGTTCAATGATTCGAAGGGTTTCGGCTTTATTACCCCTGACGAAGGCGGCGAAGATCTGTTCGCTCACTTCTCGGCTATCCAGTCGAACGGCTTCAAGTCCCTGCAAGAGAACCAACGCGTTTCTTTTGAAGTGACCGCTGGCCCTAAAGGCAAGCAAGCTTCGAACATTCAGCCAATCTAATACGCTGGATCAAACGAAATAAAGAAATCCTCGGTCTCCGAGGATTTTTTTTCGCCTGAATTTCCGTGAAGCACGGGTTTTAGGTAGGCTGTGCGCTTTTTCGGCGTGTTTTGCATCATCAGGTAGGGCGGCTTAGCACTTGCGCGTAAGCCGACAAGGGTGGTGTTGGCAAAATGTATGGGCTGGTGTCGGCTTACGCTGCGCTAAGCCGACCTACGCCGACCTACACTAACCTACACTAACCTATGCGCAGCTGCGTCCTTCCAGTCCGGCGGGCAGTGACTAGATTGCCCTTTCGCGCCAGTAGTCTGGTTGGGAGTATGAATGCCTTAGAAAATCCACGAACGCCCGTATGCGCAGCGGCAAGTGGCGGCGCTGGGCGAACACGGCATAAATATCGTTGCCTGGCGCGGCGAACTGGTCCAGCACCGTCACCAGCTGGCCCGAGGCAATTTCCGCACCGACTTCCCACATCGAGCGCCATGCCAGGCCTTTGCCGGCCAGGGCCCAGTCGTGCAGCACTTCGCCATCGTTGCAGACCATATTGCCCGCCACTTTCAGAATGACGTTCTTGCCGTTTTCGCGGAAAGTCCAGCCCCGCTGGCTGCCTTCGCTGCTGATTGCCAGGCAATTGTGTTTCGCCAGGTCCGCCGGGATGCGCGGCGTGCCGGCCCGTTTCAAATAGGCGGGAGAGCCGACCAGCACGCGCTGGTTGTCCGCCAGCTTGGTGCTCACCAGGGATGAATCGGACAGACTGGCGATGCGGATGGCCACGTCGATGCCTTCGCCGATCAGGTCGACGAGGCGGTCGCTCAGGTTCAGCGACACCGTCACGTCGCGGTGCTCGGCGACAAAGGAGGGGATCAATGGCGCCACGTGCTGGCGGCCGAAGCCGGCCGGCGCGGAAATGAGCAAATGGCCGCTGGCCTTCACGCTGCGCTCGGCCACGGCAGCTTCCGCCTCTTCCAGTTCGCCCAGGATGCGCTGGCAATCTTCCAGGAAGGCGGCGCCTTCATTCGTGAGCGCCAGCTTGCGCGTCGTGCGCTGGAGCAATTTCACGCCCAGGCGCTGCTCCAGCGCGTCGAGGCGCCGGCCTATCATGGCCGGCGCGATGCCTTCCGCGCGCGCGGCTGCCGACAGGCTGCCCTTGGCGACCACTTCCACGAAGGTCGATATTTGTCTGAACTGGCCCATATTGTGCTCCTGCAATATCATCACTTGTGATAAAAACGCATAGATGAAGTGATTTTTAATCTCGTTTCCATGCCTTATAGTGCAATACTATAGAACAAACGCGCCGCCCGGCAGAGTGTTTTTGCGCCTCTGTCCAGCTTGCCCACGCAGTCGTTCCGCTTATACTTGGATCACCAGATTTCCTTTGCTTATATTGACTAAAAACCGGAGAACTTCATGACGCAGAACACGATCGCACTTCCCGAAGGCATGCAAATCACGGGTGCCATTGCACCCGGCTACGAACAGATCCTGACGCCGGCTGCGCTGGCCTTGGTGGCCAAGCTGACGCGCGCCTTCGAGCCGCGCCGCCAGGAATTGCTGGCCGTGCGCGTGGAGCGGGCCAAGCGTCTCGATGCGGGCGAGCGTCCTGACTTCTTGCCAGAAACCGCGCACATCCGCGATGGCGACTGGAAGATCGCGCCGATCCCGAAGGCGCTCGAATGCCGCCGCGTGGAAATTACCGGTCCCGTCGAGCGCAAGATGGTCATCAACGCCTTCAATTCCGGCGCGGACAGCTACATGACGGACTTCGAAGATTCGAACACGCCGAACTGGGATAACCAGATCACGGGCCAGATCAATATGTTCGACGCCGTGCGCAAGACGATTTCGCTGGAGCAAAATGGCAAGTCCTACAAGCTGAACGACAAGATCGCGACGCTCGTCGTGCGTCCGCGCGGCTGGCACCTCGATGAAAAGCACGTGCTGGTCGATGGCAAGCGCATATCCGGCGGCATTTTCGATTTCGCCCTGTTCATGTTCCATAACGCCAAGGAGCAGCTGGCACGCGGCGCCGGCCCGTATTTCTACCTGCCGAAGATGGAATCGCACCTGGAAGCGCGCCTGTGGAACGATATTTTCGTCATGACGCAAAACGAATTGGGCTTGCCACAAGGCACGATCAAGGCGACCGTGCTGATCGAAACCATTTTGGCGGCGTTTGAAATGGATGAAATCCTGTACGAACTGAAAGAACACAGCTCGGGCCTGAACGCGGGCCGCTGGGATTACATCTTCTCGTGCATCAAGAAATTCAAGCTGGACAAGGATTTCTGCCTGGCCGACCGCGCCAAGGTCACCATGACGGCGCCGTTCATGCGCGCCTACGCCTTGCTGCTGCTGAAAACCTGCCACAAGCGTGGTGCGCCAGCCATCGGCGGCATGGCGGCCTTGATCCCGATTAAGAACGATCCGGAAAAGAACGACATCGCCATGGGTGGCGTGCGCAACGACAAGGCGCGCGACGCCACCGACGGCTACGACGGCGGCTGGGTGGCCCATCCGGGTCTGGTGGAACTGGCCATGGGCGAGTTCACGAAAGTGCTGGGCGACAAGCCGAACCAGATCGACAAGCAGCGTCCCGACATCGATGTCAAGGCATCGGACCTGCTGAACTTCCAGCCGGAAGCGCCGATTACGGAAGCCGGTTTGCGCTACAACATCAACGTGGGCATCCATTACCTGGGCAGCTGGCTGGCCGGCAACGGTTGCGTGCCTATCCACAACCTGATGGAAGACGCGGCCACGGCCGAGATCAGCCGCTCGCAAGTGTGGCAGTGGATTCGTTCCAGCAAGGGCGTGCTGGAAGATGGCCGCAAGGTGACGGCCGAGATGGTGCGCGCCATGATTCCGGAAGAGCTGGCCAAGGTGCAGCGCGATGCGCCGGGCGGCAACGGCCCGACCTATGTGCGCGCCGGGCAAATCTTCGAGGAAATGTCGACATCGGAATCGTTCGCCGAATTCCTGACCTTGCCGCTGTACGAAGAAATCTGATCCTGATCAAATAGCAGCATGAAAAAATCCCGGCGATGCCACAAAGCATCTGCCGGGATTTTTTATGGCGGAAGGGCAAGCTTAAAAACTATTCTTCCACATCCTTAGCGCTGCAAACGCTTCGACCGGAGAAGCATCGGCGACCAGCTTGCCTTCCACTTTCAGACTGGTCAGAATGGCCGGTTCGCGGTAGCGCAGGAAAGGGTTCGTGGCCTTCTCCAGGGCAATGGTCGACGGCACGGTCGGCAAACCCTGCTGGCGCTTTTCCGTGTCGATGGCGATGCGCTCCTGCAAGGCCACATTGCCCGGTTCGACAGCGTTGGCAAAGCGCAAATTGGACAAGGTGTACTCATGCGCGCAAAATACCTCGGTATCGTCGGGCAGGGCGGCCAGCTTGCCGAGCGAATCGGCCATCTGGCCTGGCGTGCCTTCGAACAGGCGGCCGCAGCCGCCGGCAAACAGGGTGTCGCCGGAAAACAGCCATGGTGCGCCGCTGCGCTCGTCGCGCTGGCGCACGTAGGCGATATGGCCCTTGGTATGGCCGGGCACGTCGATGACGCTCATCTGCAAGCCCAGCTCGGGCACATGGGCGACATCGCCTTCGGCAAGCGGTTCCGTGACGGCTGTGATAGCCTCATTGCGCGGGCCGAAGACGGGGACGGGGAAATGCTGCAACAATTCAGGCACGCCACCCGTGTGGTCGGCGTGGTGGTGCGTGAGTAAAATGGCGGACAAGGTCAGCTGATGGGCTTGCAGCGCATCGAGGATGACCGTCGCATCGCCGGGGTCGACCACGGCGGCGTGGCGGCCGTCATGGATCAGCCACAGGTAATTGTCGGCAAAGGCGGGCACGGCAAGTACCGATAAAGCGTGTTCAGGGGAATGTGTCATGAGCAAAAGAGAAAACTGAATGGACAGTGCGGCATCCGAAAAATCCATTATAGCGCTTGACGGCTGGCTGCAGACGCCGGCCGGTCTGTACGTGCGCGCCTGGGAACAGCAATGCCTCGACAGCCTGACCGTCGACATCTTCGGTTTTAACGCCGTGCAGATCGGCTTGCCCCAGGTCGACGCGCTGGCGGCCAGCCGCATGCCGAACAAATGGCTGCTCGATGCGCGCCTGCCGTCGCATGCGCCGCAGGGCAGCCGCCTGACCCTGGTGTCGGCCTTCGACGAGCTGCCGTTCGATTCGCAAAGCCTGGACCTGGTGGTCTTGCCGCACGTACTTGAATTTGCCGCCGAGCCGCACCAGGTCTTGCGCGAAGTCGAGCGCGTGCTGATCCCGGAGGGGCGCGTGATCGTCTGCGGCTTCAATCCGGCCAGCCTGTGGGGCATGCGCCAGGGCCTGGGGCGCATCACGGGACGCCACTACCTGCCGCAGGCGGGCGAGTTGATCTCTATGCCGCGCATGAAAGACTGGTTAAAATTGCTGAACATGGGCGTCAGCCAAAGCCATTTCGGCTGCTACGCGCCCGCCTGCAGGACGGAAAAATGGCTGCGCCGCAACGCCTTCATGGACAAGGCGGGTGCGCGCTGGTGGCCATATCTGGGCGCAGTGTATATAGTGCAGGCGATCAAGCGCGTCAAAGGGATGCGTTTGATCGGTCCGGCGTGGACCAAGAAACCGGCGACGGCGCCCGCAGGCGCACCGGTCACGAATAAAAGGCGGGAACAGCAAGATGGATAAGGTAGAGATTTACGCCGATGGCGCATGCAAGGGCAATCCCGGCACGGGCGGCTGGGGTGCGCTGATGGTGGCCGATGGCGCCAAGAAAGAAATTTACGGCGGAGAACTGAACACGACGAATAACCGCATGGAGTTGAAGGCCGTGATCGAAGCCTTGACGGCGCTCAAACGTCCCTGCCAGGTGGTGATGTATACCGATAGCCAGTACGTCCAGAAGGGCATCAGCGAATGGATCCACGGCTGGAAGGCGCGCGGCTGGAAAACGGCATCCAAGGCGCCCGTGAAAAACGTTGACCTGTGGCAGGCGCTCGATACGGCCCAGGCCGTGCATGAAGTGGAATGGCGCTGGGTGCGCGGCCACAATGGCCATCCGGGCAATGAGCGGGCCGATCAGCTGGCGAACCTCGGTGTGGAAACCGTGCGCACCTGAGAACTGAAATTTCCTGCCATGCAGCTGCGGGCAGGGCGTAACCGGAGGGCGCAGGTTTGCTATACTGTGCCCTTCGCTTTTTGCTTTTACGACTGAATCCGCCATGCGTCAAATTGTTCTCGATACTGAAACCACCGGCCTGAACCCGCGCACGGGCGACCGCATCCTGGAGATCGGCGCGGTTGAACTGAACAACCGCATGTTGACGGGGAATAATTTCCACCACTACATCAATCCCGAGCGCGATTCGGAAGAGGGTGCGCTGGCCGTCCACGGCTTGACGACGGAATTCCTCAGCGACAAACCGAAATTCGCGGAAATCGCCGATGAATTCCGTGCTTACATTGCTGGCGCCGAACTGATCATCCACAACGCCCCGTTCGATATCGGCTTCCTCAACGCGGAATTCAAGCGCCTGAATCTGCCGCCCGTGCATGAACAAGTGGTTGGCGTGATCGATACCCTGGTGCAGGCGAAGGAAATGCATCCCGGCAAACGCAACTCGCTCGACGCCCTGTGCGACCGCTACGGCGTCTCGAACGCCCACCGCAAGCTGCACGGCGCGCTGCTCGACTCCGAATTGCTGGCCGACGTCTACCTGGCCATGACGCGCGGGCAAAACAGCCTGAGCATGGAAGAGGAAGTGGAAGTGGCCGCCGACGGCGCCGTGCTGGAAATCGTGCCCCTGGCCGAAGTCATCTTCCAGAGCGCCACGGCCGAAGAGCTCGCCGCCCACGAAGCCACCATCGCCGGCCTCGACAAGGCCGCCAAAGGCCAGTGCATCTGGACCGCCGTCACGTCGACGCCAGCGGCCGCCTGAGAAAAAAGCGGCGCATGGCAAATTTCCTCTTGCCAGCCCTTGCAGATGCCGCAACACCTATGCGATAATTCGCCTCGCTTCGGGAGGTTAGCTCAGGGGTAGAGCACTGCATTCACACTGCAGGGGTCGCAAGTTCGAAACTTGCACTTCCCACCAAAATTTTCGTTTGTATTCAATGACTTAGGATTTCACGTCTTGTCGAAATACGAACTTGGGGCAAACTTGGGGCAATGGGTTTTTCGTCCATTGTCCTGCCCCAAACAAGACGGCCGCTTCCTGCGGCCGTTTGCATATCCAGCTATAGTTAATTGTATTTCGGGAATTCATCCGCCCGCAGCGGGTTCGTCTGCGCGTACAGGCGCAGCAGCCGTTCCCTGCGTCCATGGTCCAGGCCTGCGGCGATCCATTTGCCGTAGGTGCGCACGATCATGGTCGTGTCCGCATGGCCCATTTGCGTGGCGACATACAGCGGCAGCGCGCCGAGCATGAGCAGGTTGGAGGCGAAGGTGTGGCGTGTCTGGTAGGGGTTGCGGAAGCGCACGCCGCTGGCCTTGATGATGCGCTTCCAGCAGTTGTAAATGGGTTTGTCTCCCTGCCACGGCTTGCCGCTGCGTGGATGCAGGAACACCGTGCCCGCACCGGCTCCCGTCAGCGCACGCTGCGCCAGCAGTGCGCCAAGCGCACCGCAGCGCATGTCGATTGTGCGCAGGCCGCTCAGCGTCTTGGCGCGGTCCTTCATTTCGCCATCGACGAATGCCCCGGCTACGTTGACCTGGTGGTGTTGCTCGTCCACGGCCGGCCATTGCAGCGCGATATATTCGGATGGGCGCATGCCGGTGCAGAAGGCAAACTGCAGCATGTTGCGCTCTTCGTCGCGATTGCAGGCATTCAGGATGAGTTCCATCTCATCAATATTGAAAGGGTCGGCCTTGAACTTGCTGACGCGTTGATCGCGCGGCAGCAGTTTGCCCAGCTTGATGCTGTCGAAGGGATTGGACTCCAGGTCGCCTTCGGTCACACCCAGCTCGATGGCGTTGCGCATCGGGGTCAGGATGAGCTGGATGGTCTTGCTCTTGCCGTTCATGCCCATGATCCACTTGCGCAGGTCGCGCGTGGTCAGTTCGGTGGCCGGCTTGTCTTCCCATTGCGGAAACAGGTGATTATTCGCCACCTGCTGATAGCAATTGTAGGTCGACAATTCCAGGTTGCGCTTGGCGATCAGCAGGTAGTCGCGCAGCAGATCGCCCACGAGCACTGGTGGACTGGCCTGCGCGGCAGCTGCAGCCTGCGCGTTGGCCTGGGCCTGCTTTTGGCGCCGGATGGTGAGCGAATCGGGAAAGAATTCCTCGTACACAAAGGTGCCGCGTTCGATGGCATTGACCACGGCATTCTGTAGGCGCCTGGCGTAGGCGATGTTGTTGCGTGTATGTTCGAGCTTCAGTGGCTCTCGGCAGCGTTTCCCCTGGTACTGGAATACGATGCGTATCGTTTCCGAGCGCGCTCCCTTGCGCAGTTCTATGCCCGTACCGCTGTTCTTTGCCCCCATGTCTCCACCCATTTTTCTGCGGCAACGAGATTGACCCAAAGCATTTCATCGACGACCTTGCATTGTATGCCGTCGCACCACTTGCCGGAACGCCGTCTGGCGTGCACGGCGGCCGCAGTATCGCCGGTGAGTTCGACGTATTTTTTGATTTTTACCCACGTCACGGGATGTTCCATCTGAGCCTCCATCGTCTGGTGTGCCGCGCCAGCGCTGCACGTTCATTATTTTGAGTTTCTGATCCTAGTATCCGTTGCCAGCAGCGTCATATCCAATGAAATCCGCGCGTGATCCATTGGGCAATCCATATGGTGATCGGCCTCCTCGTCGGTGAATGCCCGCTGGCCAACTGCAGGATGCATCATGGTGGCAGACGGCAAATGGTTCGAAGGGGAGATGTATTTCATGATGAGTTGTCTGCGTGACCGATGACGGATGACGGATGATCCTGAGCCATGGTGGCTGCGCTGATCGTGGTCATCAAGTTGAAAACAGGCATATTTTGGTGGCATTTCACGGCAATTGATGGATGCTGTCGCGGCGGCCGTCAGTGGCGTGTGGCCGATTGGTCGTGGTCATGTGGGAAAGCGTTGGCATGCGAATGGACTATGGGACTTTTCCTGCGCTCCGGTCCCTTCATAGGTGTCTGTATCCGCTGAGTACCTGTTACCTCTCTACGACGATGGTGCCGGCAGCGTAGCCCGGAACAGTAGAGATGGGCGGTCCGCTGGACGGTTTTCAGCGTAGGTATGAACATTTCTTCGAACAGCTGGAGCGTGCCGGCGCAGGACGTCCAGTGAATACATACCGGCGCGTGTAGGGCAGTGATGTCAATCGCGATGCAATGGCTTAATCCGTAGGTTTCCCGCTCTTCCTCAGACAACGCTCCGCACACCAGCAGAGCCTTGTCGTGGGCATGGCACCACTTGATCAGTTGCCGGACATCCTTCGGGGCGAACCTCGATACCTGCTCGATCACGATCATTGCAATGCCGTTGTGTATCAGGGGTGTGTCCAGGGGAGACATACAGGCGGCCCCTGGGGCCATGCGATAGGCCGGCCCAAACGCGGTTTCCATCGCAGCGATACACCATGCCTGGGTCACAGGCAGTTCACTGCAGAGCATCATTTTTATGCACATGGCTTCCTCCGTGCCGGCGCGGTGGTTTTAGTCTCCCTATCCGCGATGCGGGTAGCAAGGCTT